>NZ_CP104263.1:3020408-3640817 GCF_025244825.1 Arthrobacter jinronghuae
CCGTCTCCCGCCAGCCCTTCCGGCGGCGGGGATGACCAAGGCACAGGAGGGGGGAACGGCAGGTCCGGGGCCTGCTGGCTCCGCTAGGCTTCAGCGCTACCCACCCATTCTCGGGCGTCCAGTTCTGCCATCCTCCGGTACAGAGTGGCCCGTGACATTGCTCATTCGGCCAGCCTATTCCTCCCTTTTCCACGGTAGGTCGGCATCGTCGATGACCGGGTGTAGCGGGACCATCACAACCGGACGGCGTTGGTGGTGGGCGAGATGCACCGCAACGGAGCCGTTGAGAAACTTTTCAACTTCACCCCGGACACCGGATTCGCGCGTGCCGACGACAATCATGACCGCGTCCAGCTCGTCGGCCAGCCGGGCAAGCTCCTGCCCCGGACCACCCGCCAGCGCACGGACAGACCATTTCACGGGCCGCGGGTCTAAGATTCCCGCGATCTCTGCACGCAGCCCGGGATCAAAAACCTCGGTCTTTTCAAAGGGCCGGTCCGGGTCGATGGGTACCGACACCACCGAGCCGTCGGGCCGTTCCTCGACCCTCTCAGTGGAGTCGTCTACATTGGCACAAACCAAATCCGCTCCGAAATGTTCGGCGAACGCTGCCGCTTCCTCAACCACCGCGGCAGCGGTATTCCCGATAACGACACCCACCAGAACCTGAGGCTTGGGGCTGGACATGATGTGGACTCCTTCGTGGGGGCCGTCGACGGATGCCAAAGGTCAGCCACTAGCGGGCTACCTCGGCGGCGTGGGCTTAGGCCTCATGTTCGGAAAGGACTAGCTGCCACTACCCTTCGAGCGGGTACACCGGATTCAGCGTTGAAAGCAGTTTGTACCTGGAAGTACCAGCCACACTATGCTCCCGGGGATTAATGGCTTCAGCAGGGACCAGACGCACCCACCCTTTGCCCGCCTCCGCCCGCGACGTGTCGGCATCAGCTATCGCGCGCAGCGCCTGGATCTTCTTTTCCGCTGCTTCCCAAATCTGCTCCTGGTCACCGACGGCGACGGCGACGATGAACCGTTCCCCTAACTTAAGAAGACGCTCCTCGCGAGCCATAGATTCGGCGTCTGCCTTACGCGCCCGCCGCCAAACGTCCACCAGGGCTCCGAAAACGGTCCCCTGTCGAAATGTCAGTGGCCTCCGCTAGAGTAGTTTTCAGCTTCACGAGATGTGGCCTCCGCCCGGTTCCCCGGGCACAAAAGCTCCGACTGGCCCCACACCAACCCCACTGTTCGGCGGGTGGTTCGGATGACGAAGCGGCCTGCTTCGTCCGTTGCAGGCAAGGACAACCTGTAAAGGAACCCACTGTGAGCATTTCCAGTGTCAGCAAATCCGGCCTCAGCAACTGCAGCGGCTTCGCCCCGGGCCACAACATCCATTGGATCCACCGACGCCGGCTCGAAGGCTGGGAGCAGTGGTCGGACGTCGAAGTCACGGCCGATCCGCAGCTGGACCTCATCTACCTGGTGTCCGAAGGCACCCAGCAGCTGATGTGGTTCCACAATGTTCGGGCCGTGGCCACCGCGCTTGAGGCCGCCGTCGACACCCCGCAGTGGTGCCAGCGCTATTCCACCCTCATGGTGCCGGGCGGATTCGATTCCGATGCCCGGAGCTCTTTTTTCTACTTGGCCCGGCCGGAGCGGGTGGTTCCATGCAACGGCTCCCTGGTGCGGGCACCGGAAACTGAGCGGATCGAAAAAGCCGGCTCCTAGCCGTTGGTTCTGCCCCGGGATCCGTGCGGATTCCGGGGCCGGGCAGGCCCTGTAGGCACCTCACGGCACGGTAGCTACTGCTGCAGCAGCTCCGGCGGCACGCTGTAGATGAGGATGACACCCAGCAGGTTTTTCGCGGCGTGCACACCGTAGGAAAGCATGAAGTTGTTTCCGGCCCAGACGTAGATGCCGACAAGAGTGACACCCATCGCCAGGTAAGGCATCAGGACCGGGAGGGACAGGGATTCCTTGCCCACAATGTGGATGGAGGCGAACAACAGGACCGACAGGATGCAGCAGCCCCAGAGATTCCAGTACCGGCTGAGTTTGCCGATCAGCAGGTGCCGGAAAATGTACTCCTCGACAAACGGTGCCAGCACCACCAGCAGCGGTACCACCAGCCAGGGCGACACGGACCCCACGAATCCCTCTACGGCTTCCTGGTTTACCGCCGTTTCGACCTGCCCGCTCAGCAGCGCCCCGATCATGGTGGCAATGAGCATGGCGATGACGCCGGCGGGAATCAGGGAAAGGGACAGCACCGGCCGGGTGGCTAGGATCTTCGTTTCCCGCACCACGTACGGCCGGGCCGCCAGGAAGGCCAGCAGACCGGCAACCCCGTAAAACGCCAGGTTCAGGACATAGGCGGCTGCAACCGGATCCGGAACCAGCATCACCAGGACAGGCATAACGAGTCCGGGCGCAAAGCTCAGGACCAGCAGGAACACTACGTAGAAGCCAGCTGCCACCGCGTCACGGCGAGTGAAACGGTAGGAAAGCCACGGGATTTGGGCCGCAGGGCGCCCCGACGGACCGGTCCGGTATTCGTTCGCTGTCATTACCTCAGGATATGGGCCGTTCTGCCGGGATACAGCCCCTCGCTAGCTCAACTCCGCGATCACCGGAGGCATGGCCTCGAGCAGTTCCCGTGCCAGGAAGCTGAGCGGGCCCCGCGAGGCGGAGAGCCGGTCCCCGCTCACCGCGTGCAGATACGTGCCCCAGCACGCTGCCTGTTCCGGCGTCGCACCGCGGGCAAGGAATCCGCCCACCGCACCGGCGAGGACATCCCCGGACCCGGAAGTACCCAGGCCCGAGTTCCCTGCCGGCACTTCCCAGCTCCTTCCGTCAGGCGCGGTAATGACGTTGTGCGCGCTGACCACCGCCGAGTATTTCCGTGCCACCTCCTTGGAGGCTTTCGGCAGGTCCAGGGAGTCTTCGTCTGCATCCTCGTCCTCGAGGAGGCGCAGGATTTCGGCACCATTCGGGGTCAGGACCAGCCGGCCGGCCAGGGTGTCGTAAAGTTCCGGCAGCCCGGGCAGCACGCCGAGGGCAAAGGCGTCCAGTACCACCTGGGTCTTTTCCCCGAGCAGCGGAACCACTGACCGCAAGAGCGCCGCAGCCTGCTCGGCGTCGTCCAGGCCGGGGCCGATGACCACTGCCGACGCCGTCGAAAGATCGGATTCGAGCAGCTTGCCGGCCGCACCGCCGTCAATTCCGCCGTCTTCCTCAGGCAGTCCCACCACTCCGGATTCGGGGATCGCCACGGCGACGGCGATCGCCGCCGATTCCGCCAAACCCATGGTCAGGCGGCCGGCGCCGACCCGCAGCCCGGCAAGCCCTGCCAGCATCACCGCTCCCGGAGTGCTCCGGGCGCCGCCGATCACCAGCACGGTGCCGCGGTCCTCCTTGCCGGAGGCCTCGGTGGAAAGCCGCCAGCCGCGCAGCAGCGCGGGGGTAACAAGCTCAGCGGGGGTGGATGTCATCAGTTTCTCCTGCATGTTCGGTGACCGGTGCTCCGCTGTCCTGCAGATGGAGCACGCTGTTGAAGGTGTGCAGCTTCCAGGGCCCGGTACCGGTTGGGCGCACCAGCCGGGTCACTGAGCCGTTCCGCACGCTGTTGGCGGCGGCGGTGTCCAGCAGTTCCTGCTCGCTCATCCGTTCCAGGACGTAGCGGATCAGCAGGATGACAGCGTCGTGGCAAACCACTGCCACACGCTTGCCGTCTTCCTCGTCGTCAAGGTCCCGGAACACCGAACGCAGCCGCAGGGCGACGTCGGCCCAGGACTCGCCGCCCGGCGGACGGTAGGCGAATTTCCCCAGCCAGGACCGGCGTTCGGCTTCCTCGGGATACCGCGCTGCGACGCCGGCGGAGGTCAGCAGGTCCAGGATCCCCAGTTCCCGGTCCCGCAGGCGCTCATCAACCCGCATGCCGCCCGTGAGGCCGGCCAGCCCCGCCAGTTCCGCCGTCTGCCGGGCCCGCAGGTAGGGCGAACACCAGACGGAGTCGGGCAGTTCCTTGGCGGGAAGCCCGGCAATCCAGCGGCCAAGCGCTGCAGCCTGCTGCTCGCCGTCGGGGCTGAGCGGGACGTCAGGGTCCCGCCAGGGAAGGTCAATACGTTCGGCGCCCTCGCGGCCCGCGCGGGTAGCGGCCACATTACCGGCGGATTCGCCGTGGCGGACCAGAATCAGTTCAGTTGCACCCATGCTCCGACTCTACCCGCCGGGCTCCTGAGGCAAAGGGCTCAGGTAGCGGAGCGGATATCCACCCTGCCGCCGTTGCGCACCGTGAACGTCAGGAGCAGGGCGACGGCGGCAAAGACCGCAAGCAGCATGAGGCCTACGAAATAGCTGCGGTTCGCCGGGTCATAG
The DNA here is from genome assembly GCF_025244825.1 of Arthrobacter jinronghuae. Taxonomy (NCBI): domain Bacteria; kingdom Bacillati; phylum Actinomycetota; class Actinomycetes; order Micrococcales; family Micrococcaceae; genus Arthrobacter; species Arthrobacter jinronghuae. Next base: position 3,024,783 of record NZ_CP104263.1, read on the forward strand.
GTTGCCCCCATGACCAGGGGCGGGAAGTAACCGCCGAGCCCTCCGGCGGCGGCAATAATCCCGCCGACGGTACCTACGTCCTGCGCCGGAGCGGCACGGCCCACCCAGGCGAAGACTCCGCCGGTGCCCAGTCCCAGGAACAAGGCCATCAGGATGAACGCCGTACCGTAGACCTCCTCCTCCTCGGGCCGGAGGGCAACGATAACGGCCAGGACCGCCGTGCCGGCAAAGGATGCGAGCGTGACCAGCTTCGGCCCCACCTTGTCCGCGATGGTGCCGCCGATCGGGCGGGCGATGACGGCGGCCACGGCGAAGCCTGCGGTCCGGGTTCCTGCCGCAGTCGCGTCGTAATCGTAGACATTGCCCAGATACGTGGGCAGGTAATTGGAGAATGCCACAAACGCACCGAACACCACCCCGTACAGGAAGCACAGCTGCCAGGTGACGCGCAGGGTGAAGGCGTGGGTGATCTTCGGCAGCACCGGTTCCGTGGGTTTTGACCAGGCCGGGGATTCGCGCAGGATCAGCCAGCTCAGCACCGCCATGGCTGCGACGACGACGGCGATGGTGATGTGGGTGCCCATGTAGCCGACGGCGGCCACTAGCCGCGGGGTGAAGAACGCCGACACGGCCGTCCCCACCATGCCGGCCCCGAATACCCCAGTGGCGAAGCCTTTCCGGCTCCGTTCGTACCAGGCCGAGCAGAAGGGGATGCCGATGGCGAAGACGGTCCCGGCGATGCCCAGGAAGAACGCGATGACCACCAGGAACGGGAAGTTGCCCAACTGGCCGACGATTCCGGTGAGCAGCACCAGCGGCGCCGTCACCCCCAGGATCACGGTAAACATGACCCGGCCGCCGTAGCGGTCCGTCAGGGCGCCGACGGGGATCCGGGCCACCGAGCCGACCAGAATCGGCATGGCCACAAGGACCGAGGTTTGTCCGGCGCCCAGGTCCATGTCTGCGGCGTAGCGGCTGGAGAGCGGTCCGATGATCGTCCAGGCCCAGAACCCCACCGTGGAGGCAATGGTTGCCACGATCAGGTTCCGTAGCTGGCCGGACCGGAGGTCTGCGCCTGCGGCCGGAGGAGAAGATGCTGTGGACATGGGCTGCCTGCCTTCCGCCAGATGAACTCAGTTCCTAAGGACCGCCCGGACGGTCCCGGTCGGGTGTCCCCACGGGGTCCCAGCCGCCGCGCGGCGTCCTCGAACCCGTAACCGGCCGCGGACCCCGTGAGCGGTAGACGATGTAGGGCCGGAACAGGTAGTGCACGGGCGCGGTAAACGCATGGACCAGGCGGGTGAAGGGCCAGATGGCAAAGAGCACCAGCCCGAAGACCGTGTGGATCTTGAAGGACATGGAGGCAGCCGTCATTCCCGTGATGTCGGGCTGCAGGATGAAGACAGAACGGAACCACGGCGCCACGGTGTCCCGGTAGTTGACGATGTTCGTGTCGAAAACGGAAAAGACCGTGGTCGCCAGTCCGGTCAGGATCGCCGCCAGCAGGAAGATGTACATCGCCTTGTCATTGCGGGTGGTGGCCATGAAGACCGGGCCGGTGGTCCGGCGTCGGTAAATCAACAGCACTATCCCCACCAGCGTGGCTACGCCGGCCAGGATGCCCACGCTCAGGGCGAAGAAGTGGTAGGTGTCCTCGTTGAGTCCAATGGCGTCCATCCAGGTTTTCGGAATCACCAATCCGACGAAATGCCCCACAATCACCGCCAGGATTCCGAAGTGGAAGAGCGGGGAAGCAATGCGCAGCAGCCTGGACTCGTAGAGCTGGGATGACCGGGTGGTCCAGCCGAACTGGTCATACCGGTACCTCCAGATGGAGCCGAGCACCAGGATGGCCAGCACCAGATAGGGCAGCACTCCCCACAGCATGACGTCGTCCACGCCCACCTGCACGTTCTCCGGCGGCGGCACATCCAGCGGTGCAGCTACGGCAGTCATGGGTGGCTCCTTTCGCTCACGGGCAGCAGCCGCGAGCTGTACGGCTCCAGCCCCACGGTTTCGGTGGGCGGACCGTAGCCCGCCGTACGCATCACGGCGGCCTGGGTCTCGGGTGAGACTCCGGGAAGGGTGGAACAGACCAGGGTCAAGATGCCCTCGTAGGGCAGGCCGTCGTCCCGCAGGGCCAGCCGGAGCAGTTCCACTGACGGACGGTAGCGCTGCAGCAGTTCGTACCCGTCCTCCGGGGAAACCTTCGCGGCGAATTCCAGCACCAGGGGCAGGTAGTCCGGCAGCTCGGTGCCTTCCGGCAGCACTGCGTGGGAGCGGTAGATCTCCTTGAAGGCGGCGAGCGCCTCGCCCCGGCGGCGGGTATCGCCGTCGGTCCAGTAGGTCAGGTGCAGGCTGTGCCGCCTGGACAGGTCGAATTCCTGTACATAGGCGGCCTGCACATCCGGCAGCGGCCGGGACGACAGCCAGTCGAAGAGAGGTTCCAGCTCCCCTGCCGGCACCCCGGCTTCAGCCAGGGCCGCGCGGATTCCCGGGATCAGTTCCACCAGCTGCTCGTCAGGGTATTCGAGCAGCAGGGCAGCCGCCTGCCGGATCACCCGGCTGCGGCCGGGCCGGGCATCGGCGTAGGGCTCGGGCGCGAGGGTGCCCTTCCCGGGTTTGCCGAGCAGCTTCTCCAGCAGGCTCATTTATCAGCCCTGCCTTGATCCGATGCAGGCCCGTCGCCCTCGGCCTGGTCGTATCCGGCACCCAGGCCCTCGCCGGCACCCTCATCGGGTGCGCCGCGGTTGTTGTTGGCCGGGAACAGCCCCTGCGGTGAGCCCCGTCCGTCCCAGTTGAGCAGGTTCACCCGCCCGCCCAGGTTGCCGTTGCCCGTCGGGTCCTCGCCGCGCTGCCGGGCCTGCAGGGCTTCGAAGTTCTCCACCGCCACGGGCATCGGCCGCCCGGAGGCCTCACCGAACACCCCGGTCTGTCCCATCCCGGGACCGCCCTCGACATCCAGGGAGCAGCCGATCTCCTCGAGGTTGTGCGCGTCCTCCGCGTGCGCGGCGGGAATCACATACCGCTCCTCGTACTTCGCAACGGCCATCAGCCGGTACATCGCGACGATCTGCTCGCCGGTCATGCCGACGTCGGCCGCGATCCGCTCGTCAGGCTCATCACCCAGGGTGATGTTCCGCATGTAGGCGCGCATGGCGGCAAGCTTCCGCAGCACTGCGGTGACAAGGTCGGTGTCTCCGGCGGTAAAGAGTTCGGCGAGGTATTCCACCGGAATCCGCAGGGCCTCGATGGCGCCGAAGAGATTCTCCGCTGCCTCGCCGTCGTGCCCCTGCTCCTTCAGCACGTCCACGATCGGGGACAGCGGCGGCACGTACCAGACCATCGGCATTGTCCGGTATTCGGGGTGCAGCGGCAGCGCCACCCGCATTTCCTTGGCCAGGGCGTAGACCGGCGAGCGCCGGGCGGCGTCCAGCCAGTCCTCCGGGATGCCTTCGGCCCGTGCGCCGGCAATGACCTCCGGATCGTTGGGGTCCATCATCAGGTCCAGCTGCGCCTCGTAGAGGTCCTGCTCGTTGGGCACGGAGGCAGCCTCGGTGACGCGGTCGGCGTCGTACAGGAAAATCCCGATGTACCGCAGCCGGCCCACACACGTTTCGGCACAGACCGTGGGGATGCCTACCTCGATGCGCGGATAGCAGAACGTGCACTTCTCCGCCTTGCCGGAGCGGTGGTTGAAGTACATCTTCTTGTACGGGCAGCCGGTGATGCACTGCCGCCAGCCCCGGCAGCGGTCCTGGTCCACCAGCACAATGCCGTCCTCTTCGCGCTTATAGATGGCACCGCTTGGGCAGGAGGCCATGCAGGAGGGGTTCAGGCAGTGCTCGCAGATCCTGGGCAGATAGAACATGAAGGTGGAATCGAATTCCAGCTTCACCTTCTCCTCCGCGTCCCGGCGCATTTTCTCCAGCACCGGGTCCTGCCCGCCGGTCTGCTCGGACCCGCCCAGGTTGTCGTCCCAGTTGGCCGACCAGGTGATTTTCATGTCCTGGCCGGTGATGAGGGACTTGGGTTTGGCCACGGGAAAGTCGTTGCCGGCAGGTGCGTTGATCAGGTTTTCGTAGTCGTAGGTCCAGGGTTCGTAGTAGTCGTTCAGCTCCGGCTGGACCGGGCTGGCAAAGATGCCGAAGAGTTTGGCCAGCCTCCCGCCTGCTTTGAGCTTCAGCCTGCCGCGGCTATTCAGCTCCCAGCCGCCCTTCCACCGCTCCTGGTCCTCGTACCTGCGCGGATACCCCTGCCCGGGCCGGGTTTCCACGTTGTTGAACCAGACGTATTCGGTGCCGGCCCGGTTGGTCCAGGCCTGTTTGCAGGTTACCGAGCAGGTGTGGCAGCCGATGCACTTGTCCAGCGCCATCACCATTGCTGTCTGAGCCATGATCCGCATCAGTACTGCACCTCCTGGGAACGTTTGCGCACCACGGAGACAATGTCCCGCTGGTTGCCGGTGGGACCGAGATAGTTGAAGGCCCAGGACAGCTGGGCATACCCGCCGATCATGTGGGTGGGTTTGACCAGGATCCGGGTCACGGAATTGTGGATGCCGCCGCGCCGGCCGGTGGCTTCGGACTTGGGCACGTCGATGATCCGTTCCTGCGCGTGGTAGACGTAGATGACCCCGGCCGGCATCCGGCTGCTGACAATGGCCCGGCCCACCAGCACCCCGGAGTTGGACACGCATTCCACCCACTCGTTGTCCGACACCTCGATCAGTGCGGCGTCCTCCCGGCTCATCCATACCGACGTTCCGCCGCGGGAAAGCGAGAGCATCAGCAGGTTGTCCTGGTATTCGGAATGGATGGACCACTTGTTGTGCGGAGTCAGGTAACGCACTGCCACGGAGAGCTCCCCGCGGGTGCCCAGCTGCGGTTCTCCGAACAGGCGGTGCATGTCCAGCGGCGGCCGGTAGATCGGCAGCGCCTCACCCATGTCCAGGATCCAGTCATGGTCGAGGAAAAAATGCATCCGACCGGTGAGCGTGTGGAAGGGTTTGAGCCGTTCGATGTTGATCGTGAACGGTGCATAGCGCCGGCCTCCGGTCTCGGAGCCGGACCACTCCGGGGAGGTCAGCACCGGCGTCGGCCGGTCCTGGGTGTCCCGGAAGGTGATCTGCCGGTCCTCGGCGCCCTCGGCCAGATCCGCCAGCGGCGTGCCGGTCCGTTTCTCCAGGGTGCGGAAACCCTGCAGTGCCAGTTCCCCGTTGGTGGTACCGGAAAGCAGCAGGATCGCTTCGGCCATGCGGGCATCGGTGTCCACCGCAGGGCGGCCCGCCGCCGCACCCCGGTCAAAAACGCCGTGCTTGCGGGCCAGCTGCGCCAGGGGCCGGGACACGTCGTACTTCACGAACTTGGTGGTGAATCCCAGTTTGTCCGCCAGCGGTCCGACGGCGGCGAACTTCTCGGCGATGGCCGTATAGTCCCGCTCCACCACGGCGAGGGAGGGCAGGTTCTTTCCAGGGACCGCCGGGATATCCGTGCCCTTCCAATCCGGGGCGTGCCCGCCGGGCTGCGCGATTTCCCCGGGCGTGTCATGCGTGAGCGCGGTGGCTACGAGGTCCCTGCGCACTCCGAGGTGCGTCTCGGCCTGCCGGGAGAACTCCTCCGAGAGCAGGCGGAACAGGTCGTAATCCGTCTTCGCTTCCCACGGCGGCGGAATCGCAGAGGTAAAGGCGTGCACATAGGGGTGCATGTCTGTGGAGGACAGGTCGTATTTCTCGTACCAGGTGGCAGCGGGAAACACGACGTCGGACAGCAGCGTGGAGCTCGTCATCCGGAAGTCGGCGGAGACGAGCAGATCGAGCTTGCCCTGCGGCGCGTCTTCACGCCAGACGACGTCGCGTGGCCGGGACTCGCTGTGATCCGCGCCCATAACGTTGTTCAGCGTGCCCAGCAGGTGTTTCTGGAAATACTCCTCCCCCTTGGCCGAGGAGCCCAACAGGTTCGACCGCCACAGGATCAGCGTCCGCGGCCAGTTTTCCGGGGCGTCAACGTCCTCCACCGCGAACCGCAGCCGCCCGTCTTTGAGTTGCTGCGCCACCCACCCCGCCTCGTCGCTCGCCTCGCCCCGGGCCACCCCTGCGGCCGCGTCGTCGGCAACATCCAGGGAGTTCTTTGCATCGAACTGGGGGAAGAAAGGCATCCAGCCCATCCGGGTGGACTTCGCGATGACATCGGCAGTGTGCAGCCCGCGCAGGTGTCCGGTGGCCAACGGCGACTGCATCGAATCGGAGGAATAGCCGTCCGAACGGAACTGGTCGGTATGCATGTACCAGAACGCGGTGCCGATCATGAAGCGCGGCGGCCGGTTCCAGTCCCCGGCCGAAGCCATGGCTGCCCAGCCGGTGATGGGCCGGCACTTTTCCTGGCCCACGTAGTGGGCCCACCCGCCGCCGTTGCGGCCCTGGCAGCCGCAGAGCATCAGCATCGCCAGGATGGCCCGGTAGGTCACGTCCCCGTGGTACCACTGGCAGATGCCGGCGCCGAGGATGATCATGGACCGGCCGTTCGATTTCTCCGCGTTGGCTGCGAAGTCCCGGGCCGTGCGGATCACGGCTTCGGGAGTCACATTCGTGATCTCGTGCTGCCACGCCGGAGTGTAGGGGGTGCCGGCGTCGTCGTACCCGGCCGCCCAGTCCCCCGGCAGCCCGTTCCGCCCGAGCCCGTACTGGGCGAGCATCAAATCGAACACCGTGGTCACGGTTTTCCCCGCCACCGTGGTCACCGGCACGCCGCGGCGCAGGACGGAGCCCGTGCCGCCGGGCTCGGTGAAGGCAGGCAGGTCCACCCGGCTGATCCCCTGCCGGACGGTAGCGGCATCCGCGATGGACAGTGCAGGCACCACCCCCTGCAGGTCCAGGTTCCACTTGCCGGCGTCGGCCTCGTTGTACCGGAATCCCACGGATCCGTTGGGCACTACCGGGGTGCCGGCGCCGCGGTCCAGCAGGACCGTCTTGAACGCGGAGTCGGAGGCCTTGGCTTCACGGCGCCCCAGGTCTGCGGAGGTGAGGAACTTCCCCGGCACCACGGTGCCGTCATCCCGCTCCTCGAGCGTGACGAGGAACGGCAGGTCGGTGTACTGCAGCACATAGCCCTCGAAAAACGGCACGCGCCGGTCAACGAAGTTTTCCTTGAGAATCACGTGTCCCATGGCCATGGCAAGCGCCCCGTCGGAGCCGGCGGCGGCAGGCAGCCATTCGTCCGCGAACTTCGTGTTGTCCGCATAGTCCGGGCTAACGGAGACCACCTTGGTCCCGCGGTAGCGCCCTTCCACCATCCAGTGCGCATCCGGCGTGCGGGTCACCGGGATGTTGGAGCCCCACATCATCAGGTAGGTGGCATCCCACCAGTCTCCGGATTCGGGGACGTCCGTCTGGTCGCCGAACACCTGCGGGCTGGCCACGGGAAGGTCCGCGTACCAGTCGTAGAAGCTGTTCATCACCCCGCCGATGAGGTTGATGAACCGGGCTCCGGCCGCGTGCGACACCATGGACATGGCCGGAATCGGCGAAAAGCCCGTGCAGCGGTCCGGGCCGTAGTTCTTGATCGTCGAAATGTGCGCCGCGGCCGTCATCTCCAGGGCTTCGGCCCAGCTGGAGCGCACCAGCCCGCCCTTGCCACGGGCCTGCTGGTACGTACGGCGGCGCTGCGGGTCGCGAACAATCTCCTCCCAGGCCAGCACCGGGTCTCCCGTACGCCGCCTGGCTTCCCGGTACATCTCCAGCAGCACCCCGCGGATATAGGGGAACCGGACCCGGGTGGGGGAATAGGTGTACCAGGAAAAGGCCGCACCGCGGGGGCAGCCGCGGGGCTCATACTCGGGCCGATCCGGCCCCACCGAGGGATAGTCGGTTTCTTGTGCCTCCCAGGTGATGATCCCGTCCTTGACGTACACCTTCCACGAACAGGACCCCGTGCAGTTCACGCCGTGGGTAGAGCGCACCACCTTGTCGTGGCTCCACCGGTTCCGGTAGAAGGCGTCTCCCTCGCGGCCGCCTTCCCGGAACACGGCCCGGCCGTCACCCGTTTCATCCCACCGGGTGAAGAACCTGCCGAGAGCGAGCATTGCATCGGATGCGGGGCCATCGATCCCCGAAACGGAGCCAGCCATACATCCAAGCTTGGGGCAGGGCGCCCGGACCCGACAGGGGTAAGCGGAGAACTGCCTCCGGAGCGGGGAACACCGGCGCACGGGCAGCGGCTTACCGCACCGAAGGCCCGCCGTCCGGCGGTTTTGCCCACGGGCGATAAACTCGGTTTGTGAGCACAGAACTTCCAGCACAGGTGTCCGATATCTTCGACCCGCAGCAGTGGCGTCTCGTTTCCGGGTTCGAGGACCTGCAGGACATGACGTACCACCGCCAGGTGGAGCGCGACGCCGACGGCGCAGTCGTGCGGGACCTGCCGACCGTGCGCATCGCCTTCAACCGGCCGGAGGTTCGCAACGCCTTCCGCCCCGGTACCGTTGACGAACTGTACCGGGCCATGGACCATGCCCGGATGACACCCGACGTTGCAACCGTCCTGCTCACCGGCAACGGCCCCTCCCCCAAGGACGGCGGGCACTCGTTCTGCTCCGGCGGGGACCAGCGGATCCGCGGCCGCGACGGCTACCGGTACGCCGAGGGGGAGACCAAGGAAACCATCGACCCGGCACGCGCCGGCCGGCTGCACATCCTGGAAGTGCAGCGCCTGATGCGCACCATGCCCAAGGTGGTTATCAGTGTCGTCAACGGCTGGGCCGCGGGCGGCGGGCACAGCCTGCACGTGGTCTCGGACCTGACCATCGCCTCGCGCCAGCACGGCAAGTTCAAGCAGACCGATGCAACCGTGGGCAGCTTCGACGCCGGCTACGGCTCGGCTCTGCTGGCCCGGCAGATCGGCCAGAAAAAGGCCCGCGAGATCTTCTTCCTGGCCCGGGAGTACTCCGCCGAGGACATGGTCGCCATGGGTGCGGTCAACGAAGCCGTGGACCACGAAGACCTGGAAAAGGTCGCCCTGGAATACGCCGCAGACATTGCCCGTCAGTCGCCGCAGGCCATCCGGATGCTCAAGTTCGCCTTCAACCTGGCCGACGACGGCCTGGCCGGACAGCAGGTCTTTGCCGGCGAGGCGACGCGGCTGGCCTACATGACGGACGAGGCGGTGGAGGGCAAGGAGGCCTTCCTTGCCAAACGGAACCCGGACTGGTCCTCGTTCCCCTACTACTTCTAGGACCTCCTTGGAACTGCTCCCAGTCCTGATCACCCCCGGCTTCGACGCCGGCATGCTGCTCTCCCCGCTGGCCGATGCGCTGGCCGGAGAGGGCCCCGCGGTGGCCCCGCACACCGACCCGGCCCAGGCCTTCACCGGTGAACTGCCCAATGACGACATTGCCCTGGTGGTCAGCACCTCCGGCTCCACCGGCACCCCGAAGCAGACCATGCTCAGCACGGACGCGCTGGCTGCATCCTCGATGGCCACCGCCTTGGCCCTGAAGGCGGACGGCCAGTGGCTGGCTGCCCTGCCGGTCAACTACATTGCCGGCATCCAGGTCCTGGTCCGCTCCCTGTACGCCGGGACGCAGCCGGTCTTCATGGACCTGTCCGTGCCGTTCAGCGCCGAGGTGTTCACCCGGGCCGCGGAGGACATGACGGACCGCAACCGCTTCACCTCGCTGGTGCCCACCCAGCTCCACCGCCTGCTGCAGGATCCGGCGCCGGAAACCCTGCGCGTGCTGCGCCGGTTCAACGCCATCCTGCTCGGCGGCGCACCGGCCGGAGCTCCCCTGCTGGAAAAGGCCCGCGGCTACGGGCTGAACGTGGTGACCACCTACGGCATGAGCGAGACATGCGGCGGCTGCGTCTACGACGGCGTGCCGCTGCCCGGCGTCGACGTCATCCGGTGGGAGGGGCGCCTGTGGATTGCCGGTGACGTCCTGGCGGACGGGTACATGGGCCGGCCGGACCTGACCGAGGACCGTTTCCGGTTCAACTCCGGACGCCGCTGGTTCCGCACGGATGACACCGGCACGGTGGACGACGCCGGCAAGGTCACCGTCTCGGGCCGGCTGGACGACGTGATTGTCAGCGGCGGGATCAAGATCTCCGCGCAGGCCGTGGCCGAAGCCGTGGAGACGGTGGACGGCGTCGATCAGGCCTTTGTGCTGGGCCTGGATGACGCCGAATGGGGCTCCCGGGTGGGTGCCGCCGTCGTGGGCAGCGTGGACCCCGAACTGGTCCGCGACGCCGTCCGCTCCCGGCTGGGCGCCGCTGCGGTCCCGAAGGTGGTCCTGCTGCTTGAATCCCTGCCCTTGCTGCCCAACGGCAAGGCGGACCGGATGACGCTGCTGCGGCTCCTGGCCGCCGCGCGGCACTGACCCGCCTTTACGCACCTGTCTCAACTCAAGAACTAAGGAAAAACACCGTGGCTACAGCCGCCCAATGGTTAGAAGGCGCCCGCCCCAGGACGCTGCCGATGGCAATCGCGCCGGTCATCATCGGATCCGCCGCCGCGTACGACCTCGGGGGGTTCTCTCCCGTCCGCGCCGTCCTGGCCGCCCTGATCGCCGTGCTGCTGCAGGTGGGCGTGAACTACGCGAACGACTATTCCGACGGAATCCGCGGCACGGATGACAACCGGGTGGGCCCGCTGCGGCTGACCGGTTCCCGGCTGGCCTCCCCGAAGCAGGTCAAGTACACGGCCTTCGGGTGCTTTGCCGCCGCCATGCTGGCGGGAGTGGCCCTCGTGGTCCTGGCCGGCACCCCGTACCTGATCCTCGTGGGCATCGGCTGCGTCGCCGCGGCCTGGGGGTACACCGGCGGGAAGAACCCCTACGGTTACCGGGGGCTGGGCGATATTTTCGTCTTTGTGTTCTTCGGGCTCGTCGCCACCCTCGGCACCACATACACGCAGGCACTGGAAATCAACACCGCCGCGGTGCTGGGCGCCATCGGTACCGGCCTGATCGCGATGGCCCTGCTGATGGCCAACAACGTCCGGGACATCCCCACGGACCGGGTGGCCGGCAAGCGGACCCTCGCCGTGCGGCTGGGTGACGGCGCGGCCCGGATCAGCTACGTGATGATGCTGGCCCTGGCCCTGCTGCTGCCGCTCTTCATCGCGGGCAGCTACCCGTGGATCCTGCTGGTGCTGCTGCTCATTCCGGCGTGCATCCTGCCCTGCGGGCTGATGCTCACCGGCAAGAAGGGTTCCAGCCTGATCCCGGTCCTGAAACACACCGGGCTGATCAACCTCGGCTTCAGCGTGCTCTACGGCGCCGGGCTCGTCCTCACGCGCCTGCTGGCCTAGGCTTACCGCGTCGCGGCAGGCTAGGCGTCGCGGCGGCGGTCGTTGTCGATCTGCACGTCCGGGTTCTCGGCCACCAAGGTGTCCTCTGCCGCGGAATCATCCAGTTCCCCGCGGTTGCGCTTGGGCGCACGTTCCTCGGTGAAGCGCCGCTGCACGGTGCGGGCCGCCTCGTCCCGCATATCGCGGGCAAACAGGTAGGTCACGCACCAGGCCAGCACGGCGGCAGCAAGTGCCGAAAGCAGGAGGCCGAGTTGCAGCACCATGCAGATTACGAAGAAGACGGCCACCAAACCCAGGCGGAGAGCAGTAAATTTCCAGAAAGCCACGCCTTCATTCTAGGCGCTCGGCGTCCTTAGCGTTCCTTCCGTCCACCCGGCGCCACGGACCGTGCCCTCCACTACAATGGCCGTATGCCCCGTCTTGTCTTGTTCGGCGTCATCATCGTCGCTGCCGTGATCATTTACGCCGCCATTGACTGCCTCATGTCCCGGGCAAACGAGGTGCGCAGCATTTCCAAGGTGTCCTGGATGTTCACCATCGTCCTGATTCCGGTCCTGGGCGCAGTGCTCTGGTTCCTGTTCGGCCGTCCCTCCGCAGGCCCCGGGCCGCGCGAGCCCCGGCGCCCCTCGGCGCCCGACGACGATCCCGAGTTCCTGCGCAATCTCGAGGTCCGGCGCCGCCAGGCTCAGAAGGAAGCCGAGCTCCGGGCCCGGGAGGCCGAGTTGAGGGCCAAGGAAGAAGGCAGGAATAAACAGAACGACGACGGCAAGCCCGGCGCCTAGCTCCCCGGCTGCCCGGAATTCACCCTCCGACGTGAGCGGCGATCGTCGGTATGAGGATCGGCAGGTTGATGCCTAGATGAAGCAGCATGCACGCCGGCAGGTTTTGGGTTTTCGCGTAGAGCACATAGATCACAACGGCTCCCACGCCCGCTGTCCAGAGCCACTGCACGCCGAAGAAGAATATGTGCGGCGCAATGAAAAGTGGAACGGTCAGCGCGTAGGCGAGCCAACGCCTGCCGGTGAGTTCGCTGAGGCGTTCGATCGGATAGCCCCGGTAAAGGATCTCTTCGAATACCGCCGCTGACACGATCATGCCCAGGACAGCTGTGACAGGCAGTGCGGCGATAACGGCAGTACCCGTGTCTGCCGTTGGGGGAAGCACCGCACGGATCAGCCATTGCCAGGCCATATACACGCCAAAAAGGTAAAGCGCCCACTCCAGGTCCTTTCCCTGTGGTTTCCGCATACCGATGGATGCCGGCCGGCGGCGCTCGACGGCGGCGACGTAGACAGCAAGGCCCCCGACGGCAAGCGCATTCCAAAAGATCGACGATGCAGGGCCGGGTAACCCCGGAGCGATTCCCGCCGCACCCGGGATCCGCGGCAGCCACATGGGTGAGTACGCGATGGCGATACCCACCGCCACTATCTGCCAACCCCGTCGCGGGCGCCGGGCAGCGCGCCAGTCCGGGCGGCTGTGAAACAGGCCGAATCTCTGCTGAAGGTTCATAGAGTCGCCACTCTAGAGCAGCGACTCGGGGAATGCTACGCTTGGGGCGTGTCCCGCTTCGTTGATCCCCAAAAATACGCGTTACGGCGAGCGAGTATCGTCACAGCGGCGTCCACCGAGTTCGCGGTACATGGCTTCAGCCGGGCAACCACTGCGGGAATCTGCCGTGCAGCAGGGATTTCATCGGGAACGTTCTTCCACTATTTCCCCACCAAGCTCGAGGTTCTTCTGGCCGTCCTCGAGGACGGCCTCGACGAGCTACGCGCACGTCTCGCCCGCATAGAGGAGTTGGCGTCCGGGCTTGCTGCCCTGCTGAGCTATGCCGCCTCCTCCGAGGCCGAGATGTCCGATGCCTCCTATCCGGTCTTCGTTTCCGGCCTCGCAGGAGTGGAGGCAGACCCAGCAGTCGCTGCTGCCCTCGCCGCTGAAGCCGAACTCGTTGCCGGGTTCCTTACCCGGCAGGTGGAGAACGGGCAGCGCAGCGGAGAGATCGACAGCTCTGTCCCGGCACCACAGCTGGCCACCTGGGTCGCCTGGTTGCTCGACGGCGCCGCGCAGGCCACTGCTGCGGGGCACGCGCCACTGAAGTCGCAGGTCCAGGAAGCGATCCGTACCCTCCTCACCGTGCCGCGCTGATTCCGCCGCCTGGCCTAATACCGGTGCCGCCGACGAACTCCCGGCGTCGACGTACGAACAGACAAAAAGGCCCGCCCCGGTATTTTCCGGGGCGGGCCGTTTCGCGAAGCGTCAGACCCCGGAGTAGCTGTGCAGTCCGGAGAAGAACATGTTGACGATCGTGAAGTTGAAGACCACGCACAGGTAGCCGACGATCGACAGCCAGGCGGAACGGGTTCCGGTCCAGCCGCGGGTGGCACGGGCGTGCAGGTAACCGGCGTAGACCACCCAGATCACGAAGGTCCAAACTTCCTTGGTGTCCCAGCCCCAGTACCGGCCCCACGCCTGTTCGGCCCAGATGGCGCCGGCCATGAGGGTGAAGGTCCACAGCACGAATGCCACTGCGTTGATGCGGTAGGACAGGTTTTCCAGGCTCTGCGCGGAAGGCACGATGCGCATGAACGGCAGCCGTTCCTTGCGTCCGGAGCGGATCCGAGTTTCCCGGTCCGCCTGCAGGAGCTGCAGGACGGACATGGCGAACGTCAGCGTGAACAGTGCTGAGGCGATCACGGCAACCGAAACGTGGATGATCAGCCAATAGCTCTGCAGCGCGGGAACCAGGTGTGCCACCGGCGTCGGGAATCCGATGGTGGCAGCCATCATCATGACGAGCACCAGGCCCACCACCACGGTGCCGAGGAAGCGCAGGTCCCGGCGGGTCAGCACCAGCAGGAACACCACGGCCACGACCAGGGCGCCCGTGGTGCAGAACTCGTACATGTTGCCCCAAGGCACCCGGTGCGCGGCCATGCCGCGGGTGACGACGCCGGCCGCATGCACGGCTGCGGCCAGCACGGTCAGGGCCACGCCTACCCGTGCTGCGTTGCGCCGCGGACCGGTGTAGCCCATGGCGCTGTCGGCGGTCTGCGCCTCGCGGCTGCCGTCGGCATCCCAGTCCCGGGCGGAGCCGTTGCCGGAGCCGGAGCCGGCGGGAACGGTTTCACGCACGGCGGTTTTCTGTTCCAGCCGGCTCTCCACCGCCCGGATGGTCTTGCTGCTTTTCGCCAGGTCCCACGCGAACGCCAGGAAGGCGACCGTGTAGGCGAATGCCGCCAGCAGCATAAAGCGCTCGCTGTATAGGGCGAGGGTGTAATCGATGGAGGGCATTACTGGTCCTTACCTGATTCTTCTGCGGCATTGCTGTCCGCCGTTGCGTTTGCAGAGACGGTGGCCCGTCCAACATTCTTTCCTTCTGCGTCCTGCTGTGCCAACCACTTCTCAGCGAACAGGCTGCGGAGCGCAGCTGCTTCACTGGTCAGCCGGGGATCTTCGCCCCGGGCCAGCAGCCCGTATTCGACCATGACCCGTCCGTCGGGATGCTGGCCTGCCCGGACCCACACCCGCCGGCGTGCCAGGAACAGCGAGGCAGCCAGACCCGACAGGGAGAGCACGGCGAACACGAGGACACCGGTCTTTCCCGGATCGTAGTGGATGTCCAGCGCCGCGTAGCGCTTGAGGTCGCTGAAGGTGATGGACCCCTTGCCGTCGGGGAGCTCGTAGGTCTGGTTGGCACCCAGCACGATGCCGCCGGCATCGAGGTCGCGGTTGTTCAGCGGGGTCAGGTCTTCGGTTTCCAGCACGTAGACATTGGAGGGCACGCCTTCGTCCAGTCCCAGGTCCCCGTAGTAGGAGTTGAGGTTCAGCTGGGGGTTGATCGGATCGGGGTCACCGGAGTAGCTGACACCGGCGTCGTCGATCATGGCGGTGGGCAGGAAGAACCCGACGAAGCCCAGCTGGTCAGGCTTGGCGTCCGGGGCCTTGATCACGGCAAGGGAGGTGTACATGGCATCCGTGGGCACCGCGACAACCGGGCCTTCCAGCGCCACATTGCCCTCGCCGTCGCGCACCGTCACTACCGGGGCGTAGCCGTTGCCCACCAGGTACACCCGGGTGCCGCCCAGCGTCAGGGGCGAGTTGACCTTCAGCACCTGTTCCTCGGCCTCGGCCTCGGGGTCTTCCTTCACCGTCACGTTGGCGGTGAAGTCCAGGGGCTGTCCGTAGTGGGTCTCGGATTCACGGTCGAATTCGATCTCGAAGTCGTCCAGCGTCAGCGAGTACGGGCTCAGCTGGTCTTCGGTGAAGTTGGAGCCGGGCGTGAAGGTGTCGTAGCTGACCAGGGTGTTGACGAAGGACTCGCCCTCCACCACGATCTTCTGCCCGCTGTAGCCAAACAACCCGCCCACAGCCACGCAGGCCAGGACGCCGATCAGGCTGGTGTGGAACACCAGGTTGCCCACTTCCTTGGCGAATCCGCGCTCGGCTCCGACGGAGGGCCGGTCGGTGCCCTCATCCCGGATGTCCACGCGGTAGCCGCGGCGGCGCAGGATCTTTGCGGCGTCCCGCACGGCTTCGGCCGGGGAAAGCGACATGGATGCCGGCACGGTGAGCGTGCCGTACTCGGGCATCCGGGAAAGCCGGCTCGGCGTACGCGGGGGCTTGGAGCGCATGGCCTTGAAGTGGGCCTTGGCCCGGGGAATCACGCAGCCGATCAGCGAGATGAACAGCAGCAGGTAGATCGCCGAGAACCAGACGGAGGAATACACGTCGAAAAGCTGGAAGCGGTCCAGCCAGGGCCCGGTTTCGGGATTGTCCTTGATGTACTGCGTGACCACCGAGGGATCGGCGGGGCGCTGCGGAAACAGTGAACCGGGCACGGCGGCGACGGCGAGCAGCAGCAGCAGGAACAGCGCCGTCTTCATGCTGGTCAGCTGGTTCCAGGCCCAGCGCAGCGTGCCGAGCAGCCCGAGGGCGGGCAGCGCGACGTCGTCCCGGCGTCCCTTGTCGGGGCGGGGCTTGGACGGGCGGGGCGTTGTTGCTTTGTCTGTCACGTCATCCGGTCCCGGGGTCAAGGTGTTCTCATTGGTCGTCTGTTCTCAGAATTCGTTGATTTGGCATCAGATCGGCAGGGTCACGTTACCCAACCAACCTTGGAGCTGGTTGATCCACAGGTTCCAGACTCCGCTGACCATCAGCAGGCCCAGGGCAATCAGCATGCCGCCGCCGAAACGCTGCAGGGCCAGCCGGTGGCGGCGGAAGATGCCAAGGGCACCCATTCCGCGGCGGAACCCGACGGCGATGAGCAGGAACGGCAGCCCCAGCCCGAGGCAGTACACAAAGGTCAGCAGCGCTCCCTTTGCGGCGCTGGCGTCGCTGCCGGAGAAGGAAAGCAGCTGGACCGCTGAAAGCGTGGGACCGATGCACGGCGCCCAGCCCAGGCCGAAGGTGATGCCGAGCACCGGAGCTCCCCAGAGTCCGGCGGGAGGCTTGGCTTCGATCTTGCGGTCACGCTGGAACCAGCTCATGCCCCCCATGAAAACAATGCCCAGCAGAATCACGACGAGGCCGAGGACCTGCGAGATCCAGGCCTGTTCGGAGCCTTTCAGCCACGCACCCAACTGTCCGATTCCGGCACCCAGGGCCACGAAGACCACGGAGAAACCGAGCACGAACAATCCGATCCCGGCGAACATCCGGCCCCGCCGCTGCTTCTGCAGGTCAACGCCGGTCAACCCCGTGACATAACCGAGGTAGCCCGGAACCAGGGGCAGCACGCATGGGGAAAGGAAGGATACGAGGCCGGCGAGGGCAGCCACGGGGATGGCCAGCAGTACGGAGCCGTTCAGTACGGTGTCGGCAAAGGTATTGGCGGTGGACTCGGCCACCGGGGCCACGACGGCGGGAAGGAAGGACACTGTCCCTACGCTGCCAGCGAGTCGCTGATCAGGGCCTTCAGGGTGCCCTTGTCGGCCAGTCCGAGGATGCGGGCGGCCACGCGGCCCTGCCGGTCCAGCACCAGCGTGGTGGGCACGGCAGACGGTGGAACGAAGTTGGTCATGGCCAGCAGCACGCCGCCGTCCTTGTCCCTGAAGCTGGGGTAGGGAATGTTGAAGTTGCGCTCAAACGCTTCCGCGGTGGCCTTCTCGTCCCGGATGTTCACGCCGTAGAAGCGGGCACCGGCACCTGCGAACTCATTGTGCAGCTCCACCAGGTCCGGGGCTTCCTTCCGGCACGGAGCGCAGGCGGCGTACCAGAAGTTGAGCACGACGACGTCGCCCGCCCAGTCAGCAGAGGATACCTCGGTGCCGTCAAACAGGGTTCCAGTGAGCTGCACTGCTTCGCCGCGGTCTGCTGCGTCGTACTCAGTGACGGAGCCGTCGCCGGCAATGTAGTTCTTGTTGTCTCCTGCGTTGGCCTGCTCGGCCAGGGGATCATCCGTGGAACAGCCGGCGGCAGCTGCGGCAAAGGGGACGGCGAGGGCCAGCCCGGCACCGAGCCGAAGGAAGGAGCGGCGCCCGAGGGCTTCCGGCTCAGCAGGGCGTGTGCGGTTCTTCAAGGATTTCCAGCTTTCATCGCGGCAGGGAGGAGCCACTTCTACAACGCGTAGTAATTCTATTATGCTCCCGGAACATTTGCTGCACCGGGAAGGAGGTCCGCGCTGGGCTCGGCGTAGCGCACGCCGGTGAGTTCGGCGCCGTCGAACTCCAGGGTGGTAACGGAGGTCAGGGTGCACTCACGCTGGCGGGGATCGTGCCAGAGCTTCTTGCCCTCGGCTGCAAGCCGGGTGACCCAGATGGGCAGCTGATGGCTGACCAAAACCGCTTCGGCGTTGTCTCCGCCGAGTTCCACTGCACGCATCCGCGCGTCGTCGACGGCAGACATCACGCGGGCAACCTGCTTGGCATACGGCTCCCCCCAGGAGGGGCGCATGGGGTTGCGCAGGAGCGGCCAGTAGCGCGGATTGCGCAGTTGGCTCTTAATGCGGGACATGCCCTCAAAGCGGTTTTCCGCCTCAATGATCCGCTCATCCGTCGCGATCTCCAAGTCCAGCCCGGCTGCCAAAGGGGCGGCGGTCTCTTGGGCCCGGGTCAGCGGCGAAGCAACCAGGTAGACCAGGTTGGCACCCTTGCTCCGCTCTTCGATGAAGTGTTCCGCCACGCGGTCCGCCATCTGGCGCCCGAGGTCGGACAAATGGAACTCCGGGAGGCGTCCGTAGAGGACCTTGTCCGGATTGAAGACTTCACCGTGGCGTACGAGGTGTATGGATGAGCGGGACATGTGTCCCAGTTTCGCAGAGATGGAGCCGTCAGCTAAATCTCTGCAAATCGCCGAACCATTTCACTTGAACCTTTAACCAAGTCGTGCAACACTGTATGCAAATGCATGAAAGTGCCGTCGGGGCCTCCCGGCAGCACTGCTACCAGAAGGAGCTCTCCATGGTCCCCAGCGGCCTCACCACCGGAACTTGGAATTTCGACGCCTCGCACAGCGAAGTGGGCTTCACTGTCCGTCACGCCGGCATCAGCAAGGTCCGCGGCAACTTCGACAAGGTCGAAGCGACCCTCGTGGTCGGCGAGACCCTGAGTGAAACCGTGGTCACTGCGGTGATTGCCGCTGATTCCTTCAACTCCAACGACGCAAACCGTGATGCACACGTCAAGAGTGCGGATTTCTTCGACGTCGAGCAGTTCCCGGAGCTGACGTTCACGGCGACCGGAATTGAGAGCGCCGGCTCCACCTACAAGATCACAGGCGACCTGACGATCAAGGGCATCACCCACTCCGTCGCTATGGACACGGAGTTCAACGGTGTGGCCGTGGATCCCTTCGGCGCTACCCGCTCCGGCTTCTCCGCCAGCACGGTCATCAGCCGCAAGGATTTCGACCTGACCTGGAACGCGGCACTGGAAACCGGCGGCGTCCTGGTGGGCGACAAGGTCACCATCAACGTTGACGCAGCCTTCGTAGCAGCCTAGACCCCCCATTACCCCCCCACAGGGCGGCCCCGGACCTATTGGTCCGGGGCCGTTTTTTCTGGTGCTGTTTTTTCTGGGGCTGTTTTCCGGGACCATCTTTCCGGGACCCCTGACCGTCCCGGACCCTCCGCGATACGCTGGATGCTTGGCTGCGGGGGCGCCCCCGGCCAAGCCGATGGCACCTTCGTCCAGCCGCTTCGAGATACCAACCAGCAAGCAGGCGGACATGACTACACCAGAGAACACTCCCGAGCCGGGCCGCGAGCCCAACCACCCGACCAATCCTGACGGTCCAAACAGCCCCGCGGGTGCAGACGGCCCTGCGAATCCCGGTGGATTTGCCAGTCCCGGATCCGGTCCCGGGACCGGTCCCGGATCCCGTCCGGAGCCGCAGTACGGCCAGTACGCTCCCAGCGGACCCTACGACCAGTCCGGCCCCTCCGGCTACACACAGCCCTCGGGCTACACCCAGCCCTACACCTATGCACCGCCGGTAAAGCCGCCGAAGGGCCCTGCCCCGCGCGAGGTCATCATCGGATCGTGGCTGATCATTGCTGCAGGCGTGCTGAGTCTCATCAACAACGTCATCACCTCGTTCAGCCTGCCGTCGATCATGACCCCCCAGGAGGAGCAGGCGTTCGCTGAAACAGGCCTGGACGGAGACAGCGTGAACTCCTTCCTCGTTTCCTTTGGCATCGTTGTGGCCCTGATCGGTTTTGCAATCTACCTGCTGATCGCGCTCTTTGTGCGGCGGGGAAAGAACTGGGCCCGCATTCTAGGCACGGTGTTTGCCGCCTTCTCCTTGATCGGCATCTTCACCATGCTGGGCGCTTACTTCACCTCCCCACTGAGCCTGATTTCGCTGGTGTCCAGCCTGCTGGGAATTGCCGGAATCGTGATGCTGTATCTGCGGCCGTCCACCCCGTACTTCCGCAAGGCTCCGCTGTACCCCTACTGAGCTGCGCACCATCCCGTCTCAGCGTCCCCGGGCATCCACGCAGAGTCCCGTCGGTTTCGGCGGGACTTTTCCCTTGCCGGATCGGGTTTCGCGGCGGAGGGGTCACATGCCGGTCGAGCCCGCGTAGCGTTGTGTTCTCTTCCGGCGGCGAGTTGCTACGCAAGGTGCCCCGGAGGTGCCGTTCCGCCGTGAAGGGGAGGACCATGGCAGCTCTGCTTCCTAACCCGCAGCAACAAAAAACACGCATTCCCCTGCGCCTTCCGCACCGGGCAGTCGACTCTCCGGAGCGTGAAGGGACGAACATCTTCATCCCGGAAGTACCGCTCTATCCCCCGACGGTCTCCGGAGGCGCCGTAACCGGTTCAAACCACGGTCATGGCTCCCCGAAATGGGAAGGAGATACCTCTCCTGGACCCGGCCCGTCCGCCGAGACCGGGGAGGATGGCAGCGGCCATGCCCTCTACCTCTGGCTCCGGGCAGGGTTTCAGGGCATGTTCGCCTGGATTGGCAGCGGCCTGCATGGCACCTTTGCGTGGTTGGGTTCAGGACTCCGGGGTATATCGGCTTGGCTCCGCGTCGGAGCGGGAGGAACCTATGTCTGGCTCCGCACCGGAGTGCAGGGAAGCTACACGTGGCTCCGCAGCTTGGTACGCGCCACGTCCACTCGTGTCCAGGCCGCGGCGCACGCTACCTCGAATCGAGCCCGGGCCGGAGCGCAGGCAACCTCCGCCGGGGTCCGTGCAGGAGTGGTCCGGGTCCACAGCGGGGCACACGCCGTTTCATTGCGGGTCCAAACGGGGGCCCGCGCAACTTCCGCCGGAGTCCAGGCCGGGGCGCATGCAACATCGAAACAGGTCCAAGCAGGTGCCCATGCCACCAGCGCTGCGGTCCAGACCGGGGCCAACCGGGTCGGCGCCGGAGCCCGTGCCGCCTCGGCCTGGGTCCAAAACGTGGCCCATACCTTCTGGAATTGGATGGTGTCCGCTGCACACGCCGCATCAGCGGCGGTCCAATCCGCCGCGCACACGACTGCTGCCGGGGCGCGCACAGTCGCCCACGCGGTATCGGTAGCGGCTCACGCCGTCGCCCACGCGGTATCGGTAGCGGCCCGTACCGTCGCCCACACGGTATCGGTAGCGGCTCACGCCGCCGCCCACGCGGTATCGGTAGCGGCGCGTGCCGTCGCCCACGCGACTGTCGTCGCAGCCAGAACCACAGCGCACGCCACAGCGGTAGGAGCCCGCGCCTTCGCCCGCTCCGTTACGACGGCAGCCAGAACCACAGCGCACGTCACGGCCATAGGCGCCCGCACCACCGCACACGCCACCTCGGTAGCCGCCCGAACCACCGCACACGCCACCTCGGTAGCCGCCCGCACTACGGCGCACGCCACCTCGGTAGCCGCCCGAACCACAGCGCACGCCACGGCAGTGGGAGCCCGTACCACCGCACACGCCACAGCAGTAGGCGCCCGAACCACCGCACACGCCACGGCAGTAGGCGCCCGAACCACAGCCCATGTCACAGCGGTCGGAGCCCGCGCCGTCGCACACACCGTCTCAGTGGTAACCCGCACCGTTGCCCATGCAACTGCCGTGGCAGCCCGCACCACAGCGCACGCGATAGCCGTGGTGGTGCGGGCAGTGCAACGTCGTCTGCCGGCCAATACCGGCAACCCGGTTCCTGCCATTGCAGCTGCATTCGTCCTGATTTCGGGAGCCGGCCTGCTCAATCTGTGGGGCACCGTTTCAACCATTTCCCGGACGCCCGTACCGGATTCGCTGCCGCCGGTCCTGTCCCTCCTCGAACGGTACGGAGTGACCGCCACCCACTATGCCAGGACGCTCGCGGCGGTAGAGCTCGCCTACGCCCTGGTGATCCTGGGAACCGCACTCCTGCTCGCGGTTGCCGTTCGGGAAAAGCGCCGCTGGGCGCGGATAGTCTCCGCGGTCCTTGCGGGCACGGCGCTGTTCTATGCGCTGAACGCAGGTACCGGGACCCAGTCACTTGCAGCAGCACTGGGTGTCGCAGGCGCCGCGATCACCTTCACCAAGGGAGCAGCTCCGTGGTTCCGACGGCGGGTCCTGTCGGTGCAGCCGTTCCCGCCGCTAAGGCACCAAACAAAGCCCCAGCACCAAGTAGAAGCCCAAGCGGAACCCCTGCAGGCGGATCCGGTCCTAGCGCGCCAGGCGGGCGCGGGCGGCGATCTGCGAAACCTGTGAACGCTGTGCGTGGTAGGCAAGGATCTGCAGTTCGGTCGCCATGTCCACTTTGCGGATCTGGACATGTTCGGGCGCCTGGAGCACTACTGGAGCAAAGCTGAGAATGCTGGTAATGCCGGACTCCACGAGGCGGTCGCATAGATCCTGGGCAACCTCGGCGGGCACCGAGAGCACCGCCATGTTTGCCCCGGTCTTCGCGAGCACTGCTTCAAGCGAGTCCACCGGGCTGATCCTCAGCCAGCCCACCTCCTGGCCGATTACCATCGGGTCGGCGTCGAACAGTGCCACAACCTCGAAGCCCCTGGAGCCGAACCCTGGATAGCCTGCCAAGGCACGGCCGAGGTTGCCGGCGCCTACTATGGCTACACGCCAGTTCAATGTCAGGCCAAGCGCGGCGGAAATCTGCCCGCTGAGATACGGGACGTCATATCCAACGCCCCGGGTCCCATAGGACCCCAGGTAGGACAGGTCCTTGCGCAGCTTGGGCGAATTCACACCGGCGGCTTCGGCCAGCTCTTCGGAGGACACACGTTCTATCCCGTCGGCGAGCATGGCGGACAGCGCCCTCAGGTAGATGGTCAACCGCGCCAGCGACGCCGGCGGTATGTGTCGTCCTGCTCCCGCGCCGGCCGGCGTCGTGGGGGCCGGTTGGTCGCTGTTGGCCGTCTCGCGCTCCAGAGCCGCTCGGTCAGACCGGACTTCCTCGGGTGCCATCACGCCCCCAGCAGACGCCGCAGCCGCGCTTCGTCGATTTTCCAGAAGTCCCGCTGAACGCCGTCGATGAACAACACCGGAATCTCCTCACCGAAGCGGGCGGCGAGTTCGGGGTCCTCCTCCGCGCTGCGTTCCTGCCAGGACATGCCTAGGTCCTCGCCCACGCGCCGGAGCACCAGACGGGCGTCTTCGCACAAATGGCAGCCCGGCCGGGTAAGGAGGACGACTTCCGGTCCGACGGATTCACTCATATGTCCAAAATAGCCCCAATACGTCGGATTTCCGCGCTCAGGCCGGGTTTTGCGTAGACTCGGACCATGCCCCGAGCCACTGTAGTCCGAGCCACCGGAACCACGGACGCGGCGGGCAAACCTGGCGAAGCGGCCTTTTTCGACGTCGACAATACACTCATGCGCGGTGCCAGCCTGTTCCACGTGGGCCGGAAAATGTACCAGCGGAAAGTCTTCACGATCCGTGAAGCAGCCGGGTTCGCGAGCAAACAGTTGAGGTTCATGCTGCAGGGTGAAAACCTCAAGGACGTCCACTCGGTCCGCGATGCAGCCTTGGCCTTCGCTGTTGGCCTCTCTTCGGAGGATGTACGCACTCTGGGCGAAGAAGTCTACGACGAGATGATTGTCTCCAAGATCTGGCCCGGCACCCGGGCGCTGACCCAGCAGCATATGAAGTCCGGGCGGCCGGTTTGGCTGGTCACCGGAACGCCCATCGAAGTTGCTTCGGTCATCGCCAGCCGGCTCGATCTCACCGGCGCCCTCGGAACGGTCAGCGAGGTCGCCGACGGCATGTACACCGGACGCCTGGTGGGTGAGTTCCTGCATGGGCCGGCCAAGGCTGCCGGCGTCCGGGCACTGGCTGAGAAAGAAGGCCTGGACCTGCAAAGCTGCTGGGCGTACAGCGATTCCTACAACGACGTTCCGCTGCTGAGCCTGGTGGGGCATCCGGTGGCAATCAATCCGGACGCACGCCTGCGCCGTCATGCCCGTGAGCGCAACTGGCCCGTGTACGACTTCCGTTCAGGCCGCAGGGCAGCAACACTGGGCCTGAAGTCCGCGACCGTTGCCGGGGCGACCTACGGCCTGTGGCGGGGATTCTCCTGGGTGCGGGCCCGTTAACCGCCCGGCCCAGCTCACCACCCAAAGCCCCTTAAAAACCGGAGCCCGCCTATCCCTGAGGACTGGCGGGCTCTGCCTTAGCGGACCCGGCACTGAACGTGCAGCGGGGGCCAGCTGACAACTGTCGCTAAGAAGGATCTACTTCTTATTGCGACGCTGGTGGCGGGTCTTGCGAAGCAGCTTGCGGTGCTTCTTCTTGGCCATACGCTTGCGGCGCTTCTTGATTACTGAACCCACAGAGTCCTCACAAACTTATTAGGAGTCACCGGTTCCCCTCCCCTGCTGCCGTGGGCAGAGGGGCTGGTTGCCGGTAGTTACTGGCGACAATTAAAACGTTCCTTAACAGGGTACAGCTTCAAGGCTGTGGAATTTGCCAGCGCATACCAGCAACGAACAACGGCCCGTTCCGGCGCTGTTCACCGACGCGGTACCCGGTGCAGGGCTCAGGCGGTGTCTGTACGCCGGTCGATGACGGCGTCGCGGAGTACCTTCTGAACGGCCGATTCCGGCACACGGTAGGACCGGCCGAAACGGACGGCCGGCAGATCGCCGGAATGGACCAGCCGGTACACGGTCATCTTGGAGACCCGCATGACGTCGGCAACTTCCGATACCGTCAGAAACCGCACATCCGAGAAGTTTCCCTCGTCTGCCATTTAGTCCCGTTCCTTTGCTCATTGCCGCCGTTTCCCACAGCAAGCCATGTGGGAGCACCTGCGGCTGAAGGACATCGCGTCACCGGCCTGTTGCGACGTGCGTCACTGATGGCCCCGTACGGTCCCTACTGTAGTGGCAGGAGTAACCATAGTGGAAGTTCTTTCCGCAGCCGCGGGCACGGCCGGTGCAAGCCGGTCCTAGATCACGCCCTGGGCCAGCATTGCATCGGCTACCTTCACGAAGCCGCTGATGTTGGCGCCCACCACGTAGTCGCCGGGCGAGCCGTATTCCTCGGCCGTCCGGGCGCACCGTTCATGGATGTTGACCATAATTTCGCTGAGCCGGCGTTCCGTATGCTCGAAGGACCAGGAATCCCGGCTGGCGTTCTGCTGCATCTCCAGCGCGGAGGTGGCGACACCGCCCGCGTTGGCAGCCTTACCCGGGCCGAAGAGCACCCCGGCGGCCTGGAAGGCGGAGATGGCCGCCGGAGTGCACGGCATGTTCGCACCCTCGGCCACGGCCCGGATCCCGGACTTGATCAGTGCCAGCGCGTCTGCTTCATCCAGTTCGTTCTGGGTGGCGCAGGGCAGGGCGACGCCGGCTCCCGCGTTCCAGATGGAACCCTCCGTCACGTAGTTCACGGAGTGTCCGCGGCGCTCGGCATATTCCGAGATCCGGCCCCGCTCCACCTCCTTGATCTGCCGAAGCAACGGAACGTCAATGCCCTTTTCATCAACTATGTAGCCCGAGGAATCAGAGCAGGCCACCACTGTAGCGCCGAGCATCTGGGCCTTATCTATGGCGTTGATGGCCACATTGCCGGACCCGGAGACAATCACCCGCTGCCCGTCCAGGCTCATGCCCTTGGTCTTGAGCATCTCCTCGACAAACATCACCGCGCCGTAGCCGGTGGCTTCGGGACGGACCAGGGATCCACCCCAGCTCACGCCCTTCCCGGTCAGGACACCCGATTCATAGCGGTTCGTGATGCGTTTGTACTGCCCGAAGAGGTAACCGATCTCGCGTCCGCCCACGCCGATGTCACCGGCCGGAACGTCAGTGTACTCGCCGATGTGCCGGTACAGCTCGGTCATGAAGGACTGGCAGAAACGCATCACTTCAGCGTCTGACTTTCCCCGCGGGTCAAAGTCCGAGCCGCCCTTGCCGCCGCCGATCGGCATGCCGGTGAGCGCGTTCTTGAAGATCTGTTCGAAACCGAGGAATTTGATAATGCCCAGGTACACCGAGGGGTGGAACCGGAGCCCGCCCTTGTACGGGCCGAGGGCGGAGTTGAATTCCACCCGGAAGCCCCGGTTGATCTGCACCTGGCCCTTGTCGTCTACCCAGGGCACCCGGAAGATGATCTGCCGTTCGGGTTCGCAGATCCGCTGCAGGATCGCGGCCTCGGCAAATTCGGGATGCTTGCGCAGCACGGGGGCGAGGGAGTCGAAGACTTCCACGACGGCCTGGTGAAATTCAGTCTCACCGGGATTGCGGCGGAAGACGTCGTCGCGTACGCGTGTCAGTACACGTTCCATGTGCTGCTCCTTAGAGGTTGGATTCCCCCGGTTAGGACTACGCTAGCCCCGCGGACGCCGGGGATGCGATGGAGGCGGACCAAAGTGCCTGCGTGCCGCGTCCCTAGGGCCGGCGGCGGCGGAATTTAGGGAACTGGCCGAAGAGGTCGGCGGCCCGCTCGGCGGCCCGTCCCACGGTGCGGCCGAGGTTCTGCACGCCCGCGTCCACCGGTAGCGGGCGGGCCTCTGCGGCGCCGGGCACCAGCGCGCCTGCCGCCGCGGCGGCCGCGGTGGCGGGCTGCGGGCTTGCAGCAACGGACGCCAGGCGGGATTCCGTGAGTGACGGAAGGTCAAAGGCCCGCAGCCACAGGACCAGCTCCTCCAGAGGGGCAGTCTCCAGCGAGTAGTACCGGCGCTGGCCTTCGGCCCGCATGGAGACGAGTCCGGCTTCGCGGAGCACTTTGAGGTGTTTGGAAACCGTGGGCTGGCTGACCTCAAGTTCTTCCACCAGTGCCCCTACGGACTTGTCGCCGGTACGCAGGGCGCCCAGGATTTCTCGCCGCGTACCTTCCGCGATTACTGCAAACACATCGTCAAAGACCATGGCATTTACCCTAGCGGATATGGAACCGGGAGCATCCCGAAGGAACGTAAGGCCAGCTGCACGAGGCAAGGACGTTGTTTGATGTTTTTGCGCGGTTCTGCTGCTCTAGCGTGCGCCCGCTGCGTTGTTGATCATGTCCACTAGCTGGTGCGGGTCCTCGACCGTGATCACAAGACGGTCAAATTGCTCCGCGGGATCGAGCGTGATGACGACGGCGCGGTCATATCCGGAAATATTCCAGAACTGCTTTTTCCCACCGGAATGGAAGGTGCCGGACAGCTTCCCCGGTAGTCCCAGGCCGGGACCGCGCCAGCCCTTCGGTTCGTCTCGTATACCTGGATCGAAGGTCGCTCCCCGGACGTGCTCGAGTGGAAACCGCAGGCGGCGCTTGAACGACCACATCTTGTTCAGCCCGACCGGTTCGACCACGAGGTTCGCTGGGGTGACCGTGACTTTATTGCTGCTCATGCCGAATCCTTCTCCTTGCGCAGCCCTGCGCGGGTCAGCAGGCGCCTGCCTAGTTGCTCTTCGGTGATGTTGTTCGCTTCGAGAAGACCCGTGATCCGCTCGCGGACACGCTGGTCGGTAGGGGCGAGTTCGAGCAATCCGACCAGGATCACGTCGAGGCTTTCATCCGAGCCGCTTGCCGCGTCGACCGCATCGAGAACCCGCAGAAACAGCCCATGCTTGCTCCCGAAGACCCCGTACAGGCTGCCCCGATGCACACCCGTCGCTTCGACAAGGTGGTCTACCGAGGTCGACGCATACCCTCGCTGCCGGAACACCGCCGCGGCGGCTTCCACTGCACCCGTTTCCTCAAACTTACGTGGACGACCCATGGTTTGAGAATAGTCATTCAAGAACAATCAGTCAAGAAAAGGTTTTTACCGTTTCCCCGCCAACAGCCTCGGGCCGGCACCCGGCTAGTCGAACCACGGATCCAGTCCGTGCAGCGGGAACAGTTCCTTGCGCGTGGCCATCACGGTCCGGTCAATCTCGTCATTCGGGTCGTAGCCCACTTCCCAGGACCGCCACCAGATATCCGCCCCGTCCCCCAGCGTCTCGCCGGACTTCACTCCGTGCTTCTCCAGCACATAGTCGCGCCAGGCCGGGGGCAGCGGGGTGGCGGGACGCACCCGCCCGTTGGCAGCCACTGACATGAGCAGCGCCCAGGACCGCGGCACCACGGAGGCGACGTTGTAGCCGCCTCCGCCGGTGGCGATCCAACGGCCTTCGCACAGCCGGCCGGCCAGATCGCTGATGGTCAGGGCGGCCTGCCGCTGCGCCTCCACGCTGATCCGGAGGCTGGTCATGGGATCATCCGTGTGGCTGTCGCAGCCGTGCTGGCTGACAATCACTTCCGGAGCGAAGGCCTCCGTCAGCTGCGGAACCACTGCATGGAACGCCCGCAGCCAGCCGGCGTCGGAGGTGCGCGCCGGGACGGCGATGTTGACCGCGGTTCCTTCGGCTGCCTTGCCGCCGGTTTCATTGGCGAATCCCGTCCCCGGGAACAGGGTCAGACCGCTTTCATGCAGCGAAATGGTCATCACGCGCGGATCGTCCCAGAAGATGTTCTGCGTCCCGTCGCCGTGGTGGGCGTCGACGTCGATGTACACCACCCGCTGCACACCGTTGGCGAGGAGCCGCGCGACGGCGGCCGCGGCGTCGTTGTACACGCAGAAGCCGGACGCCTTTTCATAGCCGGCATGGTGCATCCCGCCGGCAAAGTTGACCGCATGCGTAGCTTCGCCGGACAGGATGGCGTCCGCAGCGGCCAGGGAACCGCCGACCAGCCGGGCACTGGCCTCGTGCATGCCGGCGAAGGCGGGGGTGTCCTCGGTACCCAGCCCCAGCAGCGTATTGCAGTTCGCCGGATCGGCTCCGGCGGCCTGCACGGCACTGATGTAGTCGAAGCCGTGGACGGTCAGCAGGTCGGCTGCCGAGGCGACATACGGCTCGGCCAAGGAGACCCCTTGGAGGTCGAAAAGTCCCAGTTCACGGGCCAGCCGGGCGGTAAGGTCCAGGCGCGCCGGGCTCATGGGATGGCCTGCACCGAAGTCGTAAGCCAGCATGGATTCATCCCAGACAATGCACGTCGGCATAATGGGAAGGCTTAGCCCGGAACTGATCATGCAGACAGGCTACGTGATGCGGGCGCTACTCTGATATTGGTGTCCGCGCCCATCTGACGGATAAGTGCTACTACTTGCGGAAACCCGCGGAAAAGATCTGACCACCATGGCAATCCCACGGCAATCACTGCTGGAGAAAGATCAGCGCAGCGGTGCCGCCATTGTTGCCGGGGTCCGCGGGTTCGTGGGCGGAATGGTCACCGGCCGGCCGGCCCGGCTGGCGCTGATCGTCTTCAGCCTGGTCATCCTGCTGTTCACCGCCCTGCTGAGCCTGCCTGCCGCTTCCAGCAGCGGCGAATCCGCACCGCTGCACGATGCTTTCTTTACCGCTGTCTCGGCGGTCTGCGTCACCGGCCTGACCGTGGTCTCCACCGCCACCTACTGGTCCACCTTCGGGCAGGTGCTGATCCTGATCGCGATCCAGGTGGGTGGCCTGGGCATCCTGACCCTGGCCTCGCTGCTGGCCCTGGCCGTGAACAAGCGGCTCGGCGTCCGCGGCAAGCTCATGGCGCAGGAAGGCATGAACACGGGCCGGCTCGGCGAAGTGGGCCATCTGCTGCGCATTGTCTTCAGCACCGCCGTCGTAATTGAGCTGGCCCTCGCCCTGATCATGGCACCGCGCTTCATGATCCTGGGCGAGTCCCCCGGCCAGGCCATCTGGCATGCGGTCTTCTATTCCATCTCCGCGTTCAACAACGCCGGGTTCACGCCGCACTCCGACGGCCTGGTGCCGTATGAAGAGGACCTGTGGATCCTCATTCCGCTGATGCTCGGTGTGTTTATCGGCTCGCTCGGCTTTCCCGTCATCATGGTCCTGCTGCAGACCCGGGCCCGGGTCAGCAAATGGAACCTGCACACCAAGCTGACAATACTGGTGTCCTCCATCCTGCTGGTGGCCGGTGCCGTGATCTGGGGTGCGTTCGAGTGGTTCAACTCCCGCACCATCGGGGACCTGTCCCTGGGCGACAAGATTATCCACTCGATCTTCGCCTCGGTGATGACCCGCTCCGGCGGCTTCAATCTGGTCTCCATGACGGATCTGGACTCCAGCACCCTGCTCGTCACCGACATGCTGATGTTCGCGGGCGGCGGTTCCGCCTCCACGGCCGGCGGCATCAAGGTCACCACCATCGCCGTCCTGTTCCTGGCCGTGGTGGCCGAGGCCCGCGGCGACACCGATGTCCGCGCCTTCGGCCGCACCATCCCCCAGGGCGCCATGCGGGTGGCCATCTCGGTGACCATCCTGGGCGCCACACTGGTGGCGGTGGCCACGTCCGCGCTCCTGGTCATTACGGATGAGTCCCTGGAGCCGGTCGTGTTCGAGGTGATTTCCGCCTTCGCCACAGTGGGGCTGAGCACCGGACTCAGCGAGGCCCTGCCACCCTCGGGCAAGTACGTCCTGTCGATGCTGATGTTCGCCGGACGCGTCGGCACCATCACCCTTGCCGCGGCCCTCGCCGTGCGCCACCGCAACACCCTTTACCACTACCCCGAAGAAAGGCCGATCATTGGCTGACAGACCTCCCCACAATGCCCCGGTGCTGGTCATCGGACTTGGCCGCTTCGGTGCAGCCACCGCCGAGCAGCTGGTCCGGCAGGGCCGCGAAGTCCTGGCCGTGGAACGCGATCCGGCGCTGGTGCAGAAGGCCTCGGGCCTGCTGACGCACGTGGTCCAGGCCGACGCGACGAACATCGAGGCACTCAAGCAGCTGGGCGCCGAGGACTTCTCGGCCGCCGTCGTGGGCGTGGGAACCTCGATCGAGTCCAGCGTGCTCATCACCGTGAACCTGGTGGACCTGGGCATCGAGCACCTGTGGGTCAAGGCCATCACGCCTGCCCACGGCAAGATCCTCACGCGCATCGGCGCGAACCACGTGATCTATCCGGAGGCCGACGCCGGCCGGCGGGCCGCGCACCTGGTGGGCGGCCGGATGCTGGACTTCATCGAGTTCGACGACGGTTTCGCGATCGTGAAGATGTACCCGCCGAAGGAGACGCAGGGCTTCACCCTGGGCGAGTCCAATGTGCGGGCCAAGTACGGCGTCACTGTCGTCGGCGTGAAGTCCCCGGGCGAGGACTTCACCTACGCGCAACCGAACACCAAGGTCTCCAGCCGTGACACCCTGATCGTGTCCGGCCACGTGGATCTGCTGGAACGCTTCGCGGCGCGGCCGTAGGTTTTCGGCCTTCCGGGTCGCCTTCAGGCGTGGCTCCGGCGGCAACGAAATTCCTCGCTCGCAGAGCTCGCTTGGAATATTAAAGCCGCCTCCGCCACGCCTTACGGCGGCGGCACGGCGCCTTCCCACACCCTACGGCGGCGACACGCCACCTCTCAGCGGCAGGCGCAGGTCCTGCACAGGGGCCAGACGGTGAGCTGCTTCGTGGTTTCCCGGGTGCGGACGGACGAATGCCTCGCGGGGATGTGCCTCGCGGGGCCAGAGTCGGTAATGCTCCCTGCGGTTTGTGCAAGTCCCTGCAGTTTGTGCACTTTCCTGCACGGCGCAGTGCAGGGATTGTCACAAACCGAAGGGATCCCGACAAACCGGAGGGATTCTGGCGCAGTGCTTGCCTCGCAGGGCACGGACCGGCCGCAGGGCCTGGCGGAGGCGGCTCAACCGACCGGCCGCAGGGCCTGGCGGAGGGCGGCAGCGGTACCGTCCGGCCGCAGGGCCTGGCGGAGGCGGCTTTAATATTCCGCGCGAGCTCTGCGAGCGTAGGAATTTCGTTGCCGCCGGAGCCAGACCCGGAGGCCGGCGCAGCCGGCCCAGCCAGCCGGCGAGCCAACGAACCGGGCAGGACTAAGAAGTCAGCTGCTTCGTGATCTCGTCGGCCCGAGCCGCTGCCGCACGGGCACCGGCCTCGATCACGCCGGGCAGGTTCAGCTCGTCGAAGGTGCGGATGGCCGCTTCCGTGGTGCCGTTGGGGCTGGTGACGGCTCGGCGCAGGGACGGGGCATCGGCGTCGGGCTCGGCCAGCATGTACCCGGCACCGGCCACCGTTTCGCGGGCCAGCAGGGCCGAGAGGTCCGGGTCCAGGCCGAGTTCGACGCCGGCCCGGGCCATGGCCTCGGCAAGGTAGAACGCATAGGCGGGGCCGGAACCGCTGACAGCGGAAACGGCGTCGACTTGTTCTTCGGGCACCTCCACCACGGTGCCGGTGGAGGACAGCACCCGGCGGGCCAGGTCCATCGCCTCCGGGCCGGCGGAACTGCCGGCGGAAATGGACGTAACGCCGCGGCCGAGGCGGGACGGGGTGTTGGGCATCGCACGGATGACGGACTGGCCGTCCGGCAGCAGCGACTCCATCAGGTGCAGCGGCACGGCGGCAGCCACGCTGAGGACCACGGCGCCGCGGGGCAGGTCCGCGGCGATTTCCCGCAGCAGATCAGCCACACCCACGGGTTTGACGCCGACGATGACCAGGTCAGCACCGGCGACGGCTTTCCGGTTCGCGTCCGGATCCTCGCTGCCCGCAAGGACAGTGACGCCGTGCGCCGTGCGAAGCTCTTCAGCCCGCTCGATCCGCCGGACGGTGGCGGTAACCTGCTCGGCGGCAAGGCCTCCGGCGAGGATTCCGCCGAGGATGGCTTCGTTCATCGAGCCGCAGCCAAGGAATGTCAGTCGGGGATTCTGTGCGCTTTCCATGACTTCGATTCTGTCATGCCGCTCTAAGGGGTTTGCGGACCGGCAAAGGCGGCCGGTCAGCTGGCGCTGTGCCCGGCCAGGACGGCTTTGGGCCGGAGGTGCTCCCGTGCGAATTCCAGGGTCTGCTTCAACTGTTCCTCGCGCTCCCCCGCGCCACGGGCCTTTCGGGTGCTGACTTCCACGGCCACCACGCCGTCGAACCCGGCGTCGGCCAGGTAGGACAGCGCCTCCGCACACCGCTGCGTGCCGTCGCCGGGCAGCAGATGCTCATCCTTGCCGTTGGGAGTTCCATCCGTCAGGTGGACGTGCCGGAGCCGGTCCCCGAGCTTCCGGATCTGCTCAAAGGAGTCCATGCCGGCGATGGCAGCATGGGAAAAGTCCCAGGTGACGTTTTCATACGGCTCAGGAATCGGGTTCCAATGCGGCAGGTAGGCTTTTGCCTCACGCCCCCGCACCCGCCACGGATACATGTTCTCCACGGCGATGGTGACGCCGTATTGCTCGGCGATATCCTTCACGCCTTCGGCGAAGTTCTCCGCATAACCCGTCTGCCACCTAAACGGTGGGTGCGCCACCACGGTGGAAGCACCTACTTCCGCGGCCATCGCCGCAGACAGCTCGATCTTGGTCCAGGCCGCACCCCAGACCTGCTGCGTCAGGAGCAGGGTGGGGGCGTGGATGGCCAGGATCGGCTGCCGGTACTGCTCGCTCAGCTCCCTGAGGGACTCCGGGTCCTGGCTGACCTGGCTGTTGGTGACCATGATTTCCACACCGTCATAGCCCAGGTCATGAGCCACCGCGAAGGTGTCATGCACGGACAGCGGGTATACGGAAGCGCTGGACAACGCCACCGGAATGGCGGCGCGTCCGGGCTGCGGCAGGGGCGTCGGCATGTCAGGTTGGCTTTCCGTTGGAGGAAGGACCCGCCCCGGCAGCCACGAGGAATTCCTCTCCTTCGGCGGGGCCGCGGGGCAGGTCACCGGTTGTTTCGAAGCGCAGGGTGTCGAACCGGCGCAGGATCAAGCCCTCGCGCAGCGCCCACGGACAGATCTTCAGGGACTGCACGTCGAAGGCTTCCATGGCGGCCTGCGCCACCAGAGCTCCGGCCAGCATCTGCGGGGCGCGCAGCGCGGACACACCGTCCAGACCGGCACGGTCCCGGGCACTCAGGGCGCCCAGCCGTTTGGTCCAGAGGGACAGGTCCTCCAGCGTGAGCACACGGGGCACAAACGGTCCGGCGGCCGACGGCGCGGCGCCGGCAATGCGCGCCAGTGACCGGAAGGTCTTGGACGTTCCGGCAACGAGGTCCGGACGGCCGAAGGCGCTGAACTCCTCAGCCGCTTCCCCGACCATCCCGCGGATGTACTTGCGCAGCTTCTTGATGCTCTTGGGTGAAGGCGGATCCTCGGGAAGCCAGTCCCGGGTCAGCCGCCCGGCGCCGAGCGGCAGGGACCGGGCGATTTCCGGAAGTTCGTCCTGGCCCAGTGCCATTTCGAAGGAACCCCCGCCGATGTCCAGGTCCAGGATGGAACCGGCGCCCCAGCCGTACCAGCGGCGGACGGCGAGGAACGTCATCGCCGCTTCGTCTCCGCCGGAGAGTTCCTCCAGCCGCACCGGGGTCTCCCGCTGCACCCGGGCCAGGACCTCGGCACCGTTGGCCGATTCCCGGATGGCCGAGGTGGAGAAGGCCAGCAGGTCCTGCGCGCCGTGCCGGCGGGCGAAGTTCCAGGCCTCGTTGACGAACCCGATGAGTTCTTCCTGCCCGGCCTCGCTTATCGCGCCGTCGGCGTCCAGGTAGGACACCAGTTGCAGCGGACGCTTGTGCGAGGCGAAGGAGACTGGACGGGCACCGGGATGGGCGTCCACCAGCAGGAGGTGGACGGTATTGGACCCGATGTCGAGAACGCCTAGGCGCATGATTCCATTATGGCTCTACCGGTCCCTACTTCTTCGCTGTAGCTTTCCGCGGAGCCGCACGCTTCTTCACGGGCTTCTTCGCCGGGCCCTTCTCGCGCTTCTCCGCCAGCAGTTCAATGGCCTGCTCGCGGGTCAGCTCTTCGATGGCCGTGGAGCGGGGCACCGTGATGTTGGTGATGCCGTCCGTGATGTACGGCCCGAAGCGGCCGTCCTTGACCACAATCGGCTTTTCCGACACGGGATCAGCACCGAATTCTGCCAGCGGTGCCGCAGCCTGCCGGCCGCCGCGCTGCTTGGGCTGGGAATAAATCTCCAGCGCCTGCTCAAGCGTGATCGTGAAGATTTCCTCTTCGGAGCCGATCGAGCGCGAATCCGTGCCCTTCTTCAGGTACGGACCGAACCGGCCGTTCTGCACCGTGATCTCGTTGCCTTCGGCGTCTGTGCCCAGGACACGCGGCAGCTTCATCAGCTTCAGCGCCTCGTCCAAGGTCACCGTTTCCACGCTCATGGATTTGAAGAGCGAGCCGGTGCGCGGCTTGACCTTCACCGGCTTCTTCGGAGGCTTGGGTTTGCCGTTCTTGTAGTACTCCACCGGCTGGTTGGCCAGGTCCTCTTCGGTGGGTTCCGGGATCAGCTCGATCACGTACGGACCGTAGCGGCCGTTGCGGGCCACGATGGTCCGGCCCGTCTCCGGATCGGTGCCCAGCACGCGTTCTTCGGGAGCGGCGGTCTCCATCAGTTCCACGGCCTTTTCGGCGGTGAGTTCGTCAGGGGCCAGGTCCTCGGGAACGTTTGCCCGCTCGGGCTCGGTCCCTTCGGGGGCGTCTGCGGGCAGCGGACGCTCCAGGTAGGGGCCGAACTTGCCCACGCGCAGCACAATGCCGTCGGCAATCTCGATCGAGTTGATCGCCTTGGCGTCAATTTCGCCAAGGTCGTTCACGATGGTGTGCAGGCCGGTTTCCACACGGTCGCCGTAGTAGAACTGGTTCAGCCACTCCACGCGGCCGGCCTCGCCGCGGGAAATGCGGTCCAGGTCTTCTTCGAGTTCGGCGGTGAAGTCGTAATCCACGTAGTCCGTGAAGTGTTCCTCCAGCAGGCGGACCACGGAGAACGCGATCCAGCTCGGCACGAGTGCCTGGCCGCGGCTGGTGACATAGCCGCGGTCCATGATCGTGGAGATGGTGGCGGCGTACGTGGAGGGGCGGCCGATGCCGAGTTCTTCGAGCATCTTCACCAGCGACGCTTCAGTGAACCGCGGCGGCGGGGAGGTCTCATGTCCGCCGGCAGCGATGTCCGCAGCAGTCAAGGTGTCCTGGGCCTTCAGCACCGGCAGGCGGGCGCCTTCGGTGCCCTCGGCCTCGTCGTCCTCGCGGGCGGCGTCGCGGCCCTCTTCATAGGCAGCCATGAAGCCGCGGAAGGTGATGACCGTGCCGGAAGCCGAAAACTCGGCGTCGCGCCCGTCAGCGGACACCGCACCGAGGCGCACGGAAGCGGTGGAACCCTTGGCGTCGGCCATCTGGGAGGCGACGGTTCGCTTCCAGATCAGCTCGTAGAGCCGGAACTCGTCGCCGCGCAGCGAGGAGGCCACCTGTGCGGGGGTGCGGAAGGAGTCACCGGCGGGGCGGATGGCCTCGTGTGCTTCCTGCGCGTTCTTGGACTTGCCCTTGTAGACGCGCCGGGCTTCGGGCACGTACTCGGGGCCGTAAAGCTCCGAGGCCTGGCGGCGGGCGGCGTTGATGGCCTGGTCCGACAGCGCCGGGGAGTCCGTACGCATATAGGTGATGTAACCGTTTTCGTACAGCCGCTGGGCCACCTGCATCGTCACCCGCGAGGAGAAGCGCAGCTTGCGGCCGGCTTCCTGCTGCAGGGTGGAGGTGGTGAACGGCGCGGCCGGACGGCGGGTGTACGGCTTGGTATCCACCGAACGGACGGTGAATGCCGCCGATTCCAGGCCGGCGGCAAGCGAGACGGCAGCTGCTTCGTCCAGGTGCACGGCGGTCTTGGACTTCAGCTCACCGCGGTCGGTGAAATCCTTGCCGGTGGCGACGCGGGCGCCGTCGACGGAGACCAGGCGGGCCTTGAATTTCTCGGCGGCTTCCGTGGCGAAGGTTCCCACCAGGTCCCAGTACGACGCCGCGCGGAACGCCATGCGCTCCCGCTCGCGTTCGACCACGAGCCGGGTGGCGACGGACTGCACACGTCCGGCGGACAAGCCGCGGGCGACCTTGCGCCAGAGCACAGGGGAAATCTCGTAGCCGTAGAGCCGGTCAAGGATGCGGCGGGTTTCCTGGGCGTCCACCATGGCGACGTCGACGTCGCGCATCTCCAGCAGGGCACGCTGGATGGCTTCGCGGGTGATTTCCGGGAAGGTCAGCCGGTGAACGGGGACCTTGGGCTTGAGCACCTGCAGCAGGTGCCAGGCAATGGCTTCGCCTTCACGGTCACCGTCAGTTGCGAGGTAGAGCTCGTCGGCGTCCTTCAACGCGGCCTTGAGCTCGGCCACCTTCTTCTTCTTGTCCGCAGACACCACGTAATACGGCTCGAAGTCATTGTCGAGGTCCACGGCAAACTTGCCGACGCCCGTCTTCTTCAGGTCCGCGGGCAGGTCGGAGGGCTGCGGAAGATCGCGGATATGACCCATCGACGCCGTCACCTCGAAGCCTTCGCCGAGGTACCCGGCGATGGTCTTGCCCTTGGCCGGAGACTCGACAATTACAAGCTTCTTCTTGCCGGTCTTCTTGTCCGTTGCCTTAACTGGCACTGTTCTCCTACGTAACGGGGTGGTTCAAATAAGTTTTGGGGCGCTTTGTTCCGGCGCTTTGGTGCATCGGCAGTCCGGTACATCCACAGACAGTATGCGCGATGCCCCAGCACTAGGGTAACCGGAAAGCACCGCAGGCACTGACCCGCACCGGGACAGGCGCGGGACCTACCAGCGGTCCGGAACGAGGAACCCGTCCAAGACCAGATTACGCACTTCCGCGATCAGGTTTTCGCCAAACTCCGGTTCAGGGCGATCCAGCAGGGCGGCCAGGGCTGAGACTATCTGTCCCACGGAGAGCTCGCCGTCACAGGCGGAAACGAACCCGGTGAGCTCCGTGCTCATGAGGTTGGTCCGCCGCAGTCCGGCGCCCTGACGGAGCAGAATCACACCCGGATGCTCGGCGCCGGGGCGCTGGTGGCGCTCCTCAGTAACGTCTTCGGCGACCAGAAGGTGAACGTTCTCCAGCTTGGTGCGGCTGGTGACCCAGTCGAACCGGCGTACGGCGGCATCGAGGTGCGGACCCACGGGCTGTTCAATGGGGTGGGTGATTTCCTCGAACCTGCGCAGCGGCTCGGCGCCGGGCTTCCGCCGTCGGCGCAGCCAAAGTGAGCCGAACCCCACAGTTCCAACATTCCGGGAAGCGAAGTCCTCCAGGTAACCGGCGTACGCCGCAGTGTATTCCTCGCGTTCGCGGCCCTGCGCGGCGTCGCGGAGCCACATTTCGGCGTACTCCGTCGGGGTCAGTGTTTCGCGCTGGATGACCCAGGCGTCCGTCCCCTCCGGAAGCCATTCCTCGAGCCTGGCGGACCATTCCTCGTCCCGGCCGGCCGGGATCTCCCAGTTCCCCAGCATCTGGGCGGTGCCGCCGGGACGCAGGACCTCCTCGAGGCCGGCCACCAGGGCAGCGACGATGCCGTCACCGGCCAGGCCGCCGTCGCGGTAGGTGTACCTTTCATCGTTGTCGCCGCCGGTGCGCGGAGTGATGACGAACGGCGGGTTGGAGACCACCAGATCGAACTTTTCGCCGGCCACCGGCTCCAGCAGGCTGCCCAGCCGGAGGGTGAACCGCTCCTCGGGCTGGTCCGGATCGATGTCCAGCTGGGGGGCGTTGAGCATCAGGTTGAACCGGGTGAAGCCGAGGGCACGCTCGGAAACGTCGGTCGCCGTCACATGGTCCGCGTGCCGGAGCAGATGGAAGGTCTGGATCCCGCATCCGGTGCCCAGGTCCAAGGCGCGTCCCACAGGCGTGCGTACGGTGAGCTGGGCCAGGCTCAGGGAAGCCTGTCCGATGCCGAGGACGTGGTCGCGTCGCAGCACGCCGGGACGCTGGTGGCTGCCCAGGTCGCTGGCCACCCAGAGATCACCGTCCGGATTGCCGGCGGAACCGGTGCCGCCGTCATCGGTGCCGTAGGGGCGCAGGTCCACTGCTGCACGGAAGGTGCCGAAGATGCGTCCGCGTTCAATGAGCCCGAGTTCCAGGAGGCCTTCGGTGCCGGTGCGCGGCAGCGCGCTGTCCAGTGCGGCCCGCTCAGCCGTTTCCCCCAAAAGCCAAAGCTGGATGGGAACCGCCACCCGACGGGGATCTGAGGCTTCCGCTTCCGCACGGCAGGCCAGCAGGGCGGGAACCAGCTGGTCCCGCTGCAGGGCCGCCGATGCTTCCTCGCCAAGGAACCCGGCCACACCGTTTACGGTGTAGCCGGCTTCCTCCAGATCGGCGGCGAGCGCCTTGAGAAGCCAGGTGTCACGGCTGCGGGGTGCGGAAGGAACGGAAGAGAAATCAATCACATCCCCAGTCTAGGGCCGCGCTATCTGCGGTCCGTGCAAACGACGGACGGGCACCTCCAACAAGTCGAGGAAGTACCCGTCCGCTCTGCCCGGACGTTCGGTCACTGCCCGGAACGCCTTGCTGCCGGTGAGCCCGCTAACCGACCGTCCCCTGCACCGGAACGTCCGCTGCCGGTGCGGATGCCGGTGCGGGTGCCGGTGCGGCCGCCTCCACCGGGCTGACAACCGAGGGAGCGTGGGCAGCCGCGTGCCGGGCAGCGCGGTAACCGAAGACTACGGCCGGTGCGATGGTTGCCCCGGCCCCCGGATAGGTCCGGCCCATGACGGAGGCGGTGGTGTTTCCAGCGGCATACAGTCCGGGAATGACGCTGCCGTCCTCGCGGAGCACGCGCGCATCGGTGTCCGTCACCAGACCGCCCTTGGTGCCCAGGTCCCCGGGGTACAGGCGCACGGCGGAAAACGGTCCCTTCTCCAGCGGCCCCAGGTTCGGGTTCGGCTTCACCCGCGGATCGCTGTAGTAGTTGTCATAGACGGTGTCGCCGCGATGGAAATCTTCGTCGATGCCGGTCTGCGCGAAGCCGTTGAACCGTTCCACCGTGGCCTGCAGCGCCGCCGGCGGCACACCCATCTTCTCCGCCAGCCCCGCAACCGTGTCGTCCCGAAGCAGCAGCCCCTGCCGCGTCCAGTCCTTGCGCCCGATCAGCAGGGCGTTGAACAGGTAGCGGCGGGCGTGCCGGGCCTCGAACACCAGCCAGGCGGGGTCCCCCGGTACTTTCCTGTTGTTCTCGAGCATGTGGTGGCCGAAATCCACATAGGATTCGGACTCGTTCAGGAACCGTTTGCCCGCCGCGTCCACCACCAGGGAAAACGGCATGGACCGCTCCGCAAGCGTGAACGTCACCTTCCCCTTGGGTCCAACGGCGGTCGGTCCCCACCAGGCATCGTCCATGAGGGCCAGCGCACCGCCCCGAGCGGCCACAATGTCGATGGCCTGGCCCAGGTCGCCTTCCGGGGCCGAGGAGTACTCCTTCTCCAGGCCCTGGTACTTTTCCCGCCACTCGGCGTTCCGTGCAAAGCCGCCGGCGCCCAGAACCACGCCGTGCCTTGCCCGAATCCGGACGTCCCGTCCCTGCCGGCGGACGACGGCGCCCAGCACCGCGCCGTCGTCGTCCTGGATCAGGTCCGTCAGCGGCGCCGAGAGCCAGACCGGCGTCTGCTGGTTACGCACGATGTACATGAGCGAGGAGGACAGGGCTCCACCCAGACCGTACAGCCGCTTGCCCCGGACCAGCCCGCCGAGGGTGCGGAAAACGAAGCGGGCGCCGCGGATGAACCCGCTCGGCGTGGACCATGCCCGGGAGAGCTCCCAGACGTCGTCGGTGGCCAGGGGCGCGGGAATGCCCGACGCCGCGGCGCGCGAGTGCTTGAACCAGGGGCCGAGCAGTTTCGTGTCGAACGGCTTCACCTCAAGGGAGCGGCCGACCATTCCGCCGGGCCGGTCCGGGTAGTAGTCCGGGTAGTCCTTGGAACGCATCCACTGGACCCCGAGACCGCCCAGGAACGTCACGACTTCCGGCACCGAGCGCAGGAACGCGAGCTTGCGTTCGCGCGAGGAGGCGGGCCCGACGTCGGCAATCACCTCTTCCATATAGGTGAGGGCGTTTTGCTGGCTGTCCTGCACCCCTGCCGCTTTCATCAGGGGGTTGTTGGGCATCCAGAGACCGCCGCCGGAAATGGAGGTGGTGCCGCCCCAGAGTTTGGTGCTCTCCACGACCAGGACGTCCAGTCCCTCATCCGCTGCAGTGATGGCCGCCGTCAGCGCGGCCGCACCCGATCCCACCACAAGGACGTCGACTATCCGGTCCCATTCGTTCGTCTTCTTTGCGGCGTCCGCCGCCGTGCCAACCGTTTCCATGCTCCCCCGCCTTTGGGCTGCGCCCGATCCCGGCGTGCCCGGCAGACGCCGGTTCCGGTCAGGCCTGTTCCGGACATCAGCGCCCGTGCCCGCGATGCTAACAACGCCGGGTGGGGAAGTATAGAGGCAGTTAGGGGCGGCCTAAGTATTTCCGGAGGTCACCCGTCGCAGCCGTCAGGGCAGCGGAGCGTGGCGGGGTCCGATGCGCAGTCCGCGCAGTACAGGGTCAGCTTGCGGCAGGACGGGTTGGAGCAGTTCTCGAACTTGCTCGTGGGAGCCTGGCAGCGCACGCACTGGCCGATGGTCACGGCGTCGTCCGTGAACTCCGTGTGCATCCGCTTGTCAAAGACGTAGAGCGAACCCTCCCAGAGGCCCTTGTCGCCGTAG
Organism: Arthrobacter jinronghuae; assembly: GCF_025244825.1. NCBI lineage: Bacteria > Bacillati > Actinomycetota > Actinomycetes > Micrococcales > Micrococcaceae > Arthrobacter > Arthrobacter jinronghuae. The sequence goes on from NZ_CP104263.1 coordinate 3,066,372, forward strand.
GTTTCCCCGTAGCGGACAATGCCGCCCTTCATCTGGTAGACCTCGGAGAACCCGCGGTTCACCATGAGGCTGGAGAGCACCTCGCAGCGGATGCCTCCGGTGCAGTAGGTGACCACCGGCTTGTCCTTGAGGTCGTCGTACTTGCCAGATTCCAGTTCGGCGATGAAGTCATGCGTGGTGGAAACATCGGGCACCACGGCGCCCTTGAACTTTCCGATCTGTGCTTCGAAGGCGTTGCGCCCGTCGAAGAAGACCACTTCCTCGCCGGCCTTTTCCTTCTCCTCCACCAGCTGGTGGAGTTCTTCGGGACGCAGGTGCGTTCCGCCGCCGACCACGCCGTTCTCGTCCACCTTCAATTCGCCCGGTGCGCCGAAACTCACTATCTCGTTGCGCACCTTCACGCTCAGGCGCGGGAAATCCTCCGCCGAGCCCTCGGAGTACTTGATGTCCATCTTCTTGAAGGCGGGATATTCCCGGGTGGCCTTCGCATAGGCCTTGACGGCGTCCAGCTCACCCCCGACGGTGCCGTTGATGCCGTCCTGCGAGATCAGGATGCGCCCGCGCAGGCCCAGCTTTTCGCAGAGTGCGCGCTGCCAGAGGCGGATTGCATCCGGGTCGGGAAGGGGAGTGAAAGCGTAATACAGTGCGATTCGGTTCAGTGCCACAAGATAAGGGTAGACCGAGGCAGGCATCCGCATTTCATCTCCGATGCATACCGTTCGCACCGGGTGGCCGCTAGTGTGCATCTATGAGAGCGCTGGATGACGATTTGCTTGAGACCTGGGTCTCCGGGTGGGCCCAGGCGAGGGGGTACCGGACCCGTCATGAGGGCCGCTTCCCGGCTGCACTCCTGCATGACCGGACCAACGACTGGGAGTATTTCGCTCTCGAACCCTCCCATGACGAGTTCGCCGCCCTTGCTTCTTCCGCACGGCACAGCCCCACCCGGCTGTTCACCATCGTGACTACGCGGGTTCACGAAATCCACGGCGCGGCATCGGTGTACGGGATGCAGATCCGGTCAAGCGACGAGGTTTTGATGGCGGCCGATATGGCGGGCCAGGACATCGAGTACCCCGTGCTGCCGTGGGACGGCTATGAAACCGAAAGCACCCACGAGAACAAGGTGGGCACCGTAACGGTGCTCGACGCGGGGCAGCCGATAGCCGCCGGAAGGGTGGCCGTGATCGACGGTTACGCCGTGTTTGACCGGATCATCACCGAGCCTGCGTACCGGCGGCGGGGATTGGGAAGCTACGTGATGCGGGCATTGACCGCGCTGGCCCTGGAGGACGACGCCGACGCCGGACTGCTTATCGCCTCGCTGGAGGGGCAGGAGCTCTACCGGTACCTGGGCTGGGAGTCCCTCGCCGCCGTCGTCATGTTCGAGCCGCGGCTCTGATCTTCGCACCCCCTTTTCCCCCGGCAGTGAACATGCGTGCCCGCGGATTTCCGGGTGGGAGAATGAGCACGTGGCTCTTCATGATTCCCTGATTCCGCTGCTGGGCGGCGGCGCCGAGCCCGAGCAGCTGATGCACGTGCACCACATTCCTGCGCGCCGTGCCGTTAACGCGCCGTGGCCCGAATGGGCGCACCCCGACGTCGTTGCCGCCTACCAGCGCCGCGGCATCCACGAGCCGTGGGCGCACCAGATGGAAGCTGCCGAAGCCGCGCACAGCGGGCAGCACACGATCATTGCCACCGGCACGGCTTCGGGAAAGTCGCTGGCTTACCAGCTGCCCGTCCTCGACGCGATCCACCGGACTTCCCTCGATGACCGCGCCACGCTGGAGCCCTCCGGCGCCGTCGCACTGTATCTGGCCCCCACCAAGGCGCTGGCCGCCGACCAGCTTGCCGCCGTCAAGTCGCTGCAGCTGCCCACGGTCCGGGCCGAGACGTACGACGGCGACACGGACACGGGTGCCCGGCGCTGGATCCGGGACCATGCCAACCTGGTGCTCGCCAACCCGGACATGCTGCACTTCGGCGTCCTGCCGAACCACGCCTGGTGGGCGCGGTTCTTCCGCCGCCTGAAATACGTCATCATCGACGAGGCACACAGCTACCGCGGGGTCTTCGGTTCGAATGTCGCCAACCTGATGCGCCGGCTGCGGCGGATCTGCCGGTACTACGGTGCCGATCCGGTGTTCATCGGCGCCTCGGCCACGTCCGCCGAACCGTCGGATTCCTTCAGCCGGCTGATCGGTGCGCCGGTCACTGCAGTGACGCAGGACCGTTCACCGCACGGGTCCACCACGGTGGCCTTGTGGGAGCCGCAACTGACCGAGCTGAAGGGCGAGAACGGAGCACGGTCGCGGCGCACGGTGGTGGCAGAGACCGCCGATCTGCTCGCCAACCTGGTGGCAGCGCAGGTCCGCACCATCGCCTTCATCAAATCCCGCCGCGGTGCCGAAACCATTGCCACCATCACCCGGCGGCTGTTGGACGAGGTACATCCTTCCCTGCCGGACCGGGTAGCGGCCTACCGTTCCGGTTACCTGCCCGAAGAACGGCGGGAGCTGGAACGGCGGCTGCGCAGCGGTGAACTGCTGGGCATCGCCAGCACCTCGGCGCTGGAACTGGGCATCGACATTTCCGGGCTGGACGCTGTGCTGGTGGCCGGCTGGCCGGGCACCCGCGCATCGCTGTTCCAGCAGATCGGCCGGGCCGGGCGCTCGGGCCAGGACGCACTGGCCGCGTTTGTGGCCAGCGACGATCCGCTGGACACCTATCTGGTGCACCATCCCGAGGCCATTTTCGACATTTCGGTGGAAGCGACGGTCTTCGACCCGTCCAACCCGTACGTGCTGGGACCGCATCTATGCGCTGCCGCAGCCGAGCTGCCGATAACTCCGGACGAGCGGGAACTCTTCGGTCCCACCGCGGGCGGGCTGCTGGAGCAGCTGGTGGACCAGGGCTATCTGCGGCGCCGGCCCTCCGGCTGGTTCTGGACGCATCCGGAAAGCGCCGCGTCCATGGTCAATCTGCGGGCCGCCGGCGGCGGGCCGATCAACATCGTCGAGACCGAAACGGGCACGCTGCTGGGCACCATGGACTCCCCGCAGGCGCAGTACCAGGCGCATACCGGCGCGATTTACGTCCATCAGGGGCAGACGTTCCTGGTGGATGAGCTCAACGAGGCCGACCACTGCGCCATGGTCACCCGCACCAATCCGGAGTTCTACACCCAGGCCCGTGACATTACCCAGGTGGAGGTGCTGGAAACGGACCGCACCTCCGAGTGGAACGGCATCCAGGTCTGCTTCGGCACGGTGAAGGTCACCACGCAGGTGGTCTCCTACCAGCGCAAGGCCCTGATCTCGAACGAGATCCTCGGCGAGGAGCCGCTGGAGCTCGAAGCCAAGGAACTGTTCACCAAGGCCGTGTGGTTTGTCATCGATGAGAAGTTCCTCGTTTCGGCCGGGCTTGCCCCTGCCGATTTCCCCGGTTCGCTGCATGCCGCCGAACACGCTTCCATCGGCATGCTCCCGCTGGTGGCCACCAGTGACCGGTGGGATATCGGCGGGGTCTCCACGGCCCTGCATGCGGACACCGAGAAGCCGACCATCTTCGTGTACGACGGGCATCCCGGCGGTGCCGGCTTTGCCGAGCGCGGTTACGAGGCGGCCCGGATCTGGCTGGCAGCCACCCGCGATGCCATTCGTGCCTGCGAATGCGACGGCGGCTGTCCTTCCTGCGTGCAGTCCCCCAAGTGCGGCAACAAGAACAATCCGCTGGATAAGAAGGGCGCCGTTACGCTGTTGAACGTCCTGCTCGACCATGCGCCGGACGAGGCCCTGGCCCTTACTCCCTAGCCGGACGGCCGCCGGGCCTAGCCGGGAGGTCCGGCTCGTGCCCGGGCCACGGCAGGAACCGGCAGTGCGGGGACCTGGACTTCCGTTTCCACGGTGACGGTTCCGGAGCCGGGATCTGCGGTGCAGCCGCGCAGTGCAGCAGTGTTGCGCGCAGCCACCTCTCGGGCCACCCCGCAGGCATCGCCTGTGGTGTTAGCGGCGCCGGTTCCGGCACCGAGTCCGTCGTCAGCATCGAAGTTGCCGGCTTCAGACCCGCCGGCATCGAGGTACATGCCCGCGGAGGTTCCGAGCGGCAGCCCGCGCAGGGCATCCGCACCGGCCAGCGCTGCCAGATCCGCAGCCGTGGCGGCCCGGACAGCAGCCACGGATGCCTGCACCATCACCAGTGCAACCACGGAAAGCCCCAGCAACACCATGCAGATCGCGAGCGCGGTAACCGTTCCCGCTCCCCGGTCATTCGGCTCGGCGTTGACAGGTGCCGCCCTGCCTTTCCCGTCGCAGGCTCCGGCCATAACGTGGGCTCCAACCACGGCTGCGGTGTCACTTTGTGCCCCGGCCGCAACGTCGGCATCGCCCAGGACTGCTGACCCAGGATCGGCTTGACCTTTACCCGGTGGACGGAACGCCATTCGGCAGGCCTCCGTCCCCGGGAAAAGCTACGGCGTCGGCTGAAAGTTCCAGCGGGAGCAGGCTCAGCACGGGCAGGGTCAGGGAACTGCGAACCTCCACGGCCGTCCAGTGCCCCTCAGCAGAGAGGATCAGCTCGGCCGAATCTCCGGCCAGCCGCTGAACGGCAGCCGCCGCGGCGGGTTGATCTGCGCGCATGACCTCGCGTGCCGCCGCCCGGGCGGCTTCCTCCAACCGAAGCTGGGTGATACCTGCCGAAATACCGGTCAATCCTCCGACCAGTACAAGCACGATCGCCGGCAGCGCCACCGCAAATTCGGCTGTCACCGCTCCCCGGTCGCCCTGTTTCGAAGCCTTTCTCCCGGCGCTCTTGGCCTGCACTCCTACCCCAGGGTCAGTGCGGATCGGATGAGCGAGACGAGCATGCCTCGGACCTCGTCGCCGCCCAGGATGATGGCCAGCAGACCGGCAAAGGCAACGGCGGCCAGCGTGGCAATGGCATATTCGGCCGTGGCCATACCGGCATCCCGGTCGGTCCACGGCGGATCCACTGGTGCCTGCGGTTCCGGCAGCGGCTTCACCAGTGTCAGGCGGGGCTTATCCGCGGCCGTGTGCCCGGACAGGCTGTACACCCCGTGGCTGCCGTCCGATTCCGGGTTCGGGCAGGTTGGCCCCGGCCCTCCCCCGTCCATGTCGGGGCGGGCAGCGGCTTGGGATGGTGCGGAGACGGATCTGGTGCTGAGCGGCATGTGTCTTTCCTCCTGCTGAAAGGGTTTGTCATTTGATCCTGCCTCCGGCCGCCGGTTGCAGGCCGCGGCCTCTACACCGGTGGGGACAACCCCGGTCCGGCGGTGGCTTGTGGAGGAACGAACAGGGACGTTGCCCTGCCGAACCGGTTAGGTCCACCCCGGAAGCAGAGACATCAGCAGCGGCACCACGGTCAGCGCCACAAACGCGGGCAGCGAACACAGCCCCAGCGGCATCACCAGGCGGACCCCGAGCGCAGCTGCCCGCCGTCTGCTCTCCGTCTGCCGGCGCCGCCGAAGGGCGTCCGCCTGGGAATGAAGCACCGCAGCTGACGGGGCCCCCGTAACGGCCGTGAAACGCAGGGCCGGGCCGAGTGCCGCGAGTGCCGAGACCTGTCCGGTTGGTACCCTGCCGACACGGGATATCTGTTCTGCACCCGATGGCTGCGTTCCGGTGGAAGCGGAACCGGCGGACAACTGCCACGAGGCATCCCAGGGAATTCCGAGGTCCAGCGCCTGCAGGAGCCGGTCGAGGTCCCGGGACGTAGCCGGGTCCACACCGTCGCGCAGGATGGCCAACGCCGAGGGCAGCGGTTGTCCTGCTTCCAACATTGCCGCAATCAGGTCCAGCATCAGCGCGGGGTCGCCGGTGCTGCCCTCCGGCCGGGGCACGCTCCTCTGTCGGAGATGCTGCCGGAGGTGCTGCTGCCGCGGATGCCCGCCGGCTCCGGTCAGGAGCAGGGCAGCCGTCGAGAGGAAAGCGAACACCAGCAATCCGGTCATCCGTAATTGCCCTGAATCGGAGTCTGGGCGTTCCGCACCAGCCGTGAAGACCAAAAACGCCCTGCCAGCCAGAACCCGGTTCCGGCTGCAGCCGCGAGCCACCCCAACGGTGTCGCGGTCAGGATCTGCAGCGGGTTACCGCCCAGCAGGTAGCCCAGGAATATCCCGCCGCCCGGCAGCCAGGTCAGGAGCCGCACGGTGGCCCGCGGGCCGGCCATTGCCGCCTCCCGGTCCGAGGCGGCGTCACGGGCAGCTTCCAGTTGTCCGGCATACCGGCTGAGCACAGCGGCCAGCGGGGCGCCGCTCCGCTCCGATACCCGCAGGCAGACAGCCAAACCGGACCACAGCTGCTGCAGCGCCGGATCCGTTTCCCCGCCGTCCGGATGCTCCGCGGCGGCAAGCACCGGCACCGGGCTAAGGCCCAACGCTGCCGACGCCGCGGCCGACTGCAGCACCGGGAAAAAGGGGTGAACGGAGGTCTCCGCCGGACCCGGCGCTTCATACAGTGTGGCTGCGTCCGCCCAGATCCGATGGGCCGAGCGTCCCGCTGCCAGCAGCCCCGCCAGTTCCCGCACGAGCAGCGCCGGGGCATCACCGTCGAGCCCCGGGGGACGGTGCCGACGATTCCGACGGTGCCGTCGGAGAAGCTGGCCTTCCGTTCTGCGTGCAGCCAGGCGGCCGGCAACCGGCGGCCGGAGCGGCGGAAACCCGATTGTCAGGGCCGATGCCACGGCAAGGAGCACTGCGACGGTCAGCCCTGCCACGCCGACGCTAACTGCCCGCCGGCGCTGATCCGGCACCGTTGTCAGCGGCTGCCCGTACCTCCAGCCGCCGTTCGAGCTCCGCCCACCCGCTGCCGCGCCGGTATTCCCCTCCGCTGAGGACCAACGCAGGAACGGCAGTCAGTTTCCCGTCGGCGATCACCAGGACCGCGATCTCCGAAATGGTGCGGGTGCCGGCGGACCGGTGCAGATGGACCACCACGTCCAGTGCTGCTGCCGCCTGCAGCGCCACTGCTTCGGGCGCCATGCCCGCAAGTGCGCCTAACGCCGCCAACCGGGCCGGCACCCCCGCGGCCGAGTTGGCGTGAATGGTTCCGCCGGCTCCGTCATGGCCGGTGTTCAGCGCTGCCAGAAGTTCCCGGACCTCGGCTCCCCGGCACTCACCCACCACCAGGCGGTCCGGCCGCATGCGCAGGGCCTGCCGCACCAGTTCGGCTTGATCCAGCACCCCGCTGCCCTCCACGTTTCCGTGCCGGCTCTGCAGGCCCACCACATGAGGATGGTCCGGTTCCAGTTCCGCGGCGTCTTCCACCAGCACCAGCCGTTCCTGCGGTCCGCTGAGGGAAAGCAGCGTGGAGAGAAGCGTCGTTTTCCCGGTGCCGGTGGCTCCGCTGACGAGGAAGTTCAGGCGTCGGCGGACAATGGTTCGGAGCAGGGCTTCACACTGCGGGTCCAGGGTTCCGCCGCGTGTCAGTTCCGCAAGGGTGAAGGACCTGTTCCGGTGAATGCGGACCGACAGGAGCGTAGACCCGGTGGAGACCGGGCGGAGCACTGCATGCACGCGGTAACCCTGCAGCTGGACATCAACGCAGGGACAGGAATCGTCCAGCCGCCTGCCCCCGGCCGCCACCAGGCGGGTGGCAAGGGCCTGCACCTCCGAGTCGGAGGCAAACCGGATGGCTGTCAGTTCCAAACCGCGGCCGGCATCTACCCAGACCCGGTCCGGACCGTTCACCAAGATGTCGCTGACGCCGGGAAGCAATGCCAGCGGCTGCAGCGGCCCCAGGCCCTGCAGCTCGGCACGCATGCGGTCCACCGCGTGCAGTGTCCCCTCCGAACCGAGCAACTGCCCGCTGGCCTGCACCGCCGCCGCCAGCCGTGCTCCTGTCACCGGTTCGGAGCGCGCCAGCATCCGGTCCCGCACCCGGGCCAACAGCGGATCCGGCCCAATCGGCTGACCCAGCCGTTGGCGGTGCACTCCGCCGCTTCCGGCACCGGACATACTCACGACGCCGCTCCAACCGGCCGGGGCAACACCGTCGCCAGAATCCGCTGTGACACGCGCCTGACCCGCGGCCGTCCCGCACCCGCCAGCACCTGGCCGTATTCCCGGCCGGTTCCCCGCTGGAAGGGCAGGTAACCGGACAGCGGCAACCCCAGGGCTTCGGCCACCAGGACTTCGTCCAATCCGTTCCCGAGGGGTCCGCGCACCACTACGTGGGCCGGCACCTCCCCGAGGTAAGCCAGCAACGCCTGCGCCCCCAGGACGCCGCCGGTCCGGCCCGGGACCACCAAGAGCACCTGGTCACAGAAACGCAGCAGCGACGCTGCCCCGACGGTCCGGCCTAAATCAACAACGGTCAGCTGATATCCGCTCCGCGCTGCCTCCACAACTGCCGCGGCAACTGCCTCATCAGCCGGAGGTATCCCTGCCCCCCTGCCCAGAAGTGAAAAGCCTGCGAGCGCCGGCAGCCCGGCCGCGAGCTGTACGGGATTCAGGCTGCCGCTCAGCCCCTCCAAGTCCGGCCACCGGATGCCCTCCAGCTCGGCAGCACCCAGGGCCCACTCCAAGCCGGTTCCCCAGGCATCTCCTTCCATCAACAGCACCGATTGGCCCGTCTCAGCGGCATTGGCGCTCAACCAGCAGGCCATGGTGGAGGCACCGGCTCCGCCTCCACCCAAGACGCCCAGGACCGTACCTCCGGAGAGGCTCCGCCGCCTGCCCAGAAAGCCGGCGAGCCAGCCGGCTGCTGCGGGGAGGACCGCGACCCGGCCTGCGGAACTTCCCGCAGCTGCGTCCCAGACGGTGGTGTCCTCCGCCAGGCTGACCACAATGACCTCGGGTTTCCCCGTTCCGGCCTGAACGGCTCCCGCGGCAGCGAGCACACGCCACGGTCCTCCCTGTTCGGCCAGGAACCGAAGGTGCCCGCTGCCCAGCAGCAGCAAGTCCGGCATTAAAGCCAGGGCCTCTGGGATGCCCGAAGCCACGGGAATTTCCACACCGGCAGCTGCAGCGACCCGGGCCACTTCGTCCTGAAGGGCCTGATCCTCCGCCACCAGCACAGCGACGACGGCGTCCCCGCCCGCTGTGCCCAGCAGCCGTCGGCCCGACCCGGTTTCCGGCAGCCGCCGGGTGCGTACCCGTGCGGCGCCCGGCGCACCTCGTTCCATGTCCATGCGCCCTACCGTCGCACCACGGACCGGTCAGTCCTATCCCCGAACCGAACCATCAGGGAAACTGCCGCCGGCAAGAAGGTTGTGGAGGAAAGGTCCGGCTCCATCGGCTACCGGCCGCGGAATCCGATAGGGTCGGCGCTAACCGGGAGCGAACCATCCGGCAGGAACGGTTCAGCACCGGCAACCCGGCACAACGGCGCGAAGCGGGAAGTTATGGAAACCGACATGGAACACCTGGACGTGCTGATCATCGGCGCCGGTCTGAGCGGCATCGGCGCCGCCTGCCGCCTGCGCATGGACCATCCGGGGCGCTCCCTCGCCCTCTTGGAGACCCGCGGCCGCCCCGGCGGCACCTGGGATCTGTTCCGCTACCCCGGAATCCGCTCCGACTCGGACCTCTACACCTTTGGTTATGACTTCCGGCCGTGGCGTGAAGAGAAAGCCATTGCCGACGGCCCCAGCATCCTGCACTACCTCAAGGAGACCGCCGCCGAATACGGCGTGGATTCCCTGATCCGCTACCACCACCGCGTACTCTCCGCGGATTGGTCCAGCCGGGACGCGCACTGGACCGTCACGGTGGAGCGCACGCACACGCCGGAACCCGGCCCTGACCTTGCCCCGGCCGAACCGGTGGGGACCGGGGAGATCCTGCAGCTCACCGCCGGCTGGATCTTCAATGCCGCCGGCTACTACCGCTACGGGGAGGGCTACGCGCCGGAGCTCCCCGACCGGGAACTGTTCGCCGGACCGATAGTGCACCCGCAGCACTGGCCCGAGGACCTCGACGTCGCAGGTAAGCGGATTGCCGTACTCGGCAGCGGCGCTACGGCCGTCACCCTGGTCCCGGCGCTGGCGGAGCTGGGCGCCCGCGTGACGATGGTCCAGCGCACGCCCACCTATATCCTTCCCGTTCCGGCGAAGGATCCCCTGGCCCGGCGGCTGCGCGGCGTCGTCGGCCCGGAACGCACCGGCCGGATCATGGCCGAGGTCAGCGCCCGCCGACAGCGGTACATCTGGGTGTTCTGCCAGCGGTGGCCGAATTTGGCCCGGAAGCTCATCCGCGGTATCCAGTCCCGCAAGGTCCCGGAGGGTTTCGAGCTGGATAAGCACCTGAATCCGCCGTACCGGCCCTGGGACCAGCGGCTGTGCGCGGTGCCGGACGGCGATTTCTTCACCGCCCTGCGCAGCGGCAGCGCAACCGTGGTTACGGGCCTGACCACGGGGTTTACCGAGCGCGGCCTCCGTCTGGCCTCCGGAGCGGAAGTGGAGGCCGATGTCGTGGTGACCGCCACCGGATTCACCATCCAGGTCCTGGGCGGTATGGAACTGAAGCTCGACGGCGTGCCGGTGAACCTGGCCGAGCACGTTGCCTACCGCGGAGTGATGCTCAGCGGCGTCCCCAACATGGCCTTCGCCATCGGCTACACCAACGCTTCCTGGACGCTGAAGGTCGGGCTGCTGACGCAGTGGTTCTCGCGCCTGCTTAGCTCCATGGACCGGCACGGCTACACATCGGCGGTCCCCGTGGCACCGCCGGGCATGCCCACCCGGCCGCTGCTGGACTTTGGCGCCGGGTATGTCCAGCGCAGCCTGTCGTCCCTGCCCCGGCAGGGCCTGCAGGCTCCCTGGCTGATGACCATGAACTTCCTGGCCGACCGGAGGGACCTGCAGAAGGGCGCACTGGCAGACGAGTACCTGCACTTCAGCGGCGACGCCGGCAGGGCCGGCGGTGCCGCGGGCAACGCCGGCCGGGCCGACGATTCAGCGGCAGACCGGTTCGTCACCCTCGAGTCCGGGCTGCGGCTGTGTTACCGGGTCGAGGGACCCGACGACGGCGAGCCGGTGGTCCTGCTGTCCGGTCTCGGCCTGGACCTGGCGGCGTGGCCGGCGGAATTCGTACAGGGCCTGGCTGCTGCCGGTTACCGCGTCATCCGGCCGGATAACCGGGACGCCGGCCGCTCCGGCCGGATGGATACACCCGCCCCCACGCTGCTGCGTCAGGCACTGGGCCGGCCGATGCCCGGCGCCTACCGGATTGAGGACATGGCCGACGACGTCGCGGGGCTGCTGGAGCATCTGCAGGTGGGCCGGGCACACATGGTGGGGATGTCGCTGGGCGGCATGATCGCCCAGTCCGTGGCCGCTCATCACCCGGACCGCGTCCTGACCCTGACCTCCCTCATCTCCACCACCGGAGCCCGGGATGTGGGCGCCGCAGCTTTCTCCACCAAGCGCCGGTTCGCGGCGCGGCCGCCGCGGACCCGGGAGGAGTTCATCCGGGCGCGGGTAGCTCTGATGCGTCATCTTGCCGGGCGGACCCACCCGGCGGATCCGGCAAGGGAAGCCGAACTGGCCGGCAAGGCGTGGGACCGCGGAGCCTATCCGGACGGCGGGACGGCCCGGGCACGGCAGCTCGGTGCCATCAATGCCTCCGGCGACCGCACCGAGGCCCTGACCGGAATCCGGGTTCCGACCCTTGTAATCCACGGCGACCGGGATCCGATTGTGCATCCCAGCGGAGGCGCGGCGACGGTGGCCGCGATTCCCGGTTCACGGCTGGCCACGATCCCCGGTATGGGCCACTACTTCTCCCCCGCGGTGGTGCCCGAACTGCTGAGGCTCGTCACCGGGCATCTGGCTGCCCGCACGGTGGATTCCGTCTGAGTCTGGGCTAGTTGCCCATCCCGGGCTGCACCGGAACAACATTGATCTTGTTGGCGCCGGGGAAAACCTTCTTCGGTACGCGGGAGAAGCCCTTGGCATCCAGATGGTTCTTGGCACGGAAAACGGCCACGGCGTCGTCGTACGCCTGGTTCAGCCGGGCGCCGGTGAGCACTTCGCTGGTGCCGTCGCTGAAGCGGACCGCGATGGAGGCCGAGGCCGGGAAATGCCGGTCCATCCGAATAAAGCCGTCATTGTCCTGCTGAAGAGTGATCAAGTGGTTCCGCCCTGAGAGTTGGTGAGCTTCCAGTCTCCCCTATCGCCGCGCCGCCGGTTTCCCGGGCCCGGCGCGGCAAAGGAGCGGCTAAGCAGCGGCAAATCACCGTGCTGCCCGTTCCGGGTGAGAATAGAAGCATGTACATCGTCCTCGCACCCGGCACCGGCGCTGCCCAGGCGGAGGACGAGACCTGGACCCTGCAGGAAACCGACGACGCCGGCCTTCCGTCCGCGCCCGCCGTCGTGATTACCCGGGACCGGCTGGCCGCAGCCGTCAGGCACTACGAGCAGGCGCCGGTCCGCTGGGTCTGGGAAACCGCCCGTGGAGTCTATTCCCGGCTGCTGGACGACGGAATCACGGTGGAGCGCTGCCATGACCTCGCGCTGGTGCGCGGGATCCTGCGGTTTGCCGAATCGGTTCCTCCGACGCCGTACATCGAAAAGCTGCGCGCCGCGGTGGACGATCCCGATCCGGCGCCCCGCCAGCTGCTCCCCGTCCAGCACTCCCCCGACCAGACCTCGATCTTCGATACGCTCGACGCCCCCGCCGGAGCGGCGGCCGGTCCGCAGCAGGCCACCGCTGCCGAGCTCGCCGCCGAACTGGCGGACCAGTTGGAGGCGATCGCCCGTTCCACGTCGCCGGCGAAACTGAACCTGCTGGCCGTCGCGGAGTCCACCGGCGGCCTGATTGCTGTGGAAATGGAAAAATCCGGCATCCCGTGGCGCCGGGACATTCACGAAGCCCTGCTCCGGGACACCCTCGGCCCCCGGCCACCGGAGGGCCAGCGCCCCGAAAAGCTCGAACATCTGGTCTCGGAGCTGCGCCGGCTGCTGGGCAACCCCGGCTTCAATCCGGATTCCCCGCAGGAGCTGCTGCGCGCCCTGCACCGCGCAGGCATCGAGGTCCGCAGCACCCGCTCCTGGGAGCTGCAGCAGCAGGACCATCCCGCCATCGAGCCGCTGCTGGAGTACAAAAAGCTCTCCCGGCTCCTCACCGCCAACGGGTGGGCCTGGCTGGATGCCTGGGTGGACGGCGGCCACTTCCGGCCCGAATACGTGGTGGGCGGCGTGGTGTCCGGGCGGTGGGCCTCCCGCGGCGGCGGTGCGCTGCAGATTCCCAAGACGGTGCGGGACGCCGTTCGCCCGGACCCCGGCCACCGGCTGATCGTGGCCGACGCCGCGCAGTTGGAACCCCGGGTCCTCGCCGCCCTGGGGCAGGACAATGCACTGGCGACAGCAGCCCGCGGCAAGGACCTCTACCAGGGCATCGCAGACCGCAGTTTCGACGGCGACCGGGCCAAGGCAAAGATGGCAATGCTCGGGGCTATGTACGGTGCCACCAGCGGGGAATCGGGCCGGCTGATGCCGGTACTGACCCGCGCCTACCCGCAGGCCATCGGCGTGGTGGAACGCGGCGCGCGGGCCGGTGAAGCCGGGCAGGTGGTAAGCAGCCATCTGGGCCGCAGTTCACCGCCGGTATCGGAACGCTGGCTCCGCGCCCAGCAGAGCACCAGCGCCGAAGAGCAGCGCCGCGCCGATTCGCTGGCCCGCGCCCAGGGCAGGTTCACCCGCAACTTCGTGGTCCAGGCGACGGCGGCGGAATGGGCGTTGTGCTGGCTGGCGGAGATACGACGGCGGCTGCGGGCGGCGTCGTCGTCCTCCCCCGCAGGGGAACTGGTGTTTTTCCTGCATGACGAGGTGATGCTCCAGGTGCCGGCCGAACGGGTCGAGGAGGTCAGCGCACTGGTGACGGAAGCAGCGGCGGCGGCCACGAGACTGCTGTTCGGTCCGATTCCGCTGGAGTTCCCGGTGGTCGCCGTTGCCGTGGACTCCTACGCGGACGCCAAGTAGCGTTTCCGCGACGGGACGCGCCGGCGAAGGCTAAACAGCGGGAACGATCTCCCGGCTCTCATCCCAGGGCAGGGTCCAGCCCAGTTCATCCAGCACGGCGTTGAGGATGATGCCGGTGAAGCCCCACACCAGCACCCCGTTCACGAGGAAGGCGGGAGAACGGTAAGCGCGTGAGCCGTTGGTGATTACCGCGGTGCGCCGGTTTTCCGGATTGAGCAGGTCCGCCACCGGTACGCGGAACACCGATGCCGATTCCCCGTAGTCCACCACGTCCACCGGCGTGGGCCGGTCCCACCAGCCCAGCACCGGGGTGACCAGGAAGTTGCTGACGGGCAGTCCCACTTCCGGCAGGGTTCCCAGCACCGTGACGCCGTCGGGGTCCAGCCCGGTTTCTTCCCGGGCTTCGCGCAGGGCTGCGGCTTCCGGTCCGGCATCGGCGGCATCCAGGGAGCCGCCCGGAAAGGCCACCTGGCCGGGGTGATCGTTGAGTGTGGCTGCCCGCTCGACCAGCAGGACGTCGAGTTCGGCGGGCACCCCGGCGGAGCGGAAGTCCGCGGGCCTGTCATCCAGGTTGCCGAAGAGAATCAGCACTGCGGCACGGCGGGCCGTGGCCGGGTCCACGCTGCGGCGCAGCAGTTCCAGGTTCGCGTCGAAGGAGGTGGAGCGGGTAGCCGCGGAGACGCCCAGCGCCCGCAGATCGGCGTAGGCGCTCATGCTTCGAGGCCGAAGCCGGCGGCCCGAAGCTGGGCCCGGGTTTCGGCGGCCATCATCCGGGCGTGCAGTTCCTCGCGGCCGGGCGCCAGCTCATACTTGAGCAGCTTGCGTGCCTTCGCGGGGTCCGTTTCGCCTTCGCCGTAGGAGGGGCAGAGCTGGGCGACGGGGCAGGCGCCGCAGGCGGGTTTCTTGGCGTGGCAGACCCGCCGGCCGTGGAACACCACCCGGTTGGAAAGCGGCGTCCAGTCCTTCGGCTCGAACAGCGCCGCGACGTCTTCCTCCACCTTCACCGGGTCCGTGGCGGTGGTCCAGCCGAACCGGCGGGACAGGCGCCCGAAATGGGTGTCCACCGTGATGCCCGGAACGCCGAAGGCATTGCCGAGCACCACGTTGGCGGTCTTCCGGCCGACGCCGGGCAGGGTGACCAGGTCCTCGAGCCGGTCCGGCACTTCGCCGTCGAACTCATCGACCAGCCGGGTGGACAACGCTTTCACGCTGGCCGCTTTGGCTCGGAAGAACCCGGTGGGCCGGAGAATCTCCTGCAGCGTTTCCTCGTCGGCCTCCGCCATCGCCTTGGCATCGGGGTAGCGGGCAAACAGGATGGGCGTGACGGCATTAACCCGGATGTCCGTGGTCTGGGCCGAAAGCACAGTGGCCACCAGCAGCTCGAACGCGTTGGTGAAGTCCAGCTCGGCCACGGCGTAGGGATAAACCTCGCCGAGCATCCGGTTGATCCGCCGTGCCCTCCGCTTCAAAGCGAGGAGGGACGGATCGCTGCCGGTTGCCTTTGCCACTGCTGGGATTCCTTCTACTGACGGTTGGATGCTGCTGGTGGCCGCTGGTGCGAGCCTGGCTTACTGGTCGGCGTCGACGCGCTCAATGTTGCTGAGATCGCGCAGCACGCCGATGCGTCCGGTGCGCTTGTCCTGGACCAGGAACTCGTCGCCGCGGTCCTCAAGACCCAGTTCCCAGTCACCCGGGTGGAACATAAACAGCGGCAGTCCGGTGCGCTCGTCCACAATCTGGCGGGGAGTGCCCACGGCGAACCAGAAGGCTTCCACCACTGCTTCGGACTCGTCACGGGTAGCGGTGATGGGTTCCGCTGAGGCGGATTCCGCTTCGTGGGCCCCTGCTGCGGACGCTTCGCGGGCTCCGGCATCGCGGACCACCGGGTTCACGGTGGTGGCGGCCATGGGCTCCTCGGCCCGCAATCCGGCGGCGGGAGCGGCAGCGGGCTGCGCCTGCGTAGCCGGTGATGCCGTGGCGGGGGAAACCTGCGTCGACGGGGTGGAGGTCTCCTGCACGGAGGTGGCGGGAGCGGCGGCCGATGCACCGGAGGTTCCGACGACGGCGGTGCCGCCGGGAGCGGAAACATCAGTGCTGCTCTGGCTCGGTGCGTCGTGCACGGTGGTGCGGGCGTCCTCGTTGCGGTGGGCGTCCTCGTTGCGGCGCAGCGGGTTGGTGAAACGGCGGGCGCCGGCGGCGTTCTCCGTCTCCGGCTTTGCTTCCGGCTTCGGGCGGGCCGGACGGGGACGCAGCGGCAAAGCGTCGCGGGCAGTCAGTGCGGCGGCTGCTTCGGGGCGGTTACGGAATTCCCGGGCAAAGAAGGGCAGGTGCGGCGCCAGGGTGGTGGACACCACCAGGCCCAGGGAACCGACCAACGCGACCATCGCGCCGACGCTGAAGTCGGTCACCGTCTGGATGAAGAAGAAAGCCAGGGCCAGCACAGCCGTCACGGAGGCGAACTGGTCCAGGGAGAGCGATCCCACGCGGGGCTTCATCGTGGGGGCGAGGCGGCGGCCGGCAAACAGTCCGGCAACCAGCAGCGGCAGCAGGATGCCGATGCCGATGAAGAACAGGGAGAACGCATTCCAAAGATTGAAGTCCTCTTCAAACCCGAGACGGGTCACCGTGAAGAAGGGCAGGATGCTACCCACGAGCATCACGAGGACCGAGCCGCCTACAACGGTGTCCCGAAGCCCGAAGGGCCCAACGAGGGCTTCCTGGTCCGTGGCAGCCGGATGTGCCGGCAGGCCCTTGTCTGTCGCGGAGGGGTGTCCGCCGGTTTCCGAAGATCCGGCCGTGGTGCGGGCCTCGTTCTCAACAGGGGGGTTGTTCATACTGATCTCCATTCACGACCACCTGTCCCTAGACCGCACGGGGGCGCCAGGCAACGGGAGGTGCGCATCTACGGTACGTAGGCGGTTGCTTCCTTCAGACAGCCTAATCAACGACGGCGAGGCAGACTAGCGCAGGGGCGGCGCGTCCCGGCGGAGTGACATACCGCTCACCGCATAATCACGCCGTTTTGTGACTGATTATGTGAGCGCGGACACATCGACCCAAATCCGGCGATAGGGTGGTTTGCAGCCATGCACGATTCCCCAAGTGATGGATTTTCAGCGAAGTGAAAGGGTTCAACCATGTCTGATCAGTCCCCTGCAAAGAAGCACGGAGACGCCTTCGAGAACCTGCTGCATGAAAGCCGGAGCTTCCCGCCGAGCGCCGAATTTGCAGCATCCGCAGTGGCGCAGCCCTCGCTGTACGAGGAAGCGGCAGCCGACGGTCCCGAGTTCTGGGCCCGTCAGGCACGGAACATTCTCTCCTGGGAACAGGACTTCACCCAGGCGCTGGACTGGACCGATGCCCCGTTCGCCAAATGGTTTGTCGGCGGCAAGCTCAACGCCGCCTACAACGCCCTGGACCGGCACGTGGAAGAAGGCCGCGGAGACCGGGTCGCCATTTATTTCGAGGGTGAACCCGGGGATACGCGCACCTACACGTATGCGCAGCTGACCGAAGAGGTCAAGAAGGCAGCAAACGCGTTCGAATCCCTGGGCGTCGCCAAGGGTGACCGCGTAGCGGTGTACCTGCCGATGATCCCCGAAGCAGTTATCACCATGCTGGCCTGCGCCCGGATCGGCGCCGTGCACTCAGTGGTCTTCGGCGGTTTCTCCGCCGACGCCCTGCGCAGCCGGATCGACGACGCCGAGGCGAAGCTTGTGGTCACGGCGGACGGCTCCTACCGCCGCGGAAAGCCCAGCGCACTCAAGCCCGCCGTGGACGAAGCCCTCGCCAAGGACGGGCATACCGTCGACAACGTACTGGTGGTGCGCCGCAACGGCGAGCCCGTGGAGTGGAATGACAGCCTGGACAAGTGGTGGCACGACGTCGTGGACTCCGCCAGCGCCGAGCACTCCCCCGTGGCCCACGATTCCGAGCACCCGCTGTTCATCCTCTACACCTCGGGAACCACGGGCAAGCCCAAGGGCATCCTGCACACCACCGGCGGGTTCCTCACCCAGACGGCCTTTACGCACCTGAACACCTTCGACCTGCACCCCGAAACGGACGTGTACTGGTGCACCGCGGACATCGGCTGGGTCACCGGCCACAGCTATGTTGCCTACGCTCCGCTGGTCAACGGAGCCACGCAGCTGATTTACGAAGGCACCCCGGATACCCCGCACCAGGGCCGCTGGTGGGAACTGGTGGAAAAGTACAAGGTCTCCATCCTCTACACCGCCCCCACCGCCATCCGCACCTGCATGAAGTGGGGCCGGGACATTCCGCAGAAGTACAACCTCGACTCCATCCGGGTACTGGGTTCCGTGGGCGAACCGATCAACCCGGAAGCATGGATGTGGTACCGGCAGGTCATCGGCGCCAACGGCGGCAAGAAGGAACACCCCGCCCCCATCGTGGATACCTGGTGGCAGACGGAGACCGGCGCGCACATGATCGCTCCGATGCCGGGCGTCACGGCCACCAAGCCGGGCTCGGCCCAGGTGGCAGTCCCCGGCATTTCGGTGGACGTGGTGGATGAGATGGGCGAACCGGTGCCCAACGGGTCCGGCGGTTTCCTGGTGGTGAAGGAACCCTGGCCGTCCATGCTGCGCGGCATCTGGGGGGACCCGGAACGTTTCAAGGAAACCTACTGGTCCCGGTTCGACAACATGTACTTCGCCGGTGACGGCGCCAAGAAGGACGAGGACGGCGACATCTGGCTGCTCGGCCGCGTGGACGACGTTATGAATGTCTCCGGACACCGGCTCTCCACCACGGAGATCGAGTCCGCCCTGGTCAGCCACCCGTCGGTGGCCGAGGCCGCCGTCGTCGGCGCTGCGGACGACACCACCGGTGAAGCCGTGGTTGCCTTCGTGATCCTGCGCGGCAGCGCGAAGGACGACGACGACATTGTCACCACCCTGCGCAACCACGTGGGCAAGGAGATCGGTCCCATCGCCAAGCCGCGGCACATCCTGGTGGTTCCCGAACTGCCCAAGACCCGCAGCGGCAAGATCATGCGCCGGCTGCTCAAGGACGTGGCCGAGGGCCGGGAAGCCGGCGACTCGAGCACGCTGGCGGACAACACCGTGATGCAGCAGATTGCGGCTTCGCTCAAGAAGTAGGCACAGCGAAATAGACACAGCGAAATAGACACAGCACCAAACAGCAGCAGGTGCCGTCCCTTGATCGGGACGGCACCTGCTGTTGTTCAACCCTGTGACCCTTAGCCGACGGTGACGTCCAGGTTCACGTCAATGTTGCCGCGGGTGGCGTTGGAGTAGGGGCAGACCTGGTGGGCGGCCTGGGTCAGCTTGTCCGCAGTTGCTTCGTCGACGCCGGACATCTCCACGTGGAGTTCAACGCCCAGCTTGAAGCCGCCGTCGTCGTTCTTGAAGATGCTGACGTCCGCCGTTACGGCGGCATCCGAGATCGGCGCCTTTTCTGCGCGGGCAATCATCTTCAGTGCGGAAAGGAAGCAGGCGGCGTAACCGGTGGCAAAAAGCTGCTCGGGGTTCGTGCCTTCGCCGGAACCGCCCATTTCGGTCGGAGTGGACAGGTTCACCTCGAGCTTGCCGTCGCTGGTACGGGCTTCTCCGTTGCGTCCGTCTCCGGTGGCGGTGGCAGCGGCAGTGTACAAAGCGCTCATGGGGAACTCCTTTTGTGGGGAAAGTCGGTAGACCTCAAGGTAGACTAACTAGTACGTCTACTGCAAGTGAGGGAGTCAGGGGAACCATGATGGCAGCTACACCCGTGCGGGAGCGGATCCTGGCACAGGCCTCTCTCCTGTTTTACCGAGAGGGGATCCGGGCAGTCAGTGCGGACAAGATCATTGCCGCTGCCGGCACCACGAAGGTGACCTTCTACCGCTACTTCCGCTCGAAGGATGATCTCGTGGTCGCGTACCTGCGGGAGCAGTCGGCGGCGATGCAGGCGCGGGCAGCGAAGCTGGATCCGGATCCGTGCACCGGGCTGCTGCAGTTCGCCGAAGCGATGGGTTCCGAGGCGTGCAGCGCAGGCTTCCGCGGCTGCCCGTTCATCAATGCGGCGGCGGAATATGCGGATCCCGGCCACCCCGTCCGCGTGGTTGTTTCGGAGCACCGGGCCTGGCTCCATTCCCTGGTCACCGGGCGGCTGCAGCAACTGGGCGCCGCAGACGCCGGACAGCTCGCGGACCAGCTGCTTATGCTGCGGGACGGGGCAATGGTGCATGGATACGTGGCGGACGGGACCGCCGTCGAACCGGCACTGATCACCGCCGGGAAGGCGCTGATCCTCCCGCACCTTCCGGAGCCGGGACAGTCCTCGTAGCGCGGCGGAAATCCGGACCGGTGTGACGTTGGACTCATGGACTTGGTGAAAGCCTCCGCTGCTAGGACAATTCCTGTCTGTGTCTACTACACCCGCAGCGGCCGCACCGCCCGCTTCCCCCACCCCCTCCTCTTCCAAGATGGCCCGCAAAGTTGCGGGCGCCTCGTTTATCGGCACCGCCCTGGAGTCCTACGACTTCTATGTTTTCGGCACCGCCGCAGCCCTGATCCTGAACCGGATTTTCTTTCCCGACGTGGATGCAGCAACAGGCATTCTGCTGTCCTTCCTCACCCTGGGCATGGGCTTCATTGCCCGACCGCTGGGCGCCATTCTCTTCGGCCACATCGGTGACCGGGTAGGACGCAAAACGTCCCTGATCGGAACCATCGTCCTGATGGGTACCGCCACCGGAGCCGTCGGCCTGCTGCCGGACTACGACACCATCGGGATCTGGGCGCCGCTGCTGCTGGTGGGTCTGCGCCTGCTCCAGGGCCTGGCCGTCGGGGGTGAATGGGGCGGTTCCATCCTGATTGCCACCGAGCACGCCGCTCCCCGAAAACGCGCGCTGTACGCGGCCATCCCGCAGATCGGTTCACCGGTAGGCACGATCATGGTCACGGGCATCTTCCTGCTGCTCACCCAGGTCTCCGACGCGGACCTGGCAGCAGGGGTCTGGCGCATTCCGTTCCTGCTGGCCTTCCCGTTTATGGGCATCGCCCTGTACCTGCGGCTGGCCATCGATGAAACCCCCGTTTTCAAGGGCGTGGCACAGGCCCACCAGATCACCCGGGTTCCGCTGCTGGAGGTGCTCCGCACCCAGTGGGCTGCGGTCCTGGTGGCAGCCGCCGCTGCGCTGCTGGGTATCGGCTCCTACTTCCTGATGACCACCTACACCCAGTCCTACGGGACAACGGTGCTGGGGCTGTCCGAATCCACGGTCCTGAACGCCGCATTGGTCGGTTCGGTGCTGCAGCTGGCAACCATCCCCGCGTTCGGTTTCCTGGCCAACCGGATCGGTTCGGCACGGATGGTGATGGCCGGGGCCGTTGCGACCCTGCTGATCTCCTTCCCGCTGTACTTCATCATCAGCAACGCCACCACACCGGTCTACATCCTGACCATCCTGATCGGCGGCATCGCGCCGACGGCCGCGTGGGCGGCGCTGGGCGGGTTGATGGCGGATCTGTTCCCGGCCCGAACCGGGTTCACGGCAATGTCCCTGGCCTACAGCTTGGCCGGCATCCTCTCCGGATTCACCCCATCCATCACCCAGGTGTTCTCCAACGCAACCGGCGGCGCGTGGTGGCATCCCGGCGTCGTCCTGGCCCTGATGTCCCTGATCACCATTGCCGGCGCGCTGGCCGCCCGCCGCATGACAGCGCGCAACACGGACGCGCTGCAGTCCGCTTCGCAACTGAACTCCGGCATAGTTAAGCCATGACTGCAGCCGGCACCCGCAACCTCCTCGTCCTTAACGGCCCCAACCTGAACCTGTTGGGCACCCGTGAACCGGCGATTTACGGCAGCTCCACCCTGGCGGATGTGGAGGCCGCGGCCATGGCCGCGGCCTCCGCCCACGGCTGGACCGTGGACTGTGTCCAGTCCAACCACGAAGGCGATCTGATCGATGCCATCCACGCGGCGCGCGGCACTGCGGACGGCATTGTCATCAATCCCGCTGCCTACAGCCACACGTCGGTTGCCATCCCGGACGCATTGTCCGGCGTGGAACTGCCGGTGGTCGAGGTTCACCTGAGCAACATCCACCGCCGCGAGGAGTTCCGCCACCACTCCTTCGTCTCCGCCGTGGCGGAGGTAGTGATCTGCGGGGCCGGTATCAGCGGCTACCGCATGGCGGTGGACTACCTGATCGGGTCCGCCGGGCAGGCCGCCGAGTAGCCATGGCCGCCACTGCGCAGCGGTATGCCCGGTTCGCCGAATTCGAGGCCCGGGGATCCTCCCCTGTCTACGAGCAGTGGACCGCGGCTATCAGCGCGGACCCTGAGGTGCTGGAGCTGATTGACGGCCTTCCGGAGGCCAAGCGCCAACCCAACCTCGTGCTGGCGGCCGCCCGGAGCCGTGGCGCCGCCGCCGGACCCTACGCGCAGTTCCGCTCCTTCCTGCAGGAGCATTGGGAAGACATCCGGTCGGTCATCCTGCGCCGGAGCACGCAGACCAACGAACCCCGCCGCTGTGCCGTCCTCCTTCCCCTGTTCGCCGAAATCGCGCGGACGGAGGGGCGCCCGCTGGCCCTGATCGAAGTCGGCGCTTCCGCCGGGCTGTGCCTATATCCGGACCGCTACGGTTACCGGTACGACGACGGCGACCTCCTCAACGATCCGGGCCGCCCGGACCTGGTCCTGGACTGCACAACCACCGGCAATCCGCCGCTGCCGCGGGCCTGTCCCGAGATCATCCACCGGACCGGCGTGGACCTGTCGCCGCTGGACCCTGCCGACCCCGAAGACCTGGCCTGGTTGGATGCCTTGATCTGGCCCGGCATGGAAGACCGCCGAATACTCCTGAAGGCAGCGGCCGAAACCGCCGGCCAGTCCCCAGCCCGGATCGTCAAGGGGGACCTCAACGCCGAAATCGCCGGATTAATTGAAGCAGCCCCGGCCGAGGCCGCCGTCGTCGTGTTCCACACCGCCGTCCTCGCCTACGTTCCGAAGGCGGACCGGGAAATCTTCCGGGAGAAGGTGTCCAGCTACGTGGATATCCCCGGACGCCCGGTGCATTGGATTTCCAACGAAGGCAGCGGTGCTCTTCCGGGGCCGGTGGAGCCTGAGCCCGTTGCGGAACCGGGACTGTTCGTCCTGCACCACAACGGCAGGGCGGTGGCCCGCACCGGAGCGCACGGGCAGTCCCTGCACTGGCTCTAGCGGGTTGACTGCTGGCCGTGTATTGAGCGGGGCAGCTTTATTTGCTCGTGCACTGACCGGCTGAAACCGGGCTGTCGTAATCCGACGCGGCGTCAACCACGGGGCCGACTTCGGCCAGCGAGAGGGCGTAGCCGATGGGCTGGTCACTGGTGGTCTTGGCGAAAATGATGCCGGCGAGGCGGCCGTCCATGTCCAGCAGCGGCCCGCCGGAATTGCCCTGCTGCACGTTCGCGGCCAGGGTGTAGACCTCCAGCACTTCGGGGGAGGTTCCGTAGATATCCCGGACGGACACGTTGGACAGGCCCTCAACACTTGCTGCCTGCAGCCGGAACGGGCCGCCCGCCGGATAACCGGCAAAGGCCGCGGTGGTGCCGGCAGCCAGCGCCTCACCCATGGGGACGGGATCGGCGTCGAGGCCGTCCACCGCGAGGACGGCCAGGTCGCGTGCCGGATCGAAGTGGACCACCCGTCCGGGCAGTACGCTGCCATCGGGAACTTCCACCACCGGTTCGTTCACGCCAGCAACCACGTGGGCGTTGGTGACCACGCGGTCATCCGCCACCACAACGCCTGAACCTGTCTGGTTCTGTCCGCACTGATATGCCGTGCCCGTGATTTTGAGGACCGACGCCGACGCGGTCCGCAGCTCTTCGGAGTCCACCTCGGCGCTCGGCGGGACAGCCGTTTGGGGCGCGGCGCTGTCGAGGATGGTCGGCAGCCCCTCGGAAACAGTGAAGGAACGGATCTGCGCACTCCAGGTCT
Organism: Arthrobacter jinronghuae; assembly: GCF_025244825.1. NCBI lineage: Bacteria > Bacillati > Actinomycetota > Actinomycetes > Micrococcales > Micrococcaceae > Arthrobacter > Arthrobacter jinronghuae. Next base: position 3,090,269 of record NZ_CP104263.1, read on the forward strand.
TCACCTGCTCGGGGGTGGCATCGTCAATGGCGGTGAGTACCTTCGAGGCGGCAATCTGCTGGGACAGGAACGGGACGCCCAGCGTCGTCACGCTGAAGGCAAGCATCGCCATGACCAGCGCAGCCACTGCAAGGTTGGCGGCGCCGCCGAGTACGCGGTCCAGGAACCTCAGCGGCGGGAAATTCAGCCACCTGCGGATCATTCCGCCAAGCGCGGCTCCGGCCGCGTGGCCCACGAGCACCAGGACGACGGCCGTGGCAATGACCACCGTCAGCCGCCAGCCGTTATCCGGAACCCATTCGGTAACCAGCGGAATGGCAAAGAACGCGCCGACGGCGCCGGCAACGAATCCGACGATCCCGCCGAGGGTGACCACCAGTCCGTTGCGCAGACCTGCAGCCAGGTAGAAGATCAGGACAAGGAGCAGGATGATGTCCAGAAGTGTCAGTCCGAGCACAAAGAGCTCCAAGCGTGTCAATCGGGGTGGCCGGGCGGTGGAAGGCCGCTGCAGTGCGAGTTTATAGGGACAACCTCCGGAACCCGTTATCAGGATTGACCCCGCGCCTGTGGTCCTGCCCTCTTTTTCGGAGCTATCAGTGAACAAACGTGCTTTAGGTATCACTAGGGGGTGACGTGCGGCAAGATAATAAGGAGAGACCACTATTTACAGGAGATTTCATGGATATCGAGGTACTGCGCCGCGCGCCGTTGTTCGCCTCTCTGGGAGACGACGTCTTCGCCGCCCTGACCGAAGAGCTCACTGAGGTCGACCTCTCACGCGGCGCCTCCGTCTTCCGCGAAGGCGATCAGGGCGACCAGCTCTATTTCATCGTCTCCGGCAAGATCAAGCTTGGCCGCTCCGCCCCGGACGGCCGTGAAAACCTGCTGGCGATCCTCGGCCCGGGCGAACTGTTCGGCGAGATGGCCCTTTTTGATCCGTCGCCCCGGAACGCCACGGCAACCGCCGTTTCCGAAACCCGTCTTGCGGGCCTCCGCCACGAGAACCTGCGCGCCCTGATTGAAACCCGCCCCGAGGTTTCCGTTCAGTTGCTGCAGGCGCTGGCCCGCAGGCTTCGCCGCACGAACGAGTCCCTGGCGGACCTCGTGTTCTCCGACGTTCCGGGCCGCGTGGCAAAGGCGCTGTTGGACCTGGCGGACCGCTTCGGCCGTCCGGCGACGGACGGCATCCTCGTTGCGCACGAGCTCACGCAGGAGGAACTGGCCCAGCTGGTGGGCGCCTCCCGCGAAACCGTGAACAAGGCCCTCGCCGAGTTTGTCCAGCGCGGCTGGCTGCGCCTGGAAGCCCGCGCGGTTGTCATTCTTGACGTGCAGCGGCTGCGCCAGCGCTCCCGCTAAAGGCACGAAACACCAACAACGGCGGCGCCGGTCCCTGGGACCGGCGCCGCCGTTGTTGGTTCAAACCCGTGCACATTTGTGCACCGACGGTCCCGCGGCGGTTAGCGCCCGTGCTGCGAGGACCCTTCGGCACCGCCGCCTGCACGAACGGCTACGCAGGGCTTTCCGTCAACTTCCACCAGTTCCGGCTGATAAACAGCGGCGGGCCGGCGGCTCGAAAGGTAAGCGATACAGCCGCGGGCGGACGCCACCTTTTCCAGGGTGATTTCGACGGCGGGAACCACCAGTTCTCCCAGGGTCAGTCCGGAGGTGTCCGGCTGGCCGATTTCGTCGCCCAGCGCGGTGCTCTCCCGCGCGGCGATGACTTCCGCCGCCGGTTTCCAGTCTGCCCAGACACCTTTACCCTCCAGCAGGGTGGCGTCCTGGCCTACCGGCTGGACCGCAGCAAAATAACGGGTATCGAAGCGCCGGAGCGCAAAGTCGGCACTGTGCCAGTTGGACAGCGGGCGCAAAAGGTCCGTGCGCAGACCGAGGCCGCGCTTTCCAAGCAACTCCAGGAAGGATGCCTCCTGGGTGGCAATCGCCGTCCGTGCAGCCATCCATTCCGGGCCGCGGTTGCTTTCCAGCAGCGTGGACTCGTCCGGGCCGGCCAGCAGGATGCCGGTTTCTTCGAACAACTCGCGGATCGCGGCCACGACGTGGCGGCGGGCCAGCCGGGCGTCGTCGGCGCCCATGGACTTCGCCCACAGCGCCGGTGCCGGACCGTACCAGGTGACCTGCGCGTCGTCGTTCTCCTCGATGCTGCCGCCCGGGAAGGCGACCTTACCCAGGGGCGATTCGCCCCGCCGGTAGGAAAGGTACGTCTGGGTGCCGCGCGGAGAGTCCCGCAGCAGCACTACTGAGGACGCCAGCCGCGGTTTGCGGGGCGTGCGGTCGGGGCGCTCGAACCAGGTCTGGGCCGCCACCCGTTCCGAGGGCGCCACCGGGAACAGCCGGACTGGGGTGTTAGGCAAATTCAACGATCATTTCTATTTCAACCGGCGCATCCAGAGGCAGGACTGCGACGCCGACGGCGGAACGCGCATGGCTTCCCGCGGAGCCGAAGACATTTCCCAGCAGCTCGGAAGCACCGTTAATGACGGCCGGCTGGCCGGTGAAGGAAGGGTCGGAAGCGACATAGCCCACCACTTTGACCACCCGTACCACGCGGTCAAGGTCACCGATCTGAGCCTTCACGGCGGCCAGGGCATTGACGGCACAGACGGCCGCGTAGGACGCCGCATCCTCTGCGCCCACTTCCGCACCCACCTTGCCCGTGGCCGGCAGGACCCCGTCCACAAACGGCAACTGGCCGGACGTGTGGACGAGGTTGCCGGTGATCACGGCCGGAACGTAGACAGCCACCGGAGATGCGACGGCGGGAAGGCTCAGGCCCAGTTCCCGGAGCCTGGTCTCAACAGCCGAGACTGCACCGGCAGCGCCAGTCACTGGTTTTTTTCGCGTTTCATGTAGGCGACGGAACCGGTTCCATTCGGCGCCGAAGCGATCTGTACCAGTTCCCAACCTTCTTCCCCGTGCATATTCAGGACTTGCCCGGGTGTGTGCAGTGGAAGAGGCGTAATGAAGTATTCCCATTTGGTCATAAGGGAAAGCGTAACGTGCTTGTAGACTGTCTCGCATGGCAGCACGCAAATCACCGTTCTTTGACACGGCGACCACTCTCGGGAAGCTCGTCGCGTTCTTCGGCATCAGTGCTCTTTGCGGAGTCCTGGCTGCCGGTCTCCTGGTTCCGGTAGCCGCAGCAGCAGGCACAGCCGCATCCGGATCCATCCAGTTCTTTGACCAGCTTCCGTCGGAACTGGAGCGCGGGGCACTGGCCACGCCGTCAAAGATCTATGCAAACGACGGCTCCCTGATCGCCACCGTGTACGAGGAGAACCGCCAGCCCGTGACCCTCGACCAGGTGTCACCCAACATGGTGGACGCCATGCTGGCCATCGAGGATGACCGGTTCTACGAACACGGCGGGGTGGACCTGCAGGGCATCATGGGCGCCCTGGTGTCCAACGCCACCAGTGACAGCACCCGCGGTGCTTCCACCATCACCCAGCAATACGTAAACAACGTCATCATTGACACCAACATGCAGAACAACAAGGAAGTTGTTTTCAGCGGCGGTAAATCGGTGGGCGACAAGCTTCGCGAAATGAAGCTTGCAATTGCGGTGGAGAAAGAGCTGAGCAAGGACGAAATCCTTGAGGGCTACTTCAATATCGTTCCCTTCAGCGGCACCACGTACGGCGTCCAGGCTGCGGCGCGCTACTTCTTCAACGTGGACGCCAAGGACCTGAACATTGCGCAGTCGGCGCTGCTGGCCGGCGTCGTAAACGGTCCCACGTTCTACAGCCCGGAGCTGAACCCCGAGCGCTCCCTCGAACGCCGGAACCTGGTGCTTCAGGCCATGTTGGATAAGGGCCGCATCAGCCAGGAAGACTTCGACGCTTCTGTTGCCACCGGTTTGGACCTGCAGATCACGCCGGTGTCCAGCAACTGCGTTGGGGCCTCACAGGCCCCCTACTTCTGTGACTACGTAACGCGCCTTGTGCTCAATGACGAGAACTTCGGTGCCACGGAGGACGACAGGGACAAGCTGCTCAAGCGCGGCGGCCTGACCATCAAGACCACGCTGAACCCGACGTTCCAGAACGCCGCGCAGACAGCCGTCAACGAAACGGCCAATCCGGACACCACCGATGCTGAAATCGGCCACGCAATGGTCAGCGTTGAACCCGGCACCGGCAAGATCCTGACGATGGCCCAGAACACCCGGTACACACCCGAACTCGCGGACGGCAACTCCGTCCAGAACTTCAACGTGGACGTTAACCAGGGCGGTGATCCGACCAAACCCCTTAACGGCCTCGGCGGATTCCAGCCCGGATCCACCTACAAACCGTTTACGGTTGCTGCCTGGCTGGATGCGGGCAAGACCCTGAACACCACGCTGAACGGTTCCAAGCGCACCTACCCCGCCGGACACTCCTGGAACGCCTCGTGCCTGCCCGGCGGCCGCTATGTGGCACTGGAACCGTGGACGCCCATCAACTACGGGGATACGAACTACAAAACCACCACCGTCCTGGACGGCCTGGCCCAGTCCTACAACACCATCACCCTCGCCGAGATCAACCAGCTGGATCTGTGCTCCTTCCAGCAAATAGCCTTTGCTGCAGGAATCCACGACGGCAAGAGCTCGGAAGGCAAAGAGGACATGCTCTCCGTCAACCCGCCGTCAACCTTCGGCGGCGGCGGCGACGCCTCTCCGCTGTCCATGGCCACCGGTTTTGCAACTTTGGCCGCCGAAGGCCTGCAGTGTGACCCCATTGCCCTTGAATCCGTCACCGGTGCCGACGGCACCGAATATCAGGTTCCGGAGCAGTCCTGCGAACAGGTGATGCGTAAAGAGGTTGCCCAAGGCGTCAATATGGCCACCCAGCGGGTTATGACCAACGGTTCCGGTGTGAACCTGCAGGTCGGTGTTCCCACCGCAGGCAAGACCGGCACCAACGACACCCGCTCGCAGACCTGGTTCATGGGTTACAGCACCGGAATGGTCACCGCCTCGTGGATCGGCAACTGGAAAGCCAATAACACCACCATGTCGGACAAGTTGATCGGCGGACGGACCTACCCGGAGATCGACGGATCCCTGATCGCCGGCCCCTCGTGGAAGAACTACATCCAGCGGATTGCCGGACAGTACGAAGCCAATGCGTTTACCGCTCCCCCGGCCAGCATGGTCGGCAACACGGCTCCTGCCCCGCGCGCCACACCCCCTGCCTCCCCGCCGGCGTCCCCGGCTGCAGATCAGGGTCCCGGCAACGGCGGCGGCGGTGAAGGCGGCGGTCCCGGCAACGGCGGCGGCGGTGAAGGCGGCGGTCCCGGCAACGGCGGCGGCGGTGAAGGCGGCGGCGGTGAAGGCGGCGGTCCCGGCAACGGCGGCGGCGGTGAAGGCGGCGGTCCCGGCAACGGCGGCGGTAACGGATAGTGGCTGATTCAACCCTGTCATCCGTGGGACGCAAGGCGGCATGGCTGGCCGGCGGCTTGGCCGGCACCGGTGCTGCGGCCTTCGCCTACGGCTCCCTGATAGAACGGAACCTCTTCGGTGTCCGTGAAGAAACCGTCCGGGTCCTTCCGGCCGGAAGCACTCCCCTGCGGGTCCTGCACCTTTCGGACATCCATTTTGTTCCCGGCCAGGAACGGAAAGTCCGCTGGCTGCAGGGCCTGGCTGACCTGGAACCGGACCTGGTAGTCAACACCGGTGACAATCTCAGCCACCCCCAGGCAGTACCAGCCGTGCTTGAGGCGCTGAAACCCGTAATGCGTTTCCCGGGCGTATTTGTCCCGGGCTCCAATGATTACTACGCCCCGGTACTGAAGAACCCGTTTACGTACTTCACGGGCCCCTCCAAGCATCGGCGCGAGCCGGAGAAGCTGCCTTGGGGAACCCTCTTCGGATCTTTCCAGGACGCCGGCTGGCAGAACCTCACCAACACCAACAGCGTGATGGACCTGCCCGGCCTACGCCTGAACTTCTCCGGCGTGGATGACCCGCATCTGGGGCGGGACAAATATCAGGGCTTTGCACCGTCCGGCGTACCCGCTTCCACGGGAACCAACACAGCGCCAGAAGTGAAAATCGGCGTCGCCCACGCTCCCTACCAGCGCGTACTAAACGAATTCACCGGTGGAGGCGCCGAGATCATCCTTGCGGGGCACACCCACGGCGGACAGGTCTGCATTCCCGGCTACGGCGCCCTGGTCAGCAACTGCGACCTGCCGACCTGGCAGGCCCGCGGCCTGACCTCCTGGGCACATGCGGGACGCCGGGTGCCACTGAACGTCTCCGCCGGCATCGGCACCTCGCGCTACGCGCCGGTGCGCTTTGCCTGCCGTCCCGAGGCAGTCCTGCTGACCCTGACGGCGCGGGACGCCTAGCTCGGATCGGGGTCCGGACCTGCCTTTCGCAGGTGCCGCCGGAGACGTTCAAAACGCCCGTTTCGCGGAATCGGGATTTGTCTAGTATCCTTGTAAAGTTGCTTCGCGAGGTCGTCAAACACTTCAGCGAAGCAGTGGTTACGGGGTGTGGCGCAGCTTGGTAGCGCGCGTCGTTCGGGACGACGAGGTCGCAGGTTCAAATCCTGTCACCCCGACCAGCAAGGGCCGGTCAGAGAAATCTGACCGGCCCTTTTGCGTTAAGCGCCCCGCGCCTCGGGAAACTTACACGAATCCCTCCCCGGTCAGCCGTTCATAGGCCTCCACATACCGGGCCCGGGTTCGTTCGACGACGTCGTCCGGGAGGGCAGGGGGCGGCGTATCGGAGTGCCGGTCCCAGCCCGAGGCCGGTGAGGTAAGCCAGTCCCGCACATACTGCTTATCGAAGGACGGCTGGGCCTGACCGGGCGAATACAGTGCCGCATCCCAGAAACGGGACGAATCCGGGGTCAGCACCTCGTCCCCCAAGGTGACCGCCCCGGTCAGCGGATCCTTCCCGAACTCCACTTTGGTATCGGCAAGGATGATCCCGCGTTCCCGTGCGACGGCTTCGGCACGGGTGTAGATCTGCAGCGTCAGCGAACGCAGCTCGTCGGCCGTGCCGGCGCCCACCGTGTCCACCACCGCTTCAAAGGTGATGTTCTCGTCATGTTCGCCCTGCTCGGCCTTGGCCGAGGGGGTGAAAACGGCCGCTTCAATCCGCGAACCGTCCACCAGCCCGGCAGGCAGCGGCAGCCCGCACACTGTTCGGGAGGCCTGGTACTCGGCCAGCCCGGAGCCGGTCAGGTAGCCGCGGGCAATGCACTCCACCGGGTACATCTCAAGCTTCTTGCAGATCATCGCCCGGCCGGCCACGGCCTCCGGAATGCCTTCCTGTGCGGAAATCACGTGGTTCGGAATTTCCGCCAACTGGTCGAACCACCACAGACTGAGCTGCGTGAGGATCCGTCCCTTATCCGGAATGGTGCTGGCCAGCACGTGGTCATACGCGCTGATCCGGTCGCTGGCCACCACCAGCACGCGGCCGGCGTCGTCCCCGGCTCCCTCGGGCACGTACAGATCGCGGACCTTGCCGGAATACACATGCCGCCAGCCCGGCAGCTGGGGCGCACGGCCCGTACCGTCACTCATGCCGGGTTCCCTTCGCGGGCCGCAGCCGCGTCCGGCGCAGGCATGCTGCCGGACTGTCCCGAACTGCCTTCCGGGACCCGCACTTCGCCGCGGGCAGCCTTCAAGGCAATATCGGTGCGGTGCTGGGAGCCTTCCAGCCGGATCAGGTCGACGCCGGCGTAGGCGCGGTCCCTCGCTTCGTCCAAGGTGGAACCCAGCGCGACCACGGAAAGTACCCGCCCGCCGGCGCTGCGCACCTTGTCCTTCTTGAGCTTCGTGCCGGCGTGCAGCACGTGCACACCCTCCAGCTGCGCGGCTTTCTTCAGCCCCCGCACCCGGTCACCGGTCTTCGGCGTGCCGGGATAGTTTTCCGCTGCCACCACCACGGCGACGGCGGGGCGCGGGTCCCATTTAAGCTGCTCCATGGCGTCCAGGCCACCCTTGGCCGCCGCCATCAGCAGACCACCGAGCGGGGTCCTCAACCGCGCCAGCACTGCCTGCGTCTCCGGGTCACCGAAGCGGGCGTTGAATTCGATGACCCGCACCCCGCGCGTCGTCAGGGCAAGCCCGCAGTAAAGCACACCCACAAAAGGGGTGCCGCGGGAAGCCATTTCGTCAATGGTCGGCTGCGCGACCCGGCGGACCACGTCCTGCACCAGCCCGGCCGGTGCCCAGTCCAGAGGCGAGTAGGCGCCCATGCCGCCGGTGTTGGGGCCGGCGTCGTCGTTGAAAATCCGTTTGAAGTCCTGGGCGGGAGCCAGCGGCACCACGTGCCGTCCGTCGGAGAGCACGAAGAGGGAGACCTCGGGGCCGTCCAGGAACTCCTCAATCACCACGGTTCCGCCTGCCTCGAAGCAGGCTCGGGCGTGTTCCAGTGCTTCGTTCCGGTCCGAGGTCACCACCACGCCCTTGCCCGCGGCCAGCCCGTCGTCCTTGACCACGTACGGGGCGCCGAAGGTGTCAAGCGCGTCGGCGGCTTCTTCCACGGTCCCGGCCATGCGCGCCATCGCGGTGGGAACGTTGGCGGCCGCCATGACCTGCTTGGCAAAAGCCTTGGAAGCTTCGAGCTGCGCGGCCGCCTGCGACGGGCCGAACACGGCAATCCCTGCCTCCCGCAGCGCGTCGGCAACACCTGCCGCGAGCGGCGCCTCGGGGCCGATAACCACTAGGTCGGAACCGAGGGACCGAGCCAGGTCCGTGACAGCGGCGGGGTCGGTGGCCTCGACCGGGTGGACCGGGACCATCTGGGCAATGCCTGCGTTCCCGGGTGCCGCGTGGACCTCACGGACGTAGGGATCGGCCAGGAGCGCTCGGACAAGGGCATGTTCGCGGCCGCCTGGGCCTACTACGAGAACCTTCACAGTAGATCAGGGTACTTGCTGGGATGGACCGCTCGAAAGCACCTGCCCAACATGACGCCGCGGCGCGGATTGCCGCCGGGATGCCTGCCGGCGACGGTTCGAAACCCCGTGGCTACCTATTTGCCGCCCGCCCGGTACCTGTAGGCCAGCACCCCTTGCAGGTAGCCAAAGGTGGATCGATAGTGGAACTGCGGACGCTGCAGCGGTAAAGCGCACGCCGGGGAACAGCGGGGGGCAGCGAGATCGACGGCGGTGCCGGGGCCGTCATCGCCGGTTCGCCTCCCGCTCCCCTTTAGACTGAAGAACATGAACGCAACTTTTACCGCGTCCGACGCCGTTGAACTGGCCGTGCTGGAGCGCAACGGTTTTATTGAGTCCCGCCACATCGGTTCCGCCGTCGTGATGGCCGCCGACGGCACCGTGGTCACGGAACTCGGTGACATCACTACGCCGATCTTCCCCCGCTCCACGCTCAAGCCGTTCCAGGCCGTCGCAGCGATGCAGTCCGGAGTGCCCCTGCGCGGACCGCAGGTGGCCCTTGCCGCCGCCAGCCACGTCGGCTCCCGGGAACACACCGACGTCGTCCGCGGCATGCTGGCTGCTGCCGGCGTCACCGAGGGGCACCTGCAGTGCCCCGAGGACTGGCCGCAGGACGCTGAGGCCCGCAATGAACTCATCCGCGAAGGCAAGGGGCCGCAGCGGATCGCGTTCAACTGCTCCGGCAAGCACGCCGCCTTCCTCTGGGCCTGCACCGAGAACAACTGGGACCACGCAACCTACCTGGACCCGCAGCATCCGCTGCAGCGCCGCATCGCCGAGGTGATCGAGGAGTTCACCGGTGAAACCGTGCAGCACTGGGCGGTGGACGGCTGCGGTGCACCGCTGGCCGCTGTCTCGCTGACCGGGCTGGCCCGCGGCATCGGCCGGCTGGCCAAGGCGCCGTCCGGCAAGCACGGCAACGCCCGTGCGGCAACGGTAGCCACCGCGATGCTCGACTACCCCTGGGCGGTGCACGGACACGGCCGCGAGAACTCGGTTGTGATGGAGGACCTCGGGATCATCGCCAAGAACGGTGCCGAGGGTGTCCTGGTGCTGGGCACCGACACCGGCGCTTCCGTGGCACTGAAGATGCTCGACGGCAATACCCGCGCCGCATCCCTGGTGGGCCTGACGCTGCTGGCTGCGAGCGGCGCCGTCGACCCGCTGGCCGTGGAGAAGGTGCTGGACAAGATCATGCAGCCGGTGCTCGGCGGCGGACAGCCCGTGGGAAGCCTGCGGCTGGGCGCGCCGGTCACGGCGCTGCTGGGCTAGAAGCGTGGCACGGCGCCGGATCTCCGGCGAAGACGGCCGGGCGGCACTGCAGGCAGCAGCCGCCGGGGCAACTGACCGCGGCACCACTGCCATGGCAGTGCGCTATGCCTTGGAAGAACTCGCCGAACGCGCCCCCGGCAACAGCGTCGAGGTCCGGGTTCCGCCGTTCGGGGTGACCCAGTGCGTGGCCGGCCCCCGGCATACCCGCGGCACTCCCCCGAATGTCATCGAGACCGACGGCGCCACCTGGCTGGCGTTGGTCACCGGCCGGCAGTCCTGGGCCGACGCCGTTGCCGCCGGGAAGGTCGCGGCCTCGGGGCTGCGTGCCGACCTTTCGGATGTGCTGCCGCTGTTCCGGACCGGGTCGTAGCGTCCCGGGGCCTGGTCCGTCCCGTCCGCGCCTAAACTCCATCGGCACAGCAGGAGGGTACCCGCCCGGTAGAATCGGAGCATGGTTTCCGAGCAGCACAGCCCTGAGCGCCGCGAGATTACGGTCCGCCGCGCTCCCCGTTTCGTCCCTTTCCTGGCACTGGGCGTGGTTGCCGGGTTTATTGCTGCCCTCTTTGTCGCCTATGGCGGGGCCGAGAACCCCAGCTTCACCCGTGAGGCCACCCTCGGGTTCTTCACCATAATGTTCGGCCTCCCGGGGCTGCTGCTGGGAGCCTTGACCGCCCTCATCCTCGATTGGATCAGTGTCCGCAGGGCTCGCCGGTCCACGGTTGAAAGCGTGGATCCCGCCGAGCCGGAAAGCCGGGAACAGCCGCCGTCGTAACGCTGGCGCACACAGCCCGCACCGTCGGTCGTCCATGAGACAATTCACACATGGCACGTGGAGACGGACAGCTTTCCCATGATCTGATGCCCGGCGAAAAAGGCCCACAGGATGCCTGCGGGGTCTTCGGAGTCTGGGCCCCCGGCGAAGAGGTAGCGAAGCTAACCTATTACGGTCTTTACGCCCTGCAGCACCGGGGACAGGAGTCCGCCGGCATCGCCACCAGCGACGGCAACCGCATCAGCGTTTACAAGGACATGGGACTGGTTTCCCAGGTCTTCGACGAAACCACGCTCAATACCCTCTTGGGGCACATAGCCGTTGGGCACTGCCGGTATTCGACCACAGGAGCCTCCCACTGGGCCAATGCCCAGCCCACCCTCGGCGCCACGGCGAGCGGCACCGTGGCCTTGGCGCACAACGGCAACCTGACCAACTCCGCCGAACTGTATGAACTGATCCTCGAGCGCGAGGGCCGGCCCCGGGCCGGTGAAATCGCCCAGGGCAACACCTCGGACACGGCATTGGTCACCGCCCTCCTCAACGGCAGCGACGGACGGTCACTCGAGGACACGGCCATGGAACTGCTGCCGAAACTGCGCGGCGCGTTCTCCTTTGTGTTTATGGATGAGGGCACCCTCTATGCCGCGCGGGACACCTACGGCGTCCGGCCGCTGGTGCTTGGGCGCCTGGAGCGCGGTTGGGTGGTGGCCTCTGAAGGCTCCGCCCTCGCGACGGTGGGAGCCAGTTTCATCCGGGAGATCAAGCCGGGCGAATTCATCGCCATTGACGAATCCGGGGTCCGCAGCCGTACCTTCGGTGAGCCGACGCCGGCCGGCTGCGTGTTCGAGTACGTTTACCTCGCCCGCCCCGATGCCACCATTGCCGGCCGGTCCGTATATGAATCCCGCGTTGAGATGGGCCGCCAGCTGGCACGGGAGAACGCGGTTGAGGCGGACATTGTGATCCCGGTCCCGGAATCCGGCACCCCGGCCGCGGTGGGATACGCCGAGGAATCCGGCATTCCCTTCGCCCATGGCTTCGTCAAGAACTCCTACGTGGGACGCACCTTCATCCAGCCCAGCCAGACCCTTCGCCAGCTCGGCATCAAGCTGAAGCTGAACGCCCTCGAATCCGTGATCCGCGGCAAGCGGGTAGTGGTGGTGGATGATTCGATCGTGCGCGGCAATACACAGCGTGCCATTGTCCGGATGCTGCACGAAGCCGGTGCCCTTGAGGTACACGTGAAGATCTCCTCTCCCCCGGTCAAGTGGCCGTGCTTCTACGGCATCGACTTCGCCTCGCGCGCCGAGCTGATTGCCAACGGCGCTGCCGTGGAGGAAATCCGCGCATCCATCGGCGCGGACAGCCTGGCTTACATTTCCGAAGACGGCATGATCAACGCAACCCTGCAGCCGAGGGAACGGTTGTGCACGGCCTGCTTCACCGGTGTCTACCCGATCGAGCTGCCCGCCGCGGACCGGCTGGGGAAGAACCTGCTGGAACCCGCGAATCCCGCCAATCCCGCGGAGGACGCCGGCTCCAACGGCTGTGACCCGGGACCGGACAGCGAATACGAGAACCTGCTTACCGACGCCGAAAAGAAAGAAGCCGTATGAACGCCGCCCCCATCACTTACGCGTCCGCAGGAGTGGACGTCGAAGCCGGCGACAAAGCCGTTGAACTGATGAAGGCGGCCGTAAAGGCCACCCACAATCCGTCGGTGCTGGGCGGCGTCGGAGGTTTCGCCGGCCTTTACGACGCCTCCCGGCTGCTCCAATACCGGAAGCCGCTGCTCGCAACGTCCACGGACGGCGTCGGTACCAAGGTTGCCATCGCGCAGGCCATGGACATCCACGACACCATCGGCTTCGACCTCGTGGGCATGGTGGTGGACGACATCGTTGTGGTGGGAGCCGAGCCGCTGTTCATGACCGACTACATTGCCTGCGGCAAAGTGGTACCGGAGCGCATCGCCGACATAGTCCGCGGCATTGCGGCGGCCTGCGAGGTGGCCGGCACGGCACTGGTGGGCGGGGAAACCGCCGAACACCCGGGCCTGCTGGGTGATCACGAGTACGACGTCGCGGGCGCTGCCACGGGCGTTGTGGAGGCGGACCGGCTCCTCGGCCCCGACCGCGTTCGCCACGGCGACGTAGTCATCGGTATGGCGTCCTCAGGTATCCACTCCAACGGCTACTCCCTCGTTCGACGCGTCATCAACCATGCCGGCTGGCAGCTTGAGCGCCAGGTTTCCGAGCTGGGGCGCACCCTGGGCGAGGAACTGCTCGAACCTACGCGCGTCTACGCCGCCGACTGTCTGGACCTGGCCCGCTACGACGCGGCCGGAGTGCACGGTTTCAGCCACGTGACCGGCGGCGGATTGGCAGCAAACCTGGCCCGCGTGCTGCCGAAGGGGTTGCAGGCGACGGTGGACCGCTCCACCTGGGAACTGCCGCCCGTGTTCAAGCTGATCGCCGAACTGGGGAACGTCCCTCAGCCGGACCTCGAACGCACGCTGAACCTCGGCGTCGGCATGGTGGCGATCGTCGACGCGGAAAGCGCGGACGCGGCGCTTGAGCGCCTCGCGGCCCGCGGCGTCCCCGCATGGGTCATGGGCACCGTCGGCGGGGTCGAAACACCGTCCGGCGCCGATTCCGATTTCGTCCAGGGCGCCAAGGGCGTTGACGGCGGCGCGGTCCGCCTGGTCGGCACCTACGCCTGAGCAGTCCCGCCGGGCAAAGCCAAGGCCCCGGACCGGATACGCCGGTGCGGGGCCTTGGCATTTAACTGTGAACTGAACATACAGGCTTAACGCCATTCAGCGGACCCACCCTGAGGTGATCCGCTGAAGGAGGCAATTGGCCAACGTCGTTGAGGAAATTACCGCTAGCCTACGCGGCGGTTACCCTCATCATCGTCATCGTCGCCAAATTGATCCGCGTACTTATCTTCGTACGCCGAGTAGTCGGGTTCAGCCGGCTCCTCGGGATATCGACTGGATGGACGACTCGTCGGTCCTGAGAGCTCACGCTGCAGCGCCGAGTAGTCCGTGGCAGGGGTGAAGTACTTCATCTCCCGTGCCTGCTTGGTTGCTTTTGCCTTTTGACGGCCGCGCCCCATGGCGTGACCCCCTTTTTGCGTCGATCCGGAGGTTAGTCGTTCGGGCAGATGAACGAGGGCCCCGGAATATTTGGTCAATTTGTCGTAAGTACAGGTTACATGTTTTCCCGCTGGCTTGTGCCCCCTCCGCCGCAGCAGGGGGTGTTCCCCGGGCATTAGCACAGCGCCTCCGGCACGCCGGTCCCTGCGCCTGCCCTCCGATATTGGCTAAAGTCGGGGGTAGAGACAGTTTTGGGGTGCATCATGCCACCGCCTACAGGGAGGACAGACGTTCACCATGAGCGATCAGAAAAGTACACCGGGAGCGGGTTTTCCGCCACCGGAGAAGGAAAGTACGCCGGGCGCCTTCCCCGATCTGAGCGCGCATTCGGACTCCCCCGCGTGGCTCTCCGAAGATGGAACGCACGACGCCGGCGTCTGGGAACGCAGTTTCGAAGGTGCCGTGAGCGGTGAAACGGCCGCAGCCGAAGAGGCCGACGGCGTAGGCTCCGTGGTGGATGCACCGACTACGGACGCCGAAGCTGACGGCGACGGTACCGCTGCGTTGGAGCTTCCCCCGGAACCGGTGGTAGTGGCACCCGAGGAACTCAAGCTGGAGGAACCTTCCCTGGCCGAGCCGACCCTGAGCGATGACGCCGTGGAAGCAGCGGCCCTCGACCAGGTTGCTTCGGAAACCGCTGCAGCCGAGGCCACCGCGGCCGAAGCGGGACGCCTGTCCGGACTGGAACCCGCTCCTGCCGGGACGGAAGTCCAGGTGGACGCTAACGCCGCCGGCGCCAATCGGCCCGGCGAAACCGGCGAGGCGACCACTCTTTCCGGCCCAACGCCCGAGGACGGCGAGGCAACGGCCTCCGATCCCGATTCGGCTGCCGGCACCGCCTCCGAAGGCAGCGCCGAAACTGACGCCGCGACGGATGGCAGCGGGGACGGAGCGGCGACAGGCAGCGCAGAGGACCCAGTCGACCCCAAGGCCGACGGCGCCGGCGCGGATGGCGCGGAGGCGAATGGCACCGAGGCCGAAGCGGTGCCGGACAGCGCAGCCGTTGCGGACGCGTCCCAGGCCGATGGTGCCGAGGCTGAAACTGCATCAAGGTCAGACGCCTCGGAGCCAGTGGAAGAACGTGAACCGGCTGGCGAAGCGGAGCACGAACCGTCCCAAGGGGACGCCGAGCCTCACCCCCTGCACGGCATCAACGCGGCGGCTCCGATGACTGCCGCGCACCAGGAGCGCACACCCGCGCCGGTGGCTGCGTCAGGCGAACCGGAGCCCGTTACGGCAGCTGTGCCGGCCGGCGACACCCGCCGGTCACGCCGGCTGGCCGAAAGCCAGGCAGCGGGGGCAACAGCAGCATTCAATCAGCCGGGTGCATCCTCCGGCACCACGGAGCCCGCGACAGGGGCAGCGACGGCGGTTGGCACCGCCCCCACCGGGGCAAAGGACAGCGGCAAGAGTAAGCGGAACACGCGCCTGATTCTGGTGCTCGGCGGCGTTGTACTCGCCGCCGTCGTCGCCATCCTGCTTTTCGTGTTTGTTTTTAACGGCAAGGAGGAAGGCGTCATCTCCGAGGACGTAAGTCCGCTGGAGCTGGAAGACGGCGCGTGCCTGAAGGATTGGGACGACGTCAATTCCAGTGCCACCGTAGTCACCTGCGAAACGCCGCACAACGCCCAGTTGGTCGCCACCGACAGTTTCACCGAGGACGCTGCCTTCCCCGGCACAGGCGCCTTGGAAGAGCGGGTCAACGATGTCTGCGAGGCTGTGCAGTATGCCGACGCCGCCGCGGAGTTCCCGGGCTTGAAGCTGGCCAAGTCCATCCCCACGGAGCAGACCTGGGCCTCTGGTGACCGCCGCGTGGACTGCATCGTTTTCGCCCCTGAGGGCCAGGAACTCACCGAGTCCCTCGTGCAGGAGTAAGCGGGTGCATGAGTAAGCGCTGGTAACAGCAGAAAGGCGCGCGGCGGGCATCAGCCGCCGCGCGCCTTTTGCTGTGGTCTAGGCGACCGCAGCCACCGTAAGCCCGGGCTCGGCCACCAGCCCGTCGCCGTCCAGCCCGTCTGACGGCCTGTCCACCCGCACTGTGTCGCCGTCGCTGATCTTTCCGGCCAGGATCCCGCGGGCCAGCTGATCGCCGATCTCCCGCTGCACCAGGCGGCGGAGCGGCCGTGCACCGTAGGCCGGATCGTAGCCGGTCAGGCCCAGCCATTCCCGCGCTGCATCGGTCACGTCCAGCACCAGACGGCGCTCATGCAGCCGGTTGGCCAGGGCACGCACCTGGATGTCCACGATCCGGGTCAGGTCCTCCAGGCTCAGCGGATCGAACAGGATCACGTCGTCGAGTCGGTTGAGGAACTCCGGCTTGAAGTTCGCGTTGACCATGGACATCACCGATTCGCGCTTCTGCTCCTCGGTCAGGCCCGGATCGACCAGGAACTGGGACCCGAGGTTGGACGTCAGGATCAGGATGACATTTCGGAAGTCCACCGTCCGGCCCTGGCCGTCCGTCAGCCGGCCGTCGTCGAGCACCTGCAGCAGAATGTCGAAGACATCCGGATGTGCCTTCTCCACTTCGTCCAGCAGGATCACCGAGTAGGGGCGGCGGCGTACCGCTTCAGTGAGCTGGCCGCCCTCTTCATAGCCCACGTATCCGGGAGGTGCCCCCACCAGTCGGGACACCGCATGCTTCTCCGAGTACTCACTCATATCGATGCGGACCATGGCCCGCTCATCGTCGAAGAGGAAGTCCGCGAGAGCCTTCGCCAGTTCGGTCTTGCCGACGCCGGTGGGGCCAAGGAACAGGAAGGATCCGGTGGGCCGGTCCGGGTCGCTGACGCCGGCCCGTGAGCGGCGCACGGCATCGGAGACCGCGGCCACGGCCTTGCTCTGCCCGATCAGGCGCGAGCCGATGGCTGCTTCCATGTCCAGCAGTTTCTGGGATTCACCCTGCAGCATGCGTCCGGACGGGATGCCGGTCCAGGCGGAGACCACTTCCGCAATGTCGTCCGCAGTGACTTCCTCGGAGACCATCAGTTCCCGGGTTTCTTCGCCGAAGCTGTTCTCCTCCGCCTGCTGAGCTGCCTCCAGTTCCTTCTGCAGGGCGGGTATTTCGCCGTACAGGATGCGGGAGGCTTCCGTGAGGTCGCCGTCGCGCTGGAATTTTTCTGCCTCGCTGCGCAGCTCGTCGATCTTCGCCTTGAGGTCGCCGACCCGGTTAAGGCCCGCCTTCTCGGCCTCCCACCGGGCGTTGAGCGCCGACAGCTGTTCCTTCTTATTGGCCATGTCCTCGCGCAGAACGGCCAGCCGCTCCATCGAGGCCTCGTCCGTTTCATTCGCCAGTGCGAGTTCTTCCATGGTGAGCCGGTCCACTGCACGCCGGAGCTCGTCGATTTCCTCGGGGGCGGAATCGATCTCCATCCGCAGCCGGGATGCGGCCTCATCCACCAGGTCAATGGCCTTGTCCGGAAGCTGGCGTCCGGTGATGTACCGGTTGGACAGCGTTGCAGCGGCAACAAGAGCCGAGTCGGCGATGGCGACCTTGTGATGGGCCTCGTAGCGCTCCTTCAGGCCGCGCAGGATGCCGATGGTGTCCGGGACGCTGGGTTCACCGACGTACACCTGCTGGAAGCGGCGCTCCAATGCCGCGTCCTTTTCGATGTTTTCGCGGTATTCGTCCAGGGTGGTGGCGCCGATCAGCCGCAGTTCCCCGCGCGCCAGCATCGGCTTGAGCATATTGCCGGCGTCCATGGATCCCTCGGCTGCGCCCGCACCTACGACGGTGTGCAGCTCATCGAT
The DNA here is from genome assembly GCF_025244825.1 of Arthrobacter jinronghuae. Taxonomy (NCBI): domain Bacteria; kingdom Bacillati; phylum Actinomycetota; class Actinomycetes; order Micrococcales; family Micrococcaceae; genus Arthrobacter; species Arthrobacter jinronghuae. The sequence continues at coordinate 3,108,147 of NZ_CP104263.1, forward strand.
GAAGGTGACGATCTGCCCTTCGGCGCTGGAGATTTCCTCCAGCACTGCCTTGAACCGCTCCTCGAACTCACCGCGGTATTTAGCCCCGGCGACCATGGACCCGAGGTCCAGGGACAGCAGGGTCTTGCCGTTCAGACTTTCCGGCACATCCCCCGCGACAATGCGCTGGGCAAGTCCCTCGACGACGGCGGTCTTGCCGACGCCGGGCTCGCCGATAAGCACGGGGTTGTTCTTGGTGCGGCGGCTGAGCACCTGGATGACGCGCCGGATCTCGGCGTCCCGGCCGATCACGGGGTCCAGTTTGCCCGAGCGGGCCATTTCAGTCAGGTCGGTACTGAATTTTTCCAGAGCCTGAAAGGTGTTCTCCGGATCAGCATTGGTCACTTTGCGGTCTCCTCGTACGGATGGAAGGACGGCGCTGAGCGCGTCGTGCCCGGCGTTGTTATCCCGAAGCGCTTTTCCTGCAGGGCCGTTATCGAGAGACAACCCAAGCAGGAGGTGTTCGGTGGAGACAAAGGCATCCCCCAGCTTCTCGGCTTCCTGCTGCGCTGCGTTGATGACTTGGAGCAAGGGCCTGGAAAACTGGGGCTGCGCCACCGAGCTGCCGGAGGAGGACGGCAACTGGTGGATGGCAGTGCTGGCAGCGGCACTGACGGTATCCACGTTGATTCCGGCAGCCTTCAGGAGAGCGACGGCGACCCCTTGCCGCTGATCCATCAGCGCTTTCAGCAGATGCGCCGGTTCAATCTGTGGATTTCCGGCAGTGTTCGCGTTCATGGCCGCAGCCGAAAGTGCTTCTTGGCTCTTGTTCGTGAATTTCGTGTCCACGGTGGCTCCTCAAAACCTCAGCGAAGAATGCTTCCGCAATGCTAAACAAAGTTGAGTCTAATCGGCTCAACTTTGGAAGTAAAGCCGTGCGCACCTCCGCCGTGTGCGCGAAGCCTAGGGAATATGCTCCTGATCGAAGTCATGGGCGGTTCGCAGCCACCGTTCATTGCGGGCTTCGAAGAGCTGGGCGAGCGGGCCCTCGGCCTCGATTTCAAACCGGATTCCCTGGGGCTCGTCAGGAATGGTTCCGGCCAGATATTCCTCCAGGACATCGAGGAAATATTCCCACCCCGCACCACCGGTCCAGAGGCCTGCGCCGGGGGCAGCCGTTACCGCGAATCCCTTGCGTACGGAGGCGTACCGCAGCTCGAAGCGGGTGAACCCGTCCTCTCCGGTCAGGTGGAACTCCACTTCCGCCACGGAGGACCCCTCCCGCGCCCAGGACACGGTGAGAAGGCGGGGTCCGTCGCAACGCAGGATCGTCCCGTGGGATCCGTCCGGCAGTGTGTAGGTGCCGCCGCGGCGCAGGTCCCCTTCCGGATCCGCCACCCATTGGCGCAGCTGTTCCGGATCAGCGAGGGCCGACCACACCTCTCCGATGGGATGCGGAATGTCACGCTCCATGACGATCATCAGTGCGTGGCCAGCCTGGATCTGCCGCCGCCCGTAGGACCGCACCGTCTTCTCGAGAATTATGTCCAGATCGGACATTGCCCACTCCTGCCGTAGAACAACCGGCAACCGATCCGGTCCTCCAGCGGCCATTACGGCCACCCGGCTGTCCGCAGGATGCCGGTGGAAGCGAGTTGTATTCAGGGTTACAGTTCTGAGTTACCTTCAGCGGCCGTTTCCCGGCCGTTTTTCAAACCGTAGCAGGGAAACAATGCCCTGCACAGGGTCGGCCGACCGGCGCGGACCAGGGCAACCCGGCGAAAGGTTTCCGGTGCTTGCTCCCCCTGTCCGGGGCACTCGCCGGGTAGCCTGTGCGGATGGGGAAAAACCGTACTTCCGTTTCTGTCCTTGCCGTTGCCGCACTGGCACTGACGCTGGTGTCCTGCTCAGGGGACAAGCCGTCGCCTGACGACGCCGCTGCCGACCTCGCCCAGGGCCTGAGCCAAATGGACGTTTCAGCATCTGCCTTTACGGCGGGCACCCCTGCGGAAGTGAATGCGGAGCTGGAGCAGTTGCTCGCCGACATGGGCCCGCTCCGCCCGGAGGTCACGGTGGCCGGCGTTAACGAAGACGAGGACGATGACTCCGCCGCCACCGCACGGCTGGCCTATGCCTGGGACGTCAACAGCGATTCGCGGCCGGACTGGTCCTATGAGAGCTCCGCCCAGCTCCGCCGCGGAGAGGACGACCAGTGGCTTGTCGAGTGGGCACCCTCCGTAGTGTTCGATTCCCTGGCCGACGGCGACCGGCTGGTCCGTTCCACCACCCCCGGCGACCGTGCCGACATCCTGGACCGCAACGGGGAACCGCTGATGAATGCGCGGCCGGTGCTTCGTATCGGCATCAACAAACCCGACCTCTCCGAGGAGCAGTATGCCTCCTCGTCGGCTGCCCTTGCTGAACTGGTGGGGCTGGATCCCGCCGACTACACCGCAAAGGTGCAGGCCTCAGGCCCCGAAGCCTTTGTCGAGGCGATTGTGCAACGTGAGGAGGCCGAGGGGCCCGCAACCCCAGCGGCTGTCGAAGCCATCCCCGGTGCCCTTTCCCTTCCCGCCCAGCGGATCCTGGCACCCACCCGCGGCTTCGCCCGTGCCCTGCTGGGCACCGTGGGCGAGGCGACTGCGGAATTGGTCGAGGAGTCTGAGGGCAGGGTGTCCGCCGGGGACCAGACGGGGCTCTCCGGCCTGCAGAGGCAGTACAACTCGCAGCTGCAGGGCAGCCCCGGCGTCACGGTTACCGTCGACAACGAGGCCGGAACCAAGGAAACCGTCCATAGCTCCGATCCGCAAACGGGCACGGACCTGCAGACCACCCTGAACCCGAAGCTGCAGCAGTTGGCCGAGGAAGTCCTGGAACAAGAACCGTCGGCGTCGGCCATCGTGGCTATCCAGCCCTCCACCGGCGAGATCCTGACCGTGGCCAACGGCCCCGGCAGCGAGGGCCAGCAAACCGCCCTCCTGGGCCAGTACCCGCCGGGATCCACGTTCAAGACAGCCACCGCGTTGGCGATGCTGCGCAACGGCACCACACCGGCCAGCACCGTGGAGTGCCCGTCGGAACTCAACGTCGACGGCCGCAAGTTCAACAACGTCCCCGGCTACCCGGCCGAGGCCACCGGCAGTATCCCGCTGCGCACGGCATTCGCGAACTCCTGCAACACTGCCTTCCTCAATGCCCAGGGCACCGTTTCCCAGCAGAGCCTCTCCGCTGCCGCCGGAGACCTGGGCATCGGTGTGGACGCGTCCATCGGCACCGACGCGTTCCTGGGGTCCGTGCCCGCGGAGGCTGAAGGCACCGAACACGCCGCCTCGCTGATCGGACAAGGGCAGGTCCTCGTGTCCCCGCTGGCCATGGCGGTTGCCGGTGCCTCCATCGGCAAAGGCGAACGGGTCTCCCCCACGCTGATCCGGGAATCCACCCCGCCGGCCCCGGCAGGCGGCTCCGCTTCGGCTGCTCCCACTGCCTCCACCTCGGAATCGACAGCTCCCGTTCCGGGCAACCTCACGGCAGAGGAGGCAGCATCACTGCGGGAGATGATGCGCGCCGTCGTCGCCGAGGGCGGAGTGCAGATGCTGCTCGGCGTGCCCGGCGAACCCGTGCTCGCCAAGACCGGAACCGCTGAGTTCGGCAGCCAGACGCCGCCGGAGACCCATGCATGGGTGCTGGCCATCCAGGGCGACCTGGCCGTTGCCGTGTTCGTGGAGCAGGGCGAGCGGGGCTCCACCTCCGGAGGACCGCTCATGAAGGCCTTCCTTGAGGGCGCCCAGGGCTAAGCAGCAGGCCGCCGGAGCCCCGTCAGCCAATCAGGCTACGGACCGGATCAGGAAGGCCACTGCTGCTGGGGTGCAACCCGGCCCTGATAACCGGGCTGCCGGTACGCGTTCCCGGCGTACGGCGTGATCTGCCAGGTGTCCGTGGGCACGATGACCTTGCCCAGCGGCATGAGCGAAATCGGCAGCATCTTCAGGTTGGCGATGCCCAGCGGGATTCCGACGATGCTCACGAACATCGGGATGGCCGTGAGGACGTGTCCAATGGCGATCCAGATGCCGGCCAGCAGCAGCCAGATGATGTTTCCCAGCAGGCTGAGGGGACCGGTGAACCCGCCCCGGTCCACAACCGTCCGGCCGAACGGCCAGAGCGCATAGTTGGCGATGCGGAAGGATGCGATGCCGAACGGGATGGTGACAATCAGCAGGCAGCAGACCACGCCCGCCAGCGCATAACCGAGCGCGAGCCAGATACCGCCGAACAGCAGCCAGATGACGTTCAGGATCGCTTTCATGGCTCCATTGTTCTCCACACGGCACAGATAAGCCACGGCTTCTCTGCCTGCATACCCGCCCGCCTGCACCTGCCCTAGACTGACGCCATGCCGATCAGCGATGAGAACCCCGCAGACCACCTGACTTCCAGCCAGTGCTGGACATACGTCCGGCAGGCCAAGTTCGGCCGGCTCGCCGTGATTGTCGACGGACATCCCGAAATTTTCCCCATTAACTTTGCCGTCGACCACGGCACGGTGGTTTTCCGCACCGCGGCGGGAACCAAACTGGCCGGCGCACTCTCGGGCAACCCGGTTGCGTTCGAAATTGACGGTTACGATGACACGCTGTCCTCCGCCTGGAGCGTGGTGCTCAAGGGCGGCGCCACCCTGCTCGACGACTTCTCGGAGATCATGGACTCCGAAGAACTCGCGCTCTTTCCGTGGCAGTCGGGGACGAGAAACGCGTTTGTCCGCATTGAACCGGAGGTCACCACCGGCCGCCGGTTCCTTATCTCCAATGCGGCCCGCCGCAATGTGCTGCGTGGAATGGGGCTTTACACGGAGTAGTCCACTCCTGGAAAGCAGAAGAGGCGCCGCACCTTGTGGGTGCGGCGCCTCTTCTCAGCTGTGGCTATGCCTTAGCGGGAACGGCGTTCGTTCGACGCCGGTGCCGTTGCGCGGCGGGGACCGGCGGCACGTGCCGGACGGCCGGAGGCTGCACCGGCGGCGCCCCGGGAGGCTCCGCCTGCACGCTGGCCGCTGCCGGCGCCCTCGGCGCGCTGGCCGGTTGCCGGGCGGCGGTTGCGGCCGGATGCGGTGGCCGCTGAGGCGCTGTTGCGGCGGCCGTCAGAGGACCGGGCCGGACGCTGCGTACGCACGTCGTCGACGGCACGGTCATTGCGTTCGCTGCGTTCCATGCGGTCGGGGCGTTCAGCCGAAACGCGTCCGCGTCCGCCTGTACCGCCGCGTCCGCCGGCGCGGGGAGCACCTGTGCTGCGGGCAGCACGCTTGCGCTGGGCGTTGGCGCCGGTGGAGCGCCCGCCGCCCTGCTGCGGGGACTTGGCGGCAAGCTGCGCTGCACGGACATGCGGTTCCACGATGGCCGCGCGTTCGCCAATGAGCTTGGCGATCGACGGCGAGTTGTGGCTGACCTTCTCGATGGAAACGTCGACGCCGGCAGCCTTCATCAGCTTCGACACCTCGCTCTTCTGCTCCGGAAGGGTCAGCGTCACGACGGTTCCGCTGGAACCGGCGCGGGCTGTACGGCCTGAGCGGTGCAGGTATGCCTTGTGTTCCGTGGGCGGGTCGATGTGGACGACCAGCTCGACGTCGTCCACGTGCACGCCGCGGGCGGCGACGTCGGTGGCCACCAGGACGCGGACGTCGCCCGAAGCGAACTCCGCCAGGTTGCGGTCACGGGCATTCTGGGACAGGTTGCCGTGCAGGTCCACCGTGGGGATGCCGTTGTCCGTGAGGAACTGGGCCATCTTGCGGGCGTGGTGCTTGGTGCGCATGAACATGATGCGGCGGCCCTGGCCACCGGCCAGTTCCTTGACCAGCAGCTTCTTGGCCGTCTGGTCCTGGACCAGCAGCACGTGGTGCTCCATGGTGGACACCGCTGCCTGCGGCTCATCCACGGAGTGCGTCAGCGGGTTGGACAGGTAGCGGCGGACCAGCTTGTCGACGCCGTTGTCCAGGGTGGCGGAGAACAGCATCCGCTGGCCCTTTTCCGGAGTGCGGTCCAGCAGGCGCTGGACAACCGGCAGGAAGCCGAGGTCGGCCATGTGGTCGGCCTCGTCCAGCACGGTGATCTCGACGGACTCGAGGCTGATGACCTTCTGCTTCATCAGGTCTTCGAGGCGGCCGGGGCAGGCGATGACGATGTCGACGCCGGCCTTGAGTGCCTTTTCCTGACGCTGCTGGGACACGCCGCCGTAGATCACGGTGGTGTTCAGGCCCAGCTCCTTGGCCAGGGGCTCAATCACGTTGTTGATCTGCGTGGCCAGCTCGCGGGTCGGCGCCAGGACCAGGCCCAGCGGGCGGTTCGGGCGGCGGCGGTAGGCGGCTTCATTCTCGGCCAGACGTGCAACCAGCGGAAGGGAGAACGCCAGCGTCTTGCCGGAACCGGTGCGGCCGCGGCCCAGGACGTCACGGCCCTTAAGAGTGTCCGGAAGGGTTTCCACCTGAATGGGGAAGGCCTCGTCAATTCCGGCGGCGGCGAGGGAGGAAACAAGTGCCTTGGGCACACCAAGGGCAGCAAAAGTGGTCATTAAAGACAGGCAACTTTCGGTAAGAGGCCCCCAACGCCGTTTGGGCCGGGGGTTCGCCGAAGAAAAGTCAGACAGTGTCTACCGCACTGAAGCGGGACAAAAGAAAGCGTTCATCGACGCAGGCTGGACTGCTTACACACACTGTTGAAACCTTGGATTTTAAGCATGGTTCAACAGTGGCAGGACCAACATCTGCCTCCAGTTTACCGTAATGCGGAATCTTTCCTAATCGGGGGCTGCACCGGCGGTGAAATCCGGGGCCGTGCCAGCCGATAGCATTAACAGTGATGACTACTGAACCAGCCCTGCCCGACGCCGCCGAAACCGGGCCGGCGGATCCCGCTGCCGGCACCGACGAGGAGCAGCATTTCCGCTCTCCGGTGTCCTTTGTCCGGCGCGGCTCGCGCCTGCAGGGCCGTCGCCAGCAGGCCTGGGATGAACTCTCCGAACGCTTCGTGGTGGATGTCCCGCGTGATGAGGCCGACACCTCGGTGCACCCCGGATACGTGTTCGACGCCGCCGCCGAGTTCGGGCGCACCGCTCCCCTCGTCGTCGAAATCGGCTCGGGCCTGGGCGAAGCCGTTGCGCATGCCGCCGAGCAGAATCCCGAGAAGGACTTCCTCGCCGTGGAGGTCTATCTCCCGGGCCTGGCGCAGACCCTGCAGCGGATTGGGCAGAAGGGCCTGACCAATATCCGCGTGGTCCAGGCGAATGCCCCGGAGGTGCTGACCAGCATGCTCCCGGCCGGGTCCGTGGCGGAGGTTTGGGTGTTCTTCCCCGACCCCTGGCACAAGACCCGGCATCACAAGCGCCGCCTGGTCAAGGAATCCTTCGCCGAGCTGGTGGCCCGGGTGCTGGTACCCGGTGGCACCTGGCGCCTGGCAACGGACTGGTCCGACTACGCCGTACAGATGCGCGAAGTGCTGGATGCTTCGGCCCGGTTCGAGAATCTGCACACCGGCGAACGTGCCGGTGACGAAAGCCCGCTGACCCGCGTGCACCGGGAGGGCCTGGAGAACAAGGCCCCGGAAGACGACGTCGATACCCGCGGCGGCTGGGCCCCCCGCTTCGAGGGCCGGACCCTGACCAGCTTCGAGAACAAGGCCCACGAGGGCGGCCGACTGATTTTTGACCTTGCTTACCGAAGGATCTAAGAACCATGACTGAACCGAACGACGCACGCGTCGGCCTCTACATCGACTTCGACAACATTGTCATCTCGCGCTATCAGCAGTTGCATGGCCGCAACGCGTTCCAGCGTGACGGGATCCGGAATTTCGACCGGACGAACCGCGAGGCCGATCCCGAAGTTGCCGCCAAGCTCACTGCAGCGACGGTGGACTTCAACGCCATTATCGATTTCGCCGCTTCCTTCGGCACCCTGGTGGTTAACCGCGCCTATGCCGACTGGTCGGTACCGGTGAACGCGAGTTACCAGCGCCAGCTGATGTCCCGGGCAGTGGACCTTACGCAGCTGTTCACCACCACGACGCGCGGAACCAAGAACGGGGCGGACATCCGCCTCGCCGTGGACGTAGTCGAAGACCTCTTCCGCCTGCCCGACCTGACCCACGTCATCATCGTCGCCGGCGACAGCGACTACATTGCCCTCGCGCAGAAGTCCAAGCGGCTCGGCCGCTTCGTCGTCGGCATCGGCGTTGCCGGGTCAACCAGCACTTCCCTCGCTGCGGCCTGCGACGAATTCGAGGATTACGACTCGCTTCCCGGGATTGAAGCCGCAGCCGCCGCTCCGGCCGCGGCGGATACTGCCGCCAAAAAGACTGCGGCACCGACGGATTCGCAGCCCGATCCGGCTCCAGCCCGCAGGCTCACCACCGTCCCCATGTTCTCGCACACGGGACAGGCCGGGTTTGAGGAGCCGGAGCCCGCCGACGACGTCGACCCGGGTGTCCTCGCGACGGAACTCCTCGTGCGGGCCCTGCAGATCGGCCACGCGAAGGGCGACGCCGACGAGTGGCTCAACACGGGCACGGTCAAGAACCAGATGCGCCGGATGGACCCGGCCTTCAACGAGAAGCCGCTGGGCTTCCGGTCCTTCACCGACTTCCTCTCCTCGCACGGCGACCTGGTGGAGCTGGACGACGACGGGCCGCAGCGCCTCATCCGCCTTCGCCCGGGTGCCGACGCCCGGCGCTGAGCAGCAGGAACCCGGGGGCCGGTGGACGCCGCCGGCCCGTCTGCGTGCACGGGGACCCACTAAGTGGTGCTGCTGTTACAGCTGAGGTCCCGGACGGCAACAGGAACCCCACCGGGTGGGATGCTGTGCCGCAACCGGCGGGTCAGTGCGCCGGGCGGAGGATGCCGCCGCTTCTGTTGACAGGTACAACGCCGCGTCACGAGCATGGTGCCTGTCACCGTCACCCAGTGCCGCAACCAACGGGAGGGCACCATGGCCGGCCGCGTTTCCATCGATCTTTTTATGACCCTCGACGGCGTCGCCCAGGCTCCGGGCGGCCCGGAGGAAGACCCGGAGGCCGGCTTCGCCTACGGTGGCTGGCAGGCTCCCCTGTTCGACGAAACCGTGGGAGCGCAGGTGGACGAGGGCATCTCCTCCATGGACGCACTGCTGCTGGGCCGGAAGACCTACGACATCTTCGCCGACTACTGGCCTCACCAGCTGGACGGTGGCAACTCCGACATTGCACGCAAGTTTGACTCCATCCCCAAATACGTCGTGTCCCGGGGAACCCCGGATCTGGGCCGATGGCGGGACTCGCACCACCTCGAGGGGGACCTGGCGGACGCGGTGGCAGGCTTACGGGCGCGACACCAGGACGTCCACGTCATCGGGAGCATCGATTTCGCCCGCACCCTGGTGGCGGGCGGTATGTTCGACTCCCTGAACCTGTGGGTGTATCCCGTAGTTCTCGGCCCCGGGAAGCGCCTGTTTCCTCCGGACGGGCCGCCCGCGGAACTGAAACTGCTCGAAGCTTCAGCCGCTTCGGAAAATGGAGCCGTGCTCCTGCGCTACGGCTGGGCGGGACCGGCCCCCGCAACCGGAGTCATGGGGTCCTGACCGGGGCTGCACGCGACGTTATGCGGTCCTGCTGCGGCGGAGGACAACGGCATCTCCCACCCGCAGCATTCCGGTCCGCACTACGTGCGCCTGCAGACCGAACTCCGCGGAGTGGGAACTGCCGAGCAGCTTGAGGGCTTTGGTTTCCGCCGGGACACCCGCCTGCGCCTGGTCGATCATCACGCAGCGTGGCATCCCCTCCCCCAGACGCAGAACAACCTCGCCTCCGAGGACCAGTTCGGCGCCCACCCAGTCGTCCTCGCAGAACGCCGGCTGGGAACCGGTGTCGATCACGATGTTGGCGCGGAAGCGGCGGTCATCCACCGCACCACCGGCCAGGTCCTCGAGAGCAGTCAGTGAGGATGTTGTCACCAGGTGCAGGGGCGTCTCGTCGTGGTGTCCGGCACCGGTTTCGGCCCGCAGGGTCAGTTCCCGGCCGAAGGCTGCGCTCAGCGCCCGCGAGGCGGCCGGATCATCGACTCGATACCGATGGCCCTCGGGGCTCAGCAGCAGCGGTACGCCGCCGTTGTCATCAAGGAAGTTGTTCTCACCAAGGATGTTGTTGTCCTCGACCACGGAGGACCACTGCATCAGCCCGGGGACCGGGCGGAACCGCCGGGTCCGCTTGCCGCTGGCGATGCCGCCGTCGCCGGTGTAAACCGCCCACCGGCGGTCATGCTGCAATCCCGTGCCGGTCACGGCGGACGCGCGCACCGCCTGGCCCGCGGTGGACTTGACCGGATAGCGGTACAGCGCCTGGACCTGGCCTACCGGGGTTTCCTCGTATGGCATCCCGGCATTGTGTCACAAGGACACCAGCGGCCGGCGCTTAGAGTGACTGCACGTAGTCGTCGTCGGCGTAGTTCCGCTCGGCGGACTTGCCGGCGGGAAGGGCGCGCAGCCTGCTCCGGCGCTCCATCAGCGAGACCAGGCCCAGCTGCTGAACGGCTGTCGCGGCGGCCGGCGGGCGCTGCCCGCGGCTGAGGGTGACGACGTCGCCGGCGAGCCCGGCAGCGAAGACGCGGCTGCGGTCCGGGGCACGCCGTTGCGCCTCGTCCAGTTGGGTGGAGAGTTCCACAACCCGCTGGCGCAGGCCGGTGACTTGGTTCTGCAGCTCCATGATCCGCTTGATGCCTTCGAGGGAAACGCCCTCCTGGGAGAGTTTCTGGACCTCTCGCAGCAGTTCGATGTCGCGCTGCGAGTAGCGGCGGGAGCGGCCGGGCGCCCGACTGGGACGGACAATCCCGAGCCGGTCGTATTGCCGGAGGGTCTGCGGATGCATTTCCGCGAGCTCAGCGGCAACGGAGATCACGAAAATAGGCGCATTGACATCTATGCCCATTGTTCCTCCTTCACTGCTGTTGAAATGGTAGCGCGGGAAGTTCGCCCTCCGGCGGATGAAACCACCTGTTAAAGCCGTGCTTTTGCTGCCAATCCGACCCGGGGGTCCTCGCCCTTGGTCGCATCGGCAAATGCCTCCACAGCTTCCCGGGCGTCCTTGTTCAAGTGGGTGGGCACGGCGACGTCGATAGTCACCAGCAGGTCCCCGTTGCCCTTGGAGGTGTGCACGCCGCGGCCCTTGACCCGCAGGGTGCGTCCCGACGGTGTTCCGGCGGGTACCTTGAGCCGGACGGTATCGGAGGTGAGGGTAGGCACCTCGATGGTCGCCCCCAGGGCTGCCTCGGGGAACGAGACCGGAACGTGGATCCGGATGTTGTTGCCCTCGCGGGTGAAGAAGTCGTGCGGCGTGACGTGGACGGTGACCATCAGGTCTCCGGCACCTGCGGCGCCGGGCTGCCCCTTGCCGCGCACCCGGATCTTCTGGCCGTCCTTGACGCCGGCCGGCACCCGGACCTCCACTACTTCGCCGCTGGGTTCGCGCAGGCCGATCACGGTTCCGTTAATGGATCCGGCAAAGGAAATGGTGGTGCTGGCCGTCCGGTCCGCGCCCTTGGTGGGCGGCGGGGCGCCGAAGCCGCCGCCGCCGAAACCGCTGCCGCCGCCGAAAAGGTCGGCGAATTCGGGCGGGATGTTGCTGCCGCCCGCGTTAAAGGTGGTCCTCCGGCCGCCGCCGCGTGCGGTCTGCCCGAACAGGTCTCCGAAGATATCCTCGAAGCCCGCCCCGCCGGCGCCGCCGCCGCCCTGGGGGCCGCCGGCAGTGAACCGGGCGCCGCTTCCCATGGCGCGGATGGCGTCATACTGCTGGCGTTCCTCGGCATCGGAGAGGACCGAATACGCCTCGGAGAGGTCCTTGAACATCCGCTCGGAGTTGGCGTCGCCCTGGTTCTGGTCGGGATGGTACTTCCGCGCCAGTTTGCGGTACGCCTTCTTGATGTCGGCGTCGGACGCATCCTTGGGAACACCCAGAATCTTGTAAAAGTCCTTATCGACCCAATCCTGACTAGCCAATTGGTGTCCCTTCCTCATTTGCGAATCCCGCTGCATTGCCGTGAAAACACGGCTGCCGGGCCTGCTGCCCCTGCTGCGGGACCTGCCGATGGAAAAATGTCCGGGGCCGCTTTACGGCGGCCCCGGACACGGTACAACTACTGTTCCGGAACCGAAACAATCACCTGCGCGGCACGCAGGACCCGGTCGCCGGACTTGTAGCCGGCCCTCAGGATCTGCGTGACGGTATCGAACGTGACGTCCGCGCTCTGCTGCTGGATGAGTGCCTCGTGGATGTTCGGATCGAACTCCACACCGGTCTCATCGATGCGGCTGAGCCCGTACGTCTTCAGCGAGTTCTCCAGCTTGGTAGCGATCGCAGCGAAGGGTCCCTCCGCCAGGTCGCCGTGCTGGCGTGCGGCGTCGATGTCGTCCAGGACGGGCATCAGGGAGTTCAGCACTCCGATGACGGCCATTTCCCGGGCGACGTCGCGGTCGCGTTCCACCCGCTTGCGGTAGTTCACGTACTCGGCCTGCAGTCGCAGCAGGTCGTTGCGCAGTTCAGCGGCTTCCGGCGAACCGGACGCGGCAGGCTGGGCCGGCACGTCGGCGTTGTTCAGGATCTGCTCCGCCTGGGAGAGCGCATCTCCGTCGGCCCCGGCGGCCGGGGCGGAAGCCGAAGCTTCCTCCCCTGCCGCGCCACCGTTGGCGGAATCCGCAGTCTCGCCCGCGCCGGGCGTGTCCTGGCCGTTTACGGGCTCTTCACCTTCGGGAGTGTTCCCGTGCTCGTTTTCCGCCGGCATGATTACTTCTTTTCTTCGTCGTCGACAACTTCGGCGTCAACGATGTCTTCGTCACCGGCGGCGCTGCCTGCGGCAGAGCCGTCACCGGCCGGAGCACCGTCAGCAGCACCGGGGGTGCTGTCAGCGCCGGCTGCGGAGGCCTGGGCGTAAATAGCTTCGCCCAGCTTGGTCTGGGAAGCCTGCAGCTTCTCAAACGCGGTCTTGACCTCGTCGTCGTTGTCCGTGCCTTCAAGCGCCTTCTTCAGCGCGTCGACGTCGGACTTGACCTCGGTCTTGACGTCTTCGGGCAGCTTGTCGTCATTGTCGGTGAGGAGCTTGTCCACCGAGTAGGCGAGCTGCTCGGCCGAGTTGCGGATGTCGGCGGCCTCGCGGCGCTTCTTGTCTTCCGCGGCGTGCTCTTCGGCCTCGCGGACCATGCGGTCGATGTCTTCCTTGTTGAGGGAGGACCCGCCGGTGATGGTCATGGACTGCTCCGCGCCGGTGCCCTTGTCCTTGGCGGACACGTGCACAATGCCGTTGGCGTCGATGTCGAAGGTGACCTCGATCTGCGGAACGCCGCGCGGAGCCGGCGCAATGCCGGTCAGCTCGAACGTGCCCAGCGGCTTGTTGTCGCGGGTGAATTCGCGTTCGCCCTGGAAGACCTGGATGGCCACGGACGGCTGGTTGTCATCCGCCGTGGTGAAGGTTTCGCTGCGCTTGGTGGGGATGGCCGTGTTGCGCTCGATCAGCTTGGTCATCACACCGCCCTTGGTTTCGATGCCCAGGGACAGCGGGGTGACGTCGATGAGCAGCACGTCCTTGCGCTCACCCTTCAGCACGCCGGCCTGCAGGGCAGCGCCCACGGCCACAACCTCGTCAGGGTTTACGCCCTTGTTCGGCTCCTTGCCGCCGGCGAGTTCCTTCACCAGTTCGCTGACAGCCGGCATACGGGTGGAACCGCCCACAAGGATGATGTGGTCGATGTCGGAGACCTTGATGCCGGCCTCGGAAATGACGTCGTTGAACGGCTTCTTGGTGCGGTCCAGCAGATCCTTGGTCAGGTCCTGGAACTTGGCACGGGACAGGTGCTCATCCAGGTGAACCGGGCCTTCGGGGGTGACCGAGAGGTACTGCAGGGAGATGTTGGTGGAGGTGGCCGAGGAGAGTTCCTTCTTGGCCTGCTCCGCAGCTTCCTTCAGGCGCTGCAGGGCGATCTTGTCCTTGGACAGATCAGCACCCTTGGCCTTGGCCTGGCTCAGCAGGTAATCAACAATGCGCTGGTCCCAGTCGTCGCCGCCGAGGCGGTTGTCGCCGGCCGTTGCACGGACCTGGATGGTCGAGAATTCGTCTTCGTCCTTGCCGACTTCCAGCAGGGAAACGTCGAAGGTGCCGCCGCCGAGGTCGAAGACGAGGATGAGTTCGTCTTCCTTGCCCTTGTCCAGGCCGTACGCCAGGGCAGCTGCGGTGGGCTCGTTGACGATGCGCAGCACGTTGAGGCCTGCGATCTCGCCGGCTTCCTTGGTTGCCTGACGCTCGGCATCGTTGAAGTAGGCGGGAACGGTGACCACGGCGTCCGTGACCTTCTCACCGAGGTAGGCCTCGGCGTCGTTCTTCAGCTTCATCAGGATGCGGGCGGAGATCTCCTGGGCGGTGTACTTCTTGCCGTCCACGTCAACGTTCCAGTCGGTGCCCATGTGGCGCTTGACGGAAGCGATGGTCCGGTCAATGTTATTGACGGCCTGGCGCTTGGCGATCTCGCCGACCAGGACTTCACCGGACTTGGCGAAGGCTACGACGGACGGCGTGGTGCGGCCGCCTTCGGCGTTGGCGATAACCGTGGGCTCGCCGCCTTCGAGAACCGAGACAACCGAGTTGGTAGTACCGAGGTCAATACCTACTGCACGTGACATATTTGCTTCCTCTTTCCTTGGAGAAACCCGCATCTCGTGGCGACACCGGCGCGGCCTGCCCCGGAGGACAGCCACCCGGTTCGCCACCAAGAGCTATTGAGCGTTCTACACTCAACTTTACTCAGCAGCACTTCTTTGTCAACAAACTTGAGCGCATCCGGCTCAACTCTGTGCCCGGAGGTTGCGGAACACGGCAGCCGGCCCTTCCCCCTCCCCGGCGGGTCTGGCGGTAGGGTCCTGCCATGGCTTCCGAAACCTATTCCCACGGCCATCACCGCAGCGTGGTGGACGTCCATGCCCTCCGCACTGCGCGGGACTGCGCAGCGTATCTGTTGCCGGAACTGCAGCCGGGAGTAAGCATTCTCGACGTCGGCTGCGGCCCGGGCAGCATCACCGCCGACTTCGCGGCGCTTGCGGCACCGGGACCCGTGGTGGGCCTGGATTCCTCCGAGGACGTCCTTGTCTCCGCCCGTGCACGGGCAGCCGGGCGCGGGCTGGCTAATGCCTCCTTTGTTGCAGGGAACGTCTACGACCTCGATTTCCCGGATGAAACCTTCGACGTTGTCCACGCCCATCAGGTGCTCCAGCACCTGATGGACCCGGTGGCCGCACTGCGGGAAATGCGCCGGGTCGCCAAGCCCGGCGGGCTGGTGGCGGTGCGCGACGCCGATTTCGCCGGCATGATCTGGCATCCGCCCACACCGGAACTGGCGCAGTGGATGCGGATCTACCGGGAGATTGCCCGCGGCAACTCCGCTGAGCCCGATGCCGGCAGGCACCTGCTGGCATGGGCACTGGAGGCCGGCTTCACCGAGATCACACCCTCATCCTCCAACTGGCTCTACGCGACACCGGAAGAGCGGCGCAGGCACGCGGAATCCTGGTCCGAACGCGTACTGCACTCCGCCTTCGCCGAGCAGGCCCGGGAACGCGGACTGGCGGACCGTCACCAGCTGGAACAGGTTGCCGCCGGCTGGCGGGAGTGGGCCGATGCCCCGGACGGCTGGTTCCTCATCCCGTGCGGGGAGCTGCTTCTTCGGGCCTGACCTTTTCTGGCTAGGGTTAAGGAATGTTCCGAATCCTGACCGTGTGCACGGGCAACACCCCCGATGCCCGCTAAACCCGGCGCGCCCCTGCTTATTGCCGTGGACGGCTTCTCCGGTGCCGGCAAAACGACCCTGGCCACCGAAATTGCCGCCGCCATGACCCGATTCGGCTCCGTGCGGCTGTTCCATCTGGAGGATGTCTACCCGGGCTGGGACGGCCTGGAATCGGGAATGACCTACTACCGCGAGCAGATCCTGCGCCCGCTCGCCGAAGGACGCTCCGCCCGCTGGCAGGCCTGGGACTGGGATGCCGGCCGCTACGGAGACTGGCAGACCACCGAACCGGCCGACGTCGTGGTCTTCGAAGGCGTGGGCTCCGGGCACCGCGAGGCCCGCGCCCTGCTGGACACCACGGTCTGGGTGGCGGGTGAGGAAACGGTCCGCCGCCGCTGCGCACTGGAACGCGACGGCGGCACCTACGCTCCGCACTGGGAACGCTGGGCGGCACAGGAACGCCGCTGGGCTGCCGACGACGACGCCGCCTCCGCCGCGGATCTCACCGTGCGTCTGGTGGGTCCGCAGGGGAACGCCGGGGCAGCGCTGGCGGCCGTCCTGTCCCGGCTGCAGCCTGAACCGCAGCACATTCCCGGCTAGGGATTACTGCAAGGTCGCGGTCAGCCGGGCCACGTTGTCGATGTACCGCTGCCAGACCGGCCGGCCCACCCAGTTCTCCAGGATGAGCTCCTTGGACAGGGCCCGGTAGGTGTCCTCGATGCGGCGGATCTGCTTCACAATGGTGCCGTCAAACATCATCACCGACACCTCGAGGTTCAGCGAAAATGAGCGCATGTCCATGTTGCTGGACCCCAGCACCGCCACGTCCTCGTCGATGGTGAAGTGCTTTGCGTGCAGCACCAGCGGTTTGGGGTACTGGTAAATCCGGACACCGGCGCGCAGCAGCGCCTCATAGTAGGAGCGCTGGGCGTGGTCCACCAGGAACTGGTCGCCTTTTTCGGAGACGAACAATTCCACGTCCACGCCGCGCTGCGCCGCCGTCGTCACTGCGTAAAGCAGCGTGTCATCGGGGACGAAGTACGGGCTGGTGATGGAAATGCGGTCGCTGGCCGAGTAAATAAGGGACGCGAAAAGGCGCAGGTTGTTCTCGGTGCTGAACCCGGGGCCGCTGGGTACTACCTGGCAGGTGACGTCTCCGGGATTGAACGAGGATTCGTACAGGTCCAGTTCGCGTTCCAGGTTTTCGTCCGTTTCGGCGTTCCAGTCGGTGGCGAAGACAACGTTGAGTTCGTCCACCACCGGCCCTTCCATGCGGGCCATCAGCTCTACCCATTTGCGGCCGGACCGGCGGTTTCGGCGTTTGTTGTAGGCCGGCTCCACCATGTTCTGGGAGCCGGTGAAGCCCACTGCCCCGTCCACCACCAGGATTTTGCGGTGGTTGCGCAGGTCGGGGCGGCGCCAGCGCCCGCGGAGCGGCTCCACCGGAAGCATCCGCCGCCATTGGACGCCGCTGCTGCGCAGTTCCCGCAGCAGCTTCCGGTAGCCGGGGATGCGCAGGGTGCCGATGTGGTCGAAAAGCAGCCGGACGGTGACTCCGCGCCCTGCAGCGTCCTTCAGGGCCTGGAAGAAGTCCCGGGTCACGGCGTCATAGCCCATGATGTAGAACTCCACATGGACGTACCGCTTGGCCAATTCCACTTCGCGGGTCATGTCCGCAATGGACTCGAGGTAGTCGCGCTGCACGTCCACCTTGTTGCCGTCCAGGGTGGGAAAGGAGCCCAGCCGGCGGTTGAGTTCTGCGGCATTCAGTACCCACTCGGGGCCGCCGTAGTTGGTGCCCTCGGTTTCCAGTTCCTTGGTGTTTTCACGGACCAGTCGGCTGATTTCAGCCTGCCGTTTGACCCGGTGTTCGGAGAGCCGGTGGTTGCCGAAGAGTGAAAAGAGAATGATCCCCGGGATCGGCAGGAAGAAGATGCACAACAGCCAGGCCATTGCTGTGGTGGGCCGGCGGTTGCCCGGCACAATGCCCAGGGCAATGATCCGGATCGCGTAATCCACCGCCGTCAACACGCCGGTAGTCCACCCAGCCAGGTCAATACCGGTCAGAGACCACCACACACTTATGCTCCTCCCGAGCCGCCTTTTAGACAGCCTATCGGCCGGAAGGACCTATCCGGGCCTGCGCCGCTACGCTGATGACATGACTGTTCTGGTTTTCCTGGATTCAGCTTTCCCCGACGGCCGTCCGGCGGACGCCGGGGTCCCCCAGCTGATGATCAATGATCTGGGTGTGACCCGCGGGGACGGGATCTTCGAATCGCTCCTGGCCGTGGACGGGGTGCCCCGTAAACCGGGCGCCCATTTGGACCGGATGGCATCCTCGGCGCAGCTGCTGGACCTGGCGCTGCCGCCGCGCGATGCCTGGGAACGGGCCATTGCCACCGCGCTCGCCCTGCACACGGAGGCCTCCGCCGCCGGAACCGGTTCCGCCGCCCGGGCGGCGGTGAAACTCGTGGTGACCCGTGGCGTCGAGGGCGCCGGCACACCCACGGCATGGGTGCAGGTGACCGCTGCCCCCGATGCCTCACGGCAGCGCACCGAGGGCATCAAGGTCCTGCTCCTGGACCGCGGTTATGACAGCCTGGCGGCTGCCCGAGCTCCGTGGCTGCTGCTCGGCGCCAAGACGCTCTCCTATGCCGTGAACATGGCCGCCCTGCGCTACGTCCGCGCGAACGGCGCCGACGATGCAATCTTCACGTCCTCCGACGGCAAGGTCCTCGAAGGGCCAACGTCCACCGTGGTGCTGGCCCGCGAACGCAACGGCGTGCGTACCCTGCTCACCCCCGAGCGCAAGAGCGGCATCCTGGCCGGGACCACGCAGGATGCCCTTTTCAGGGCGGCTGAAGCTGCCGGCTGGGAGCTGGGGTACGGGCCGCTGGTGCCCGAGGACCTGTTCGCGGCCGACGGTGTCTGGCTGGCGTCCAGCATCCGGCTGTTGGTGCCGGTGCGTTCCATCGACGGCAGGGAACTGCCCTTCTCCGAGGCGCTGAACACCGAACTCACCAAGCTGGCGGACGCCGCCCTCTAAGTCTGCCGGGCCGGGAAGCCTCAGGTCAGGATGAAGTTGAACGTTCCGGCCGCCACCGCAGCTGCCACCGCAGCAACGGACAGGGCTACCCCCACCCCGAACACCACCGCGTCCACCCCGCTGAAAGTCGACGTTCGAGCCCAGGTCCGTTCCGCTGCGCCGAAGCCGCGCGCTTCCATTGCCGTCGCCAGGCGGGTGGCCCGGCGGATCGCCTGCACCAGCAGCGCCAGGGACTGCCCGGCGAAACCTCGGATCCGGGCTGCTCCCCCGGCGTCCGGTCCCGCGCCGCGGGCATGCCGGGCCAGTCCGATGGTGCGCCATTCCTCCACCAGCAGCCCCACCAGCCGCATGGCCGCCAGCGCGCCCAGGACAAAGCGGTGCGGCAGCCTCAGTTTCTGGGCCAGGGCATCGGCCAGGTCGGTGGGATCGGTCGTGGCCAGCAGATAGATTCCCGGCAGGGCTATGGCCAGGCCGCGCAGCCCGATGGCGATGCCCGCGGCAACGGAACCGGAGGTGAACACCAGCGGCCCGGCCTCGAGCAGCACCGTCCCGGTCTTTTCCGCCAGCAGCGCCGTGCCCCACGCGCCGATCAGCGCCGCGGCGAGCAGCGGCCAGATCCGCCGCACCAATGTTCCGATCCGGATGTGCAGCAGCGGCAGCAGGGCCAGTTCGGCGGTGAGGACGACGGCGGCACTCACCCAGTCCACCGTCACCAGTACTGCCAGGGTCAGCAGCACTGCCGCGGCAAGCTTGGAGAGCGGGTTGGCGCGGGCCAGGAACGTGCCGGCGGGCCGGGCCGGCGCCCCGGCAACTACAGCGCTCATCGCCGCACCTGGACGTCCCGGGCCGTTCCGACGTCGCCGGTTGCGGCGCCGCCGGCTGGAACGCCGGGCGCGGCAGCTGCAGGTGTGAGGACCCCGTCCGCCACCCGGAGGTTCCGGGAGGCGAGCGCCTCGATGAATTCGGCATCGTGCGTTACGGAAACCACGCAGCGTCCTTCCGACAACTGGCCGCGGAGCAGCGCCACCAGTTCCGCCCAGGTCCGGGCATCCTGTCCGAAGGTCGGTTCATCCAGCAGCAGGATGGACGGCTCCGTGGCAAGCATGGTCGCCACGGACAGCCGGCGTTTCTCGCCGCCTGAAAGCGTGAACGGGTTGGCCTCGAGCAGCCCGTCCAGCCGGAGCCGTTCCGCCAGCTGATGCACCCGGGCCAACACCTGTCCGTCCGTCTCCCGGCCCAGCCGCCGCGGCCCGAAGGCCAGTTCATCCAGCACGGTGTTGGCCAGGAACTGGTGTTCGGGTTCCTGAAAGACGGTGCCGATGCGGTCCACCAGCTGCGCGGAGGTCCAGCGGCCGGGTTCCGGGCGGGCCGTGCCGGCAAGGGCAGGGGCCGCGGTGAGGGTTCCTCCCCGTGGCCGGAGCAGACCGCCGAGAGTCAGGGCAAGCGTGGATTTACCCGCACCGTTGGGTCCGGTGATACCGACGGCGGTGCCGGCGTCCAGGCTCAGGTCCGCTCCGGTCAGCACGGCGGGGCCGCGGAGCGAACGCGCAACGGCCAGCCCGCGGGCCTCCAGCAGCCGGGGACCGGCCGCAGCCGGTCTCCAGGGACCGCCCGGAATTTCCGGCCTGATGCCGGGAAGCCAGACACCGGACTCCGCCAGGGTGCTGCGGTGCCCGGGATTGCCCAGTACCTGTTCCGGGGAACCATCCGCCAGCACGCCGCCGCCGGCGGCGAGGACCACTACACGGTCCACAACACCGGCCCAGACATCGACCCTGTGCTCCACCACGATGAGCGTGGCACCCGTACGGTCCAGCACCCGCGTCACGGCGTCGCGGATTTCCACCACCCCGTCCG
This sequence comes from Arthrobacter jinronghuae, assembly GCF_025244825.1. NCBI lineage: Bacteria > Bacillati > Actinomycetota > Actinomycetes > Micrococcales > Micrococcaceae > Arthrobacter > Arthrobacter jinronghuae. The sequence goes on from NZ_CP104263.1 coordinate 3,128,807, forward strand.
GGTCCAGGTTGGCTGTGGGTTCATCGAGCAGCAGCAGGCCCGGTTCCATAGCCATCACGGATGCGAGGGCCAGGCGTTGCTTCTGTCCGCCCGAGAGCGCGGAGGTGGAGCGGTCCAGCGGAACTTCCAGTCCGACGTCGGCCAGCGCCGAGCGCACCCGCGGCCAGATCTCCGCCGCCGGAACGGCCAGGTTCTCCGCACCGAAGGCCACTTCGTCCCCTACCCGGGACAGGACGGTCTGAGAGTCAGGGTCCTGCAGGACCAGCCCGGTCCGCCCGCGGGCGTTCGCGGGATGGACGCCGTCGAGCGTCAGGACCCCCTGTTCCTCTCCGCCGGTGTCCGGGCCGAGGACACCGGCAAGGGCATGCAGGAACGTGGATTTTCCGGCACCGGAAGCACCCAGCAGCAACACCCGTTCACCCGGGGAAATCGCCAGGTCCAGACCGGAAACGGCCAAACCGGCCCGTCCCCCGTGCTGCCAGCCCCAGCCGCGGGCAGCGACGGCAGCCGGGCGGGGCCGGCGTCGGGAGCCGGGGGCGGCTTCGGGGCGTGGGATGGAAGGCGCTGCAGCGGGCGGACGGTTTCCGCCGCCCTTCTTACCGAAGAGCACCGCTACGCCGTTCCGGTCCGACCGGACGCGAACGGCGCAAGGGCACCCGTCCGTGCCAGCGCGCGGACCGCCAGCCAGGACAGCCCGCCTGCGATAACCGCTCCCGATACGCAGGTGAGCAGGACGTACAGCAGCTGCCACTGCGCTGCCCATTCCACGTTGTACAGGACGTTTTCGCTCAGGCCGAGGAACAGTCCGGATCCCAGCCCGGCCAGCAGCGCCACGGGAAGGGAGAACCGGCGGTACAGGAACAGCAGCAACACCAGTTCGGCACCCAGGCCCTGCAGGAAGCCCGAAAGCAGTACGGAGAGACCGAACTGCGTGCCCAGTACGCCCGACACAGCGGCGGCCAGCATTTCGCAGTAGATAGCCGCGCCGGGTTTGCGGATGATGAGCCCGCCCAGCACTCCGGCAATCAGCCAGCCGCCGGTGTAGAGCCCGGCGAGCGGCGGAAACGCCGCGGTGAGTGCGCTGATCCCGGCGTAGCCCAGGGACCAGGCCCAGAAGATCACGCCCACGGCCACCGCGAGGACGGAGGCAACAACAATGTCCACCACCCGCCAGGAACGCCCTGAGGCTGCAGGTCGGGTGCGGTCGGGTACTGCGGATTGGTCTTTCATGAATATCCTCCTGAAGTCAGGAGGGGAGGGTGATGCTGCGCCGGTAAACCGGCGCACTTCCCCGCGGGCCGTTGCCGGCCAACGGGGAATTTCCCTGAGCTCTCGACTCCCTTCGCCGGTACTAACCGGATCAGGTTCGAGGGTCTGCGGCTATCCGCACTCTCAGCGCCTTTTCCTTCGCGGTCCGAAGACCTGCTGCGGGACGGCGCTCCCCTGTCGTATGTTTGCGGTTCCACTCTACACACGCGCTCCCGATCCGGCGACGGGCAAACGGGTACCGTAGGGTTAGGAAAAACGCCCGAAGCTAGGAGTATTCATGAACCTGATCCTCAAACTGCTCGGAACCGGAGCGAGCATCCTCTCCGGAATCGTCGCCGCCAAGGTGCTGGACTTCGCCTGGACCAAGGCCACCGGCAACGAGCCGCCCAAGGATGCCGAAGGCAGCCTGGAAAACAGCCTCCGCTCCGCCGTGGCGTTTGCCGTGGTCTCGGGTGCCGTCAGCCAGGTCATCCGCGTGCTGACCAACCGGGGCACGCAGCGGGCCATCCAGCGCTACCAGAAGACGCCGGAAATCGTCTAAGCCTTTGAATACTCCGCCGTTGGTGGAGGCAGGGGCGCTCAGCCCTCGGGGTTTTTCCCCGGGCGCTGGGCGTCGCTGTTTAACGCTTCCCCCGCTCCGGTTCCGCGGGCGCGCAGCATCTCATCGTCGTCGAGCTCCCCGGTGTAGCTCTCCCCCGGGTCGTCATCCACGCGCGGATCATCCTCCTCGTCTTCGAGCGCGTCCTCTTCCGCCTCCCGGAGCAGGCGCTGCGCGCGTTCGACGACGTCGTCCAGTTCGTCGATGACCAGCAGCTCGGGCCGCAGGTGCTTGGTCCGGTAACCGGCCCGGCCGACCATGTGCGCCGAGACCGGTGCGGTCAGGAGCATGAAGATCCAGGCCACGAACAGGATAGGAAGCAGTTTCCAGCTGCGGAACTCCACGGCCATCGCCAGCAGGAACAGCAGCAGCCCAAGCACCTGGGGTTTGGTGGCTGCGTGCATGCGGCTGAGCAGGTCGGGGAAACGGATCAGGCCGATGGCGGCGGCCAGGGACATCAGTGCGCCGCCGAGCATCAGCACGGCCGTGATCACGTCATAGACGGTCTCTTCCATGGTGCTACCGCCTGTCCGTTACGAAGCGGGCAACCGTCACAGACCCGATGAAACCGATCAGGGAGATAGCAACCACCAGGGCCAGGTAGTCCAGGTTGCGGTAAACGATCATGTCCGTGATCAGGGCCGCGCCGACGATGGCCAGCAGGACGTCCGAGGCCAGTACCCGGTCCAGGATCGAGGGACCGCGGGCAATCCGGTAAATGGCACCGGCGCCGGCCACCGCCAGCATGACGGACACGGCCACCACAGCTGCGCTCATCATGCCCGGCCTCCAATCTTTCGTTTCCGTGTTTCAGCGGTTTCGGCGCGCAGGGCGGCCAGCTCCTCTTTCGTTCCCAGGGTGCGGATCAGCCAGGCCTCGGCGTCCAGGGCATCTGCCCGCACTCTCTCGGCCTGTTCCGCCGTGGACACGTTCAGCGCATGCAGGTACAGAGTCGAGGTGGAACGGTCGACGTCGACAATCAACGAGCCGGGGATCAGGGAAAGCACGTGGCCGGTGGCCGTGACCAGCAGGTCCGAGCGGCTGCGCAGTTTCACCCCGATCACCCCGTTGCGGATCCGCGGTCCACGGACAACTGCCAGCCAGAACACGTGGAAGCTGGCCTGCACCAGCTTGTAGAGGAAGCGCCCGGCGAAGAGCAGCGCGTAGAGCGGGTTGAACCTGCCGCTGAGTTCCACTGGCGGGAGGTAGAAGATGTTCGCCACGAAGAAGGCGATCACCGTTCCGAAGATCAGGTTCCCGGCGCTGAAGTCCTGCCACAGGGCTCCCCAAAGGAACACCAGCCAGATCAGCAGGGGCAGTTCCTGCAGCAGCGGAACCCGGGACCGGCTGCGCATGCGTGCTTCCTTGGTCATTCGGCTGCTCCCTCGCCCAGAACCGCTTCAATGTACGGCGTGCGGTCCAACAGGTCCCGTGCGGCGCCGTCACTGAGTGAAAACAGCGGCCCGGCGGCCACGGTCAGGGCGACGCCGAGTGCGACCAGGCCCACCGTCGGGTAAACCATGGTCCGGGGCAGCAGATCGACGGATTCCTTGCCGGAGAACCGCCCCGTGGCATGCTCGATGACATGCTCGGAGCTGCGCAGGCTGGACCCGTCGGTGCTGGTGGCCAGCAGGATCGGGTCCGGATGCACGGCGTCCTCGGGGGTACGCCAGAACGCGCGGTTCCACACCCGTGCCATCACCAGCAGGGTCAGCAGGCTGGTGGCGGCGCCCGCACCCACCAGGACATACGCCAGCGGGGTGCCCAGTTCCACGCCGGCCTGCATCAGGCCGAGCTTGCCCAGGAAACCGGAGAACGGCGGAATGCCGGCCAGGTTGATGGCCGGAATGAAGTACAGCACGGCCAGCAGCGGCGACAGCCGCGCCAGCCCGCCGAGCCGGTCCATGTTAGCGGTTCCGCCGCGGCGTTCAATCAGGCCCGTCACCAGGAACAGGGAAGTCTGCACCGTAATGTGGTGCACCACGTAGAACACGGTGGAGCCGATGCCCACCACGGAGGCAATCGCCAGGCCGAACACCATGTAGCCGATGTGGCTGACCAGGGTGAACGAGAGCATACGTTTAATGTCGGTCTGCGCCAGGGCACCCAGGATGCCCACCAGCATGGTCAGCCCCGCCACCACCATCAGCAGTGTGTTGATCCGGTCCCCGGGGAAAAGCAGGGTCTCGGTGCGGACCATGGCGTAAACACCCACCTTGGTCAGCAGGCCGGCGAACACAGCGGTGACCGGGGCCGGCGCAGTGGGATAGGAGTCCGGCAGCCAGAAGGACAGCGGGAAGATGGCTGCCTTGATGCCGAACGCCACCAGCAGCATCAGGTGCAGCATCAGCTGGGTCGCGGGATCCAGCTCGCCGAGCTTCAGCGCCAGGTCTGCCATGTTCACCGTGCCGGTGGCGGCGTAGATCATGGCAATCGCAATCAGGAACAGCAGCGAGGACACCACGCTCACCACCACGTAGGTCACGCCGGCGCGGATGCGCGGCGTAGTCCCGCCGAGGGTCATCAGGACATAGCTGGCGGTCAGCAGGATCTCGAAGCCCACGTACAGGTTGAACAGGTCCCCGGCGAGGAAGGCGTTGGAAACGCCTGCCACCAGGATCAGGTAGGTCGGGTGGAAGATCGAAATGGGTCCGTCTTCGTCGCCGTCGGCCATGCCCTGGCCAGCGGCATAGATCAGCACGGAGAGGCTGATGGCCGAAGAGACCACCAGCATCAGCGCGGAGAACTGGTCCACCACCATGGTGATGCCGAACGGCGGAAGCCAGGCGCCCAGGTTCACCGCCTGCGCACCGTTTTCCCACACCGAGGACAGCAGGACGACCTCAAGGAGCAGGGTGAAGCTGAGGATGCTGATGCTCACCACGCGCTGGGAGCGCTGGTGGCGGATCAGGATGAACGCGAGGGCGGCACCGAAAACCGGGAGCACCACCGCCAGCGGTGCAAGGCTGGCTGTGTTCATCGGTTCACCTCCGGTTCGTTTTGTGTGTTGCCGCGCTGGGAGCCGGGAGCCTCTTCGGCTTCCTCCGGCGGAGTGAATTCCGTGGTGTCCTCCGGGACGTCTGCGTCATCTTCGGCATCGAAGCTGCTCTGGCTGGCCACGCGCCGGTCCTCAATGTCGTCCTGGACCTCGTCCTGCCGGCCCAGTACCCAGGACCGGTAAATGATGCCGAGCATAAAGGCGGTGACCGAGAAGGAAATCACGATCGAGGTCAGGATGAAGGCCTGCGGCAGCGGATCGTTATACGCATCCGCCGCGATGTCCTTGTTGAAGATCGGGGCGAGCCCCGCGGCTCCGCCGGTGGCGAGCAGCAGGATATTGGTGGCATTGCTGAGCATGGCCAGGCCAAGCACCACCCGGGTCAGGCTCCGCTCAAGCAGCAGGTAGATGCCGGCCGCGTACAGGCACCCCATCACCAGCAGGAGGGTGAGGTTCACAGTCACCGTGCCACCTCTTCCTCTTCGGGGCGGGAGCCGGCGTCGGCATCGGCGTCGGAACGGATGGCAACGTCAATGATTTCCGGTTCCTCCACAATGCTTTCGTCGTCGTCATCATCGGCGTCGGCCTCGCTGCGCTCGTCGATCTCCGAGCCCAGGCTGCGCAGGACATCCAGCACCAGCCCCACCACCACCAGGTAGACGCCGATGTCGAAGATCGTGGAGGTGACGAACTTGACCTCCCCGAAGACCGGCCAGGTGAATTTGAGAATTGCGCTCTGCAGGATCTGCCCGCCGAAGAACAGCGGTGCCGCTGCGGACAGGGCAATCACGCCCAAGCCGCCGCCCAGCAGGGTGCCGGCGCTGACCGGACTGGCTTCGGCCAACTCAAAGCGGCCGCCGGCAAGGTAACGGATGGTCAGCGCGAGTCCGGCCATCAGACCGCCGGCGAACCCGCCGCCGGGCAGGTTGTGTCCGGCGATCAGCAGGTAGACCGAGAACAGGATGACGGAATGGAAAAGCAGCCGGGTAACGACCTCGAAGATGATGGACCGACGCTCGGGCGCAAGCGTCCGGCCTGCCACCAGCCAGGCGTCACGGCCAACGCTGGAGAATTTGCGGGCAAGCGCGAGGGTAGCCTGACGGCGCCCGGTGGGAGCAAACTGCTCGCGGCCCCGGTCCACTGAACCGCTGGCCACTCCCTCCGCCCGGCGCCGCTTGTCGCCGCGTCCGCGGACGAAGATCAGGGAGGCAAGGCCGGTGGCCGCGATGGCCAGCACCGTGATTTCGCCGAACGTGTCCCAGGCGCGGATGTCGACCAGCGTCACGTTGACGATGTTGGATCCGCCGCCGCCGTTGTAGGCCAGCTCCGGGAAATCGAGGGATACCGGGGTGGCGACCCGGGACGCCATGGCAGTCATGGCGAACACCACCATGCTGGCGCCGAAGGCGATGCCCAGCATGGCGCGCAGGAAGCGGTGGCGCTTGGGTTCGCGCTTCCACAACCTGGCCGGCAGGGACCGCAGGGCCAGCACGAACGCCACCAGGACTATGGTTTCGACGAGCATCTGGGTCAGGGCGAGGTCCGGGGCGCCCTGCAGCGCAAAGATCAGGGCAATGCCGTAACCGCTGACGGAAACCATCAGCACGGCCAGGAAACGCTTGGTGGCGCGGGCCGCTGCAACGGCGCCCAGGACCACCGCCGCGCCGATTACGGCCTGCAGCGGGGTATCGAACCAGCGGAAGTCCTGCGGCAGGGGCGCGGACCGCAGGATCAGAGCCATCAGCGGCGTCAGGATCGCCATGGTCAGGATGACGAACAGGTAGAACAGCAGCGAACCGCGCTGCGTGCGGCCGGTGACCCACACGGCGACGTCGTCGAGTACCCCGATGCCGCCGCGGTAGGACCGCTCGGCGTCGACCGGGAAGGCGACTTCCCGCTGGAGGTCCTCGACCTGCCGGGCCAGCAGGAACAGGACGACGCCGATGCCGAGGGTGAGCACGGTCAGGCCCAGCGCCGGGGTCAGGCCGTGCCAGAGGGCCAGGTGGGTGGGCTTGCCTTCGGCCGGGAAGAGGTCCGCGTAGGACGCAATCGCAGAATCAATCGGTGCCGGCCAGAGCCCGAATACTACGGTGACACCGGCCAGGATCGCCGGAGCTGCAAGGAAGGACCAGGACACCGCCTTGAACGGGGTGGGTGTGTAGCCTTCCTTGGCTGCGAAGGCGCCCCAGATGAAGCGGGCGCTGTAGGCAAAGGTGAGGATGGAACCGGTCACCACGCCGGCAAGCAGGAGCCAGGCGGCGATGGTTCCCTGCTGCTCGCCGTAATGCACAAAGGTCTCGTAGACCGATTCCTTGGCCACGAAGCCCAGCAGCGGCGGCACACCAGCCATGGAGGCTGCACCGATGACCGCGACGACGGCCAGTTTCGGCGCGGCACGGAAGATTCCCGAGAGTTTGCGGATATCCCGGGTACCGGCCTGGTGGTCGATGATCCCGACCACCAGGAACAGGGTCGCCTTGAAGAAGCCGTGCGCCAGGAGCAGGCCCATCCCGGCGACTGCAGCCTCCCGGCTGCCCAGGCCCACCACCAAGGTAAGGAAGCCGAGCTGGCTGACCGTGCCGTAGGCGAGGATCAGTTTGATGTCGTACTGGCGCAGTGCGCGCCAGCCGCCCAGCAGCATGGTGGCCAGGCCCAGGACCAGCACGATGGGGTGCCACAGCAGCGTCTCGGAGAAGCCGGGGGCCAGCCGGGCGATGAGGTAGATGCCGGCCTTCACCATGGCGGCGGCATGCAGGTAGGCACTGACCGGGGTGGGAGCGGCCATGGCGGCGGGCAGCCAGAAGTGGAAGGGCACGAGCGCGGATTTCGAGACGGCACCGACCAGCAGCAGGGCGATGGCAACGTTGACCAGCGTCCCGGCGTTCACCAGTTCCGGCGCCTGCGCCAGGATCTCCGAGATCCGGTACGTCCCGGCGGCGGTGCCGAGGATGATCATGCCGACCAGCATCGCCAGGCCGCCGAAGGTAGTGACGATCAATGCCTGCAGCGCCGCACGGCGGGCCGAGAGCCGGTGCGCCGAGTACCCGATCAGCAGGTAGGAAAGGATGGTGGTCAGTTCCCAGAAGATGAACAGCAGGATGAGGTCATCTGCCGTAACCAAACCGAACATGGCGGCGGCGAACGCCAGCAGCTGGGCGCCGAAGCTGCCCATCTTCGGGTCATTCGGCCGGAAGTACCGGGCGCAGTAGAACAGGACCAGGGCACCCACGCCCAGGATCAGGATGGAAAGCACAGCCGCAAGGGTGTCCATCCGGAAGGCCAGTTCCACCCGGAGCTCGGGAATCCAGGCAATGGTGACCGACGGCGGCGCGTTCGGTGCGCCGGAGGCCAGCGTCTGGTCCGCGCCGGTGTACCGGGGGAAGGTGGCCATCAGCCAAACGAACGCAGCGGCCGGGAAGGCGGCGAGGATGTAGAACGCGGACCGACCGATCCTGCGGAACACCAAGGGCGCAACCAATGCCACCGCAAATAAAACGGTGAGCACAAACAGCACTATGATCTCCCGGGCTCTTTTGTCGATGTTTCAGCCTGATTTTGGCTGCAGTTATCAAGGGGGGTGGTCAAGGTCGTATGTACATTCTACCCATGGCATACGTACGCCCTCCTATTCGGGCCGTTCGGCAAAGGAACCGGCCACCGGCGTTTTGGGCGTTGAATACCGTCACCGGCCGCGGCAGCCGCTAGGCTCAGCGGCATGAGTCTCAGCACACAAAAATCGTCTCCGGGTGTCCCGGCGCCGGGCGCCGCCGCACCTGCACGCTGGAAGCAGGTGGCGGCCTGGGCTGCCTGGGACTGGGGGTCCGCTTCCTTCAATGCGGTGATGACCACCTTTGTGTTCACTGTCTACTTGACCTCGGAGCAGTTCGGGGACAAAGACGAGAACTCCGCCGTCCTTGGCGCCGGCCTCGCCATTGCCGGTGTTGCAGTGGCCGTCCTCGCGCCGGTCACCGGCCAACGGTCGGACGCGGGTGGGCGCCGCCGCACATGGCTCACCGTCAACACCCTGCTGACCTGCGCCCTGGTCGCGGCGTGCTGGTTTGTTTTCCCCGCCCCCGAGTTCCTGATCCTGGGCGTGGCCCTGATCGCCGTGGCGAACCTGTTCTTCGAGTTCGCGGGCGTGAACTACAACGCCATGCTTAGCCAGATTTCCACACCGGCCTCGGTCGGAAAAATCAGCGGCCTGGGCTGGGCGATGGGCTATGTAGGCGGAATCGTCGCCCTGGCGCTGGTGCTCGTGGGCTTTGTGCAGCCCGATGTCGGCTGGTTCGGCGTCACCTCCGAAGACGGACTGAACATCCGGGCCGTTGCGCTGTTTTCCGCCGTCTGGTTCCTGCTGTTCGCCCTGCCGCTGATGTTCACCGTGCCCGAGGTTCCCCGGCAGGACGCAGTGGCACGGCTGGGGATCCTTGACTCCTACAAGCTCCTGTTCCAGCGCATCAAGGCCCTCTTCCGGACCGACCCGCACACCATTTACTTCCTTCTCGCCAGCGCCGTCTTCCGGGACGGTCTGGCGGCAGTATTCACTTTCGGCGGCGTTATCGCGGCGGGCACGTTCGACTGGGAACTGTCAGAGGTGATTATGTTCGCCATCTTCGGCAACGTGGTGGCCGCCGCCGGGTCCGTGGTCGGCGGCTTCCTCGATGACCGTTCCGGCCCCAAGGCCGTGATCGTCGGTTCGCTGATCGGACTGATCCTGGCCGGCACGGCCATCGTGGTGCTGGGTCCGGGCGACCAGGACCTGTTTGGGCTGCAGTGGACCGGCGACACCACATTCTGGATCTTCGGCCTGCTGCTGTGCCTGTTCGTTGGCCCGGCCCAGTCCGCATCCCGGGCGTTCCTGGCCAGGCTGGCCCCGGAGGGCAAGGAAGGCGAGCTGTTCGGCCTGTATGCCACCACGGGGCGGGCGGTCAGCTTCCTGGCCCCCGCCCTGTTCTCGGCCTGCATCGCGATCTTCGGCAGCCAGCGGTACGGCATTATCGGCATTATGGCCGTGCTGCTGGTGGGCCTGCTGGTCCTGCTCCCGGTCCGCTCCCCCGCAGCACGGACCGTTCCGGCCGCGGATAAGGAGTAAGCGCTATAGGTCCGGCCTATGGGCCTGGCTCCGGCGGCAACGAAATTCCTTCGCTCGCAGAGCTCGCTTGGAATATTAAAGCCGCCTCCGCCAGGCCCTCCAGCCGGACGGTCTCGCCGCCTCCGCCAGGCCCTCAGGCCCTCCAGCCGGACGGTCTCGCCGCCTCCGCAGGCCCTAGGAGGCGCTGACGCCCGCCGTGTCCTCGTCATTCGAGGCAGCGGTGACATCCGTGCGGTGGAAGTTCAGGTGGCTGCGCGACGCCGTCGGGCCGCGCTGGCCCTGGTACCGGTTGCCGTAGCTGCCGGAGCCGTAGGCGTGCTCCGCCGGGGAGCTGAGCCGGAAGAAGCACAGCTGGCCGATCTTGGAGCCGGGCCACAGCTTGATGGGCAGCGTTGCCATGTTGGAAAGCTCGAGCGTGACGTGGCCGGAGAAACCGGGGTCAATGAAGCCTGCCGTGGAGTGCGTCAGCAGCCCAAGCCGACCCAGCGAAGACTTGCCCTCCAGCCGCGCGGCAATATCGTCCGGCAGGGTGACCTGCTCGTAGGTGGAACCCAGGACGAACTCTCCGGGGTGGAGGATGAACGGCTCGTCCGGAGCCACTTCCACCAGGCGGGTCAGTTCGGGTTGGTCCTGCGAGGGATCGATGTGGGCGTACTTGTGGTTGTCGAATAGCCGGAAGAAGCGGTCGATGCGCACATCGACGCTGGAAGGCTGGACCATTGCGGGGTCATAGGGGTCCAGGGCAATCCGGTTGTCGGCAATCTCGGCTCGGATGTCGCGGTCAGAAATCAGCACTCTTCAAAAATAGCGCATGCCCCTAGCGGCCGATTTCCGTCCGCACCGCATAGAGCTCGGGGAAAAACGTCAGTTCGAGGGCACGCCGCAGGAAGCCTGCGCCGCTGGAACCGCCAGTACCCCGCTTCATTCCGATGGTGCGTTCCACGGTTTTCAGGTGTCGGAAACGCCACAGCTGGAAATTGTCCTCGAGGTCCACCAGTTCTTCGCAGGCCTCGTAGACGTCCCAGTTCCCGGCGGGGTTTTCGTAGACGTACTTGTAGACCGCAAGCAGTGACTCGTCATACACATGTGCCTGCGTCACGTCCCGGTCCAGGAGTTCCGGCGCCACCGCGTAGCCGCGCCGGGCAAGATAGCGGATGAACTCGTCGTAGATGCTGGTCCGGGACAGCAGTCCGGACAACAGCTCCTGAGCGGCCGGGTCTGCTGCGAACACGGCAATCATTGCCTCGTTCTTGTTGCCCAGCAGGAACTCCACGGCACGGTACTGGTAGGACTGGAAGCCGCTCGAAGCGCCCAGGTCATCGCGGAATTCGGAATACTCGGACGGGGTCAGTGTCGCCAGCACGGACCACTGTTCGGTCAGCGAGCGCTGGATGTGCTTGATCCGGGCAATTCCCTTCATGGCCGAACGCAGGTCATCCGCCGCCAGCCGCGCCCGCACGGCGAGCAGCTCGTGCAGGACGAGCTTCAACCACAGCTCCGAGGTCTGGTGCTGGATGATGAAGAGCATCTCGTCGTGGTGCTCCGGGCTGCTCACCGGATGCTGCGCGGAGAGCAGTTCATCCAGGGCAAGGTAGGACCCGTAGCTCATCTTGTCGCTGAAGTCCCGCTCAATGCCTGCTTCGAGGCTGCGGGTGTTCTCGTTCGGACTCATGCCCACCACGGTATCCGCTCAATATGCCAGACTTGGGGTTTTGGCACCGAGCCCTGAGAAGGAGTCCCCATGGAACCGGACAACACCCCCGAGATCCCGACAATGCCGCTGGCCAACGACGACGTCGAAGCACCCGGCGCGGCGCTTGAAGAGGCCATCACCGCAGGCCGCGAGGGCCGGATCACCAACCGCGAGGTCATGTCCGTCATCTGGACATCGGAACTGCTCAGCGTGGGGCGCCTGACGAAGGAAGACGATCCCTCCACCTTCCAGGCAGTGGTCCTGAAAGCCCCGGACGCCGACTACTCCGTGGCTGCCACCTTCACCTCCCCGGACCGCATCCCCGCGCAGCTGCGCGAAGCAGCACCGGTGGTCGTCAGGGCCAGCGGCGAAGCCACCATCCGCAGCATCGCCCCCGGATACGGCATGTCCGTGAACCCGGGACACGAAGTAGGGCTGGAGATCGGCCCGGACGTCGTGGCTTCGCTTGTCGAGGCGTACGAAAAGACCGCAGCGCAGGCACAGGACCCGGCCGCTCCCGAACAGGGCTGATCCGACCGCGAAAGGGTCGAAAACAGCCGATTAGGTTGCGTTATGGCCATTTGATGCCGTTTTTGCAGGCCTAGCGCTTGCAGTGTCAGTGCCGGGGCCTACGCTGGGGAACCTCACAACAGAGGGAGGGCTGTACCGTGACAAACTCAAGCGTTGCTTCTTCGATCTGTTCCATCGTTCCGCCGTATCTGCTTGCCCGCCTGGCCGCCGCCGAAGACCCTGCAAAGGCAACAGCGGCGAAGTCGGCCCGTCGTGCCTTGACCGGGATCGACGGCGTGGAATCCGCGCGCTCGGCGCCGCACTCTGCGCCGTCCCGCGGATCAGGCACGGCGTTCACCCCGTCCCTGCGCCGCACGATCTCCGATGCCCTGGGCCTGGAGGAACTGCCGGGCACGGTAGTGCGGTCCGAAGGCCAGCCGGACACGGGCGACCCAGCCGTGGACGAAACCTATGCCGGGCTCGGCGCCACTTACCGCCTCTTCAGCGATGCCTACGGACGTTCCTCGCTCGACGGCGCGGGGCGGGCGTTGGAGGCCACCGTCCACTATGGACGTGCCTATGACAACGCTTTCTGGGACGGCTCCCGGATGGTGCTCGGCGACGGCGACGGCGAGGTGTTTGAACGCTTCAGCAAGTCCCTCACCGTGATCGGCCACGAGCTGACCCACGGCATCATCCAGTACACCGCGCAGCTGGACTACCGCGACCAGGCCGGGGCGCTCAACGAATCAATAGCCGATGTTTTCGGCGTACTGGTCGAGCAGAAACTGCTGGGACAAACAGCGGACCAGGCGAGCTGGCTGGTTGGCGAGGGCCTGTTCACGGATCTGGTGCAGGGGCAGGCACTGCGGTCCTTGAAGGCGCCGGGCACTGCGTACGACGACGACGTGCTTGGCAAGGATCCGCAGCCGGGGTCCATGGCGGACTTTGTGAAGACCGCGGCGGACAACGGCGGTGTGCACATCAACTCCGGAATCCCCAACCGCGCTTTCTACCTGGTGGCTGAAGCCCTGGGCGGGTATGCCTGGGAACGCGCCGGCCAGGTCTGGTACGACACCATCACCGAACGCAATTTCCCCGCCGACGCCACCTTCGCCGTCTTTGCCGCCGCCACGCTCACCGCAGCGGAAAAAAGGTACGGAGCGGGGACGGAGGAAAGTACTGCTGTGCAGGCAGCGTGGAAAGAGGTTAACGTCTTGGTATGAAACTGGTTGTAGTGCGCAGCGGCGGCTTTGCGGGCATGCAGCGCACCTGGAGCACGCAGGTCAGCTCCGAAGAAGCACAGGAGCGGTGGCTGCCGCTCCTCAGCGACCCGCCCGAAGCCCCGGACAGCGAACCGGACCGGTTCATGTACGAGATTTCGGTGGGCCCCACCGCCGTCACCATCCCGGAACGGCAAGTCAAGGGCAGGTGGCGCGAACTCGTGGAGCGGGCCCGGGCCGGCGCCGATTCTGAACCCGGCGAGGGCTCCTCCGGAGACTAGTCCGGCGGTGTTTAGCCGACCAGTCCGGAAACACTTCGGCAGCACCCGCAAACGAATTAGGCAACCGGCAGGTTCCATGTAAAGTTAGGAGCTGTGCCGGATTCCTTCCGGACACTGCGGGCGTAGCTCAATGGTAGAGCGCTAGCTTCCCAAGCTTGATACGCGGGTTCGATTCCCGTCGCCCGCTCCATTTCGGAGCAAGGCTCCACCCCCTCCCCCTCCCCCCTGCACCGCACGGCATGCACTTTCGCTGTCAGCGTGTCAACCCCCGGCTCAAAGTCCGGGGTAATCGGCGTAGACTTGTCCGCGATGAACCGGAAAATGTTTAAGTCCAAAATCCACCGCGCCACGGTGACCCATGCCGACCTGCACTACGTGGGGTCCGTGACGGTTGACCTTGACCTCCTCGAAGCCGCGGACATCCTGCCCGGCGAGCTCGTCTCGATCGTCGACGTCGACAACGGCGCCCGGCTGGAGACGTACACCATCGCCGGCGAGCGCGGCTCGGGGGTGCTGGGCATCAACGGTGCAGCGGCCCACCTGGTGCACGTGGGCGACACGGTCATCCTCATCACTTACGCAGATATGACCACCGAAGAGGCCCGCTCCTTTGTGCCGACGGTAGTCCATGTTGATTCCGCCAATCGGATCCTGGAGCTGGGCACCGACCCGGCCGAGGCCGTGACGGAAGGCACCGAGCGTCCTCCGCTGGCTCTGGACAACACCCAGGTCATGGCCGGCAACCCGGGCGCCGCAGCCGAAGCCAGATAGCAGCATCCGGTGCTGGGGGTACTCACCGGATTCGCCGTTGTCTGGATCATCATCCTCACCGGGTATGCCATCGGCAGGCTCGGCGTACTGGGGGAAAACGCACAGACCGTACTGAGCCGCCTGGCGTTCTTCGTTGCTTCGCCGGCGCTGCTGCTCATTACGCTCAGTGATGCCGATCTGCCCACGGTCTTCTCGTTTCCGCTGCTGGTGGCCGCCGCCAGCGCCTTGGCCACGGCGCTCCTCTACGTGCTCGTTACCCGCTGGTGGCTGCGCCGCCCGTTGCCGGAAATGCTTATTTCCGCCATGTCCTCATCCCTGGTAAATGCCGCCAATCTTGGGCTGCCCATCTGCGTATACGTCCTCGGGGATGCTGCCTATATTGCACCCGTGCTGATTTTCCAGCTCGCTTTCTTCACCCCGTTCTTCCTGATGATGATGGATTCGGCCACCAGCGGCCGGCGTACCTCGGTTCGGGTTTTTGCCGGGCAGGTGGTCCGCAATCCGATAATCGTCGGCTCCCTGATCGGCCTGCTGCTGGCCGCCACCGGCACGCAGCTGCCCGAAATCATCCATGAACCGGTGTCCCTGATCGGCGGTGCAGCGGTTCCCGCCATGCTCCTTGCCTTCGGGCTTTCACTGGTGGGGTCGCGGCCCCTGACCGCCGACGGCGGCAGACGGGCCGACGTCGTCCTCGCCTCTGCCTTCAAGCTCCTGGTCCAGCCGCTGCTGGCTTTCGTACTGGCCCGCTTCGTCCTTGGGATGGAAGGTCACCTGCTTTTCGCCGTCGTGGTCACCGCGGCCCTTCCCACTGCACAGAATGTTTTCGTTGCCGCTGCCCGCTACGAAGAAGGTGTGCTGGTAGCCAAGGACACCGTGCTGCTCACCACCATTGCCTCGCTTCCCGTGCTGGTCCTGGCCGCTGCCCTGCTGACCTGAGGCAACACCCGGTTTGGCCGGTATGGATGTGGCATAAATTACGTTCAAGGCATATGGTCAAAGCGAAGGCCGCTTAGTGTGCGGTACGTTCCATGCAACGCCGCAGGGGACGCTTACGACGAGGTGGAGGCACAGTACCGATGCCAAAGGACGCAAGATACTGGGGGCATACCCGGAAAGGGGCACGGGCTGCTGCCGGCGTTGCTCTCGCCCTGGGTGCGACTCTCCTGACCGGCTGCGGAACCGATGAGGGCGCAGCACCCACATTGACCTGGTACATCAACCCGGATGCGGGCGGGCAGGCAGAACTCGCGAAGCAGTGCAGCGACGCCTCGGGGGGTGCCTACACCATCGAGACCTCCCTGCTGCCAAACGATGCCGCCTCCCAGCGCGAACAGCTGGCCCGACGCCTCGCGGCCGGGGACAAAAGCATGGACATCATGAGCCTGGATCCACCCAACGTCCCCGAGTACGCGGAACCGGGATACCTGGCACCCGTACCGGACGACGTAGCGGAGCGGACCACCGAGGGTGTGCTGGAAGGCGCCCTCGCTGGAGCAAAGTGGAAAGACGAAGTGGTGGCCGTTCCCTTCTGGGCCAACACGCAGATCCTCTGGTACCGCAAATCCGTTGCGCAAGCCGCAGGTCTTGACATGACCCAGCCGGTAACCTGGGACGACATAATTGCCGCGGCCGAGAGCCAGGACAAATACATCGGCGTCCAGGGCGCCCGGGCCGAGTCCATGACGGTGTGGGTGAACGCACTGGTGGCGTCCGCCGGCGGTGAAATTGTGCAGAACCCTGACGCATCGGCGGATGAACTCAAGCTAGGACTCGACTCCGATGCCGGAAAGCAGGCGGCGGACGTAGTCTCCACGATCGGCAAGGAAGGCCTGGGCGGTCCCGGACTGCCCACGCAGACGGAAAACACCTCCATGATCCAGTTCCAGGGTGACCAGGGATCGTTCATGGTCAACTATCCCTTCGTCTGGCCGGCCACCAACGCGTCGGTCGAGGAAGGCGCGCTGCCTGAGTCCCTCATCGAGGACATCGGCTGGGCTCTTTACCCGGCCATGAACGAGGGCGAGGATACTGCTCCCCCGCTGGGCGGCATCAACCTCGGAGTGGGCTCCAACAGCCAGCACCCTGATCTGGCGTTCCAGGCCATTGAATGCATCGTCTCGCCCGAGAACCAGGCGCAGTACTTCACCACCAACGGCAACCCGCCGTCGAACGAAGAGGCCTACAACGCACCGGGGATCGAAGAGACATTCCCGATGGCCCCGGTCATCCGGGACTCGCTGGAACTGGCCGTGCCGCGGCCGCAGACGCCGTACTACAACGAGATCTCCACGGGCATCCAGCAGACCTGGACTCCGCCGAGCGAGGTCAACCCCGACACCACCCCGGCCGAGAGCCAGGAATTCATTCTGGAAGTCCTTAGAGGGGAGAAACTGCTGTGAGCACTTCCGTCGAAGCGGTCCGGGAAGCCCCGGCCAAGCCCACCCCGTCCAAACAACCCCTCAGTGACCGCGCCAAAGCGGAGCGGCGGCTCGGTTTCTGGCTCGCCGGGCCCGCCTTCATCATCATGCTGGCGGTCACCGCCTATCCGATCCTTCTGGCGCTCTGGGAATCGCTGTTCAAGTACCGTTTGACCGCTCCGGCGGACCGGGAGTTCGTGGGACTGGGCAATTACGCCACCATCCTTTCGGACGGATTGTTCTGGCGGGACCTGGGTGTCACGGTGCTGATCACGGTCATCACCGTCGTCATTGAGCTGATCCTCGGTTTTGCCCTGGCCCTGGTGATGAACAGCGCGCTGAAGGCCGTCCGCGGGTGGCTGCGCACCGCGATCCTCGTGCCGTACGGCATCATCACCGTGGTTTCCGCCTTCGCCTGGTTCTATGCCTTCGACATCAACTCCGGGTACATCAACAGCTGGTTCAACTGGGTGCCCGGGATCGATTCGGACCTGAACTGGTTTGCCGACACCTGGACGGCTCTCTCCGTCATCATGGCCTCGGAAATCTGGAAGACCACCCCGTTCATCTCCCTGCTGCTGCTCGCGGGCCTGGCCCAGGTTCCCGGGGAGCTGACGGAAGCGGCAGAGGTGGACGGCGCTTCCTGGTGGCAGCGGATGTCCAAGGTGATCATCCCCAACATGAAGGCCGCCATCATGGTCGCCGTCCTGTTCCGGGCACTGGACGCCTTCCGCATCTTCGACAACGTGTACATCATGACCAACGGCGCGTACGGCACCGAGGTGCTGTCGCTGCTGGCCTACCGAACCTCGATTACCCGCCTGGAAATCGGCATGGGCTCGGCCGTTTCGGTCCTGCTGTTCATCTGCGTCATCATCATCTGCTTCATTGCCATCAAGCTGTTCAAAGTGGACCTTTCCGGTGCTCGAGGGGGTAAATAAGTGAAGTCCTCACCTGCCAAACGGCGGACCGTTTGGACCATTGTTTCGATACTGGTCGTCCTCTACGCACTGTTCCCGGTGGCGTCGATCCTGGCGACTTCGTTCAAGCTGCCCAGCGACCTGACGTCCGGGACCTTCCTCCCGACCAACTGGTCATGGAGCAACTACGAACAGATCCTGGTCGGCGACGCGCAGGGCCTGTTCCTGAGCAGCCTGCGCAACTCCATCGGCATCTGCCTGATCGCCACGTTCATCGCGGTCATCCTGGCCACCCTCTGCGCCTATGCCATCGCCCGCCTGGACTTCCCGGGCAAGAAACTGGTGCTGACCACGGCTCTGGGTGTCTCGATCTTCCCGGTGATCTCCATCGTGACCCCGCTGTTCAACCTGTGGCGCAACATCGGTCTCTATGACACCTGGCCCGGCCTCATCATCCCCTACCTGTCCCTGACGCTGCCGATCTCCATCTGGACCCTGGCAGCCTTCTTCCGGCAGATCCCGTGGGAGTTGGAGCAGGCAGCCCAGGTGGACGGGGCCACCACGTGGCAGGCGTTCCGCAAGGCCATTGTTCCGCTCGCTGCACCGGGCGTCTTCACCACCGCGATCATTGCGTTCTTCATCGCCTGGAATGACTTTGTGTACGGCATTTCGCTGACCTCCACCGAGGCGGCGCGGCCGGTTCCGGCAGCCCTGGCGTTCTTCACCGGCGCTTCACAGTTCGAGGAGCCCACCGGCGCCATTTCCGCCGCGGCGATCATCGTCACCATTCCCGTAGTTGTCCTGGTGCTCGCGTTCCAGCGCCAAATCGTCTCCGGCCTAACCCAGGGCGCCGTCAAGGGCTAGTTCCCCTCGGCACCCGGACTGAAGAAAAGGATCCCTAACCATGGCATCTATTACCCTTAACCACCTCGTCAAGAAATACGGCGACGGTTTCCCGGCCGTCAACGATGTCAGCCTGGATATTGCCGACGGAGAGTTCATCATCCTGGTGGGCCCCTCCGGCTGCGGCAAGTCGACACTGCTGCGCATGATCGTGGGCCTCGAGGACATTACCTCCGGTGATCTGCTGATCAACGGAGAGCGCGTCAATGACAAGGCACCCCGCGACCGCAACCTGGCCATGGTGTTCCAGAACTACGCGCTCTACCCGCACCTCACGGTCTACGAGAACATCGCGTTCCCGCTGCGGCTGAACAAGGGCAAGTACAACGACGAGCAGGTCCGCAAGCTCGTGACCGACGCAGCAACCACGCTTGAACTGACGGACCACCTGGACCGGAAACCGGCCAACCTCTCCGGCGGCCAGCGGCAGCGGGTGGCCATGGGCCGTGCCATCGTCCGGCAAGCCGATGCCTTCCTCTTTGATGAGCCGCTCTCCAACCTGGACGCCAAACTGCGCGGCCAGATGCGTGCCGAGATTGCGCAGATGCAGCGCCGTCTAGGCACCACCAGCGTTTACGTCACCCACGACCAGACCGAGGCCATGACGCTGGGAGACCGGGTAGCAGTGCTGAAGAAGGGCATCCTGCAGCAGGTCGCTTCCCCGCGCGAGCTCTACGAACAGCCCATCAACCTTTTCGTGGCCGGCTTCATCGGTTCCCCGTCCATGAACTTCCTGCCGGCAACGCTGGAGAACGGAGTGCTGAAGACAGCCGTCGGCGACCTCCGCATTCCCGAGGAAAAGGCAGCGAAGGCCGCCGGCAGGCAGGTTGTCCTGGTGGGCATCCGTCCCGAGTTCTTCGAGGATGCTTCCCTGGTGGAGGAACACAAGCTGCAGCACGGCTCCACGTTCACGGCACCGATCACGCACACGGAGTGGCTGGGCAACGAACAGTACGGCTACATCCACTTCGATCCCACTCCCGAGGTCCGTGAGCTGCTGAACAACCTCGCGCGGGACATGGATGCCGACGAACTGCGCCCGCAGGTGGTGGTTACGCTCGACGCCGCCAGCCGGATCCGCGGCGGCCGCGACGCCGAACTGTGGCTGGACACCCGCAAGGTGCACCTCTTCGACCCCGAGACCGGCGAGAACCTGACCCGCGATGCGGCTGCCGGTGCGGAGCTGACGGAGGAAGCCAACGCCCACCGTGCCGAGGAGATCGCCGCTGCCCACGAGTCGGTCCCAGCGGCCGCTTCCTAGCCGCCCTGTCAGGGACACAGGTGCCCGGCCGGGGCACCTGACACGAAGGCCGGAGCGGGAAACCGATCCGGCCTTCGTCCGTCCGGGCAGGTAACGTAAGAGCAGTGCAGGGAACATCACCGGTAATCAAGGCAGTAGCCGCCTGGCTGCTTGCCCTCATGCTCACCATCGCGGCCGCCGTCGTCGTGATCTACTTCGTTAACACCAAGGCGTACGGCCCCGAGAAGCAAGTCGATAGCTATCTGCAGAAGCTGGCCGACGGCGAGGGCGAACAGGCGCTGGGGATGCTCAACGCGCAGGTCCCCGAGGCAAACGCCGCACTGCTGGACGGCGATGCGCTCCGTGCCTCCGTGAAGGGGCAGCAGGTGCGCGAAATCGGTGACGCCGAGGAGATCGGCGGGAACCGCGTCGAGGTTGCGGTGGACTACGCCTACGGCGAGGCCGAGGGAACCACCAGGTTCGTGCTGGAGAACACCGGCAAACGCTGGCTCTTCTTTGACACCTGGGACTTCGTGCCGGCCACGCTGCCGACCGTGCAGGTCACCGCCCCGGCACTGCGGGAAGCGACCCTCAACGGTGTCCGGGTAACGCTCCCGGACGGTGCCAATACGTTCGCTGCCTTCCCTGCCTCGCGGGTGGCGGCCTCCTATGAGAGCCAGTACCTGGCCGCTGCGGAGCGGGAGATCCTGGTGTCCGACGACGGCGAGCCGCAGCTCACCCTCGTGCCGGAGGCAACCAAGGAACTGGTTTCCAAGATTGATGCCGGTATCCGCGAGTTCCTCGACGGCTGCACGGCCGCTGACCGTCTGGCGCCTCCGGGCTGCCCGTTCTACCATCTCACCAACAACCGGGTGGACCAGCCGATCAGGTGGAGCATCACCGACTACCCGGACGTTGAACTCACGCAGGCTGAGGGTGCCTGGGTGCTCAGCCCGTTGAGCGGCACAGCGCAGGTCACGGCCACCCAGGTGGATCTCTTCAGCGGCGACAAGAGCCCGCTGGTGGCCGACGAGCCCTTCACGTTCAATGCCTCCCTCAGGGTGGACGGGGAAAACGTGACGCTGAGCCCGCAGGTCGACTAGCAGCTCCTGAACAAAGCGCAGGCGGCGGCTTGGAAATCCATGCCGCCGCCTGCGTCGTTAAGCAGATCCAGTCCGGGCAGCCCGGTCCGTGAAGAGCGGTGCTCAGTCCAGTCCGCGCAGGTCCAGGACCAGCTCGGACTCGCCTCCGGCCTGCAGCACTACCGGAATGCCCCAGTCCTGCTGGTACATGTGGCAGGCCGCGTGGTCAGGGATCTCCCCGCCCGGCTCTCCGTCGCAGGCGGCAGCACGGGCGGTGATGTGGAGTACTCCCTCCGTCACTGTGTCTGAAAGCACGAGTTCACGGGTCAGGCCCGTAGCCGTGCCGCCGCCGGAGACAAGCAGCCCCTCCGGGGAGGCGGAGATCTTCAGCTGCGTGGGATCACCCCAGCGGTCATCCAGCTTCTGGCCCTTGGGTGCGGCGAAGCGCACCGTCAGCGACATTGGGCCGGCTTCCACGGCGGTCTTCGGGCGCTGCGTCTGCCGGGCGCCTTCATCCACGGACTGGGCTTCCTTCGGAATGGGCAGGCGGACCAGCTGGTGCCGGTTGGACTCGACCACAATCAACAGCGGTTCGGCGGCACTGTTGTCCACCAGCACGTCCGAAGGCTCGGAGAGTCCGCGGGCAAGGGTGGAGACGGTGCCCGTCACCGGATCGTAGCGCCGCACCGCGCCGTTGTAGGTGTCCGCAACCGCCACGGAACCATCCGGCAGCACCGCTACACCCAGCGGGTGCTGCAGCCGGGCCACAGAGGCGTCACCGTCGCGGAAGCCAAAGTCGAACAGGCCGGTGCCGACGGCGGTTTCCACTTGGACGCTTCCGCCGGTGCCGTCCAGGTTCAGCCTGCGCAGCGCGGATGTTTCGGAATCGGCTACCCAGAGGTTGCCGTCGCCGTCTTCGGCAAGGCCGGAGGACTGGGCAAACCAGGCAGCGGAGGCTCCGCCGTCGAGCAGGCCTTCCAGTCCCGTGCCGGCCAGGACGGCTACGGCCCCGGTCACCGGATCGAAACTGAAGATCTGGTGGGTGCCGGCCATCGCGATGACCAGCCGCTGCAGCTTCGAGGACCAGACCAGGTCCCACGGCGAGGACAGCGAAATGTTGAGCGGGTCGGCGCCCAGCAGATCGGAGGAATCGGAGGGGGCGCTGTCCCCGGCGGCTTCACCGGACCCGGCGGATGCCGCACCCGCCTTCGTCTGGTTCCCGGCGTCCAGCAGCCGCTGCACTCCGTTGCCGGCGATGGTCTGAACGGCACCCGTAGCGAGGTTCACCGAGCGCAGACGGTGGTTGACCGTGTCCGCCACAACGACGTCGTACCCTGCCTTTTCCGCCACGTCGGCAGGCAGCAGGGCCACACCCTGGGGTTCGTTGAAGCGGGCGGTCCCGGCATCGCCGTCCTGCCAGCCCTTGGTGCCGTCGCCGATGGTCCGGCGGACGCCCGCCAGGTCCGCATCCAGCTCCACGAGGCGGTGGTGGCCCGTATCGGCGACCAGGAAGGTCCCGCCGGGCAGGGCGGTCACC
The DNA here is from genome assembly GCF_025244825.1 of Arthrobacter jinronghuae. Lineage (NCBI taxonomy): Bacteria > Bacillati > Actinomycetota > Actinomycetes > Micrococcales > Micrococcaceae > Arthrobacter > Arthrobacter jinronghuae. The sequence continues at coordinate 3,151,341 of NZ_CP104263.1, forward strand.
TTTCCCGGGAACCGCAGGTCTCCGGCGGTGGGTTCTGCCGGGACGTAGGGGCCGTCGCCGCGGTGCAGCGTCCCCTTGGCCTCGTGTTCCTCCACGAGCTCTGCCACAAGCGATTCCAGGCCCGCTGCGTGTCCTTCACCGGACAGGTGCGCCACGATGTACCCCTCGGGGTCCAGGACCACCAGGGTGGGCCAGGCGCGGGCCGTGTAGGCCTGCCAGGTGAGCAGCTCCGGGTCATCCAGCACGGGGTGGTGGATTTCGTAGCGCTCCACCGCGGCGGCCAGGGCCACCGGGTCCGCTTCGTGCTCGAACTTCGGGGAATGGACTCCCACCGTGACCAGCACGTCGGAGAACTTTTCCTCGAGGGGCCGAAGCTCGTCCAGCACGTGCAGGCAGTTGATGCAGCAGAAAGTCCAGAAATCCAGCAACACGATCTTGCCGCGGAGATCCTCCAGGTTCAGCTGCCGGCCGCCGGTGTTCAGCCAGTTGCGGCCCTCGAGCTCCGAGGCCCGCACCCGGTATCCGGCGCGCACGGTTTCAGTCATTAACGATCTCCTTGATCCGGGGTCCCGGCATCACGCTGTGCCAGGTTTGCAAACATGTTGTTGTAAGCAGTCAGATCGGCGTCATTATTCCGCTCTGCTGCGCGGTCCAGCCGCTTGGTTTCCCTGGCATCGCTCTTGGACCACTGATAAGCCACCCCGATGGCCACGAACAGGGTCGGGATTTCACCGATGCCCCACATCAATGACCCGCCCAGCTGCTGGTCCGCCAGGGCAGACAGTCCCCATTCCCGGCCCATGTTCCCGAAGTAGGAAGCCTGGATCAGTGCCGTTCCGCCCATCACCGCCACTCCGAAGAAGGCGTGGAAGGCCATGGTGGCGAGCAGGATCACCAGGCGCAGCGGGTAGGGCGCGCGGCCGGGCAGCGGATCAATCCCGATCATCGTCAGGATGAAGATGTAGCCGGTCAGCAGGAAGTGCACCACCATCAGCTCGTGCCCCACGTGCTCCCGCAGGGCCAGGCCGAAGAGGTCCGAATAGTAGAAGACCACGATGGAGCCGGCAAAGTTCACAGCGGCCACAACCGGGTTGGTGATGATCTTCGAGAAGCGTGAATGCACCCCGATGAGGATCCATTCCCGGATCCCGCGGGTACCGTCGGTGCGGGGCGTCAGTGCCTTGAGTGCAAGGGTGACGGGTGCACCGAGCACGAGGAACAGCGGCACCACCATGGTCAGGGCCATGTGCGCCAGCATGTGCGTGCTGAACAGGACCATGCCGTAAACCTGCGGTGCGCCGCAGGTGATGTAGCCGAGGGCCAGCAGGCCAACCAGCCAGCAGGCCGTACGCCGGACCGGCCATTTGTCTCCACGCTGGCGGAGCCGTACCGCGCCGATGAGATAGGACGTGGCCAGGGTCAGGATGACAGCCACCCAGAGCCAGTCCGGCCGCCACTCGGTGAGGTAGCGTTCCGGGGTCAGCTCCGGCGGCAGGTCATAGCCGGTGAGGATACGGGCCGGTGATGCATCCTGGGGGAGCTCTTCGGAGCGCGGCGGCGCGGTGCGGCCCAGGGCCACAGCCACGCCGGACACGGCGCCCATGACGGCCAGTTCCACGGCAATGAGCTGCCAGAGCACCCGTTGGGCCGACAGCCCGCCGTTGGGGGCTGCGGTTCCGGCCGGAACCGGGGTGCGGGACGGGTGGGAACCGGCGAGACGCGGAATGATCCAGTTGCGGTGCATCAGCCCCAGGATGCCCAGAAGCAGCGTGAGCCCGGCTTTGGTGAGCACGAGGCCGCCCCACGGCGTCCCCAGCTGGTCCAGCGAATTGATCCGCAGGGACGCATTGACGACGCCGGAGAGGAACACCAGCGCGAAGGCGAAGCCCGCGAGGGCGGAGAACCGCGCCAGTACTACGCCGGTGATGGAGCCGAGCTGCCGGGATACCACGGCCAGGACGATGATTCCGCCGATCCACAGGCATACGCCCAGCAGATGCAGTCCAATCGAGTTCACCGCCGCGGCATGATCGTCTCCGCCGGCGGAATGCCCGATCAGGGCAGTGGGGAGCAGGGCGCCGACGGCGAGGACCAACGTGAAGGCCAGCATGCCGAGGGACCGCACCCCGAAGGACAGCGCGGTGACGACGGCGGCGATGATGCTCACTGCCAGCCAGGCCCGTCCGGTGGAAAAGTCGGTCAGGAAGGACGCCAGGCCCGCCGTGTAGGTGGAGTCTGCGCTGAGCGGCAGCCCGGATACATCGGAGTAGGTGAACACCATGACGGCCAGTGCGGAGAGGGTCCACGCGACCGCGGCGACCGAGGTCAGGGCCAGTGCACGGGTGAACGCCGGATGCTCGGGTTCAGCCGGTGCCGGCCGGCCGGACGCGTTTTTTCGTACGCGTCGAAAGTTGAGGCTCTTGGGCAGGATCGTCACGGCAAAAACCAGCGAGCCGATGACGGCAGCCATGGAAATATTCTGCACGGCCTTTGCTGCGGGAAGTGCCCAGCGGGTCAGCGATCCGGGGTCTCCCAGCTGCGACGCTCCGGCGGCACCGGTGAAAAGCATGGCCGCTGCCAGGGCGATGAAGACGAGGGCGCCTGCAGCTGCAAGCCAGCCGGTGCGCACGGCGGGAACAGCGCTGCCGTTCTGCCCTGCTGAGCTAGGGTCGCCCCCGTTGCCGTGCTGCGGAAGCCGCGAACTGCCGGTGGGGCGGTCGGTCTGGGTTTTGACGGATTTTGGCACAGTACCCATTCTCTACCCGCTGTAAAAATAGGGCCAATCATTGTTGCCGCTATCACGGGTTTACAGCCGGTGTGCCGCAGCAATATTCGGCTGCGCTCCCGGATATGCGCTTAAAAACACGGGAGGGCCGGCATCTCCGCGATGCCGGCCCTCTCAAATGCTGCGGCAGGTTGCCGCTACGTTCTGCTACTTCTTGGTGGAAACGGCAGCCTTCAGCTTGGAGCCGGCGGTCAGCTTGACGCTGTGGCCTGCCGGGATCTGAATGGTTTCGCCGGTCTGCGGGTTGCGGCCCGTACGTGCAGCGCGGTCGGTGCGCTCAACTGCCAGCCAGCCCGGGATGGTGATCTTCTCGCCCTTGGCAACGGAATCTACGAAGATGTCGAAGACGGCATCCAGCACGCCGTTGACTGCGGTCTGGCTGTTGCCGGACTTTTCTGCAACTGCGGCAACAAGTTCACTGCGGTTCATAGCCAATTTATGTCCTCCTGGACTGTGGGTAACTCGAGCGGATCGCGGATGCGAAACCGCCGCTGTTCGAAAACTTACCAGCTTGGACCCCCAACTCCGGCAAAAACCCCTGCATTTAGCGGATTTTTCCCGATAATCGGGCCGAAAAGTGGCTTTTTGCCCTCAAAGACCAGTCAACTCGCTTGGAAGCTGGTCTCGTGATACGCGGTTGCCTTTGGCACGTTGGACTGGGTCCCGGCACCCCCTGAATCCGGGGCGGGAGTCGATCTGCTGGCTCGTGGTGCCGGTTCAATGCACACGGCGGGGATGGTCATTCGCTGGCCCTCCTACGGGCCTCGCCGCTGGTCTTGGTTCTCCGCCGCTGCTGCCCCGGACCCCCGCCGCAGGCCAGAGGACGGCACCGGATGTCCTGGGCCTAATGGGCGTCGGTTGTGCGGCCTCTGAACCGAATGCGTCCGGCGCCGTCGACGCCGGACCAGGCCGCGCGGCACAGCTAGCAAGGCTTGGTGGGGATGCAGCAGGCCGCCGATGTACACATAACGGGCTTATCCGGTCCGACCCCGCACCCGATGTACAGATAACGGGCTTATCCTGTCCGGCCCCGCACCCGATGTACAGATAACGGGCCTAACCGGCGCCCATAACCCCTTTATCTGTACTACCAGTGTCCGAGCACCGGCGTTGTACAGATAACGGGCCTATCCGGTCCCACCCCTCACCCGATGTACACATAACGGGCTTATCCGGCGCCCGTAACCCCTTTATCTGTACTACCAGTGTCCGAGCACCGCCGTTGTACAGATAACGGGCCTATCCGGCGCTCACCCCGCACCCGTTGTACAGATAACGGGCCTATCCGGCGCCCATAACCCCGTTATCTGCACACTGGATCGCGCCGCACCCAGGGCCGGACGGGATTGAGAGGTGCCTCGGCACGGAATCCCGGCCGTGGGGCCGGACCGGTGGACGTGATCACTCCCGGAACAGCAGCACCAGCAGTGGAATTCCTGCTCGGCACGTCCCTCCAGCGACGGATTCGGGGTCCTTGCTGCACTAAATGTTCACAGTGCAGTAGATGCCGCCTGAGCGGGGCATGGAGCGCATGAGCTGTGCAGTAGGCGCTGACTCCGCATGAGCCCTTCCCTCCGCCCCCGGCCAAAGACCGGACCGCAGCCGGAGGGAACGGCAACGTAAGGCAAGGCCAAGCCAGACCAGGCCGCAAAAGCCCGGTTAACAGCAAGAAGGACGGCCCCACAAGGGACCGTCCTTCTTGAAGCGGTAGGCAGTGCTTACCAGCTGGACTTCTTGATACCCGGCAGTTCGCCTGCGTGGGCCATGTTGCGGAAACGCACACGCGAGATACCGAACTTCTGGAGGGTACCGCGGGGGCGACCGTCAATCTGGTCACGGTTGCGAAGGCGGACCGGGGAAGCGTTGCGCGGAAGCTTCTGCAGGCCGAGGCGTGCAGCTTCGCGGGCTTCGTCGGTAGCGTTAGCGTCGACCAGAGTCTTCTTCAGTTCGAGGCGCTTGGCAGCGTAGCGCTCAACAATAACCTTGCGCTGCTCGTTGCGGGCAATCTTGGACTTCTTTGCCATTCTTAGCGCTCCTCACGGAAATCGACGTGCTGGCGGATCTTGGGATCGTACTTCTTGAGAACCATACGATCCGGATCGTTGCGACGGTTCTTGCGAGTTACGTAGGTGTAGCCGGTGCCCGCAGTGGACTTCAGCTTGATGATCGGACGTACGTCCTTGTCCTTAGCCACTACAGCTTCACACCCTTCGCGATCAGGTCGGTAACAACAGCGTCGATGCCGCGGATGTCAATCGTCTTGATGCCGCGTGCAGAAACCTGCAGCGTCACGTTGCGACGCAGGGACGGAACCCAGTAGCGCTTCTTCTGAATATTCGGGTCGAACCGACGCTTGTTGCGGCGGTGCGAGTGCGAAATGCTGTGACCAAAGCCGGGGATGGCTCCGGTTACCTGGCAGTAAGCTGCCATGATCTCTCCTCCAGTTGTAGTAAATATGACGGTCCTCAAAAAACAGACACAAGGCGGAAGCGCCTAAGCACCTGCCATAAAGAGCGTCCCGCCACCAGTTTTGACACCGTTATTACTGCGACTTTCCGGAGGTTAACCTGGCGGGGTGAGATCCAGCCGAAGTGCCTCGCCGCGGGGAAGACGGTGAAGTTCAGGCAGCCGAACGGGGAACCCGGCTCGACAGCCTTCAATTCTAGGTTTATACGGGTGGCCGTGCAAATACTCCCCTGCCCGCGCGAAGCGGAACAGGTTAACACACACACGACTTAACGCCTCTCTATCCTAGGGCCAACGGGCGTTTCGTTCAAACTCGGAGGTACCTGCGTGCCGGGTATCACGACGACGGCGCGTCCGCCTTTGAATCGCGCCCCACCACTGCCACGCCGTTTTCGGGATCCAGCTCCGCGCCGTCCAGTTTCCGCCCACCGCCGATCACCGTTGTGGAGTCCACGATCAGGTTCGCGATCCGCGCTCCGGACCGGACCACCACGCCGTCCAGCAGCACGCAGGAATCCACTTCGGCACCGGCCTCCACCACTGCACCGGCGCTGAGAACGCTGCGGCGTACGCTGCCTTCAACCCGGGCGCCGGGAGACAGCAGGCTGTCCGTGGCCACACCGTTCGGCCCGACATAGGCCGGCAGCCGCCGCGGGCTGGCGGAGAGGATGGGCCACTGCGGATCATCGAAGTCCAGGCCGTTGCCTTCGATCAGGTCCAGGTGCGCCTGGTGGTAGCTGCGCGGGGTGCCCATGTCCCGCCAGTATCCCGGCAGGCGGTATTCCACTACTTTTTCCTGCTCCACCAGGTAGGGAATCAGTTGGTCCCCGTAGTCCTCGAGCTGGCCGTCACGCTGCACCAGGGTTTCCAGTGCATTCAGGAGCACATCCGTGTCGTAGAGGAAGATCTCCGCCGCCACCAGGTCCGTCTTCGGGTTCCGGGGCTTGTACTCGAATCCGGTCACCAGCCCGTTGGTGACCTCGACCACTCCGTGGTCACCCGGGTTGTTGTTGATTTTCGTGGTGACCAGGGTGAGGGCCGCCCCGTTCTCCTGATGGGCCTCGACAACGTCGCGGTAGTCCAGGCGGTAGAGATGGTCCGCGCTGAGCACCAGCACGAGGTCCGGATCAAATTCGCGGATGTAATCCACCTGGCGGTACAGGGCGTCCGCGTTGCCCTGGGCGAAGCCTTCGCCGTCGCCGCCTTGGAAGGGCGGAAGCACCCGCAGCCCGCCCTGGGTGCGGTCAAGGTCCCAGGGCCGTCCGCTGACCAGCTGGTCATTGAGGGACTGGGGCTTGTACTGCTCCACAATCCAGACATCGCCGAAGCCGCTGTTATGCAGGTTGGAAAGGGAAATGTCGATGAGGTTGTAGGACCCGGCCACCGGAATGGCCGGTTTCGCTCGGTGGTCCGTCAAGCTGCCCAACCGTCCGCCGGCACCGCCAGCGAGGATTACGGTCAGGATTCGGGGTACGCGCATGCTCTGGTGCCTCTCATCGTGCCGTGGATATCGTGCGTTAGCTCGGTGTTAACCACGCTAACAAGGACAGGCACTCGGGCAACAAGTTGACTTTGGCGCTACGGTGCCTGGCTGGGCCCGAGAATGCCATTGCCGGGGTCCAGCCGGGCGAGTATTTTCTTCCCCACGCGTTCCAGATCGGCAACATCTTCGTCGGAGAGGCCGTCAAAAACCGCCTTCCGGACGGATTCCACATGTTCCGGTGCGAGTCCCTCGAGGGCAGCCATGCCTTCGTTCGTGAGGGCCGCCGTCGTCACCCGGGCATCCGCAGGCGAGGGGGTCCGGGTCATCCAGCCGCGCTGCTCGAGTTTCTTGACCACGTGGGAGAGCCGGGAGAGCGATGCGTTGGAGCGCGCCGCCAGCTCACTCATCGGCAGGGCCCTGCCTTCGGCCTCGGAGACCATGGCCAGGACGTGGTAATCGAAGAGGGTGATCCGCGCGCGGCGGAACAGATCGGCGTCGAGCGCGGCCGGGAGGAGGCCGGATACGGCGTACAGCGCCAGCCAGGCCTGCCGCTCCTGGGCGTTCAGCCAGCGGGGGGCGCTCTCAGTCATCCCGGGATTCCTCTCGTTTAAAGCTTTACGTTTCAATGATCGCAGGGTTGGGTCCGCACTCCAACAGGTGCCAAACGGCAGGAGCCGGCCGGACGCGCGGGGCGTCCGGCCGGCTCCTGCGGCTGGCGGTACTGCGGTTAGCGGTACTGCGGTTAGCGGTACTGCGGTTAGCGGTACTGCGGTTAGCGGCTGACGCCGGGCTCCGCGCGGTTGTCAGCGGGCTGCGCGGGCGCCTGCTGGCTCCCCAGTGTGTCGAACGGCAGCGCGTCGACGTCGAGCAGCGGGTTCTCATCCTGGCCGGCGACCAGTTCGCGTGCCTCGGCGTGGGTGTCCACGCTCGGCATGGAACCCGGCATCGGCCGCTTGGCGGATTCCTTCATGAATACGACGGCGATGCCACCGGCCACGGAGGTGAACATCAGCCAGTACGCCGGCGACATGTCGTTGTCCGTGAGGGTGATCAGGCCCTGCATGATCAGCGGAGCAGTACCGCCGAAGATGGCGGTGGCAAGGTTGTAGGAGATGCCCATGGCGCCGTAGCGGCTGGAGGTCTGGAACAGGGAGGGCAGCGTGGCAGCGAGGTTGCCGACATAGAAGGTCACCGGGACGGCGAGCAGCAGCAGGCCGATCAGCGTAGTGGCAACCGGACCCTGGTCAATCAGCACAAAGGCAGGAACCGCCAGCACGATGGTGGATCCCGCACCGATCCACAGCACGGGGCGGCGGCCGATCCGGTCTGACAGCTTGCCCGCGAGCGGAATGCACAGGGCCATCAGCACCAGGACGGGGATGGTCAGCAGGGTGCCGTGGACCGGGTCGTAGCCCTTGGAATCGGTCAGGTAGGACGGCATGTAGGACGTGAGTGCGTAGCCCACCGAGTTGACGGCGGCCACGAGGACCATGGCCAACACGATCGGACGCCAGTAGGCGCGGAAGATTCCGGCGGTGCCGAGGGATTCGGTTTCGTCACCGGCCTTGGCGCTGGCCTCCTGGGCGTCCAGCGTGGCCTGGAAGGCCGGGGATTCTTCGATTTTCAGCCGGAAGTAGATGGCGATGAGACCCAGCGGTCCCGCAATGAGGAAGGGAATGCGCCAGCCCCAGGCGACCATGTCGGACTCGGAGAGCAGCAGCTGCATCACCGAAACGACGGCGGCACCCAGGGCGAAGCCCATGTAACTGCCCAGGTCCAGGATGCTGGCCAGGAAACCCCGCCGCTTATCGGAGGCGTATTCCGAGACGAAGGTGGTGGCACCGGCGTACTCGCCGCCGGTGGAGAAGCCCTGCAGGAGCTTCATAAGCACCAGCAGGATCGGAGCCCAGATGCCGATGGTGTTGTAGCTGGGCAGCACGCCGATGGCGAAAGTGGAAGCGGCCATCATGATCAGCGTGATGGCCAGGGTCTTCTGCCGGCCGACGCGGTCGCCGAGGCGCCCGAAGACGATGCCGCCCAACGGGCGGGCGATGAACGTGGCCGCGAAGACGCCGAGGCTGAAGAGCAGCTGTGCGTCCTTGTCGGCGTCGGACAGGAAGACGGCACCCATGGTGACGGCGAGGTAGCCGTACACGCCGACGTCGAACCATTCCATGGTGTTGCCGACGACGGTGCCGCCGACAGCCTTCTTCATCATGGATTTGTCGACGACATTTACGTCGTCCACTTCAAGGCGGCGGCGCCGCAGGGGGGACCTGCGGGTCTTACGGGCCGCCAGTGTGGACGGTGAATCCGGGGTTCCGGAAGCGTGGGGCGGTGCATCTTTCGACATGTGGGCCTTCCCTCATTAGAAGTCGGCTGCTGGAGACAAAAGCAACCACCCGGCACCACACGGTGTCGGGCAGGCCTACTAGTTTAGGAAAAACGCGGCGCATCCACCGAATCGGGGAACCGTTTTTCCGCGCATTGGCGCGGACGCCCAAGGCGTTCCGGGTATATAAAACAAGGAACCTATCCCCCCATATGTGATTTCCCGCACAAATGGCTATGAAGCGGGCAGCGGAGGGTGCGTCAACTCCGGATAACGGGGGCTGAGGTTGTCCCCGGAAGACACTCCGCGGAGCCGCCTGCTCACCCACGGACCGAGGTATTCGCGCGCCCACTGCGCATCCCGGCGGAGCTGATCCACCCGGTTGCGGGCGGGCAGCTCCTCCAGCTCCGGAGTATCAATGGCGTCCGTTCCACGCAGTACTTCGAGCACCTTTTTTGCGGTCAGCATGTGCCCGGCCGGAGACATGTGCAGCCGGTCGACGGCCCAGTACCGTTCGTCCTGGAGGTTCTTCATGCGCCAGTAGTCCACCAGCACGGCGTCGTTCTTCTCCACCGCCTCGCGGACCAGTTCGTTGTAGATCGCGGTGCGTCCGCGGGTGCGGCCGAAGACCGGGGAGTTGCCGGAATCGAATCCGGTGAAGACCAGCACCGCGGCACCGCTGGAGCACAGCTTGGCGATCCCGGCATCGTAGGCAGCCACGATGGCGTCAATGTCCACCTTGGGACGCAGGATGTCGTTGCCGCCGGCGTAGATGGTCACCAGGGTGGGCGACAGGGCGATGGCGGCGTCCACCTGCTCGTTCAGGACCTGGTGCAGCTTCTTGCCGCGGATGGCGAGGTTCGCATACCCCCAGGAACTGTCGGCCAGCACCAACTGCTCGGCCACGCGGTCCGCCCAGCCGCGCACGCCGTTGGATCGGGTCTCATCCTCGTCCCCCACGCCTTCCGTAAACGAATCACCCAGGGCCACGTATCGCTGCTTGAAAGTCACCACCACAGATTACAAGCTTCTTGGAAGAGCCAGTGTTCGAACCAGCAGCCGCATCAGCCTCCGCCCGGCCGCGTGCCGGGCTAGACTCAGAGCCGGAACTATAGTTCGCCTGCTTACGATAAGGACACCATGACCAGCCCAGACACCCAGTCGCGTCCCCGTGCCGCCGTCATTGTGAACCCCATCAAGAAGACGGACTTTGACGTCCGGGTGCGGGTTGCGGAGATCTGCGCCGATGAAGGCTGGGATGAGCCACTGTTCTTCGACACCGAGGAAGCGGACCCGGGCCACTCCATGGCGCGCAAGGCCATGGAAGCCGGAGTGGACCTGGTGATTGCCGCCGGCGGAGACGGTACCGTGCGCTGCGTCGCCGCAGAGCTGGCCGGCACGTCCTTCCCCATGGGCCTGCTGCCGCTGGGCACCGGCAACCTGCTGGCCCGCAACCTGGACATCGGCGTCGACGACCCGGAGCAGGCGGTCCGCGCCGCCCTCAACGGCACGGAGCGGCGCATCGACGTCGTCCACGTCACCGTTGACGAGGCTGTGGACAGCGATACCTTCCTGGTGATGGCAGGGCTGGGCTACGACGCCGGCATGATGGCGGACACCAAGGACACGCTCAAGGACAAGATCGGCTGGTTGGCGTACGTCGACGCCGGCATCCGGAACCTTCCCGGCAAGCCCGTAAAGACGACAATCTCGATTGATGGCGGCAAGCCGATCCACCGCCGTCTCCGCAGCGTCATGGGCGGAAACTGCGGCAAGATCACCGGCGGCCTGGAGATCTTCCCCGGCGCCCGGCTCGACGACGGACTGCTGGACATCCTGACCCTGGCGCCCAAGGGCAAGCTGGGCTGGGTAGGCGTGGTAACCGGGCTGCTGCGCCGCGGCAAGGGCAGCAGCACCGCGGTGGAGTACTACCAGTGCAAGCGCGCCGAGGTGTGGACGGAGTCCCCGCTGGACTTCGAAATGGACGGCGACCATCTGGGCAACGCCACCCATATCCTGTTCGAGATGGATGCCAACGCCCTGCGCATCCGGATGCCCCACGGCAAGAAGGACCCGGCGGTCCTCACCAACCCGGTGCCGTAACCCTAACCGGGCCGTTTGAAACGGCCCGGTTTAGAGCCAGCCCATCGGGTCTTCGTAGTTCCCGTGCCGCAGCACTTCGAAGTGCAGGTGCGGGCCGGTGGAGTTGCCGGTGCTGCCGATTCCGCCCACTACTGCGCCGGCATCCACCGCCTGTCCCACACTCACGTCAATGCTGTTGAGGTGGTTGTAGGTGGTCTGCAGGCCGTCGCCGTGGTCGACGACCACGCGCAGCCCGCCGCCGCCGGTGGTATGCCACCCGGCTTCGGTGACGGTGCCGCCGAGCATGGACTTCACGGGAGTCCCGGTCACGGCGCCGAAGTCCGTTCCGGTGTGGAATTCCAGGGCGCCCGGGGCCATCGGGTTATCCCGGTAGCCGAACGGAGACGTGACCACCATGTCATCCACGGGCGGGACAGGCCCCGGGTCCGGTTCGGCAACCGGTTCCGGTTCCGGTTCCGGTTCCGGTTCCGGCTCGGGTGCCGGTTCCGCAGCGGGTTCCGCCGCGGGCGCCGCTTCGGCAGCCTCAGTGTCCGGTACCGGACCGCCGTCCGGGCCGTCCCCGCTCTGGACTGCGGGCTGCACCACAACCTGGCGGTCAATCCGCAGGTCCGGTTCAGCTGATTCAGCCGTACCGGTGACGAGCCCGCCGATAGCGACGGCAGCGGCAATGGACAGCGCGCCGGTCCGCCGGTTGGGGGCATCGTTCTCCTGGATCCATTTCCGAGTCTGTGCGCCCAGCCCCTTGGCGTAGGCCCCCAGTTCCTTTGCCCGGGCGCCCGCTTCCTTGGCCGCACGGCTGCTCAGGTCTTCAGTCCGGGTACGGAGCGTTCCGGCCTGGGTACGCAGGCCGGTACGCAGATGCTCGGTGCGGGCGCGCAGGCTTTCGGCGGTGTTCTTTGAATTTTCGGAGTCTAAAAAGTGCTCGGTCAACAATCACCTCGGTGTGCGTTGGTCAAGGACTCTTCTGTGATCCGGACTTTTCTGCCGTCCGTGGCGTTCCGGTCCCGGGCAGCCTTCACCGGGTTCCCTGGAGCGCTGAAGCCGGACTGGAACGTATCTGCGGGACCATCCCGGTCCACCGCCTGGCAATCCGACCCGGTTTTAATTCTAGAAACCGGGCCCGCCGCGGTCCCCCTTTTGTGGCCAATCCCAATGCCGCTGGTGACCTATGTCCGGCACTCCCGTGTCAGAGGTCTCGCTACCACCGGGCCCACGGCCGAACCGGCTCAGGGCACGTGCTCAGAGCACGCCCTTCCGCGCTTCCCCGAACAGGAGGTACCCCAGATAGAGGCTGCCCAGAGCCGCGGTGAAGATGCCTACGGGCAGGGCTGCGCCGACGTCGATCTGCTGGACGGTGAAGTCGGACAGCGTCAGTACCAGCGCCCCCACCAGCGCCGGTGCAACCACACCGGGTGCGGAAACCCCGAGCAGGCGCAGCGCGATCTGCGGGGCAACCAGGGCCACGAACGCTACGGGCCCGCACACGCTGACGGCCGCGGCAGCCAGTACCACCGCCAGGAGGATGGCGACCGTACGGGTACGGACCACCCGGACGCCGAGCGCCTCGGCCATGTCATCGCCGAGGGACACCAGGTTCAGCTGCCGCTGCAGCGCTGCCGCGGCGGGCAGGACGAGGACCAGGGCCGCGGCGATCGTGGCCACGTGGGACCAGGACCGGGACGCGAGGGACCCGTTGAGGTAGAAGGCCAGCGTCTGCGCCTGCTGCTCCCCCACGGTCGTCATGGCCAGCGAGGTCAGGGCGGTTGCCACAGCGGAAATGCCGATGCCGGCCACAATCAGCTTCCCCGGCCGCGCGAACCCGCGGCCGGTGCTGAGCCAGACCAGTCCCACTGCGATGGCACCGCCCAGGATCGCGGCGACGGGCACGGGAAGGTAGCCCGGCCAAAGCGTGGTTGCGGCAGCTCCGGCAGCCGCACCGCTGGTCAGCCCAACCACCTCCGGGCTTCCCAGCGGGTTGCGGGTGACGGTCTGGAACAGGGATCCGGCCACGCCGAACGCGATACCGGCGCCCACGGCGGTCAGGAACCGCGGCCCGCGCAGCCGTTCGAGCACAAAGGAAGCGCTTCCCTGCGGCGGGGAGACGGCTAGTCCGAACAACTCGCGCCAGGTCAGCCCCAGCTCCCCGGCGGTCAGCGTGAATGCTCCCACCAGGATCAGTGCGATGGTCAGGAGCAGACAGATCAGGACACTGCGCCTGCGGTACTGGAAGCTCAGGCGCTTGCCAAGGCGGAAGGTGCGCGGCCCGGGCACGGTACGGTTCCCGGTCAGGGTACGGACGCCGCTCATGCCACGGCCCGCATCCGGCGGACGGCCAGGATCAGCAGCGGTGCGCCCAGCAGTGCGGTGATCACGCCGGTAAGCATTTCCCCGGGCTGCGCCACAAGGCGGCCGGCGACGTCCGCAAACAGGAGCAGCGCGGGCCCGACGACGGCGCTCAGGACCAGCAGCCAGCGGTGGTCCGGGCCGGTAAAGCTACGCACGATATGCGGCACCGCCAGGCCGACAAAGCCGATGGGCCCGACGGCGGCGGTCGCCGAAGCGCACAGGAGCGCGGCGGCCAGTGCACCGGTGACCTTGGCGGTCTGCGGCCGCAGGCCGAGCGATGCCGCGGCTTCCTCGCCCAGGGCCAGGGCGTTCAGGGTCCGGCCGGTGGCGAGGGCGGCGATCAGTCCGACGAGGAAGAACGGCAGGACGTCATAGGCCTGCTCCATGGTCCGGCCGCTCAGGGACCCCACTGCCCAGAACCGGTACATGGCGAACACATCCGGCCGGGTCAGGGCAATGGCTTGGATGTAGGAGAGCAGCACCGCGGAGATCACGGTGCCGGCCAGGACCAACCGGACCGGCGTCGAACCGCGCCGGCCGGAGGCGAGGCCGTACACCACCAGCACGGTGAGCAGGGCGCCGGGCAGGGCCACCCAGACATTCGCGCTCGTGGCGCCGAGGCCGAAGAACGCCATGCCCGTCACCATGGCGGCTGCGGCTCCCGCGTTGACGCCCAGGATGCCCGGATCCGCGAGCGGATTGCGGGTCAGGCCCTGCATGATTACCCCGGCCACGGCCAGGGCGGCGCCGGCCACGATCCCCAGGACGGTCCGCGGCATCCGGCTGGCCACCACGTCATCCGCGTACGTGCTGCCGGTGCCGGTGATTTCCGTCCACAGCGACGCCGCGACTTCCGCCGGGCTCAGCTGGTGGGCGCCGACGGCGAGGCTGGTGATGACGGCGAGGAACAGCAAGCCCAGCCCTGCGGCCAGCAGTGCCGTCCCGCGCCCGGCGCCCAGCAGCGGACGCCGAAGAGCGGCCGGTGCACCTGCACCGGCCGCTCCCGGGTTTCCGGCCTGCGCCGGAACCAAGACAGGCGTCGAATTAGTCGACCTTGGCAACTGCTTCTTCAATCATCGGCTCGAACCGATCCAGGACCCACGGAACGCTCAGCGGCGTCAGGAAGCTGGAGGCCATGCCGACCTGGCGGTCCAGGCTGCGCACTACGGAGCCGCGTTCAACGGCGGGAATCTGTGCGAAAAGCCGCTGCTCTTCGGTGCGCTGCTGCTCGGCTTCGTCGTTGTACCAGGTGAACAGCACGTCGACGTCGTTGAGCTTGCCGGCGTTCTCCAGCCCCAGGTCCGAGGTGAAGCTTCCCTCGCTCGAGGGAATGTCCTGCACCTCGGGGGCCACGGTCATGCCCAGCGCGGTGAGGATATCCACGCGTGCATCCCCTTCGTTGTAAAGCACCAGCGAACCGGGGGCGCCGCCGCCCCAGACGTAGGCGAAGGTCTTGCCGGCGAACTCGGGATGCTCGGCCGCGCTGTCCGCCAGCGACTGCCCGATGCCGTCAACCGCGTCCTGTGCCGCTTCCGGTTCGCCCAGGGCCTTGCCGATGAGTGAAATCTGGTCATCCCAGCTGATGTTCCATGCCTGCTCCGGGTAGGCCACGGTGGGAGCGAGATCGTTGAGGATGTCGAAGTCCTCCTGGGTGATGCCGGAGTTCGGGGCCAGGATCAGGTCCGGCTCCAAGGCGACAATGGCGTCAATGTCAATGTCCTGTCCCCCGGTGAAGGTGGCGGGGAAATCGTCGCCGCGTTCCTCGATGGCTTCGCTGACCCACGGGTAGTTGCCGTGGTCGTCGTTGCCCCAGGTGACTTCTTCCACGCCCACCGGCGTGGTGCCCAGCGCGACGGCGGTGTCCGCGGAGCCCCAGCCGATGGTGACCACGCGTTCGGGCTTTTCCTCAATCACGGCCTGCCCCAGGGCGGAGTCGATGGTGACCGGAAAGTGCTCCGACCCTGCGGTGCTTGACCCGGCCTCCGGGCTGTCCCCCGCGTCTGCACCGCAGCCGCTCAGGGCCAGCAGGACCGCAGGGACCGCCAGCGCAGCGGCAATCGGAGTTCTTTTCATGGTTCTTCCTCTCAGGAGGACGGGCCCGCCGTGTGGCAGGCCCGTCAAACAAAAAATCGGGTGCGGGATTCGCTAGGAAAGCTCGGCGCGGCCCTTGCGCCAATAGCCCATAAAGGCCACCTGCTTGCGGTCGATCCCGACGTCGCGCACCAGGTAGCGGCGCAGGCCGCGCACCACGGCGGCCTCGCCGGCAATCCAGGCGTAGAAGGGAAGGGCGCCGGACGGGGCGTGCGGGTTCCGCGAGGCTTCCACCACCGCAGGATCGAGCCGCTGCGGGGTTTCCCACAGGATGGCCTCGTCCACGTTGACTTCCTCGGGTTCCCGCAGGGTGGGGCTGGGACGGAACGGTTCGCCGTCGGCGGTCTCCACCGAGGCCCAGCCGGGCAGCGCCACGACCTGCCGCACCGCGGCGTCGAGCAGTTCCCCGTGCGGCCGGGAGCCGCGGGCCAGCCAGATCATCTGCACGCCGGAGTTGGTGCTGACCTCCTGGCGGTCACCGCTGGAAGGAATTTCCATCAGGGCGTGGCCGGTGACGTCTTCGGGCAGCGACTCCAGGATCGCGGTGATGGCCGGTACCGCCGTTTCATCACCGGCGAGCAGCACGTGCCGGGCCATGCCTGGACGCCATTCGATGCCTCCGTAGGACTCGGCCGTGACGCACTGGGCAACGTTCGGTCCGATGATGCAGACCCGGTCCCCGGGTTCTGCAGAGGCCGCCCAGCTGGAGGCCGGCCCGCCCTTGCCCTCCTCGTCGAAGTGCATCACGAAGTCGACGTCGATCTCCGGTTCTGGTCCGGAGCAGCGGGCACCGCGGACGGTGTAGGTGCGCATGCAGCCGCGGGTGGCCGGATCCAGCTTCAGCCAGTCCTGGTACCAGCCGGCGTCCAGCGTGGAGAGGTCCGGCAGCGGCAGGGAGGTGCCGGCTGCGTCGACGCAGGGCACAATCACCTTGATCCGCAGGTCGTGGGTCAGTCCCTGCACGCCGAAGTCGGCGAGGCAGGGACCGGCGAAGGTGACGCGCTGGAAGTTGGCGCCCACCCGGACAATCCGTTTGACCTCAACGTCGAAGGACATCACGGCCCCGGCGCTGCGGGCCCGGCGGCCCGTGCGCGCCGGGACGGCAGGGTCCGCCGGGGCGGCCGGGGCGGTTGCAGCGGACGCGGCAGTTGCCCCGTTGGCGGAGCGGACGTGCGTCATGATGCGGCCTCCATGGGCTCGTTGATGTCTGACCGGCGCTGGCCGTCCCCCGGGTTGGGCAGGTAGCCCTGTGGTTTTTCAGGTTCCGGTTCGGGTTCTGCCTCCGCTTCCGGAGCGGCGCTGTGGTGGCGTCCCAGCGGGACGACCATCGGCGTGCCGGACACCGGGTCCGGGATCACGCGCGAGGCAAGCCCGAAAACGCTGCCCACCAGCTCCTCGGTTACGACGTCGGCCGGGGCGCCTTCTGCGGCAATCTTCCCGTCCTTCATCGCCACCAGGTGGTCCGCGTAACGGGCTGCCAGGTTCAGGTCATGCAGCACGATGGCCACGGTGGTGCCGGCCCGCCGGTTGAGGTCGGTAATCAGGTCCAGGACCTCGATCTGGTGGGTGACATCCAGGAAGGTGGTGGGTTCGTCCAGCAGCAGGATGTCCGTTTCCTGTGCCAGGGCCATGGCAATCCAGACCCGCTGGCGCTGGCCGCCGGAGAGCTCGTCCACGCTGCGTCCGGCCAGGTCCACCGTGTCCGTGGCGGCAAGCGCCGCTGCCACCGCGTCGTCGTCGGCGGCTGTCCACTGCCGGAACCAGCCCTGGTGGGGGTAGCGGCCGCGGCCCACCAGGTCCGCCACCGTGATCCCCTCGGGTGCGGTGGGCGTCTGCGGAAGCAGTCCGAGCGTGCGCGCCACCTGCCGGCTGGGCACGGCGGAGATGTCCTTGCCGTTCAGGTAGACGGTGCCGGCGGTGGGCTTCAGCAGCCGGGCCAGTCCCCGCAGCAGCGTGGACTTCCCGCAGGCGTTGGCACCGACGATGATCGTGATTTTCCCGGCGGGGAGGGTGAGCGAAAGCGAGTCCACCACTTTGCGCTCGTCGTATCCGAGCTCCAGCTTTTCAGCGGAAAGCAGGTTCTCCATGTCAGCCTCCTTGGCCTACGCGGTTTGACGTGACCAGCAGCCACAGAAGAAAAGGTGCCCCGAGGGCGCCGGTCACCACACCCACGGGCAGGGTGGCTCCGGGGATGAGGTTGGCGCCGACGAAGTCCGCGGCCAGGACAATGCAGGCACCGACCAGTCCGGCGGTGAGCAGCGTGCCTTCCCCGCCCATCAGCCGGCGGGCGATGGGGCCGGAGAGGAACGCGATGAAGGCCACCGGGCCCGCTGCCGCGGTGGCGACGGCGGCCAGGCCGACGCCGACGATGATCAGGGCCAGCCGCGCTGTTTCGACGCGGATGCCGAGGCCGGCAGCGGCGTCGTCACCGAGTTCCAGTCCGCGCAGGCTGCGGGCAAGCACGGCCGCGGCGGGAAGCAGCACCAGCAGGAAGGCGGCCAGCACCGCTGCACGGTCCCAGCTGCTGTTGTTCAGGGAACCGTTGAGCCACACGAGCGCTTCGGAGGCGGTGCGGATGTCCGTCCGGGTCAGCAGGAAACTCACCAGTGCCTGCATTACGGCGGCGAAGCCGATGCCCACCAGCACCAGCCGGTAACCGGCGGCACCGCCGCGGCGGGAAAGCAGGTAGATGGCCATGGCCACCACCAGCGCTCCTACCAGCGCGACGACGGACACCGTGGTCCCGGCGGCGCCGAACAGCACGATTGCACACACCGCGCTGGCACTGGCCCCGTAGCTGATGCCGATGATGTCCGGGCTGGCCAGGGGGTTGCGCAGCAGCGTCTGGAATACCGCCCCGGCGATCCCGAACCCCACGCCGATCAAAGTGCCGATGACGGCCCGGGGAAGCTTGCTCTCCATCAGGATGTAGCTTGCGCCGGGGATTTGCTCGCCGAACAGGATCCGGAAGAAATCCGGGATGGTGAAGGTATAGGTGCCCAGCAGGACGTAGACCGCGAACAGCACGAACACCGAGGCGGCCAGCAGCGACGGGACGAGGACCCGGCGTCGTCGTCCCTGCCGCCGGGCGGCCCGGACCGCTTCTGCCGCACCGGCGGGCGCGGCGCGGGGTCCGCGGGGAGTTTCCACGGCGGTGCTCACAGCTCGGCCAGCTTCCGCCGCCGCACGAGCCAGATGAAGACCGGCGCGCCGATCACGGCGGTAGTGACCCCCACGGGGATTTCCCCCGGGGGCAGCAGGACCCGGCCCACCACGTCGGCGGTGACCAGCAGTGCAGGGGCGAGAAGCATGGAGAAGGGCAGGATCCAGCGGTAATCCGGGCCGGTGAAACTACGCACCACGTGCGGGATGACCAGGCCGATGAACGCGATGGGTCCGGCCGCGGCGGTGGCCGCGCCGCACAGCAGCACTACGCCGAGGGCGGTGATCCCCCGCGTGAGTCCGACGCGCTGGCCGAGCCCGCGGGCAACGTCGTCGCCCAGGCTCAGGCCGTTCAGGGCCCGCCCGGCGAAGACGGAGATCAGGGCGCCGGCCGCCAGGAACGGCAGCACCGCCGCAATGGTGTCCCAGTCGCGGCCGGACACGCTGCCCACTTGCCAGAACCGGAAGGTGTCCAGGGTCTGCTGGCTGGAGACCAGCACGGCGCTGAGCAGGGACATCAGCCCGGCGCTGAGCGCGGCGCCGGCCAGGGCCAGCTTGACCGGCGTGGCGCCTTCCCGGCCGAGGCTCGCCACCAGATAAACGACGACGGCGGCTCCGGCAGCACCGGCCAAGGCAAACCAGATGTAACCGTTGAGGTTGGTGATGCCGAAGATGTAGATGCCCACCACCACCGCAAACGCAGCACCGGCGTTGACGCCCAGGATGCCGGGGTCTGCCAGCGGATTGCGGGCTACGCCCTGCATGGCCGCACCGGCCAGGCCGAGGGCGGCGCCGGTGACCAGACCCAAAACCGTGCGCGGGACGCGGGAGTGGACCACGGCGTGGTCTCCGTTGGCCGGATCGAAGGCAGTAAAGGCATCCCAGACAGTGCCGGGGGCAACCGGCCGGGCACCGATGGCGACGGACGCGGCGCATGCCACGGCAAGGAACGCAAGGGTCAGGAGAAGCAGGCCGGCACGTCGTCCGGATCCGCGGTTTCCAGCGGTATCCGGGCCGGAAACGACAGGTTCAGTGCCGGGACCGGCAGCCTTGCCCGCGGAGGAATCCGCTTCGGTGAGGTGCACGCGGGAGCCGCGCTGGCGGGGAACGCCTGACGGGCGTGCGGCAACGCTCACGTAGGCACCTCCCTAGGGCAACGGGCAATTTCTTAAGTAAGGCTAGCCTATGGTTACTGCCTTTAAGAAACGTTTATGTTGCGTATTAGGACGGCTGCCGCAGGTTACCTCTCGGCACCGTGTCCCGGGGCAACCCGTTCCGATTCGCGCACCGGCCCAGGTGCGGTTCCGTCGCCGAAGGGGCGGCCTCCCAGCCCCTCGCGGCCGTGCTCCGAAAGCCAGTTGGACAGGTCCGGGCCCTTGGGCACAATCCCGGTGGGATTAATGTCCTCGTGGACTATGTAGTAGTGCGCCTTGATCTGCTCGAAGTCCACGGTGTCCCCGAAGCCGGGCGTCTGGAACAGGTCGCGGGCGTACCCCCACAGGGCGGGCATCTCGGTCAGCTTGTTCCGGTTGCACTTGAAGTGCCCGTGATAGACGGGATCGAAGCGCACCAGGGTGGTGAACAGCCGGACGTCCGCCTCGGTGATGGTGTCCCCCACCAGGTAGCGCTGCCTCGAGAGCCGGTCCTCCAGCCAGTCCATCGCGGCCCACAGCCGGTCATAGGCCGCGTTGTAGGCTTCCTGCGAGCCGGCGAACCCGCACCGGTACACCCCGTTGTTCACCTCGGTGAAGATCCGTTTGTTGACCTGTTCCATTTCCGCCAGATGTTCGGCGGGCAGCAGGTCCGGGGCGCCCTCGCGGTGGAACTCCTTCCACTCCGTGGAGAAGTCCAAGGTGATCTGCGGGAAGTTGTTGGTCACCACGGCACCGGTGGGCACGTCCACGATCGCCGGGACGGTAATCCCGCGCTGATAGCCGGGGACCCGCCGGAAGAAGGCTTCCTGCAGCCGTTCGATGCCCAGCACCGGGTCCCGGCCGTCCGGATCCAGGTCGAAGGTCCAGCTGCGCGCGTCATGGGTGGGCCCGGGCAGGCCCAGCGAGATGGCGTCCTCCAGGCCCAGCAGCCGCCGGACAATGATGGTCCGGTTGGCCCACGGACAGGCACGGGCTGCGACCAGCCGGTAGCGCCCGGCCTCCACGGGATAGCCGTCCCGGCCGTCCCTGGTGATTCGGGTTTCGATGTAGTTCGTGTCCCGCGTGTATTCGGTGCCGCCGGTGACATAGGCGCCTTTGGTGCTGTGCGCGGAGCTGTCCGCCGGGGCTGATCCCTGAGGTGTCATGCCCTCCAGACTAACGCGTTCCGCCCTCCCGCAGGCGGTCTGCCGATGCGCCTGGGGGCTGCCGGAAAACGGGTGCGGCGGTAGAGTCGAGTGCAGTGCCGGGAGCAGTGCAACGGAAGGATCTGGACCATGCGAGTAGCGGTTATCGGAGCAACCGGAAACGTTGGAACGGCTATCCTGCGCCGGCTTGCCGCGGCCCGCAGCGAACGCGGTGGCCTGGAGGTGGTGGGGATTGCCCGCCGGATTCCGGATACCTCGCTGCCTCCGTACAACGACGTCGAGTGGCACAGCATCGACCTCGGCGACGCCGCCAACGTGGACAAGTTGACCGAGGCGCTGCGCGGGTCCGATGCGGTCATCCACCTTGCCTGGCTGATCCAGCCCAACCGCGACGAAGCCGAGCTGCACCGGGTCAACGTCAAGGGCACGGAGAATGCGCTGGCCGCGGCGGCCGCCGCGGGGGTCCGGCAGTTTGTCTGCGCCTCCTCGGTGGGTGCGTACAGCCCGGCTCCGAAAGACCGGCTGACGGATGAATCCTGGCCGGCGCGCGGCATCGCCAGCTCGCACTACAGCAGGCACAAGGGCGAGCAGGAAGCGCTCCTGGACCGGTTCGAACTGGAGTACCCGGAGATCGCCGTGGCCCGGCTGCGGCAGGGGCTGGTCTTCTCCTCCGACGCCGGAAGCGAGATCGGCGTCTACTTTGTGGGCCGGGTGATCCCCAAGTTCATCCTCAACAAGCTCCGCTTGCCGTTGATCCCGCTGCCCAGCGAGTTTGTTTTCCAGGCGGTCCACGCCGATGACATGGCCGACGCCTACTGGCGCGTGGTGGACCAGCGGGCGGAGGGTGCCTTCAACATTGCCGCCGATCCAGTCATCACGCCCGAGCTCCTGGCCGGGGTGCTGGGCGCCAAGCGGGTCCTGAACGTGCCCGTGAAAGTGGTGCGCGCCGTCGTCGGCCTGACCTGGGCGGCGCACCTGCAGGCCTCGGATCCGGGCTGGATCGACTTGGCCGCCGGTGTGCCGGTAATGGACACCACCCGGGCACGTGAAGAGCTGGGCTGGCAGCCGCGGAGAACCTCGCTGGAGTCCCTGAAGTTCGTGCTGGACGGGATGAGCACCGGCGACGGGGTGGCCGGCTCTCCGCTGCTGGCACCCCGCAGCCAGGTGCGCCCCTAGCCGGTATCTAGACCGCTGCGCGCAGGTCCGCTGCTTCGACCATGCCTGCTGCCGGGCGTGCGGCGGCCACCGCCAGCCCGAGGTCCTCTTCGAGCAGCTTGGCATTGACCACCACTGCCAGCCGGTACGCGTCTCCGGCGGCGGCGACCACCTGGGCGGAGGGATCGGTGGCATTGCCCACGGCCCAGATCCGTTCCTGGCTGGTCCGCCCCAGCTCGTTGGTGACAATGCAGCCGTCGTCATCCGTTTCGAGATGCTCGGTCAGCCCGGCGTCCATCTCGGCTGCGGGCTCCAGGAACAGCGCTTCGCAGGGAACTGTTTGGCCGTCGGCCAGCACCAGGGCCGCCAAGGCATCGTTCTCGACGCTCAGCTCCACCACCGTGCCGTCCACCACCCGGACACCCATGGCAGCCAGGCCGGAGGCATCCTCTTCGCTGAGGGAAATGTCCCCGTGCAGCACCAGCACCACGTCCTCGGAGAAGCTGCGGACCAGCTGGGCCTGCTGGATGGAGGTTTCCCCGGTTCCCAGCACGGCCAGCTTTTTGTCCACCGTTTCGTAGCCGTGGCAGTAGGGGCACTGCAGCACGTCCCGGCCCCACCGGGAGCGCAGGCCTTCGATGTCCGGCAGGACGTCCCGCAGTCCGGTGGCCAGGATCAGCTGCCGGCCGCGGAACTCGCCGCCGTCGCCGGTCCTGACCGCACCGGAGGCGTCCACGGAGGCCACCGTGGCCTCCGCCAGTTCCACGCCGTAGCCGCGGACCTCGGCGCGGGCGAGCTCAAGCAGTTCGGCGGGCGGCATGCCGTCACGTGTGGGGAAACCATGAACATGGCCGGCAGGAGCGTTGCGCGGGGAGCCGGCGTCGAGCACCACCACCCGGCGGCGGGCCCGCCCCAGGACCAGCGCAGCGGTCAGTCCGGCTATGCCGCCGCCCACAATAACAACGTCGTACTCGGGAGCAGAAGGGGAAGATTCAGAACTGGTCATAGCTAATTTTTACAGGATGGCAGGGGAATCATCAGCATTCTTACTATCTTGCATAGACTTTCCCTATGGAAGAAACGACGCAGGAAAAGCCTGCCTCCAAACTCAAGCAGGGCATCACCGGCCCCATGCTGTATCTGTTCATCCTCGGCGACGTACTTGGTGCGGGTATCTATGCCCTGGTGGGCGAAGTTTCGGGTGAAGTAGGCGGTGCCATCTGGGTGCCGCTGCTGGTCGCCCTGGTCCTCGCACTGCTGACCGCCGCCTCCTATGCCGAACTCGTCACAAAGTACCCGAAGGCCGGCGGCGCAGCGGTGTTCGCCCAGCGCGCCTTCAAGGTTCCGGCCATTTCGTTCCTGGTCGGTTTCGCCATGCTCGCCGCCGGCGTGACCAGTGCCGCCGGACTGGCATTGGCATTCACCGGTGACTATCTGAGCCCGTTCCTCGACGTACCCTCCGTTCCCGCAGCCATCGTGTTCCTGCTGCTGGTGGCGCTGCTGAACGCCCGCGGCATTTCGGAATCGGTGCGCAGCAACGTGGTTATGACCGTTATCGAGCTCTCCGGGCTGGTCCTGGTGATTGTGCTGGTTGGCCTGATGCTGGGCCAGGGCGAGGGGTACCCCGAGCAGATCACCGAATTCCCGGTAGGCGTGAATCCCGGCACCGCCGTCCTTGGCGCGTCCGTCATTGCGTACTACTCCTTCGTGGGCTTCGAGGTTTCGGCCAACGTTGCCGAAGAGGTCCGCGACGTCCGCCGGGTGTACCCGAAGGCCATTTTCGGAGCCATGCTCACCGCCGGTCTCGTCTACGTCCTGATTGGCTTGGCTGCCTCGATTGCGTTGCCCACCGCGGACCTGACGGGATCCTCCGGCCCGCTGCTCGACGTCGTCAGCGCCACCGGATTCGGCGTACCGGACTGGCTCTTCAGCCTGGTGGCCCTGGTCGCCGTGGCCAACGGCGCCCTGCTGACCATGATCATGTCCTCGCGGCTGACCTTCGGCATGTCCGAGCAGGGGCTGCTTCCCGCCGTTTTCGGCCGGGTGCTGCCCAACCGGAGGACCCCGTGGGTGGCCATCATCGCCACCACCGCCGTCGCCATGATCCTGACCATGACCGGCGGGCTGGCGTCACTGGCCGAGACCGTGGTCCTGCTGCTGCTCTTCGTCTTCCTGAGCACCAACGTCGCAGTGATTGTGCTGCGCAAGGACAAGGTGGAGGAAAAGCATTTCAAGGCCCCGATTGTGGTGCCATACCTCGCCATTGCCTCCTGCCTGCTGCTGCTGACCCAGCAGGACGGCACCGTGTGGCTGCGGGCGGGTGCCCTGATGCTGATCGGGCTGCTGTTGTTCGGAGCCCGGTTCCTGGCCAAGGGCAAGAACCTCGGCGCCAAGGGCCGCCGCGGTGCGGGCAAGTCGATGGAAAGCCCGGTGGAATCGAAAGAGCAGTAGTTCCGGCACGCAAAAACCGCCCCGGACCAGCTGGTCCGGGGCGGTTTTTTGAGTTTGCGCGGCTTTACAGTGCGCTAAGGCTTACTCGTGCAGGTCGTCGTCGTAGTCCTTGCCGGCATGCTGCTGGCGCAGCTTCCGGCCCTCGGCGATGTCCTTCTCTTCCTGTTCCTGGCGCTTCTCCGTCTGACGGGTATCGCGCGGGGGAAGCTGCACGGATTCCTCGGCCTGGATGCCGGCCTGCAGTTCGCGGCCGCGTTCCACCTCGGCGTCGAACTCCGCGCCGAAGAGCAGGGACACATTGGCCAGCCAGATCCACAGCAGTAGGACGATGACGCCGCCGATGGCGCCGTAGGTGGCGTTGTAGTTGCCGAAGTTGGCGACGTAGAAGCTGAAGCCAAGGGTCACGATCGCCAGGATCACGAGCGCAATCAGCGAGCCCATGCTCATCCAGCGGAACTTGGGCTGCTTGACGTTCGGGGTGGCGTAGTAGAGGACTGCGATGATCAGCACCGCGAAGATCACCATGACCGGCCACTTGGCGATGTTCCAGACGGTTACCGCTTCGCTGCCCAGACCGATGACATTGCCGATCGCTTCGGCGATCGGGCCGGAAATCACCAGCATCAGCATCAGTGCGGCGGCCATCAGGACCAGGACCAGGGTCACAAGCAGCTGCGTGGGAAGCAGTTTCCAGGCGGGCCGGCCTTCCTCGACTTCGTAAATGCGGTTCAGGGAACGGCCAAACGCCTTCACGAAGCCGGAGGCGGACCAGAGGGCACCCAGGATACCGATAATGAGCGTGAGGCCGGCAGCGCTGGAAGAGGTCAGCTGGGCAATCGGCCCTTCCACTACGTTGACTGCTTCACCGGGAGCGAACTGCCGCACGAGGTCCAGCAGGGCCTCGGTGGTGCTTTCGGCCTGGCCCACCAGGCCGAGAATGGAGACCAGCGCCAGCAGGGCCGGGAAGATCGCCAGGACGGTGTAGTAGGTCAGTGCCGCTGCAAGGTCGGTGCACTGGTCCTTGGAAAACTCGCGGACTGTCTTCTTGAGGATGTACTTCCAACTGGGCTTGGAAACCTCGGTGGGTTTATCGGGCTTGCTGGCATCGTCCGGACTGGGTGCGGTCTCGGCTTTGCTGTTGGTGTCCTGTGCCACTGCGGCCTCCTGCTGGAATGGATGTTCTGACCCCCATCGTATTAGTAAGCGTTCTTACCAACAAAGGGATCCCGCTCCGCTCCCGGATCCCTTGGACGTCAGCGGAACCCGGCGGAGCTCAGCGGAGCCGGTAATAATCCATCAGGACGGACTCTTCTGCGGGGCTCAGCGGATTCTCCGGGTTCGCCCCGGGCGAGTGGGACACCTGCTCCCTGGAGTAGTTCACGAAAATGTCCTGCCCGTCGCGGCGGGCACCGGTGAGCGGAACGTAGTGTTCCTCGGTTTCGAACAGGCCCAGGTCAACCGTGATCCAGACAGGCTCGGCGGTGGCGCGGTCCAGATGCACTTCGCCCACCAGCCCCAGCCGCTCGCCGTCCTTGGCCCAGACGCTGGAGCCCTGGATTTCGTGGAGCGTAAATGCATCCGCCATTGTCTCGTCCCTTTCGCCGGCCCGGCCGAACTGCCGGGGTTCTTATTGCCGCCCGGCGCGCGGCCCGCTGTCAACACCTGCGGGCGTACCGCCCGGCGGGAGGCGGGGAAGTCAGCGCCGTTCGTCGTCGACGGCGTTTCCCTCCCGTTCGGCAAAGACCTCTTCACCGGGGCCGGAGAAGTTCACCCGGCGCTCCACGGCATCGATGCTTCCGGTGAAAAGCTGCGAGTCGCTGGTGTCCTCGTTGCGGGGAACCGACGCGGCGCGCGGGCCGCTGTGCACGGCGGCGCCGGCGGGACGGACTTCTTCCCACCGCTGGCGCGGCAGTGCCTCCGGATGCCATTCCTGCAGATAGGCGACCATGCTTTCGCGGATGAGGCAGCGCAGGTCGAACAGGGTTCCGCTGTCCGCTGCGCTGACCAGGATGCGGATCCGCACCATGCCCTTCACGGCGTCCGTCACCTGCAGCACGCTGGTGCGCTGGTCCCACAGGTCGGTGTCCGCGAGGATTTCCTTCAGCAGGGTGCGCAGGTCCCCCACCGGTACACGCCAGTCCAGGTCCAGTTCCACCGTGCCCAGGATGTCCGACTGGCGGCGGGTCCAGTTCTGGAACGGCGTGGTGGTGAAGTAGGTGGAGGGCAGGATCAGGCGCCGGTCGTCCCAGATGTGGAGCACCACGTAGGTCATGGTGATTTCCTCGATGGTGCCCCACTCGCCTTCCACCACGACGACGTCGTCCACCCGGATCGCGTCGGTGAAGGCCAGCTGCATCCCGGCGAAAACATTGGTCAGCGTCCCCTGCACGGCGAGGCCGGCCACAATGGAGAGCACGCCGGCGGAGGCGAGGATGCCGGCACCCAGTGCGCGCACTTCGGGAATGGTCAGCAGCACGCAGGCAACGGCCAGCATAATCAGCACTGCGATGCCAACCCGCCTGCCCAGGATCACCTGCGTCTTCAACCGCCGCAGCCTGCGGTTGTCCCGGGTGTCCGTGCTGTACTTCGTGAGGATCATGGCCTCGATCACCAGCAGCAGGACCACTGCCAGCCACGCCACGGCACCGATCAGCCCCAGCACCAGCACGTAGTCCACCGCCGGCAGCCACAAGGTGCCGGCTGCGGTGGCTCCGAGGGCAATCCGCGCGCCGATCAGCGAGAGCCCCAGCCGCAGCGGGTTGCGGGCCTTCACGGTGATCTCCCGGATGCCCGGCGTCTTCCGGAAGGCCCGATGGACCACCTCCCGCAGGATCCGGGCCAGGATCAGGGCGACACCCACTGCCACCAACACGGCAAAGAGCGGTTTGAAACTGACAGCAAGCGAGAGCAGGTCTTCCATGGAATCGATCATTGCAAACAGCCGTGGGTGGCTGTCCAATCAGGTCCCGCGGCGGGCCGGGCGGATTATGCCTGCCGGGCGGTTAAACAGCGGACACCCCGGAGGATTCCGGGGTGTCCGCTGTACCTTCTTGGAGAAGGCAGCTGTAACGGGTCCTACTTCGAGTCGTCGGCTGCCGTCGCGGCGTCGGCGATCATCGGCACCACGTTGTCCAGCGCATAGGGGATGCTGAGCACGTTGATAGCCGAGGTGGAGAAGACGCGCGTCGGGTCGGCGTCGGCCACGAGGCCGCCGTTCTTGACCGCGGGGATCTGCCCCAGCAGCGGATCGGAGGCAATGCTGTCCGCAACCTCGTCGCTGGCTACCCAGCTGACAAAGATGTCGGAATCCAGCTGGTTGAGGTTTTCATCCGACCAGGGGATGTAGAACTCGTCGCCCTTGGTGTTCTCCGCGACCACCGGCGCCATAGTGAGGCCCAGGGATTCCATGAACTTGGGCCGGTTGTCCAGGGCGGTGTAGACGGAATTCTCCGCGCCCGGGGCGAGGTTGCCGTAGATGAAGGACTTGCCCTCGAGCTGCGGGTATTCGTCCGCCTTGTCGGTGATGGCCTGCTCGGTGTCCGCCACGAGCTGCTCGGCTTCGTCGCTCTTGCCGAGGGCTTCGCCGATCATGGTGGCGGTGTCCTGCCAGGAGGTGCCCCACGCGGTTTCGGGGTAGGCGACCACGGGAGCGATCTTGCTCAGCTTGTCGTAGTCTTCCTGGGACAGGCCGGAGTACGCGGCGAGGATGACGTCGGGGTCGGTGGCGGCGACGTCGTCGAAGGCAATGCCGTCAGCCTCGGAGTACTGTACCGGAGCGTTTTCGGACCCGATGGGAGCGTCCAGGTCTTCGAGTGCCTCGTCAATCCACGGGGTGGTGCCCTGGTCATTGCCGCCGAATTCGATCAGCGGCATCCCCACGGGAACCACGTCCAGTGCCAGTGCGGTTTCTGCGTTGGCCCAGGCCACCGCGGCTACCCGCTCGGGAACGCCTTCGATGGTGGTCTCACCGAAGGCATGCTTAATGGTTACGGGGAACTGGTCTTCCGCAGCCGCAGCGCTGCCGGAGGATTCATTTTCCCCCGCAGCACCGGTGGAGCAGGCGGAAAGGGACAGAACGGCGACGGCGGCCGCAGCGGCGACGCGGCGCATCCGGGTCAGGGCCATGTTGGGCTCCTTGGATCACTCAAACGGACGGAACGGACCCGGCGGTCGCGGATCCAAAAGTAAGGTTAGCCTAGGTTTTCCCCAATTACGCAACGCTAATCTTTCGTAATCCATCCGGCGCACTGTAATTGCCCCTCCGACCCCGTCTGCGCGCCTGTTTTACGGCTTCGCGCGGGCCAGCCGGCGCAGGTCGACGGCCGGATCCTGCAGCAGCACCGGGTCGAGGATGCGGCCGGATTCAATGAGCTTCCGGGCTGCCCGGACAGCGGTTCCGCCGTCGACGGCGGCCGCCCCCGCCAGCGCCCCGTTCAGGTCCAGGCGGAACACCATAAAACCGGAACCGGGCTCGCCGCGGAGCACGGTCTGCCCGGGAACGGCCATGCTGCCGGCCACTTCCAGGTGCACGCCGTAGCGGTCGGACCAGAACCAGTCCGCCGTGCCGGCGGGAGGTTCGGCGCCGAGCATCCCGGCGGCGGCCGCTTCACCGGTGCGGCGGGCTGCGTCCCAGTGTTCGAACCGCCGGCCGGG
Organism: Arthrobacter jinronghuae; assembly: GCF_025244825.1. Lineage (NCBI taxonomy): Bacteria > Bacillati > Actinomycetota > Actinomycetes > Micrococcales > Micrococcaceae > Arthrobacter > Arthrobacter jinronghuae. Next base: position 3,180,667 of record NZ_CP104263.1, read on the forward strand.
CGCACCGTCGGGGCCTAGTCGCCGGGAGGAATCACCGGCGGCGAAAATGCGCGGATGAGAGGTGCGGCCGGATGCATCCACCAGCAGGCCGGCGTCCACGGCGAGTCCTGCGGCTTCGGCGAGCGCCGTTTCGGGCTCGCTGCCCGCGGCCACCAGGACGGCGGTTCCGGACAGCCTGCTGCCGTCCGCCAGTTCCACCCGCAGGACGTTCCCGTCCGAGGTGATCCCTGCCGCCGCACCCCGCCCGTATTCGGTCCCGTGCGCAGCGTGGAGGCTCTGCAGATAGCCGGCCATTGCGGGGCCCACGGCCTGCGCGAACGGAAGCTCGGCGGGATCCACCAGAGTGACGCCGGCTCCCAGTCCGCGGGCAGTACCCGCCACCTCGGCGCCGACCAGTCCCGCGCCGAGGATCACCAGATGTGCGCCGGAAGCCAGGTGCCCCTGCAGGGCCAGGGCATCGTCGGCGCTGCGCAGGGTGAAGACTCCGGGCAGGTCCATTCCGGGCAGCGGCAGCCGGCGTGCGCGGGCACCGGTGGCGAGCAGGACGACGTCGGCGGCGAGGTCCCTGCCCGAGGCCAGCGCAAGGACGGGCGCCTCGGTGCCGTTGCCGGCGTCGAGCTTGTCCACGGTGTCGGCGAGCACCGTAATACCGTTGTCTTCGTACCACTGTTCCGGGGCAAGCTGCAGGCGGAGCCGGTCCAGACTCCCGGCGAGGAACGCCTTGCTCAGCGGCGGCCGGTCGTAGGGCAGCCCCGCAGGGTCCACCAGGGTCAGGGCGCCGGCATAGCCGCGCCGACGGAGCTCACGGACGGCACTGAAGCCGGCGACTCCGCCGCCCACCACAGCAATGGACGCGGGGGCTGCGAGGACCATCAAGCGTTGAGCGGGCTCTCGTTCGGGTACAGCCACACCGCACCGTCGCGCACGTCAACGCGGTGCGCCTTGGTGTTGATGAGGGCGGGCAGGCACAAAGCTTCCCCGGTGCGGAGGCAGAACCGCGCGGAGTGGATGGGGCATTCCACCTCGTCCCCTTCGATCCACCCGTCGGCAAGGGAGGCATCCTCGTGCGTGCAGGTGTCATTCAGGGCATAGAAGTTTCCATTGTCGCTGTGGAATACAGCTATATCGTCCGAGGTGCCCGCCGTTTCGGCATCCACCGTCAGGGCCTCGCCCTCGTCTATCTCGTCAACATCGGCAACGCGGATACCCTCGCTCATGCCTTCCTTCCCCGGCGCCCAGGCCAATAACGTGCTGCTCTTAGGTCAACACGTTACCCCGGCAGCGGGGGCTCGGAGGCCGCGCTCAACGGGTTCCCGTCCTGCTGCGCAGCGGCCAGCGGCGTACCGGAGGGCCGCTGCTGCTTGCCGTGCTCCAGACCGCGGATGAGCGTGATCAACTCCGAGCGCAGCTCCGGGCCGATCCCGGCCGTGGAATTGTCCTGCTCCAGGTTTTCGGCGTCGGCCAGCAGCTTCTGCCCGCGCTCGGAGATGGCCATCCACCGTCCGGAGCGGCCTACGGTCTCGGCCGATACTTCTTCCACGAGACCCTGCGCCGCCATGCTCACCAACGCCGTACCCAGGGTCTGCGCGGTGACACGCAGGCGCCTGGCCAGTTCCGCGCGCCGCATCGGCCCCTCGGCCAGGAGCACCCGCAGCACTGTCACGCGCTCCTGGGTGAGCCCCACGGTGCGGAGCTTGTTATCTACTTCTCGTCTTACCAGTCTTGCAGCCGTTGAGAGCAGCCGCACGGGTTCCCAGTCCCCCTCGTTCTGCATCTTCCTGCTTCCCTGATACGTCATTGGTAGGCGGTTCTGCTCCGCTGAAACAATCAGTGTGCTTACTATTTCAACGGCAAAGAGGGGGTACTTGTCAAGCCGGTGAAGTTAGCGGGCAGCCCACTCGCGGAACGCCCGGACGGAATCACCCCCGCCTTCAATGCTCACATTGGCCGCCGCGCGCCTTCCCATGGCGTGCAGGGCGAGATCCACCACATCTCCGGAAATCAGCACGGACGGGGTGCCGCCCTTGACCCGGCGCCGGCCGGAACCGGGCGCCGCCAGTTCCACACCCACCGGGCTGCTGCGGTAGCCCAGCCGGGCCATGAGGCCCAACTGCTTCCACAGGGCCTGCTGCTGTCCTGCGGGAAGTTCCCGCGGCGCTGCCATTGATTCCCCGCGGCGGATGTCCTCATGGTGGATGACGTATTCCACCAGGTTCGCCGCATCCAGCCGGAACGGTGAAAAACGGGCCGGTCCGGCGGCGAACCGGTCCACCAATGACGCATAGCCTTCGGGGGTGCCCGCGGCGGCAGCCCAGACGCCCAGCTGCTTTTCCTGGCCCGGCTTGGGCCGGCGCACCGCATCGGCGGCGATCTTCCAGGGCGCCTGCTCACGGAGCACCAGATGGGCCAGCAGCCGGCGCACATCCCACCCCTCGCACAACGTCGGCGCCAGCGGATCCGCCTCCCGCAGCGTCCGGACCAATTCCGCGCGTTCCGTTTCCACCCATGCCATGTCGATCTCCTTTATGTTGAACGCCGCCGGGTTTCTCCCTCATCCGGGAGCTTTCCTCCGACTTTGCGGCCTGCGGCCAACATTAGCCACCGCACGCCCTTTACCCCTACCTACTGACGCGTAGCATGGTCCCCACAGTGGGCTGCGAGGCCGGACACGGTGCCGGATCCACGGTGCAGCCATGACGGAGGAGAAATCCCATGAGCACCACTGATACTTCCCAAGATGCCAGCCGCAACCGAAGTGCCCGCAGAATCAAAGAGCGCGTGGTCACTGAACAAGACGCCCGCAACGCCACCGAAGCAGCACGCGACACCGGAGAATCCCGCCCGAGTTTCGCCAAGGGGATCTACCTCGGCAACTACAACCTGGATCTGGTCGGCTCCCTGCCGCCGGCGGACCTCGACGAAGAGGCCCGGGCCCAGCTGTTCCTGGAAGCCTTGACCGAGTACTGCCGGACCATGGACGGCCTGGCGATTGAACGCACCGGACTGATTCCGGACGAGAACCTGCGCGGACTCGCGGACCTGGGGGTGTTCGGCATCAAGATTCCCCGGCACTACGGCGGGCTCGGACTGTCCCTGCTGAACTACGGACGTGCCTTGATGGTCCTGGGCAGCGTGCACCCCAGCCTCGGGGCGCTGGTCTCGGCCCACCAGTCCATCGGCGTGCCGGAGCCGGTGAAGGTCTTCGGGACCGAGGAACAGAAGGAAGAGTACCTGCCGCGCTGCGCCGCCGGGGCGGTGACCGCCTTCCTGCTCACCGAGCCCGACGTCGGGTCCGACCCCGCGCGGCTGCGCACCACTGCCATCCCCTCCGAAGACGGCAGCGAATACGTGATTGACGGCGTCAAGCTGTGGACCACCAACGGCGTGATTGCCGAGCTGGTGGTAGTCATGGCCGCCGTTCCGCCGCACGGCAACTCAAAGGGCGGCATCAGCGCGTTCGTGGTGGAAATGTCCTCCCCCGGCATCACGGTGGAGAACCGCAACAACTTCATGGGCCTGCGCGGCATCGAGAACGGGGTCACGCGCTTCACCAATGTCCGCGTTCCGGCGGCCAACCGGCTGGGCCGCGAAGGCCAGGGCCTGAAGATTGCCCTGACCACGCTGAACACCGGCCGCCTCTCCATTCCGGCCATGTGCGCGGCCTCGGGGAAATGGTCGCTGAAGATTGCCCGCGGCTGGTCCGGCGCCCGGGAACAGTGGGGCCGGCCAATCGGCCGGCACGAGGCTGTGGCCAAGAAGCTGGCCTACATTGCGGCCACCAGCTTCGCGCTGGAGGCGGTCTTCGAACTCTCCGCCCAGCTGGCCGACGCCGGCACCAAGGACATCCGCATCGAGGCGGCGCTGGCGAAGCTCTGGGCCAGTGAAATGGCGTACAACGTGGCCGACGAGCTGGTGCAGGTGCGCGGCGGGCGCGGTTTCGAGACCGCTGATTCCCTCGCCGCCCGCGGCGAGCGCGCGGTCCCGGCGGAACAGCAGCTGCGGGACCTGCGCATCAACCGGGTGTTCGAGGGATCCACCGAGATCATGCACCTGTTCATTGCGCGGGAAGCCGTGGATGCGCACCTTTCCGCGGCCGGGGACCTGGCGGTGGCGGACGCCCCGGTGGGCGCCAAGGCACGGGCGGCACTGAAGGCCAGCGGCTTTTACGGCAAGTGGCTGCCGACGCTCGCCACCGGCAAGGGCAACGTCCCCACGTCCTACAGCGAGTTCGGCCTGCTGGCCCGGCACCTGCGCTACGCCGAGCGGGCGTCCCGCCGGCTGGCCCGCTCCACCTTCCTCGGCATGGCCCGCTGGCAGGCCGGACTGGAGCATCATCAGGTCTTCCTGGGGCGGATTGTGGACATCGGTGCGGAAATCTTCGCGATCTCGGCCTCGTGCGTCCGTGCCCTGAACATTCGGCGTGAGGATCCGGCGGAGGGCGCGGCCGCGTTCGAACTTGCGGACGCTTTCAGCCGGCAGTCCCGGGTGCGGATCGAGTCCCTGTTCGACGGCCTGTGGCACAACTCCGACGACGCCGACCGGCAGCTGTCCAAGGGCATCCTGGCCGGGCGGTACACCTGGCAGGAGAAAGGCGTGCTGGATGCGTCGGAGGGCACGGGCCCGTGGATTTCGGAGACGGCCCGCGGCGGCGAACCGAAGGAGAACCTGCACCGCCGGTACCGGTGAGCCCTAGGACGCTCCCACCGCGCCGCGGCAGATCTGCACATAGCGCACCGCCAGTTCCTCCGGGCTGAGCGGACCTCCGGCGCGGTACCACTGGGACACTCCGGTGCACATGGTGGTGACCGCCCGGCTGGCGTCCTTCGGATACCCGGTGGCGAAGCGGCCGCTGCTGACCGCTGCCGACACCACGTCATCGAGGAGTTTCTGCTGCCGGTCCCGGGCCGCTATGTGCCCGTCGCGGGCCGGCCCCTCCAGGCTGCGGATCTCGCTGGCCGCGATGAATGCGTGTTCCCAGCGGTAGGCATGGACCAGGACAAGGCATTCGATCAGGAGGGCAAACCGGTCTTCGACGTCCTCGCCCGCCTCCGCGAGGGCGGCGGTGCTCCGTACGTAGAGATCCGCCATCGCGGATTCGGCTATTCCCACCAGCAGCGCCTGCTTGGACGGATAGTGGTGGTAGAGCCCCGGCACCGACAAGCCGGCCCGGGTGGCCACGGTGCGGATGCTGGTTCCGTGGTAGCCGTGCTCCACGAAGCAGTCCAGGGCATTACGCAGCAGCGGGGGCAGGGCGGGCACGGAAAAGTCCCGCCAGTCGGGCTGCGTACGGACTGCGGTCATGGCGTCCCCTCGATGGTCGAATACCCGGATGTGATCCTTGACACTTTCCGGGGCCTGCACCAGACTAACCATACCGAGCGGTCGCTCGGTAGTGGATGGAAACGGAAGTTGGCGGAGCACATGACCGAACCGGAGAAGTCTGCGGGCAGGCCCCGCCTCGAGGGCAGGACCGCCATTGTCACCGGGGCCAGCCGCGGCATCGGCCTGGCCATTGCCCGCCGCCTGGTGGCCGAGGGGGCGAAGGTCTGCATCACTGCCCGCAACATCGGTCCGTTGAAGGAAGCCGCTGCAGAGTTCCCGGAAGGCAGCGTCCTGGCGATAGCCGGCAAGTCCGATGACCCGGACCACCGCACGGAGGTGCTGGACACCGTCGCCCAGACCTGGGGCCGGCTGGACATCCTCGTCAACAACGCCGGCGTGAACCCGGTGTACGGGCCCCTGAGCGAGCTGGACCCGGAGGCCGCCCGCCGGATCCTGGACGTCAACGTGCTGGGCACCCTCGCCTGGGTTTCGGCCGTGTGTGCGCACGAGGCACTGGATTTCCTGGGCCGCGGCGGATCGGTGCTGAACCTCTCCTCGGTCTCGGCGCAGACCCCGGCCGCCGGCATCGGCTTCTATGGCATCAGCAAGGCCGCCGTGGAGCAGCTCACCCGCACCCTCGCCGTCGAGCTGGCCCCCACCGTGCGCGTGAACGCACTCGCGCCCGCCGTCGTCAAGACGCAGTTTGCGCGCGCCCTGTATGAGGGCCGCGAAGAAAAGGTCAGCTCCACCTACCCGCTGAAGCGGCTCGGCACCCCGGAGGACGTGGCCGGTGCGGCCGCCTTCCTGGCTTCCGACGACGCCGCCTGGGTCACCGGGCAGATCATCAACCTCGACGGCGGCCTGCTCGTGGCCGGCGGCGCGGCCTGACCGCTCCCACCGCACCCCCTAAGGACCCCTCATGAGCACTGTTTCCCTGCCTCCGGAAATCGAAGACCTCCGCCTGCGCACCCGCGAGTTCATCCGTGGCACCGTGATGCCCGCAGAACCGCGGCCGGGCGCCGTCGTTCCGGAGGCACTGCTGGAGGAACTGCGCGCCGCCGCCAAGGCCGCCGGGGTCTTCGCCCCGCATGCACCGCGCGAATACGGCGGGCAGGGGGTGCCGCTGGCGTACTGGTCCCCCATCTTCCAGGAGGCCGGTTATTCGCTGATCGGCCCCTCCGCGCTGAACTGCATGGCCCCGGATGAAGGGAACATGCACATGCTGCACCTGATCGGCAGCGAGGAGCAGAAGCGCCGCTACCTCGCCCCGCTGGTCTCCGGCAAGGCCCGCTCCTGCTTCGGCATGACCGAGCCGCACCCGGGTGCGGGTTCGGACCCCGCCGCCCTGCGCAGCAGCGCCGCGAAGGTGGACGGCGGCTGGCTGATCAACGGGGAAAAGCGCTTCACCAGCGGCGCCAACAATGCCACGTTCTGCATTGCCATGGTGCGCACCGACGCGGTGGACGGTGCGCCCGCCGGGGCCACCATGCTCTTGGTGGACATGGACACTACCGGCGTGCGGATCGGCGAGCAGCTGCACACCATGGACCGGGCAATCGGCGGCGGGCATCCGCACGTGCACTTCGAGGATGTGTTTGTGCCGGACGCCGCCGTGCTCGGCGCACCCGGCGAGGGCTTCCGCTACGCGCAGGTCCGGCTTGGTCCGGCCCGGCTGACCCACTGCATGCGCTGGCTCGGCCTGGCCCGGCGCTCCCTGGACATCGCGCTGGACCGCACCAACCGGCGCGAGATCTTCGGCTCGGTGATGAACGAACTCGGCCTGGCCCAGGAAATGATCGCGCAGTCCGTCATCGATATTGAAACCTCCGATGCCATCATCACCAAGACCGCCGCCCTGCTGGAAACCGATGCCAAGGCCGGCTCGGCGCTGTCCTCGGTGGCCAAGGCCCACACCTCGGAGGCGGTGTACCGGGTGATCGACCGGAGCCTGCAGCTGTGCGGCGGCGACGGCGTCACCGACCGGCTGCCGCTGGCCTCCTACCTCAACGAGGTCCGCGCCTTCCGCATCTATGACGGCTCCAACGAAACGCATAAATGGGCCATAGCCCGCCGCGCTTCCGCCGGCCGCCGCCGGGAAGCGGAGCGCGGCGCTCCGGATCTTGCCGATGTGTCCCGCCCGGCGTCCGACGCCGGAACCCCCGCCGAAGCGAAAGCCTGAACCCCATGCACACCACTGCCGACGGCACCGAAGTTGTAGCCACCCGTTCCGAGGCCGAGGCACTGGCCTCCCCTCCGCTGCTGATCCTGGATGAGGTCACCGCGTTCTTCGACGCGCACGGGCTGGGTTCGGGGCCACTGTCCTGGGCGCAGATCGGGGACGGGCAGTCCAACATCACCTACCGGATCCGGCGCGGACACGACGACTTTGTGCTGCGCCGCGGCCCGCGCCCGCCGCTGCCCCGCTCCACCCATGACATGGTCCGCGAGGCCCGGATCCAGCAGCTGCTGCGCGTGCAGGGTGTGCCGGTGCCGGAAATCCTGGCGGTGTGCGAAGACGAGTCGGTGCTCGGGGTGCCGTTCTACGTGATGGGTTTCCTTGACGGGCTGGTCATCACCAACACCATCCCGCCCGTGCTGTCCTCAATGGAGGAACGCCGGGCCACCAGCGCCGCCGTCGTCGACGCCCTGGTCCGCATCCACTCCGTGGATGTCAGCAACGGGGACCTGGCCTCCTTCGGCAAGCCGGAGGGGTACCTGCAGCGCCAGGTGGCCAGGTTCTCCGGGCTGTGGGAGGTCAACACCATGCGCAACCTTCCCGAGGTGGCCCGGATCGGCAGCTGGCTGGCGGACAACGTGCCGGACAGCCAGGCCGCCTCGGTGCTGCACGGGGATTACCGGCCCGGGAACCTGATGTTCGCCCCGCAGTCCCCCGCCCGGGTGATTGCCGTCCTGGACTGGGAAATGTCCGCCATCGGCGACCCGCTGGCGGATCTGGGCTACCTCACCGCCACCTACTCCGAACCCGGCAGCGTCGCTACGCCGCTGGAGCTGACCGGAGTGACCCGCAACCCGGGCTATTACTCCCGGGAGGAAGTCATTGAGGCGTACCGGCAGCGGATGGACCTGGATCTGGAAGCGCTGCCCTGGTACCAGACCCTGGCCCTGTGGAAGGCATCCATTTTCTGCGAGGCCATCTACACCCGCTGGCTCAAGGGCGAGCGCCCCAATGACCGGGTGTTCGCCCCGTCGCTGGAGGCCGGCGTGCCGCAGCTGCTGCGGGCCGCCGCCGGGTTCGCCGGACTGGCAGCGGCACCGCTGTAGCTTCCGGCGTTACGGCACGACGACGGCGCGGCCGAGGAGCTGGTTGTTCTTCAGCTTTTCGTAGGCCGCCGGCGCTTCGTCCAGGCTGAACACCTCGGTATGCACGTTGATGCCTTCGCCCCGCGCGAGGTCCAGCACCTCGAACAGCTCCGACCGGGAGCCCCAGTACGGGGCACGGATGGAGGTTTCCCACGCCGCGGTGGCGCCCAGCCCCACCGGCAGGGTGCCGGCGCCTACGCCCACCAGCACCTGGTCGCCCTGTGATCCCACCATCGCCTGGCCCAGGTCCAGCGTGGCCTGGTTGGTCACGAAGTCGAAGACGGCGTCCACGCCCCGCCCGCCGGTCAGGTCCCGGACCATATCCACCGCGCCGGGCTCGGACGGGAAGGTGTAGTGCGCGCCGACATCGGTGGCGAGGTTCAGTTTCGCCTCGTCAATGTCCAGCGCCACCACGGTGGCCGCGGTCATGGCCCGCAGGATCTGCACGGCCACGTGCCCCAGCCCGCCCACGCCGATGACGACGGCGGTCGCACCGGAGGGCAGCTTCTCCAGCGAGCCTTTGATCGCGTGGTACGGGGTGAGCCCGGCATCGGTCAGGGACACGTTCTGCACCGGATCCAGGTCCCCGAGCGGGAGCAGATGCCGGGGGCTGTCCACAATCAGGTATTCGGCCATGGCCCCCGGCGCACCGAGCCCGGGCGGAACAATGCCGAATTTCGCGGCGTTGCGGCAGTAGTTTTCCCGCCCGCTGGAACACTCATAGCAAAGCCCGCAGCCCCACGGCCCGTAGACGGCCATGGACGCGCCCTCCTCGATGTACTGCACGCCGTCGCCCACCCGGTCCACCACGCCGGCACCCTCGTGCCCCAAGGTCAGGGGCAGGCCGTAGATGTACTCCTCCTCGGGGAGGCTCATGATGAATTCGTCGGAGTGGCAGACCCCGGCGGCGGTCACCTTCAGCCGGACCTGCCCGGGGCCGGGCTCGGGGGTATCGATCTCCACCACTTCGGGCGGCTGGCCGATGGCGCGGTATTGAAGGGCCTTCATGGCATACTCCTGCTCTCCGCACCGTTCCGCGACGGCACGATGGTTGGATTTGCACGTTAATCGTTGCACCCGCGTCCCCGGTTCCACAGCCCTTCCGGCAGCAGGTAGCGTGTGGGCCATGAAGAATCTTCCTCTGTCCCTCGCGCTCGCCGCTTCCGTGGGGGCGTTCACCCTGTCTCGGCCGGCGGACTGGTCCCCGGGCCTGCGCCGCGCCTACGTTCTTGGTTCCGGCGCAGCCGCGGGTGCCGTCGTCGTTCTGGCACTCCGAAAAGGCCGCCGGAAAGGGAGGGAACTGGCTGCCGCCGGGACCGTTGACCTCGTCACCCCGTTCACGGCAGGGGCCGGGGGCGATTCCGCAACCGTGCCTTCCTACGTTGCCGCGCCCACGGCCGGGTCCCGGACGCGGATGCCGGAAATTGCGCTGACGGGTATGGCTGCACTGATGGGGGCAACCGTCAGCGGGATCACGGCACTGACCCTGGTGCTGGATGAGGCTGTCGAAACGTGGCTGGTTCGGCGCGGGGTGGCCCGTCCCCGTCGCGTCATGGCAATGGCAGCGGCGCTCTATTCCCTGGTCATTGACCGGGTGATGGATTCGCAGGACGCCAAGGATTCGAAGCCCAGTCAGTAGAGCCGCCGTACCGCTTCCGCGATGACCGGATAGGCCCCCGTCACATAGGCCGGGCCGTCGAAGTGGGGTATGCCTCCCACCTCATCGATCATTTCGTTCAGCCGCCGCCACAGGGCTTCATCGGAAGCGATCCCTGCGGGCCGGGCCAGGAACCAGACGTATCCCCGCGGAACAGGCGGAATGCCGACCAGCGCCAGGTAGTCGTTGGTCATTTGGTAAACCCGTTCCTCGTCCTCGGGGGCGAACAGCTCCTGAGTCGGCAGGGTTTCATACAGTGTGCCGGGCCGGCGGTAGGCGTATTGCGCCCGCGCCGCCCATCCCATCATGAGGAACCAGCCCGTCAACGGCAGCTGGGTATAGGCGTCCGGCTCGGCTGCCGGCGGCAGGATCCGAACCTCATTCCAGCTGCCGGGCATGTCCTCTCCTTTACCCTGGTCCCCGGGCGATGCTCAGCCGAAGAGCGCCGCGGCCCGGGTCAGGGTCTGGAATACCCCGTAGGCCAGGGGGATCCCCACCAGCAGCCAGCTCACCGTCAACTTTGCCTTGGTCATCAGCGTTCTCCGTCCTGGGTAGCGGCCTGCGCCGGGTCCGCCTGCGCGGGCTTCTGCGGTTCGTGATAGCGGGACGCCACCGGCGTCACCAGCAGATTGGCGATGAAGCCCACCACCAGCAGTCCCACCATGGTCAGCAAGGCGGGATAGTACGCGGCCGCCGTGAGCTCCCCGGGGGTGCCCTGCGCGTCCAGGAAGGAGTTGACGATCAGCGGACCGGCAATGCCCGCAGCAGACCAGGCCGTGAGGAGCCGGCCGTGGATGGCACCGACCTGGAAGGTGCCGAAGAGGTCACGCAGGTAGGCGGGAACGGTGGCAAACCCGCCGCCGTAAAAGGACAGGATCACGAACGCCAGGGCCACATAGAGGATGGTGGACGTGTCTCCGAAGAAGGACAACAGGACGTACATGACGGCGCCGGCACCGAGGTAGAGCATGTAGATGCGCTTGCGTCCGATCACGTCCGAGGTGGCCGACCAGACAAAGCGCCCGCCCATGTTGCCGATCGAAAGCAGGCCGACGAATCCGCCGGCGACGGCGGCTGTCACCAGCGAGGCGCCGTCGGGCTGGCGGAAGAAGTCCTGGATCATGGGCGCTGCCTGTTCCAGGATGCCGATGCCTGCGGTGACGTTGCAGAAGAGCACAATCCAGACGAGCCAGAACTGCCGGGTTTTGATGGCGTTGGCGGCGGAGACGTGATTGGTGGTGACCAGGGACTTGGAGGCAACGGTGGAGGGGTCGAAGCCCTCGGGCTTCCAGTCCGCCGCCGGCACCCGGATGCTCCAGGCGCCGTAGAGCATGTACACCAGGTAGAGAGCGCCCAGGGTGAGGAACAGCTTGCCCACGGCGTCGCCGCTGGCCACCCAGCCTGGCGTGCCGGATTCAGGGTCGAAGAACGTCAGCAGGGCCGAGGAGAGCGGACTGGCGATCAGCGCGCCGCCGCCGAAGCCCATGATGGCCATGCCCGTGGCGAGGCCGGGCCGGTCGGGGAACCATTTGATCAGGGTGGAGACCGGGGAAATGTAGCCGATGCCCAGGCCGATGCCGCCGATGAAGCCGTAGCCCAGGTACAGCAGCCAGAGCTGCCCGGTGAAGATGCCCACGGCTCCGATCAGGAAGCCGCTCACCCAGAATATGGCGGAAACGAACATGGCCTTGCGGGGCCCGTTGGCATCCACCCAAGTGCCCATTACGGCGGCGGACAGTCCAAGCATCACGATGGCGATGGAGAAGATGATGCCGATCTGGGTGAGGCTCGCGCCGAAGTATTCCACGAGCGCCGTCTTATAGACGCTGGTGGCGTAGACCTGTCCGATGCACAGGTGCACGGCCAGCGCAGCCGGCGGGATCAGCCACCGGTTGAATCCGGGTGGGGCGATGGTTCGGTCGCGGTCCAGCCAGCTCATACGGACTCCCTTGGTCTAAGGCCGATCCTGTCTGCACCCAACGATGCCCGGTGTGAGCTGGGTTACGCAGCTTCGACACGCTGGTTCCCTTTAGCGCAGCAAAACATACCGCGCAACCTACTCGTCGGTAACTAATTTGGAAAAAGCCTTGCTTTGTTACCCGCGGGTAGCTTAGATGTAACAGACATCACACTGGTCTTGACCGATTACGTCTCAACGTAGCGACGGACCCGGTCACCTTGCATCCGCGGAGGCTGCGCCCACAGGCGTGCTGCTCGCCGCTTAGTCAGTCTCGAATCGTAAGAAGCAGAAGAAGGATATTCAATGACGAGTTCCACGTCCGGGCGCGCCTCCAGCCGCCCCCATACACTTTTAACCGTACTTTTGGCGTTGTTCCTGGTCCTCCTCCTCGCCTTCTTCGTCCTCTTTACGGGCAAGGTTGCCAGCGGCGCAACGGAGCTGAGCGATGGCGCCGAGCGCGCCTCCACCGGCGCAGGAGACCTGGAAGCCGGCGCAGAGAAGGCACAGACCGGTGCCAAGGACCTCGCAGCGGGCACCGAAAAGGTTGACGCGGGCGCCAACACCCTGGCAAAGGGAATCGGCTCCGCCAAAGCGGGCGTCACCACCCTCAAGGAAGGCGCCACCACGCTGGATGAAGGAGCCGTCAAGCTTCTCACCGGCGCCGAGGCTGCCAATGAAGGTGCCAACAAGCTGGCCGCCGGTGCCACCAACGCCCGTACGGGTGCGGGCACGCTGGCTGCCGGTGCGAGCAGCGCTTCGCAGGGCGCCAGCACGCTGGCTGCCGGTGCGACGACGGCCCGTGAGGGCTCAGACAAGCTGACCACCGGTTCGAACGAGCTGTACACGAAGATGGCTCCCTTGGCTGAGGGGGCACCTGCACTGGCTGCCGGTGCGCAGTCGGTCGCCGACGGCATCGGCCAGCTTGCTCCGGGGACAACTGCTCTTTCCGGTGGCGTCCAGAAGGTATATGACGGCATCAACACGGTACAGCCCGGCCAGCCCGCAAGTCTGGCGGCCCAGATCCAGGCCGACATGGAAAAAGCAGGCAGTACCTACCACCCCGCTGGCAACTCCTATGGCGCTATGGAGCTGCGCGAATCTGCCAAAGAGCTTGATAAAGCAGCTATGATCCTCCCGCAGTTCGCGGGGGCCGGAGACCGGCTACGCGTTGCCGCAGCCAAGCTTGAGGGCTTGGAACGGGCCATCGTCAGCATCGACTACGGGTTGAAGGGTATTGATCCTGTGACCGGCGCTGAGTTTACTGGTCTTGTGGAAGGCTCCCAGCTCGTCGCTGGTGGCGTCGCCAAGCTCAACGATCCCGCTGCGGCTCCCACCCTCGCCGCCAAAGCCGGCGAAGCTGCCGCAGGAATTGAACTGCTCTACACAGGTGCCGGAACGCTTTCCGCAGGTGCCGCCGAGCTGAACACCGGCCTGAAGACCCTTGAGACCGGCGCGTACACCCTGGCAGAAGGCAACGGCAAGCTCGCCACCGGTGCAGGAACCCTGGCCACCGGCCTGGACACCCTGGAAACCGGCGCTTACACGCTGGCCGACGGCAACTACAAGATCTACGACGGCACCATCAGCCTCTCCGACGGCACCAGCCGCCTGGTCACCGGCACCGAGACCCTGGACGAGGGCGTTGTGAAGCTCGACGACGGCGGCAAGACGCTGACCGCCGGCACGAGCGACCTGAAGGAAGGCGCTGAGAAGCTGGCCGACGGCAACACCGAACTGGCCGAAGGCAGCAAGACCCTGGCCGACGGCAACGGCAAGATCTCCGAAGGTGCAGACACCATGCGGGCCAGCACCACGGCGCTGACCCCCGGCGAAATCTTCACCTCCCCGAAGATCCTGGCCGTACTGATCCCGCTGCTCCTGCTGCTGATTCCGATCGGCATGCTGATCGCCGGCACCCGCCGCGGCACCCAGCTCTAGGGTCCGGACAGCACACGGTTAGACAGCACCGCATCACCTCGCATCACTGAGAAAAGGGCAGGTACCGCAGCCGCGGCACCTGCCCTTTTCCGTGTCCGGGAAGGCTCCCGGGGAATGTCCTAGCGGTTCAGCTCGGCGGAGATCCGTTCCACGGCTTCGCGCAGCAGCGGCACCGCACGGTCCGCGAAGGCTTCATCCACGCGCGAGACCGGCCCCGAGACGGAAACCGCCGACGGCGTGGGTGCGTTGGGAACGGCCATGGCGAAGCAGCGCACCCCGAGTTCCTGTTCCTGCTCGTCCACGGAGTAGCCGCGTTCCCGGATGCCATCCAGATCAGCCAGGAGCGCATCGACGCTGCCCAGGCTGTGCCCGGTGGGGGTGGGCATTCCCGCCCTGCCCACGATGCTGCGGACCTGTTCCTCCGGCAGCTGCGCCAGGATCGCCTTGCCGACGCCGGTGTCGTGCGTATGCACCCGGCGGCCGACTTCCGTGAACATCCGCATGGAATGCCGCGAGGGAACCTGGGCAACGTAGACCACCATGTCGGCGTCGAGCACTGCCATATTGGAGGTCTCCCCCAGATCATCCGCAAGGCCCTTCAGCTGCGGCATGGCCAGCGCGCCGAGCTGCAGGTTGGCGCCTTCCCCGAGCCGGATCAGCTTCGGCCCGAGGGCGTAACGCCGGTTGGGCAGCTGCCGGGCGTAGCCCCGGCCCACGAGGGTGCGCAGCAGCCGGTGGATGGTGGGCAGGGGCAGGGAGGTGGAGGCGGCAAGTTCGCTCAGCGTCACAGCCCCGCCGGCGTCGGCAATCAGCTCCAGCAGCTCAAAGACCCGTTCCACCGACTGCACGCCGGATCCGGCGGCCCGTTCAGCCATGATTGCCCCTCCCCACGAATTGCCCCCACTTTATCGCAGAGCGGAAACTTTCTTCCTTATCCAGCACCGCGGAAAAGGCATCAAACGGAGATCCCGGGTCCGCTTCCGGAACCGGTTTCGGCCGGCAGCCCGGCTGGGTGCAGCGTCACGCAGACAGCGCCGGACCGCGTGGTCTGCGGCTGCGAGACGCTGTAGGAGGCCGTCTCGCGGATGTCTTCGAAGAGCCGCTTGCCCTGGGCCACCACCACCGGGAAAATCAGCAGCCGGTACGCGTCCACCAGCCCGGCCGCAGCCAGCGCCTGGACCAGCTGATAACTGCCGTGCACCTGGAGTTCGCCGCTGCGCCGGGACTTCAGCCGTTCCACGCTGGAGATCAGCTCCCCTTCGAGCAGGAGCGTGTTGTGCCAGGGCACCGGCGGCATTGTCGCGGAGACCAGATACTTCGGCAGGCTGTTCAAGGCTGTGGCAATGACGTCCCCGGGTTGGTTCGCGGCCTCCCAGTAGGGCTGCATCATGTCGTACGTGTTGCGCCCCAGCAGCAGTGCATCGGCCATGCCGTACCACTCGGAGACAATCTGCTCCAGGTCAGGGTCAGCAAGCGGCGTCAGCCACCCGCCGCCGGTGAACCCGCCGGACGGGTCTTCCTCCCTGCTGCCCGGGGCCTGCATCACGCCGTTCAACGTCAGAAAAGTGTTGACCGTCAGCTTCACCGAGCACCCCGTTCCTAGGTCCCCCTGCTTCTAGGTTCGGCCCGGCATCCGGGGGTGTCAACGGTTCCGGACAACGCCCGGGCGGCAGCTCCGCTTAGGCCCAGGTGTGCGGAGCGGGGCGGCGGGTGCTCGGCAGGGCGACGGCGGCACGCCACTCGCTGATCCACTCCGGCAGTTCCAGGTCCGACGGCGGAACGGCGCCCACGGCCTCGAAGATCTCCTCGTTGCTCACCGGTCCGTTCTTGGATACCAGGCGGGTGCAGATGACGGCGCTGGCGTAGATCTCTCCGTCCGCCACCATGCGCTGCTCGATGTAGATGGCCCGCTCATCGAACCCGATGACCCGGGTTTCAATGCTGTACTGCTGGTGCAGCTGCAGGGATTTGCGGAAGCTGATGGTTTCGTTGTTCGCCACCGGGCTCCAGCCGCGCTTCTTCATGATGTCCCAGACGCCGCTGCGGACCAGCAGGTCAAAGCGGCCCAGGTCCATCAGCGAGAAGTACATGCCGTTGTTCAGGTGCATCGCAAAGTCGATGTCCGTGACCAGGACCTTCATGGGTACCGAGGAGGTCTCGAAGAAGCCCAGCTTGGGCCGGCGTCGGGCGCGGAACAGGGTCAGGATGGTGCGCAGAATGAGGTGCATGCCCGCTATATTACCGCTCAGTAACTTAGTGTCGAGGTGCGCCGCGGAATTTTCTTTTCCCGCTCCGTTCCACGCGGACCGGATCCGGTGCCCGCACCGCCGCGCCCGTCAGCGCCACGGCTGGACCATGGCCTTCAGCGCCCCCGGTTCCTGGCCGGCGTCGAGCGCTTCCCGCACTTGGCCGAGCCCGAACTCATGGGTGACCAAACCGTCCAGGTCCACCTTGCCCTCTGCGACCAGCGAGATGGCCGTCGGCCAGGTGTTGGCGTAGCGGAAGACGCCGGTGAGCCAGATTTCGCGGTTCTGGATCACGCCGACCGGCAGTTCGACGTCCTCGGCGCCCATGCCCACCAACACGGCCCGGCCGCCGGGAGCCACCGCCCGGATGCCGGCGCGGACCGCGCTGGGAGCTCCGGAGGCGTCGATGAACGCATCCACTCCCAGCCCGTCCACCGGCTGGGAGGCATGCAGGGTGTGAGTGGCTCCGTGCGCGGCGGCGAAGTCCAGCCGGTCCTGCGCGATGTCACTGATGTACACGGCGCTGGCGCCGAAGGCGCGGGCCACCTGGGCAATGATCACGCCGATCGGTCCGGCACCGGCTACCAGCACCCGCTGTCCGGGCCCGACGCCGGCCTTCCGGCAGGCCCAGATGCCTACCGAGAGCGGCTCCATCAGGGCGGCGGCCTCGTCCGAGACCGTGTCCGGAACGGCGTGGGCGAAATCGGACTCGATCGCCACGTATTCGGCAAAGGCGCCGTCGACCGGCGGGGTGGCGTAGAAGGCCATGTCGGGACACAGGTTGTAGCGGCCCTGCTTGCACTGCTCGCAGCGGCGGCAGGGTTTCTGCGGCTCGATGGATACCCGCTGGCCGATCCGGGCCGGATCCACGGAGGCGCCGACGGCGGCAATGGTCCCGGACGCTTCGTGCCCCAGGACCAGCGGCTCCTCCACGACAAACTGCCCGATCCGCCCGTGCCGGAAATAATGCACGTCGCTGCCGCAGACGCCGACGGCGGCCACCCGGACCAGCACCTCGTTCGGTTCCAGCTGCGGAAGCGGGCGTTCGTCGACGGACAGCTGGTTGGGGACGGCCTCGTCCGCGGCGCCGTCGGCATTTCCGCCGGGGGTGGCCGGGACGCGCAGGACCGAGACGCGCATGCTGTCCGGAAGCTCCGGCGTCGGGGTCTCGGCGGCGGCGCTGGTGGAAAGTGACATTAGGGTTCCTCTTCGTTGCGGGTCCGCGGGCATGGCGGCCCCGGCGTACTGAGGACTCTAGTCCGGTGCGGCACCCGGTGTCCTTAACCGCCGTCGGGCAAACCCCCTGTCCCGTTGCCACCGAGAGCGTTACCTTTTCAGCATGCACACCCTCGTTGTTTTGTTCCGGCAGCCGCGGGACCCGGCTGCCTTCCGCCGGCACTACCGCAACGTGCACCTGCCGCTGGTGCGCAACATCCCCGGCCTCCGTGAGCTGCGGGCGTCCGAGGAGCTGAGGTCGGCGGAGGAGCAACCGCCGTATTTCGCACTGTTCGAAGCCGATTTCGACGACGAATCGGCCATGCAGGAGTCCCTGACCACCGCCGAGGGGCAGGCCGCCAACGCCGACATCCCTCGGTTCGCGACCGGCGGGCTGACCGTGTTCACCTACCGGAACTAGTGGCAGTTTCGGGGAGTTCCGGCTCAGTCGTCGTCGCCCGGCGCGGCCCGGAAACCGCGCTGCTTGGCGTCCATCCACAGCACCACGTCCATGGCCCGCAGGGCTGACACCCGCACCGGCAGCGCAGCCCGGTCCTGGACTTCGTCCAGGAGGCGGACCAGTTCCCGGTCATTGGCGGTCAGCAGCGCATGCCATTCCTCCCACTGCGTGAGGGAGGTCCCCGCTCCGATGCTGCGGGCCACCATCGAGTCCCAGATCGGAATCAGTTTCGGCCGTTTGCGGGCCAGCAGCTTGCTGGTTTTCGTGGGGCCCATCTTCCACTGCCCGCCCCGGTAGCCGCGGAAAATCTCCCAGAGCAGCCACGCCGGGCTGTCCTTGCCGAGGACGTGGACGTATTCGACGCCGGTGACGTCCGCCAGCTCCAGACTCACCGGAATCAGTTCCAGCAGCTCGCCGATCTCCGGTGCCTTCGTCTCGAGCAGCCCCACCACCGCCGGTCCCTTGATTTCCTCGCCCAGCAGGGCCAGTGCAACCAGGTCATCGGCGGTGATCCGGTCGGCGGCTCCCGGGGAGTCTCCCCCGCCGGCCCAGGTGTCGAACCTCGCCCCGGTCCGCACATGCCCGGAGGTCAGTTTCTGCGTGTAGTAGCGGCGCAGCAGGCCGGCGGCGTCGTCAACGTGGCCGGCGTCGAGGATGGCTGGAAGGTCCACGGGGTCCACCTCACTCGGGAGCGGTAATCAGGCCCTTCTCGACCATCCAGTCGAAGGCGACGTCCGCGGGCTCCTGGCCGTTGACGTCTACGGCAAGGTTCATCTTGCGCAGTTCCTCGTCCGTTAGCAACGGGGACACCTGCGCAAAGATGTCCACCAGCTCCGGATATTCCTCCAGCGCCTCGGTGTTGAAGACGGGCGCCGCGTTGTAGGCGGGGAAGTAGGCCAGATCGTCCTCGAGCACGGTCAGTCCCAGCGAATCGATCCGTCCGTCCGTGGCAAAGACCTCGCCGAAGTTGCACTCCCCGGCGTCGGTGGCCGAATACACGGCACCGGTGTCATAGATGCCGATGTTGGCGTCCGGCACGCCGTTGGGTGCCCCGCGCGGCATACCGTACTTTTCCAGCAGCGGGTTCATGCCGTCCGGACGCGAGTTGAACTCGGCCTCAAGGCAGAACGTGCGCTCCTCCACCGGCAGGGTGGTGATGTCGGAGATGCTGGCCACGCCCAGCTCCTCGGCGGCCTCGCTGCGGATCGCCATGGCGTAGGTGTTGTTCAGCGGCGCCGGATCGCCCCAAGTGACACCGTTTGCCAGGTCCGCGTCATGCACGGCCTGCCATTGTTCCTGTTTGTCCGGGATGCCTTCGCTTTGGCCGAGGTAGGCGATCCATCCGGTGCCGGTGTATTCCCAGGTCATGCCGGCCTGCCCCGACAGGAGCAGCTCCCGCGCCGGCTGGCTGCCGGGCACGTTGGTCAGGTCGGTGACGTCGAAGCCGGCGACCTTGGTGGCCAGCACCGCGATCTTGCCCAGGATGAGCTGTTCGGTGAAGTTCTTGCTGGTGATGGTGAGCTCCGCGTCGTCGGGCAGGCCCTCGACGGGCTGGATCAGCCCGGGGTCCGCGTCCGGCACGTACGAGGCGGCGGGCTGCAGTCCGCAGCCCGCCAGCAGCAGGCCGACGGCGGCAGCTCCTGCGGCAGCGAGGCGGACGCGTGCGTTTGGCTGCGTTTTCATCAGAGTCCCTTCGGCCGGGCGATGTGCTCGACCAGCCGGCCGATCCAGTCGACCACCAGCGCCAGCAGCGCCACCAGCAGGGCTCCGGCCACCAGCACCGTGGTCAGGTTCAGGTTCACGCCGGTGGTGATGAGGATCCCCAGCCCGCCGCCGTTGACGAACGTGGCCAGCGTGGCGGTGCCCACCAGAAGCACCAGTGCGGTCCGGACCCCGGAGAGCATCACGGGCACCGCGAGGGGCAGTTCCAGCCGGAACAGCACCTGGGCGTTGCTCATGCCGACGCCGCGGCCGGCCTCCACGACGCGCGGGTCCACCTGCTGCAGGCCCACCATCGTGTTCCGCATGACCGGCAGCAGGGCATAGACCACCAGCGCCCCGATGGCGGCCCGGAAACCGAAGCCGACCCAGAAGGCCAGCAGCACCAGCAGCCCGATGGCCGGCGCCGCCTGGCCGATGTTGGCCACCGCCATGATCGGCCCGGTGACCCGGCGCATCCGTCCGCGGGTGAGCAGCACGCCCAGCGGGATGGCGACCACCAGCACGATCACCGCGGACACCCCGGTGAGCAGGAGGTGCTGCACGGTGTAGTCCCACAGCGCCGCGGGATCCAGGGTGGTGCGCTCGGTGACGCTGAGCTCGGCAGTGGTCAGCCAGAGCATCAGGAGCCCGAAGGCCACCGCGATGCCGGCCAGCTGCAGCAGGAGAGGGCGCCAGGATGTCGGGCCGGCACCGGTTTCGGCTTCGGCCCGGGCCTGGGCGGCCGTGGGGACGGCGGTCATCGGGTGCCCTGGCCGGCGGCAGCACCGGCGTCGTCCTGCACTGCTGCCTGCCCGTCTGTCTCTGTGCCGCGTCGGATGCCGCCGCTGTTGAGGCCCACCGGTGCGCTGGAGGAGCCCTGCTGCGCGGCGTCGTTCGCTGCCGTGATCGCTTCCATTACGGTCTGAACGGTGACCAGCCCGAGGAACCGGTCCCGCGGACCCGTCACCAGGGCGGCGCCGGTGCTGGAGACCAGCATGGTGTCCAGCGCGTCATTGAGCGTGGACTGCTCGCTGATCACCGGAAGCTTGGGATCAACGGCGTCGGTATGCCGGTCCAGGCGGCTGAGCTGGCGGCGGGAGAGCCACTGGATGGGCCGCTCCCGTTCGTCCAGGACGACGGCGTTCTGCTCGCCCGCGCCCTGCAGCCGGGAGAGGGTGTCGCTGGCAAGGTCCCCGATGCCGGCCGTAATCGGCGAGGCCAGCTCCACCTCGTTCACACGGGTCAGCGTGAGCTGCTTCAGGCCGGCGCCGGAACCGATGAAGTTTTCCACAAACTCGTTGGCGGGGTTCGCCAGGATGCGTTCCGGGGAGTCATACTGCACCAGCTGCGCGCCCTCGTCGAAGATGGCGATCCAGTCCCCCAGCTTCACCGCTTCGTCGAAGTCATGGGTGACGCAGACGATGGTCTTGTTCAGTTCGGACTGGATATGCAGCAGTTCGTCCTGCAGCCGCTGGCGGGTGATCGGGTCCACGGCACCGAACGGTTCATCCATAAGCAGCACGGGCGGATCGGCGGCCAGGGCACGGGCCACGCCCACGCGCTGCTGCTGCCCGCCGGACAGTTCCTTCGGGTAGCGGTCACGGTAGAGGGCCGGATCGAGGGAGACCAGTTCGAGCAGCTCGTCCACCCGGGACTGGATGCGGTCCTTGTCCCAGTTGAGCATCTTGGGGACGACGGCGATGTTCGCCGCCACGGTCATGTGCGGGAAGAGCCCGCCGGCCTGGATGACGTAGCCGATCCCGCGGCGCAGCTGGTCGCCGTCGATCCCGGTGACATCTTCGCCGTCGAGGATGATCCGCCCGCTGGAGGGCTCAATGAGCCGGTTGATCATTTTCAGCGTGGTGGTCTTGCCGCAGCCCGACGGGCCAACCAGCATCACGATGCTGCCCCGCGGGATTTCCATGGTCAGCCCGCCGACGGCCGGTTTGTCCTGTCCGGGGAAGCGCTTGGTGACGTCTTCGAGCAGGATGCCGGTGGCGGTGGCTTTATCGCCGGTGGTTGGGGTAAGAGTCTCAGACACGGATACCTCGCGGGGTTGTGAGCCGGCCGAGGCCGACCAGGAGAAGGTCAAGGATCAGGGCCAGCAGGATGACGCCGACGACGCCGACCACTACGGATTCGAGGGAGTTGGCACCGCCCAGGCGGGAGAGTCCGGTGAAGATGAAGCCGCCCAGTCCCGGGCCGAGGGCGTAGGCCGCGATGGCGGCAATACCCATAACCATCTGGGCGGACACCCGCACGCCGGCGAGGATGACCGGCCAGGCCAGCGGCAGTTCGATGCGCAGCAGTGTGCGCAGCCGGCTCATGCCGACGCCGCGGGCGGATTCCACGACGGTCGGGGAAATCCCGGCCAGACCCACCACCGCGTTGCGCAGGATGGGCAGGGTGGCATAGAACGCCACGACGATCACGGCCGGCACGGCGCCGAACCCGAAGGGTGCGATCAGCAGGCCGATCAGGGCGAAGGACGGCAGCGTGAGGCCTACCGCGGAGACGCCGTTGGCCACTCCGCTGAGGGTCTTATTGCGGTAAACGAGGGCCGCAATGACCACGGCAATGACCGTGGCGAGGATCAGGCACTGGACAACTAGGCTGAAGTGCTGCCATCCGGCGAACAGGATCTGTTGATACCGGTCCGCCACGAATTCCCACACATCAAGACCTCTTCACTTTGGTTGCGTATGTTTCTTGTCGCCTGTTTCTTGTTGCCGCCCGGCGTTTGGTGTCCGTGTTTGGTCCGGGGTTGGTGTCCGGGTTGGTGTCCGGGCGAAAACTACCAAGCAACCTTACCGTTACCTGCTTCACAAAGCGCCCCGAGGAGCCCCAAACCCGGCTTAACGTGATGTTTTTGCAACGGGCGGGGTGCGGCGGGCCGCGGGGTGACGGGTGGGCTTGGGGCGGGGCGGGCCGCGGGGTGAGCCGGGGGCGGGGTGGTGGGCTTTGGGCCGGGTGGGCCGGTGGGCTTGGGGACGGGGTGCGCCGGGTGGGCCGGGTGGGCTTGACGTTCTGCCGGGGCTTCAGCGGCCGGACGCATTCATAGTGCCGTTGATGTCCTCTGGCCGGTCCAGAGGCAGCATCTACTGCACTATGAACGTGCGGGCGGCGCCGGTTGTACAGATAACGGGGCTTACCGGCGTCGGATGTACAGATAACGGGGCTTACCCTCGTCGGTTGTACAGATAACGGGGCTTAGCGGCGCCGGTTGTACAGATAACGGGGTTATTCGGCCGGCATAGGCCCGTTATCTGTACACCGGATTTTCGGAAACCGCCCCAGCCCCCTCCGCTACGAGGATCACTGTGCAGCGGGCGACGTCCGGTCAGTGCCGGAAACCGAAACGCCCGTCGACAACGTCCGGCAGGGCAACCACACCCTGGCGGCCGGGCCGCGGAAGCCCTCGCTGCTTTCGCACCCTCGCAGCCCGGTATTCCCTTCGGGTCGCCGCAACAAGCCGGAAGGAACAACCGAGCATCACCGCCACGAGAATCAGCGCGGTCACTCTCAAGACCCAGTCGTCTGACGGGAAAAGGCCAACCCCGGCGAAAAAGAGAATGAACACCAAATACAGGATGAGGAGGAGCACCCCCACCACCCAGGAATTGGGGTGGTCCGACGGCGGAGCACCGTCCGGCCGGAACCCGAGTTCGTCCGGGGCGTAGCTGTGGAGATTGCCAAACTCCGTCCGATGAAGGAATCGCTTCTCGCCCCGGGCCAGGAGCCTCCGGTGCTCTGCGAAGACTTCCTCGTCGGTGAGCATCCTGTTCAGTGTCATTCGTCCCCCATCATTGTCGGCGTTAAGTTATTCGGTCCGGACTTCCGCCGGCAAAGAAAACGGCCCGCCCAAATCAGCCCTGCCGCACGCGGGACCGAAGACGGGCAAGGAGGTGCTCCTCGGCGTCGGGCCCCGCCTTGATGCCGGCCGGCACCCGGAAGAAGAAGACCAGACCGACCACCCACCATGCGGCGAACAGTACCCACGGCTCGACGCCCAACGCCGCAGGCATGCCCGGCATGTAGAGGCTGAACAGAGCCAGGCCGAAGACGGCGGCGGCAATACCGATGGCGATGCCGCCGTTGCCGCGCCCGCCGATCCGCAGCGGACGGTCCATTGCCGGTTCGCGGCGGCGCAGGATGAGGAATGAAATCGCCACCAGGGTGTAGGCCAGCACGATGCTGGGCGCCCCGGAGTCCACCAGCCAGCCGAGCATCTCCGCCCCGCCAAACGGAGCGAGGAAACTCAGTGCCCCGATGAACAGCAGGGCGTTGTGCGGGGTGTGATACTTCGGATGCAGGCGGCCGAACCAGGCCGGGAGCATGCCGGAACGGGCCAGGGAATACATCAGCCGGGAAGCGCCCATCAACAGGGAGTTCCACGAGGTGAGGATGCCTGCAATGCCGCCGGCAATCAGGATCTTGGCCATGATGTCCGAGCCGAACATGGCTCCGACGGCGTCCGCCGTCGCAATGTCCGTCTGCGCCAGGTCTCCGGCGGACATAGCCGACGAAGTGGTCAGCACCACCATGAGGTACCAGATGGTTGCCAGCACCACGGAGACAACCACGAGCTTGCCGATCTGCTTGGCGGGGATGTTCACTTCCTCGGCGGACTGCGGAATCACGTCGAAGCCGATGAACAGGAAGGGCACCACCACCAGGACCGCGAAGAACCCGGTCATGCCGTTGTTGATCCACGGCTCCATGTTGGCCACGGACCCTCCGGCGAAGGACCCGGCGATCATCACCAGCCCGATGGCCAGCAGGAAAAGCACCACGAAGGTCTGCACCACGCCCGCTTCCTTCACGCCGCGGATGTTGATCCAGGTGATTACGACGGCGGCAACCGCACCTACCAGCGCCCAGGTCAGGTGCACGTCGAAGCCCGCCACGGTCCACAGGTGAATCTGGCTGAGGTCCGGGAAGATGTACTGCACGGTGCGGGGCAGGGCCACGGCTTCGAATGCCACGATGGTCACATAGCCGCCGATGATGGCCCAGGATCCGATGAAGGAGGTCCGCGGACCCATAGCCCGCATGATGTAGTTGTGCTCGCCGCCGGCCTTGGGCATGGCCGCGCAGAGCTCGGCGTACGTCAGTCCGACCACCGCCATAATGACGCCGCCGGTCAGCATGGCCAGCACCGAGCCGAGGGTGCCGGCATTGATCAGCCAGTCGCCGGTGAGCACCACCCAGCCGAAACCGATCATTGCGCCGAAACCGAGCGCCAAAACGTCAATCCGGCCGAGGACTTTCTTGAGCGAGGGCTCGGTTTCGTGGAGCGAGGTTCCCACCCGGCACCCCTTTCCATGTCGTGCCGCCTCAAGGGGGCAAGTGATGACGCAGCATGGGTGCGGAGAGTGGCTCCGGCTGCGTTGACGGAAGAACAACGCTAATGCAATTTGTGTTTGCGGTCACATCGGCACTTCACAAGGGTTTACGTTCTGTGCGAAGCCCCATTTGGGTGGGAAGTTCTGCGCGATTCACTGGCTCTGGCGCGTTCATAGTGCAGTAGATGCCCCCGGGCCAGCCGGGAGGCTGCATCAACTGCACTATGAACGTGCGGGCGGCGCCGGTTGTACAGATACCGGGGTTTCGCCGCGCCGGTTGTACAGATAACGGGGCTTCGCCGCGCCGGTTGTACAGATAACGGGGTTATTCCGGGGCGATAAGCCCGTTATCTGTACACCCCATGAGTTTCCGGGGCTAAGCCTCCACGTCGGTGACGCGGAGCAAGGCGCGGCTACTCTTCTCCAACGACCTCGACGATCACGTTCATGCCGTCATCCGGGTGGTAGTTCCAAAAGGTGGAGAACTCTCCCCACTGAGCAGTTTGCGTCCCGTCCAGGGCCCGGGTATTTCCTAACCTGCTGCCCACGCTGTCGGGCATATCGATGGCCGACAAAACGCAATGTATGTCCAGGAAATCGGCTCCATAGCCCAAGGTCTCTTCACCTTGACCGGACATGGTCAGGCTCTGTCCCTCGTCGCCAAGCTCTATGCCTGTCTGGTCCGTGAGCTCGCAGAGCTCCACGGCGTCGAGCAGAGCGGTGGAATTCGAAGACCTATCAATCTGCGCAAGCAGGAGCCCCGCGCCCAGACCAACAACAAGTCCAGCACCGGCGAACAACGCGTAGTTCCGCCGCGACGGAGGCAACTGGACCGTAGGCGGGTACGGCGTCATACCGAACGGCAGTGCCGCGCGATTCTCCGGTCCGGTCCCGGACTGCGCGGGAGGAGCGGGAGGGGCCGGAGGCAGCGGCGGCATGGGTTTCATCCGCGCACTCTCCGTGCCACCGGCAGGGTTCTGCGGATGCGGATACGGTGCGTCATCCTGCGTCATTACTGCTTCTCCCACTTTCCGCATCGGCTGGATTTGAAGTCTTGGCCCTCGGACAGGGTGACAGTGGGCCTGCCTCCGCCGGGGAGATCGTTTTGCAGGATGTCGTCGCCGTTCGAACCGCTTCGGTAAATTCCCCAGTAGCAGCTGGAGCCGACGTCAGCCGCGGTTGTGTAGGTCCCCGGCGAAACGTTGGTGCCCACCGTCCAGGTCCCGTCGCTGATAGTGTCAGCTGCCTTCTGCTTCTCCGCGGCGGAGACAGCAGATTCCCGCTTTTCCACATCGGCTTCGGCCTTTGCGGCAGCTTCTTCTCGCTCCCCTACCTTCATCTCCCGGGCGTACATGCCGCTGGAGAGCTTGTTGTAGTCCTCCTTCATGACGCTGTAGTCGTCCTGGGACTTCTCGAGCATCGACTGGCGCTGCGCCGATTCTTCCGAAAGCGCGATGTATTCCTCGCTCCGGGTCGGGTCGGTCAGGAAATGTCCACCTACAGCGCCGCCGGCAAGCAGTACGACGCCGGCAGCCGCCAGCCAGATCCGTGCGGCTTTGCGCTTCGCCGCCTGTCGGTCCGCCCGCGGTTCGTCCGCCGGGTTCGTGGCCTTGAGCCGGTCTCCTCGTGCTTTCCTACCCCGCAGGGACGCCGGGGTATCGGTTTCCGGGGCAGGCGGCGGAGGAGGTACTGAGCCGGCAGTCACCATCTCTGCGGTTTCTGGTTCTGCAACCGGCGGCTGCTCCGGGGTGGACTGACTGGGGTGCTGCTGCGACATTCGTGGGTCTTTTCGCTGGTGCGGATCGAGGCGGGTGCGCACACCCGCTGCCGCACGCGCGACCGCTTTCGGATGCACGCCCCTATATACATTCGGCAGCCGAGACCCATCCGTAAGGGGAAGGACATCTCACGGCATCGGCCAGGGGTGATCGCTCTGGACTCGCCGCCGCAGTTTCCGCAACGCTGAACACCGGGAGACGATTGTGTACTACTGAACTGGTACGTACAGTATAGTTCGGTTATCACGTCACCCACGAGAGGTATACCGATGTCGACGACGACAACGACCGCCCCCACAGCAAGCGAGCTCATCGCCCGCGCGGAAAAGCTGGTCCCGCTATTACGGGAGCGCGCATCCGAGGCCGAGAACCTCCGACGGCAGCTCGATGAGACCATCGAGGATTTCAAATCCGCCGGGTTCTTCACAGCGATGGTGCCCGCCGAACACGGAGGCTCCGCACTCGGCCTCAGCGAGTTCGCCGACCTCGTCCGCGTCCTCTCGCGGGGCGATGCCTCTGCCGGCTGGATCGCCGCATTCCTCATCTCGCACTCGACCCTCCTCTATCGCTACGGCGCGGAAGCACAGGGCGAGTTCTTCGCGGAAAAACCGTACGGACTGACCGTCGCCGCTGCGGGCCCGCCCGGAGCCGCAACCCCTGTGGAGGGCGGATATAGCCTCTCCGGCACCTGGCGCTTCGGTTCGGGTGTTCTACACGCTGAGTGGGCCGCACTCAGTGCAATGTCCCCCGATGGCCCTCTCAGCGTTGTGGTACCCGTCAGTGAGACGGAGATCGTCGACACCTGGCACGTCCCCGGAATGAAGGCGACGGGCTCCAACGACATCAAGGTAGAAGGACTCTTCGTTCCCCGCCACCGCACGGTTTCCTTCCCCACATACTCGTCCGAGCACAACGAGGGTGCGGCACTGACTGAATACCCGCTCATCGGCTACCCCATGAACCGCACGCTCAACCTCATCCATTCCGCTGTCGCGATCGGTACCGCAGACGCGGCCCTCGAGCTCTTCGCGGGCGGTCTCGGTAAGCGGGTCCGGATGCAGACGCAGCAGAAGCAGATCGACGAGCCGATCACCCGCCAGACCTACGGCAAGGCATGGGACCTCGTACAGGTCGCGGGTCTCCAGCTACACGACGCACTTGCGCACACTGACCGGGTTTACGGCCGGCACTCAACCGGTCCCGCGTCGCTCGCAGACCGCGCCCGCATCAATCTGGGGCTGACCGGATCCGGGCAGAAAGCTTTCCAAGCCATCGACCTCGTGGTGCGGGCAGCCGGTGCCTCCATCTTCCGCACCGGCGACCCGCTGGAGCGGATCGTCCGCGATACACAGGTCATGCGCAATCACGCCGCAGTCGACTTCGAAACCATGGCGTCCGTCGCCGGCGGCGCGCTGCTCGGTGTTGGTATCGGCGACTACGCCGAGCCCATGTTCTAAGTCGACCCGACTGCCCTCCACCTACTGATAAGGAAGACCGCATGACCGACATTGCTGCACTTGAACGCCGGATTTCCCGAACCGAGGCCTACATCGAAATCTCGAACATCATGGGAAGGATTGAGTTCCTCCACTCCGCATACGCGAACGAACCGATTGTGCCGTACTTCAGCACACGGCCCGACACCGTGATCGAACTCCCGTTCGGCCGCTACAC
Source organism: Arthrobacter jinronghuae (assembly GCF_025244825.1). Lineage (NCBI taxonomy): Bacteria > Bacillati > Actinomycetota > Actinomycetes > Micrococcales > Micrococcaceae > Arthrobacter > Arthrobacter jinronghuae. The sequence continues at coordinate 3,209,284 of NZ_CP104263.1, forward strand.
CGGTTCCGACGCCGCGCAGCGCTGCTTCGTCGGCGCGCTCGACGAGGGCCTCCCGCCCCGCGACCTCAGCGGTGAGTACGTCGAGCACCTCCTGTCCACACCCGTCATCGAGGTTGCCGATGACCTCGAAACGGCGAAGGCCGCGTGGATCACGCCGGGCGCCGAGGCTCACCACCTCGGTTGGGTCGAGGGCAATCCCCTCCACGGGTTCTGGTACTGGGGCCGCTACCACCTGGTCTTCCGCAAGGAAGATGGTGCCTGGAAGATTTGGAAGTACCGGAACTCCCTCACGTTCGTTGCCGATTACTACAAGAGCTTCACGGACGGCAGCCTCCCCCGACCGCCAGCGCCGATCGGGAACGGTGGACCGGACAGTGCTCCACGATTCCAGGTCGAGTACACCCCGTCGTGGGATCCCAAGGAACTCGTGCACGCGCCTGAGCCCTACGCCACGTTCGTCGATGAGGACGAGTTCTAAGCACGCAGGAACACCGAAAAGCGGCCGGGTGAATAATTCACCCGACCGCTTTCCGTTCTGCCGATTAGTTGAGGCGTTCCAGCACGATTGCCATTCCCTGCCCGCCGCCGACGCACAGCGTGGCCATGCCAAGCGTCTTGTCCTCGGTCGACAGGCCGTTGATCAGCGTGCCGATGAGGCGGGTGCCGGTCGCACCGAAGGGATGTCCAATGGCGATCGCCCCGCCGTGCGTGTTGAGCTGGCGGTCCATGTCGATCCCGAGCTCCCTCGCAGAAGCAACGACCTGGACGGCGAATGCCTCGTTGATCTCAATCAGGTCGAGGTCGGCGATGGTCAGGCCGGCCCGACGCAGCGCCCGCCGCGACGATTCCACGGGTCCGAGCCCCATGATCTCCGGCGACAGACCTGAGACAGCGGTCGAGACGATGCGTGCCAGTGGCTGCAGACCGTGCGCCTTCGCATACCGTCCGGAGACGACCACTGCGGCGGATGCACCGTCATTGAGCGGGCAGGCATTGCCTGCCGTGACCGTTCCGACGGGCGAGAACACGGGCTTCAGCTCGGCCAGCACCTCCGCCGTGGTCCCCGGACGAAGCGAGTCATCCTGGTCGAAGATTGACCCGTCCGGCCGCACCACGGGCACGATCTCCCGCGCCAGGTAGCCGCTGGCCTGCGCTTCCCCTGCCAGGCGCTGCGAGCGCGCAGCGAAGGCGTCCTGATCGGCCCGGCTGACTCCGGTCAGCCGCGCCACATACTCAGCCGTGTGACCCATTTGGATATAGGCGTCGGGCATAGCGCCGTCGGTGCGCGGGTCGTGCCACGACGCCCCCGACAGCATCGCCTGCGCGGTGCGTTCGGCCGCTGCGTCGAACGCGGCATTGCCCGCCCCGGCCGGAGGGGCCGCGTGCGATGTCGACTCGGTACCTCCGACGAGGAACGCGTCCCCTTCGCCGGCCTTAATGGCGTGGAACGCCATCCGGGTGGTTTGGATCGAGGACGCGCAGAAGCGGTTCACAGTCGTGCCCGGCAGCGTGTCGTAACCGAGCAGCGTCGCCACGACCCGGGCCATATTGAAACCCTGTTCCCCGTCGGGGGCCGCCGTGCCGAGCATCAGGTCATCGACGTCGTCGATGGACAATCCTGGTACACGGTCGATGACGCCGGCGAAGACCTGGCGGGCGAGTTCGTCGCCGCGCACGTCGGCGAGTCCGCCCTTGCGGGCACGGCCGATGGCGGTACGGGCAATGGAGACAATGACGGCGTCGTTGTCGGTGAGGATGGTCATGCGGACTCCCGTAGGTGGGTTGGTTCAAGGGCGGCCATGAGGTTTACGGCGTCGTCAACGGTCTTTGCAGAGGCGAACCCGTGGAAGTCGGGACGGTAGACGACGGCCACGGCCGTATCGAAGACCTCCCCGTATCGGCCATCGACGTCGCTGCCGCTGTGCCGGTTGCGGGCCGCGGTGTCGGCGGGCATGACCTCGATGACCTTGCACGGGAATCCGGCGGGTTTGGCCGCACGGATACGCTCCGCATCGTCCTCACTCACCACGCGCCCGTCGACGAAGGCCACGAACTCTCCCCAGGTAATCCGGTCCGCGGCCGTCTCGCTGCCGTCGAGGCCACGCAACCGTCCCTGCACGCCGATTCGGCCGGCGACCGGATCGGACCCGGGCGCACCGCCGGGGAAGAAGCCCGGACCGAGGATCTCCGGGGGCATGGGAGGAAGTGCATTCCAGGGGAACGGCCCGGCACTGAGGAAGTGGGTGTCGCGCGCCTCGACCTTGGCGGGGTCGGTCTCGCAGATCATCCGGCCGAGTTCGAGCGACATCATCAGCGCATGCTGAACGTGCGCACCCCGCTCGCTCCCATAGGTGTCGAGCAGACTGAGCGGTGCGAGCCCGCTCAGCACGTGGTCAATCTTCCACACGAGGTTCGCGACATCTCGGACCCCCGACACCATGCCCCGCCCGAAGAAGGGCGGCATCTGGTGCGCGGCGTCGCCGGCGACGAACACGCGCCCGCGGCTCCATTCGGTGACGCACCGCGCGTTGAACGTGTACATCGCCAGGCGCTCGAGGTCCGCCTTCTCGGGAGTGACCTCCCAGGGAGCGACAAGTTCCCAGGCGTTCTCCGTGCTGGCGAATGCCGCAGCGTCCTCCCCGGGCATCAGCATGAATTCGAAGCGGCGCCGGCCAGGACCACCGGAGACGACAGACGTCGGACGCAGTGGGTCGCAGATCTGGCCGTTCTCGGGCGTCCATTCACGCTCGGCCATCTGGAGATCCATCACCAGCCAGTCCGAACTGAAGTCCAGATCCGTCATTGCCAGCCCGGCGAGTTCCCGCACAGCTGAGTTGGCACCGTCGCATCCCACGAGGAATTTGGCACGGACCGTGGCCCCGCCGGCAGGGCCGTGGATGAACGCCGATACCCCCTCGGCATCCTGGTCAAACCCGGTAAGAGCGGTCCCCCAGCGAATCTCGAGCCCTTCGGCCATCTCCTGGTGCCGCCGCAGCGCGGCTTCGAGGTCGGGCTGGGCGAACATCGTGGACTCCGGCCAGCCCTGCGGCCCGTCGAGGGGTGCGGGGAAGGTCAGCAGGAGCTTCCGATCGGCAGTCAGCCAGTCGTAGCTCAGGGCAGGCTCGCTGAATGTGGCCTGCTCCTCCGCATCCAGGCCTACTCCGGCTAGGAATCGGTTGACATCCGGGTCGTAATGGACGGCCCGCGGCAGAGAATACGGCTCGCGGTGCTGCTCAACGGCCAGCACCCGGTACCCGCGCTGTGCAAGGTAGAGCGAGGTCAGTTGCCCAACCACGCCCTGCCCCACAACAAGCACATCGACATCGTTGTCGCTCATTTGGCTTCGATTCCATTCTGTTCGTTGAATACTCGGGCCCGCTGGACGAACCAGTCGACCGTGCCTGGGTTCTGCAGCGATCCGCGGTTGACCGCCTTGGCCTGGTCATACCCCAGGAACACCTTCTTCAAGGGCACCTCGATCCGCTTACCGGAGTACGTGACGGGAATGCCCGGCGCTGCCTCGATCGCGTCCGGAACGTGCCGCGCCGTCGCTCGGGAACGGATCGCGGTCCGGATCCGCGCGGCCAGGTCGTCGCTGAGTTCGACGCCGTCGGCCAGTTCGACGAACAGCGGCATCCAGTACCGTCCGCCCGGCATTTCGATCCCCAGAACGACGCCGTTACGCACTTCATCCAGGGTCTGCAGTGCGGCGTAGATCTCCGCGCTGCCGAGCCGCACGCCGTCGCGGTTGAGCGTCGCGTCGGATCTTCCGTGCACCACCACGCCTCCGCGCGGGGTGCGGCTGATCCAGTCGCCGTGCGTCCAGACGGACGGGTCGGCTTCGAAGTACGCCGCATGGTACTTGGCGCCATCCTCATCGCCCCAGAAGCGGACCGGCATTGACGGCATCGGCCCGGTCAGCACGAGCTCGCCCACTTCGTCGTCCGCCGCCTCCCGGCCGTCCTCCGCTCGGACCTGGACGGGAGTTCCGAGCGTTGGTCCCTGCAGTTCACCGAGGTGCACGCGCTGCCACGGGTTGCCTCCGATGAAACCGCTGCAGATATCGGTGCCGCCGGAATCACTCGACAGGTGGACATCGGCCTTGACCGCGGCGTGGACCCAGCGCCAGGTCGAGGGGGCGAGAACCGATCCCGTTGACATGATCGTGTTCAGGCACGAGAGGTCGTAACGGTCTCCCGGGCGCAGACCGGACTTCTCCACGAGGGCGAGATATGCGGCCCCGGTGGCGAGCATCGTCGCCTGCGTCTCAGCGACGAGTGCGAACTGGCGGTCGGCGTCCGGCCACACGGACGCACCGGGGAAGGTAACCACTGATGCCCCCACGCTGAGCGTGTTCGGAAGAGTGTTCCACACCATCCAGGAGGTGTTCGCTGCGGTGAAGTAGCGGTCACCCGGACCGAGGTCGAACTGCAGCCCGATTCCCTTGGCGGATTCGAGCAGCATTCCGCCGTGTCCGTGCACGATTCCCTTCGGCGTGCCGGTGGTTCCGGAGGAGAAGAGGACCCACAAGGGGTGGTCGAACGGGAGGCGCCGGTAGTCCGCGGGTGCAGGCGGCAAGGCATCGAGGTCGTCGAGGTACACGATGTCGGTCACCGTGGGCAGCGCGGAGCCGACCGAGTCCACCAGCGGCCGGGAGTCGACCGCGCGGCCCTTGAACGTGTAGCCGGAGAAACCCAGGAGCACGCGGGGCTCGAGCGGCGCCAGCCTGTCGACGATGGCAGGTTTGGCAAAGTCGGGCGAGCACACCGACCAGATCGCGCCGAGGGATGCGGCCGCGAGCATCGCAGCGATCGCCTCGGGGATGTTCGGAAAGACGCCCGCGACGACGTCGCCCTGCTCGACGCCGAGGCCGCGGAGGCGGGCGGCGAGGGCCGCAACACGATCACGGAGACCGGGCCAGGTCCACTCGATGCGCCCGTCCTCGGACAGTCCGACGATCGCCACCTCGTCCGGCCGGGTATCCGCATGCCGCAGGACGTTCTCGGCATAGTTCAGCCGCGCCTCCGGGTACCAGACCGCACCGGGCATGCGGCGCTCCGAAAGGGCAGGTCCCACCAGCCCGTCGCCTATCAGGCCCGCATGCTCACGTACGAGATCCCAGAATGCCCCGGGCTCCTCGACCGACCACCGCCAGAAGGCAGGGTAGTCGTCGAGGAGCACCCCGTGGCGTTCGAGGGCGAGCTCACGGAGGGCCCACATCTGGGTGTTCCGGATGCTCTCCTCGGTGGGCGCCCAGGTGACTTCGGGCGCCCCGGACGTCTCGGTCACGATGCCGCGGTGAACTCGTTCGTAAACGAGCCGAAGCCGTCGAGGGTGCTGGTGAGGCGATAGCCCGGCCGCATCAGTATCCCGCGCGAGAGGCCCACACCCGCGGGCGTGCCTGTGAAGATGATGTCACCGGGCAGCAGCGTCACGATCTGCGAGAGCCTGTGGATACTCTCGTCAATCGGGAAGAACAGCTGATCCGTGTCGCCGTCCTGAAGAGTGATCGTCTCTTCGCCCGGGCGCTCGAGCACCGCGTGGAACGAGATGGAGTCCCGGTTCGGGAATTCGTCCGGTGTGACCACGTACGGTCCGAACGGTCCGAAATTCGGGAACGACTTGCCCATCGAGAACTGCGGTACGGGGGGACGGCGCTGCACAGTGCGCTCCGAATAATCCTGTCCGACGGCGATGCCGGCCACATGTTGCCAGGCATCGGCCTTCTCGATCCGGCGGCCTTCCTTACCGATAACCACGACAATCTCGGTTTCGTAATCGACGTCGTCGCTTGGCAGTTCGACCTGTGCGTTGGGCGCTGCGAGGCTGGAGCGGAACTTCGTGAAGACGATCAGGTCATCGGGTGCCGGGATGTTGGCCTCGGCGGCGTGGTCCTTGTAGTTCACGCCGATGGCGAGCACCTGCGGAGGCCTCGGGACCGGGATGCCGAGATCGGTCGGCTCGAAGGGCATAGCCGCCGGCAGGGCGGCCGCGGCCGCCCAGGCGGCGAAGTCACTCCAGCGCTCGTAGACATCCATCGGGTCAGGCCCGAAAGCGCCGTCGGAGGCTTTGGCGATGTCGACTGCTCCCCCCTCGGTCACGAGGGAGGCACGGCCATTCAGGTTGGCTATACGCATGTGTCAGGCCTCCGCTGCGAGCGGGAAGGGAACTCCGCGCAGGAGCTCGGGGTTCGCCGCGATCTTCTCTGCCCAACGGTCGGGGAACGACGGGTTGGGAACCTCGACGGCGGGACGGAACTCACCGGCATAAGCCCGGCGGTGAATCTCCTCGTGATCCATCCCCGCCTCGCGTGCGGCAACCAGCTTGTCCGGGTCGAACTGCGGTCCGAGCTGGTCCTCCGCGAACTCGCGTGATGCCCACATCCACTCGCTCGACTTGCCCCAGTCATGGAAGTTGTCCACCTGGATCTCGATGCCGTTCCCGTCCGGGTCGGTGTAGTACATGGACATCGTCATGCCATGGTCCATGTTGAAGGCGGGCAGGATGTCCTGGTCCCGCAGGCGGACGTAGTTGTCCAGCCACGAGTCGAAGTCGGGGTATTCGAACGCCGTGTGGTGGATCCCGGCCGAGTGGGGTTTGTCCACCGGCGGGACCGTGCCGGGGATGCGGAGAAGTGCGATGCGGTGGTTCGCCTCATCGTTAACCAGCCAGGCGGCGTTCTCCGAGTAGAAGATCGGCTGCAGGCCGCAAACGGCCTCGTAGAATTTCACCATGGGGTCGATCTCCATGGTCATGAAGGTCGCGTGGTGGAGTTTGGGGGCGCGGATAGGGCGCGGTTTCGGCGTGGTGGCATAGACGGACTGGGACATCATTGTTCCTTCACTCGGCGGCTGCGCTGCAGCCGATTCATTGCTGTACTTGCGGCTCGGTTTTGTAAGGAGGGCCCTCAGGCCGCCGGCTCCACGGGGGTGAAGTGACCGAACCGGCGGTGCTGATAAACGAGGCCGGCGACATCGAAGCTGTCCGCAGCACCGACGAGACCCGTCACGATCGTGTGATCGCCCGCCCGCACCAGGTCCACGACCTGACACGCTGCCCACGACGCGATGCCGGCAATACGCGGCAATCCCTGATCCATCACCCAATCCACGCCGGCGAACCGGTCGAGCCCACGCCTTGCGAAGGTCGAGGCGATCCCCGCCTGGTCGAAGGCGAGGACGTTGAGACCGAACCGCCCGGACCGCGTGATCAACTCGAGCAGGTCTGAGTCGTGTTGAAGCGACACGAGGACCATCGGTGGATCCAGGGACAACGATGCGAACGCACTGACCGTTGTCCCATGCGGGACACCGAGAGTGGTCGTCACGATGGAGACGGGCGTGGCGACGGCTCCCATGGCTGCCCGGAATGCCTGCGGATCAACGGAAACTTCTGTATGCGTATCCACCGGTACCTCCTCATTGAGATTCATAGTCGTACTGTACGGTGTAGTGCAGATAAGCGCAATGGGTTTATTCCGGCGGCGCGGGGAACGTGTCGTACGGCTCCGGGGCGAGCGGGAGCTCACGGGGGTCCCAGACCGGCGAGTAGGGCACCTGCCCGCGGGGCGGAGCATCTGGTCCGTTCTCGTCGTAGGGCGGCAGAGGCGGGATCAGCTGCGCAGCGGCATCCGTGAAGCTGGCGCTGTAGTCCGTGATGAAGGTGGCCGAGAGCCGGAAGTGCCAGAGCCGCCAGGCATCGTCTTCACGGACGAAATCCGCCGAGTACCGTCCCCAGTACCAAAGCGCCCGAAGCGGGTTGCCTTCAACCCAGCCGAGGTGATGCGCCTCGGCGCCCGGTGAGATCCATGCCGCCGAAGCGGTGCGCCCGTCCTGGGCAACTTCCACCACCGGAGTCGTGAGCAGGTGCTCAACGTACTCACCGGTCAGATCGCGCGAGGGCGCCTTCATCGGGGGCGGCGCCCACGCTCTCCGGGCGGCGTCCGGCCCGGTGAACGTACCGAACGGCATCTCCACAACCAGGTCCTCCCGGTCCGCGAACAGCGGTGGAATCAGGTCATCCCGATAGGCCGAGTGGTAGAACGCATAGCGCCCCATGAGGTTTTCGATTTCATGAACAGCTTCGAGGCGCTCCAGTCGGCGGGTAATATCTGCGAGTTCGGACATGATGCCCTTTCGTAACGGAGGGGATGGAGGGGCGACGTCGATTAAAAGAGGGGCTCGGGGAAGTCGCCGAGATCCTGCCCGAGGAGGACACCGCCGGCAACAGCGCTCATGGTCATGAAATCTGCGGACGCATGATTGCGGATGACCTGCACATCCCTGCAGATGCGCTCCAGCGGGTCACCCGTGCGGAAGATAGAGGCCCCCGACGAGCGCACCACCAGGTCCACTGCAGCAAATGCCTTGGTGCCCGCCCCGGTGAGACCCAGGTTGATCACGGCGCGGTTCTCAAGGCTTGCCTCCTGCGAGCGCTCAGGCCCGTAGATGGCGGCCGTCATTTCGAGTGCGTCCCTCATCTGCAGCTCCGCGACGTGCAGCAGGTCCCACGCGTGGGCGTATGCCGATCGCACCAGCGGCTCATCCACGATTCGCTGCCCGGTCTGCATGCGGACACGCTTACCGGCATTTCCACGGAACAGCTCCAGGGCCGCATCCGCGGTGCCGAGCGCAACTGCAGCCTGGATGACAGGCAGAATGCGGTTGACGGGGTACGCAGCGAGCGGGTAACCGGGGTGTAGCGCAGCAGCCCGTTCCGAGTCAGCGGAGAACAACGCGAACTCAATCGTTCGGTGCGCGGGAACGAAGACGTCCTTTGCCTCTACATCGTTGCTCCCGGTGCCCTTCATACCGGGGACCTGCCACGTGTCGATCACCGTCACGTCCTCGATGGGCACCGCCACCGAGAGCGGCCCGGTTGGAGAAACGGCGCTGACCATCACCCATTGGGCGTGCATCACAGCGGAGGCGAAGCGCCAGCGACCGCTGACCAGGTAGCCGCCCTCGGTCGTCACCGCCGTTCCGGGAGGGGTGGCCGCCGCCGCTGCCAGCGCGTACGTGCCGCCCTGGAAGAAGTCGGCCTGCGCCTGTGCCCCATAACGAGCGAGCAGGAGATTGTGGGCCATGAGGAACGCGCCGACCCACCCGGCTGACGCGTCGCCCCGGGACAGGGTCCGGACGATGTCCACGTACTCGATGAGGTCGATCTGGGAGCCGCCCAGCGTGGCTGGGAGCATCGCGCTGAATAGGCCTGCCCTTTCGAAGTCGGAGATCGTTTCGTCCGGGAGGCGGCGAAGCTCCTCGGTCTCGGCCGCACGCTCCCTCAGCAGGGGCACCAGTGCTTCGGCATTCGACAGGAGTTCGGCAGGGAGGGGGGCGGTAAGCAGAGGGGACATAACGGGGAACCTTTTCTTGGTGATGGGACGTGGGTGATGGAGAGAGTGGTGAGATGGCTGTTCGCGTCACGGATGCCGGCGGGTGTCCGCCAGCGGGGTGACGTATCGGGGACTCAGTCAGTAGGTCGGGGCTCGACCAGCGTTTCCTCGTCATGAACGGCAGGTCCCGTCCACGGGGCGGGGAACTTCGGCAGAAGGGCGGCGCACGCTACCGCGATGACGCCCAGCACAACGAGTACGAGCATCGGCGCGGCGTAGCTTCCCGTAGCTGCCTGAAGCGCACTGAAGAGGTACGGGGACGCCGCAAGTGCAACACCCGTAACCGCGAGCGTCATGCCTTGGAGCGCTGCGAAGGACTTCATCCCGAAATACTTGGCGATCAGCGCCGGACCCAGGGCCGACTCCACGCCCGCGATGATGCCGAGCAGTCCCATAGAGAGATAGACGAGCACCAGGGAACCACCGTTACCGAGTGCGAGCAGGAGACCCAGCGGTGCGCCGAGGAGAAGCAGCGCCACGACCCACGGGCGGCGTGTGCGGTCAAGAGTGGTACCCCCGGCAAGCAGTCCAATGATTGACGTGCTGGCGAGTACCGAAAGCGAGACCGAGACGGCGGCGGGATTGACACCGGACTGACCGAAGAAATCCACTGCGTTCTGACGCATCGCGATAGGCCCGGTCCCAGCGAGGACGAGGAAGAGGATGAGTAGAATCCACGGTCGTGTCAAAATCGCCTTCCGGAACGGCACCCCCGGAAGAGAAGCGTCGACTGCCTTGGGCAGAGGAACGTGCGCAGTGACCTTGGGCTCGGAGATGAGCCAGAGCACGGTGGGGATTCCGATGACGGCGACCGCGATGGCGGTGGCGAGGTAGGTGCCGTCCCAGCCAAGGCCCGCGAAGACCCCGGCGTCGACGCTAGGCATAGGCGCACCGCCCGCGTCACCAGGCGGAACCAGACCGCCGCTTCCGGAGTCTGCGGGGGGCTCGGCTCCCGCCGGCGCCTCGCCTGCCGGGGGCACCCCGCCTGTCTGGGGCGCGGCGTTCCCATTAATAAGCCACTGGAACAGAGGAGATGAGATCGCTGCGATCACGCCGGACGTCACGCCGACGAGGCCGAAACCAATACCACGATGCGCCGGGAACCACCCGGAGATGACTTTGAACACCACCCCCAGGCTCGCGCTGAAGCCACAGATTGCTGTGAGGGTAAGAAGCACACCGAGCAGCCATGTGGTGGTGCCGGCGACCGGAACCAAGGCCATAAAAACCGCATAGAGAATGATGGACGGCAAAGCGACCGTCCGGGCGCCGTGGCGGTCGACCCAGCGTCCGAGGAAGGGAAGGAACAATGGTCCGACGAGCAGCGGAATGCTGACGAACAGAAGTATCCCGTCCTGCGGCCGTGTACCTGTGCTCATCGCGTAGGCCGGAACAATAAAGGGGGTCATCGCAGCCAGGGCTGCAGGACTCACGGCGACCAGCAGAAGACTGCCGATCAGCGCCGCCTTGGCCCGACCCGGGGCCTTCAGGAAGTCGACGGCGTATTGTTTGAAGCTGATTTTCGCTGCGTCGTCGAGCAGGGGCACGGGCTGCGGAACGCTCGACGCCGGCACAACTGGATGATCTTTCTGCATCGGGACTCCTTGTGGTCGGTTGTCGCCGGCGTCGACCTTGACGCCTGCGCTTTCACCTGCTGGGGCACGAGGGCGAACCCCCGGGACACGACTTAGGGGCGCGGGGGTGCTGCCGGAGGACGCCCGCCCTTGGGTGCAGTGACGGGCGAACTTATCGCCGCCATCATCGGAAAAGGTGCAAGACCGAACATCGCCCGGCCATTGATCTCAGCCATCGGATCGATCCGGAACGCCCCATGCGTGGCCAGGACGTGGATGTCCCGGACCGCGCGCTGGATCGGGTTGGAGAGGGAAACCGCCGACGATCCCAGAGCGAGGAGGAGCCCGTCCACTGTGTGGAGGCACTGGTGGATCAGGTGGACGAGATCCATCGTGATTTCGGGTTCTTCAGACGGGAGATAGTCCTCACCTGTGAGCGCCCGCCGATCCGCCTCGTCCATGTGCCGGGCGAGAACGGCGTCCGCCGCGTTGATGGCCGCACGCGCTTTGCCGGCGACCATCTGGATCGAGGCCATTTCCGACATAGTCGGGTAGGGCAGATTGAACGGCGGACGCTTCGCGGCCTGCGCCAGGAACGAGTCCAGTGCCCCCTGTGCGATCCCGATGGCCAAGGCGGCGAACGCGCCGCTGCTGCCGATCATCATCCCGAACGCTCCGTGCTTGAAGCCCAACCCCGAGTAGGCGCCGCGAAGTGAATCGCTCAAACGCGGAAGGTCAGCGGTGTGGACGACGCGGTAGTCGGGGACGAAGATCTCCTCATCCGCCCGGATGCTGTTCGAGTTCGTTGCCTGAAGCCCCATAACATGCCAGTCGTCGACGATCGTGTACTGGTCCCTGGACAGGACACCCATTGCGCGTCGCCGCTCGCCGCTTGCCGGGTCGTCATACTCGAAACCAACGGAGCCCCAGGCAGCGTGCTTGCTGCCGCTGCCGAACGACCACTTGCCCTTCACCTGGTAGCCGCCGGCCACCTTGCGGCCGTCGCCGACCTTCGGTGCGAAGACGGTCGCACCGAACACGAGCGGACCGACCCATTCGTCCATTCCCGCAAGTACTTCGTCGCGGAGCTTCGCATCGAATCCAAGGATGTTCCGGGTTGCGCTCGAGACGATTACCAGCCAGGCGGCTGCCGCATCGCCCAGGCCGAGTGTCCGCACGACCTCCGCAGTGTCGCGGGCCCCGAGTGCGTAGCCGCCCAACTCTGTGGGGATCGTGATTTTGAAGGCACCGACCCGATTCACCGCCTCCAGGGTGGCAGGAGTCAGTGCGCCGAGCGCTTCCCCCTCGGCGGCCTGTTGGCGCAGCAACGGGAGGAGCTGGACAATCTCGTCCCGCATTCGGCGACCCTCATCACTCAGGTACGGCGACTCGGGGAACTTCGCCCTGGTGGTGGAAGGCCCGTCCGGCAGGATCGGCTCTCCGTTGGGGATACCTGCCGGCGGCATTGTGCGTGATGTTGTCATCGAGGGATCCAATCTCTTCTTTGAGGCTTCCGTGATCAGGGGCGGGGTGCGACCGGACCCGACGGCAGCGTCGGGGGCGGCGGGCCTTCGGCACGGAGCGGCCCCAGCGCATGCGTCCACCGCAGCAGTTCCGTCAGCATCGGTGCGACGGCACCCTGGGCGGAAGGCGGCGGCACGAAGTCGCCTTCCTCAAAGTTCTGCATAACAAGCGGCAGTACGACGCCGTCCGGCAGCGGCATCATGCGAACCGTCGTGACGATCTGTTTCATGACCTGTACTGCGCGGAGACCTCCCGCGATGCCGCCGTAGCTGACGAAGGCGACGGGAGCATACGTCCACTCGCGCCCGAGGTAGTCGAAGGCATTCAGCAGGGCGGCCGACGGCCCGTAGTTGTACTCCGGTGAAACGAAGATGAACGCGTCCGCTTCCCTGATTTTCGCGGCCCACCGCTGCGTGTGCCCATGCTCGTAGCGTCCCAGGACAGGGTGGTGGCGTTCGTCGAGGACGGGCAGTTCATACTCCGCGATGTCGACGAGCTCTACCTCGAATCTCCCATCCGCCACCGCTCGCTCGAAGGCCCACTTGGCTATGGGTCCGGCGAGGCGGCCGGGGCGAGTGCTGCCGACAATGATCTGCAGTTTGGGCATCGTCAGTCCCCCAGCGGATCCTGGCCGGGGACCGCTTTGCGGAAAGTGCTCCAATGCTCGGCAAGCTTGCCGTTGTGCACCCGAAAAACGGTGAGGATGTTCCAGTCGTAGGAGGCCTCCGGAATGACGGGATCGGGGACGACTTTTCGCATCATGAGGCAGGCAACCTCGCCATCGAGGATGACGCCCACCACCGGCGGCGGGATCTCACCAACGACCGGCACATGCCGGAAGTGTTCAATGAGCTTCTCGAGGCCGTTACCGGCCGCGTTCGGGTCGTGCTGGACGTAGTCTTCCGCGGCGTATCTGGTCATGACCTCGACGACCTGTTCCTGCACCTTGTCGTCGCGGACAATACGGGCCATGTCTGCTTCGAAGTCGATAAGCAGGCGCTTGACCGCGGTGCGTTCCGGCGAAGAATCGGCAGCGACCGCTGCCTTGAACTCCTCATTGTCGAGCCAGTTCTGATAAATCGCGGGATCACTGATCTCTGCGATTCCATTGATGACGGTAAATCCAGCCATGGTGCGGATCCTCTCTGCAGCTGTCGGCGTCGCGTCAGGGGCAGACACCGCATCGAAACGCCATCGTTTCGATCAGCTCGAGGGTCACGCTACTGCCACGCCACAGGGAGCGCAACCCCCGTCACGTTCGCAGCCTGCTCCCGGCGCAGGAGATGAGTGGGTTGGCCGGTCGGCTCCGGCTGGTTTTGCCGCCGACGACCCGTTTTCGGGAGGGGTTGCCGCCGGAGCGATGTGGAGGGCATGGGCGACGTCGGGGCGAGAGCGTGAAGTGTCAGCGGTGCGAGAGCACCGGGATCAGAATCGTGTCGACGAAGCCTGCCAAATACTCGCGGTCCGGAAATGTCCCCTCCGCCAGATGTTTGGCGAGCGGCATGGATAAGAACGCGTGATGGCAGTACCGCCGAACGGTCGCATCGACGGAGATCTCCCGACGCTCGACGGCGCGGTCGATGGCGCGGTCGAGCGGGGAACCCGCAGGAGCCGAGATCTGCTCACGCATCGTCTCCGCGAGTGCCTCATCGCGCATCGACGCGTGGGCGAGGGCCGCGAGGAGCGTCATTTCGGACTCAGCCACATGGGCGATCTGCTCCATGACGGCGAGTAGATCGCCGCGTAACGTGCCGGTATCCACATCGACCGGCTCCTCCAGTTGGGAGTGTGAACGGAGGGCGGCCATCACCAGGCCCGGCTTGCCGTGCCACTGGCGATAGATCGTCGCCGTGCTGCATTTGGAGCGTTTCGCCACGGCGGGCATGGCTAGACCTTCATAACCGACCTCCTCGAGGAGGCCAAGGGTCTCGGCGAGGATCTCCGCCTCACGGTGCGGTGAGAGTCGGCTGTGCCGAGGCCGTTCAGCGGGATCACTCACCGTCACAACCTCTCTCCCGTCATTCTTAGCCCAGCGCCGGGCCCCACGGGTAGTCATAGCCGGGTTTCAGCACCAAGTCCTGCTCCCCCGCAATCGGACGCAGCCCGCGCAGGAAGACACGCACAATGTATTCGACATGGGCTTCGAGCAGCTCGTCGGAGACGTCGAAGTCTGAGATCAGTGCATCGAACTCGATGCCGGACACCGTCATCCGCAGGAGCATTGAGGCGTGCGCCTCCGGCCGATCAACTTCGAAGTTGTGCTCGGAGCCATAGTCAACGAGCAGCTGCGCGATGATGCTGATGATGTCCGAGACGTCAGGCATCGGTATGGTGTTGAACGCAGCCTGGATCTCACGGCGCCGGTTGTGCTCAGCGATCATCACGCGGAAGTACGCGATTGCCTGTGCGCCAGTGCCGGCCCTAGTCGCCGCGACCAGGGCGCCAACCAGCCGATCCTCAGCGGACCCCTCGCCTGATCCGTCGCGCTGCCGAAGCTCGCGCAACCGCTGCCCGAGCTCCATGCTTCCATGCTGCAGAACAGCTTTGAAGAGCTCGAGCTTGTCCGCGAAGTGCGCGTAGACCGTCGTCTTGGACACTCCTGCCTGAGCGGCCACCGCGTCCATGGATGTGCCGTCATACCCGTTGAGCAGCAACAGTTCAACGGCTGCATCGAGCACCGCGTCGCGCTTGCTGCGCCCACCGCTTCGTTTGGCCCGTGGCATTCGGCTCTCCTCTGTATACGCTCCGACTCAACCCGCACACCTGCGGGTTGCCGCTCATCGCCATCCTATGCTCTGGACCGACCAGTACGGAAAGACATGCATGGACAACTTGCGCACTGATCCGTACAGTACACCCCAGCCATACAGACGGAGATGACATGACTGACACGATTCCCCAGCCACCTGACGAGCTGACTCCGGGCCTCCCCCCGGGGCCTCCCCCTGAGCGGTCAACCCCTCTGGATGCACCGGCATCCAGGTACCTCAGCGCGGAGGGGAAGCGGCTCGCAGCCGGAGTGCGCACCCTCCAGAACCGCATTCGGGAGCTCGCCCCCGAGGCCGAGCGCCGCGGCCGACTCAGCCCGGAGATTGTCGAGGCCTTCACCGAGCTTGGCCTCTACCGCGCCTGTGCCCCCATCGAGTACGGCGGCTCCGCTCTGGGTGCCCGCGACATCGCTGAGATTGCGCGGGCACTGGGACGAGGCGACGCCGCGGCAAACTGGACCTTCTTCGTCGGCACCAGCCTCCGTATGGTCAGCACCTTCCCCAAGCCCTTGGTAGACGAACTCTACAGCCGGCAGCAGGGCCATATCGGCCCGCTGGCCGCCGGGGGTTCGACGTTCGCTGCCGTGACGGGCAAGGCGGTCAGAGTGGAAGGGGGATGGAACGTTGAGGGTAAGTGGACCTACGTATCGGGAAATCACGACGCCGCCTGGCTTTTCGGCGGTGCCGCATGGACGGACGGAAACCGCAGCGGCCATGCATTATTCATGATGGACCCAGCCGACATCGAACCGGTTGATGACTGGCACGTGGCCGGCATGATGGCGTCCGACTCCAACTCCATCACCACAACCAAGCCGATGTTCGTGCCCGACCACCGCTTCATCGATATGTCAGAGCTCCCGATGCACCTGGACAGTGCAGCGGAACGGTTCGCCGGTCTTGCCTACCAGGCGAAGACACGGGCATCCATGATGACCGCAACGGTATTGAACATGGCCGCCCTGGTCGGCATGGCCGAGGGCGCCCTGGAGGTGTTCCAGGAGCTCGCGCAAAAACGGAAGCCGTTCAGCCCGCCCTACGACACGATTGCCGAAATGGCATCGAGCCAGGTCGCAGCCGGTAAGGCAAAGGCGCTTCTCGGCGTTGCGGGCGCGACCGTGCTCCAGTATGCGGACGAGATCGACCATCTCGCGGTTCGCGGCGAAGACTACACCGGCGACGAGGAAGCGCAGGGCTGCACCGACCTCGCCTTCGCCGGCCAGCTGGCGAAGGACGCGATCGACCTCCTCCTGCGCATCCTGGGGTCGTCAGGCATGGCACTGTCCAACCCCCTCCAGCGTTACTCGCGCGACTCGGGCGTCATACTCTCCCACGGTGCAATGCGTCTCGAATCCCTTGCGGAGATCAGTGGCCGCCGGCTCCTCGGACAGCCCCCGTTCAAGATGTTCGCCGGTGGACTGCAGGACAAGGGTGCGCAGAAGTAACCGGCACGGTAAACGCTGACCGTCCCGGGTGGAGCTTTCATTCCACCCGGGACCGCGCTTTCAGGGCTACAGCCGTGGAGCGGAAGCACGTCTGCCCAGCTTCCGCTCTGCGTTCAGCTCAGGACTCCAGGACACCCTCTTGGACGGAGGCGCCCGTGATCCAGCCGATAACGCTTTCCTTGTCGACTGACCCCGTCGCAGTGTCTGCCACCTTGCGCCCGCGGTTGAGGACGACGGTGCGGTCGGACACGGCGAAGGCGAGTGGAAGGTTGTGGGTGACTACGACAATCGAGGTGCCGCGCGCAGCGAGGGTCTTGATGAGCTCCTCGACGAGTTCGGTCTGCTCGTGTCCGAGCGCAGCCGTCGGCTCATCCATGAGGAGGATGCCCTGCTCGGGCAAGCGCGCGCTTGCCCGAGCAATGGCGATAACCTGGCGCTGCCCACCGGACAGCATCTCGACGGGGCGGGTCACCGGCGCCGTCCGGATGCCCAACTCGTCGAGTTCGCGCTCCGATTCACGCCGCATCGCCTTGTGGTCGAGGAACCCGAGCCACCCGAGAGGCCCACGCATGAGTTGCTCCCGGCCCAGGGTGAGGTTCCCGGCGATATCCATCGCCTCCACCAGTGCGAGGTCCTGATACACCATCTGGACACCGGCACCGGAAGCATCCCTCGGCGACTTGAAATCCACCGGGCGCCCGTGCACGAGGATCTGCCCCGAACTGGGGCTGTGCGCACCCGACATGACTTTCAGCAGCGTCGACTTGCCGGCACCGTTGTCGCCCAACAGCGCGACTACCTCACCTGCATGGACGGTCAGGGACACTCCCTCCAGGGCACGGGCATATCCGTAGTGGACCGAGATGTCCTTCAGTTCCAATGCGGCGTCACTCATCGTGTTCCTCTTTTCGCGCCGTCGTCGCCACTGGCGAGAAGGAGCTTTGACGTTGTGTTTGCCGTCCACATGTTCAGTCCGAGACCGCCGACCAGCAGCACGCCCGTCACCACCGAAGACCAGTCCGCCGGCACCTTCGCCAGCAACAGTCCGGCAGAGATCGTCGCTACCACAATCACGCCGAGACCGACCCTGGGGAGGCTCCCCCGCCCACCGACGAACGGCACCCCCGCCAGCGCAACAGCTGTCATTGCGGTGAAGACGGTGCCCACGCTGGCGCTCGGGACCGCGGTCGTGATGTACGCCGCCGTCACGATTCCTCCGAGGGCTGCGCACAGACCCGAGATCGCGAAGCCGAGGATGCGGTACCAGTTAACCGCGATGCCGACGCGGCGGGCGGCCTCGGCGCTGCCGCCGACGGCCAGCAGACGTGTCCCCCCGCGGGTGAAATTGAGGAACACAGTGAGGATAATGAAGAGGACCACCGCGATGTACACCGGTGCGGGAATGCCGAAGTATGTCCGCGTTCCCATGAACACCAGCTGGGTGAGCCCCGAGATGTTGTAACTGCCGGCGATCAGGAGCGATGCACCGCTGAGCACGCTGAGCATGGCGATGGTGACGATGAGGGGATTGAACCCCCGGAGTACGACCACGGCGTTGACAAGACCCACGACGAGTCCCACCAGCAAGCCGCACATGATAGCCGCCCCCACCGGCAGCCCCTCCTGAAGGAGGCGCCCGGTGACGACGCCGGCCAATGCGGCTGTGCCAGGCACCGAGAGGTCCAGCACTCCCGTCATGATCCCCACAGCGACACCCGCGGCGAAGATGCTCGCGATCGCTGCCGCGTTCAATATCGAGATAGCGGTGGGCAGGGTGAGGAAGTACGGTGCCCCCCAGAACGCGAAGACGGCGATGATCGCGAGGAAGAGTGCCAGGAGGCCTTGGTCACGGATCAGGAGCAGCCCACGGATCTTCCACGGCAGGGCGTTGTTCGGCGAGAGCTGACTCACCGTGTCGGCCCGGGTAACAAGCGCCATATTCAGTTACCGCCCGTAGCCTTAACCGGAGTCTCGATGATCCCGCCCTGGGATGTGGGGTCAGAGATCAGGCGAATGAGGTCTGCTCCGGCCTCGTCAACGGCGCTGGAGTAGTCCCAGCTGACGACAGCCGTGATGTCTCCGGCCTCCTGCGCGGCCACGGCCCCGTCACCGCCGCCGCCGGCCACGATGCAGGCCGGGGTCTTGTTGGCAGCCTTGAAGGCACCCGCCGCACCGAGCGCGGTCTCGTCGCTCGCCGCAATGATGACGTTCGCATCGGGGTTGGCGATGAGGAGCTGCGAGACGGTGGTCTGTGCACTCGAAATGTCCGCAGCCTCGCCGGTCGCGACGATGGGGACGTCCGGGGCTCCGGCTGCAAAGGAATTCTCGATGGCACCGATGACCTGCTCTGTGCCGCCGGCGGCGTCAGGCGGCATCAGGAACAGCGCCTCGCGCCCTTCGCCGTCAACGGCGCACTTCGCTGCGGTGTCGCCGATCATCGTCCCGTACTTCATGAAGTCCGGCTCGTCGAACGCAATTCCCGGCTGAGGCCCCTCCAACCCGACCGACATGGGCGGACCCTCCACAACCACGGGAATCTTCGCCGCCTGCAGCGCCGCGAGGCTCTGAGCGGCGGTCTCAGGCGCCACGGGCATGATCCACGCCCCCACGATGCTGCGCGTGTCGATGGCCTGCTGAATCTGCTGGGCCTGCTTCACCGCGTCGAAGCCCGCGTCCTGGATGGTGACGGTGTAACCCTCACCCTCGAAGTACTCGACCACGCCGTCGGCTAGCGCCGCGACGACGTCGATCTGGGAGGACGGAGTGAAGAAGGCAATCTCTCCCTTCGACTCAGCGCCGGCGGAACCGGCGGGCTCGGCAGCCGCTTCCTCGGATGCGGCGCATCCGGGAAGGGTCAACAGGCTGACCGCGAGCGCGGTGCCTGCGATTGTGAGGACGCGAGTATTCTTCATTGAATCTCCTTGTGCACAGGGGCAGCATTGCCTGCGAAAGACACCAGACATTATCGGTTTCTGCACTGTACCGACCAGTAGCCTAATGCGCAATACCCCCACCCGGCGGCGCCCAAGCCTCTTCTCCCTCCAGACATGAATGTCTGCGACTGCAGCAGCGGCGGGATGCTGCGGGCAACTCGTTGATCGCGGGCGGCCGGAACCCACCAAGCAACCCCTGCCGTCACATCCTTCACCACCGCAGAGACCCCAAAGCGGAACGGTTTCGCAACGGTTTCTGGATGGAGTTTGCCTGGCCCGGAGGACGTACTGGATGGGTTTACTGGGAGATGGGTTCCAAGATCGGCCGAGGGGCCCGCAGCCTTCCGACCCCGTCCGCCAGGAAAGTCAAAACCGCTCTAATGAAGCTTCGTCCCATGTACATGGGCGTATACAGAAGCGCCATCTACCCCCGGCCCAGGTGTCGAAGAAATCCTCGTCCAATGAATAGAAGTGTCGCGGGGACGATGCAGAGCGCCAAAGAATAACGGGGGCCAGCGGCATCTACTGAGCAGGTAACGGGGTTATTCCGCGCGGATACGCCCGTTATCTACTCAGTAGACCGTTTGCACGCGCAAATTGCTTCGTCTCCGCTCGCTTCCGGGCTACGCCGCTTCCCGGCCTCGCATCCACAGGACCATGTCCATAGCGCGGAGCCGGGAAATTGGGTGGTGCCGGCGATTGCGGGCCATCAGCTTGCCCGCCCGCGTCTGCCCCCCTGCCCTCCGTCTTTCCTGAACCAGGAGTGTACAGATTCCGGCCCACCAATCCCGGTTGGCCCGCCCCTGTCCCCTAGAGTGATCGCCATGGACTCGCCGCCCCAAATTGCCCTCATTGCGTTCACTGCCCTCGTCATATGCATCGGTCCCGCCCTGCTCGTGCCGGGTGTTCTCGCATATTCCGGCCGCTGGACGTCTTGGGTAGGCCCCTCCGGCCCCAAGTCGACGGCAAAGCACTCCCGGCTGGGTTTCATGATGTTCTGGGCCGGCGCGCCGATGACCGTGATGGATGTTCTCCTCGGACTGGAGGCACTGGGGGTGGACGCCTCCGTGACAAGGGATCTCGGCCTGGCTCCTTTTATGTTGTGCGTGCCCATAGCGATGATGCACGTCTTTTTCCTCCCAAAGGTCCTCCGGCCCCTCCTGCTGCCTCAGTGGTACCGGGACTGGGAGGACCCGATCAACGAGCGCGACGACCGGGAGGCGGAAGTGCGCCGTGCCAGACGCAAGCGCCTCCGGAAACTGCCCCGGGCTGAAAGACGCCGGATCCGGCTTCAGGAAAAGGGCCCGCTTGAACCCTGGATAGTCGTCGAGGTTGATCAGAAGGTTATTTGGGAAAAAACCTCGCGCTACTAGCCCTTCAGCCCCGCCCGCAGCGCCTTCCACGCACCGGTGGACCAGAGTGCCCACAGCACCAGTGGCGGCTGGAAGAACAGCCGGGCCAGTCGGGCGCCGTCGGACTCCAGACCGAATGCGTCCGTATGCGTCACGTACTGGGAAATGTTGCCCGGAAAGATCGCGATGAAGAACGCAGCCGCAGCCAGGCCCACCGGCACCCGCCGCTTCCGCAGCAGGATCAGGGCCGCGCCCAGGCTGATTTCGGCCACGCCGGAGAACAGCACCACGGCGTCCTCGTTCAGCGGGACCCAGTCCGGCACCTGCGCCTGGAATTCCTGCCGGGCAAAGGTCAGGTGCGAGGTGCCGGCGAAGGCCAGGAACGTCCCAAGTCCGACGGCGGCCCAGCGGCGTGGTTTCGACGTCGGCGGCGCGGGGCGGGCGGCAAGGGCAAGGACCTTCTTCAGGGCGGACATGTGCCCGACGCTACACCCCTGCCCCGAACGCCCGCAGGAGCCGGGCGCACCGCGGCCGCCTAGGTGAGCCGGTTGTAGGCCAGCTGCGCCAGGGCGGCGGCCTGGTCCCCCAGCACCGAGTCATCAAAAACCACCCGGGGCGAATGGTTCCAGGCGGCGGTGACCGGATTGACCGACGGCGGCGTCGCACCGAGGAAGATGAAGGTGCCGGGGACCTCGTTGAGCACCAGCGAAAAGTCCTCCGATCCCATCAGCGGATCGCGGGATTCCAGCACCCGGTCCTCGCCGAAGATCTGCCGCAGCCCGGTGACGGCTTCCCGGGTCCGGTCGGGATCGTTGCAGGTGACGGGGTAGCGGATGGTGAAGTCCACCTCCGCGCTGCAGCCGTGCGCGGCGGCGATGCCCTCGGCGAGCGCCTTGGATTCCACGATCACCCGGTCCAGGGATTCCTCCGAGAGGGTACGGACCGAGGCGCCGAGGCTGGCCGTATCCGGGATGACGTTGATCGCTTCCCCTGCGGAAAGCTGGGTCACGGTAAGCACGATCGGGTCGAAGGCGGAGAACCGGCGGGTGGCCATGGTCTGCAGCGCCGTGGCGATTTCGGTGAGGGCCGGAACGGGGTCGATGGCCGTCTGCGGCTGCGAGCTGTGCCCGCCGGAGCCCTTCACGGTGATCCGCAGTTCGTTCGCGCCGGCCATCAGCGTGCCGGGCTTGGTGCGGAAGACTCCCAGCGGGCCGGGCCGGACGTGGATGCCGTAGGCGGCTACGGGACGTTCCCCCGCGGCGTCGAGCACTCCCTCGTCAATCATCAGGCTCGCGCCGTCGTGGCCCTCCTCCCCTGGCTGGAACATAAAGATCACGTTGCCGGAGAGGTCCTGCTGCTGGGCGCTGAGCAGCCGGGCAGCGCCGACCAGGCCGGCGACGTGCAGGTCATGGCCGCAGGCGTGCATGGCGCCGTTGGTGGAGGCATAGTCCAGATCGGTCAGCTCGCTCACCGGCAGCGCGTCCATATCCCCGCGCAGCAGGACGGTGGGCCCGGGCTCGGCGCCGCGGAGCACGGCGACCACGGAGGTGGTCTTCACGCCCAGGGTGATTTCCAGGCCCAGTCCCTCAAGGGCGGCGAGGACCTTTTCCTGGGTGCGGGGCAGGTTGATTCCGGTCTCCGGATCCCGGTGCAGCTCCCGCCGCAGGGCCACCAGTTCAGGCAGGATCGCCTGTGCTTCCTGTACAAACATGCTTGAAGTCCTGTCATCTACGCTGATGGCCGGCCGCCGTTCGGGCTGCCGCTACCTACGCAGTAAATCACTCCTTCGCCTCCAGCACAGCCTTGCAGACAGTCCGGCGCAGCCGGGCGGTAATAGTCGGGACCAACGCCTTAGGACGCCGGTCCCACCGCCTGCCCGCCACGCGTCCATGGGTACTTCTCCCCATGGACGTTATTGACCACCCCGAGGTTATGTATAGTGACCGCACATAAAGGGGGGGAAGGGAATGTCTTACGACATAGATGTTCCGTCGTTGCAGGCCATACTGATGGCTGTGGCCACGGAGGGCACGGCGCTCCACGACGCCGTCAACGCAGCCAAAACCGGCGGGGATGACACCGCTGGCCAGTTCGGTACCGCAACGGAAGTGGCGGAAGCCTTTACCTCGTTCTGGACTCCGCGCGCCGACGTGGGCCAGAGGATATCCAGCCTGGTCTTCCGGAAGGCAGAGACAGTTGCCGTGGCTACCCAGGCATTTCTGGTCGGAGACGATGAGATGCACTACAACGCCCACAGCATCATGACGCGGGTAGACACCGGCTATGTTCCCCCGCTTTTCCGCCCCCAACCGCTGACCCCGTTGGACTAGCGCCATGGCCGTCATAGAAAGCATTCCGGACATCGACGTACCGTGGGAGAAACTGGGCGAGGCGGCTGCCGTCATGCGGGACAAGGCTTCTTCTGCAATCAGTCAACTTGATGCTGCCTCCGCTGCATGGGATGGGCTGCAGCAGGCCTACAAGGAAAGTCACACACAGGACCGGGTCTACGCTGCGCTCACGGACCTGCGCGACCCTGCCGTTGACTGGGCGGTTGCGCTCTCTTCCGCCGCAGCCGTACTCGAGGACTTCGCCGTAACCGGTAAGCCGCTGCAGCAGGAGGCCGAAACCCTCAAGACGGAGCGGACCGGGCTGCTCAGCAGAACCGCGTCCTCCGATATTCCCGGTGATGATGAAGCGCAGGACGCGCTGAACCGTGAAGTCTCGGAGCTCAACGAACGGGTTCTGAGCCTGCAGCGCAACTGGTCCCAGACTGTGGAAACCGCCGTCTCGGATTTGTCTCTGATATCCGGCGGAACAGGGGATACCCTGCCGGTGCTTGCTGCCCTGGGCGGCCCGGTGCTTCCCTCCCCCGACTGGATCGGCTTGACCTCCACCCTGGACGATTTCGGGGAATTGGATCCCGCGGCCGTGGCCGCCTCGCTCATCGATCTGAACGAAGAGGAACTGCGCGAGTGGGCAAAGGTGAATCCCGAAGCAGCCCTGCTTCTCTCGAACAATAAACTTCCCGAACCACCGCCTCCGGGGTCTGCCGAGGCAGCGATGCTGGAGGTCATGAACACCATGTATGACCGCCCCCGGGGGACACCTGATCTGCCCGCCGATCTGGCCGCCGAAGGCATCAGGAAGATCAACGAGGCCTGGGGACTGCTCTCGGAGGATGATCAGAAGCGGCTTCTCCTGCTGTATCCGGCTGTCTTCGGAAACCTCAACGGTGTGCCCATGGCCCAGCGGGCCCGTGCAAACACGGTGACGGCGGCCGGCTACCGCGAAGAACTTACCCGGCAGCTGGCGGCTCTGGGCGAGGGCGACGGGAGTAAAAGGGGCCAGGAGATCCGTGAGTCGCTTACCAAAAAGAAGCAGGGCCTCGACCACGTCATTAACAACGACCTGCAGACGGTGATGGTCAACATTGAGGCGGATGGGAGCATAGTCACCATGAACGGGACCCCCTCGCCCCGCACCAGGACCAGCACCTTGCTGGTCCCCGGGACGGAGGCCGATTTGGCCAGCGTGGGGGATTACACCGGCAAGCTGGCGGACCTCACGGCCGGGGCAGGAGCAGACGATCTCTCCTTCTACTGGCAGGGCGCAGACCTTCCCGACAAGATAGGCAGCAACGCCACGGGTTACTACAACACGGAAGGCGGACGAAAACTGGCCGCCTTCGACGCGGCACTGGACCTTGAACTGCCGTCAGACGCAGCCACCACAGGCATCGGTTACAGCGCCGGAGCCGCTATGTTGGGCACGGCGGAACGGATGGGCCTGGATATCGACAACGTAATTTATCTGGCACCTTCGGGAGCGGGTGAAGGGGTTAGCAGCGTCGAAAACACGACCAACCCGGACGCAAACCGATACTGGATCCAGTCCCGGGATGATCCGATCAACTTGGCTCAGTGGGCCGGCGGGATATTCCAGGGCGCTGATCCCAACGATATGGGCGTGACACGGCTGGAATCAGGTTTCATCAATCACGACGACGGCGGAGAAGTGGTGGGCGGGCACACGGAATACTTCCGTAAGGACTCTACGGCGATGAGGAACATGCGGGGCGTGATTTACGGGCAGGAACTTTATCCCTTCGTACCTTATGAACCGGACAACTACGTCATCACTGAAGGGGGTGTGGTGTTGAGTAATCCGCTGGAGGAAACCCCGGAGGCTTACAAGGGTGACCGGATGCACTCAATTCCAGGTTCCGGGAAGTGAGGACAATGCGTCGCTCCCTCCTCATGTGCCTTATCGTGCTGCCGGTTGCTGCCCTCGGAGCATGCGCCCCCGCGCTGTCGCCGGGCACCGCGGAATCCGCCTCGCCGTCCGCCCGCCCCGCGGCTGCCGTGCTGCCCGGCTTGGATCCCCTCCTGCCCAACCTCCTCGAGGCGGCCGGCGAAGGGTCGCCCCTGCGGATCAGCGACGCGAAAGAGGAATCCTGTCTGGACCTCACGCACGATGACAATTGGAACACCCTCACTCGAACCATGGCATCGGTGGACGGCAGGTACGCTGATCACCCGTCCGCCCAGGGATCAATGGACGCGCTAAAGGCCTATTTGCAGGAGGACGGCTGGGCACTGGATGACGAGGTGCGGAACGAGGAGAACAAAAACGGGGTGGTCTACGAGGTCAGCTTCCACAAGGATGAGCTGTCCCTTACCGCTCGATACGATCACGCCGCCCGAGACGGAAGGCGTTTTGTGGAGCTGGTCATCACGTCGCCCTGCGTGGAAAACCCCGATGACCACCAGATGATCCGCTCCAGCCTGGACCCGGAGTACGGTTCCTTCAGCCAGCACTATGACCACAACGCCGAAAAGGCAGACGGTTCCGGCGCAGTCTCCACCCCATGAGCAGCCGGTAGTACGGTTCCAATGCAGAGAATCCGCGTAACCGGTTCGACCGCGCAGGTCACCGAGAGACCTGCCCACTGGATCCGCCGCACGTCGTTCATCCCTGCGGCGGAGCCCGCGCCGGCGGTGCAACTCCTAGACTGGGCACCATGATCGAGACCATGGCCTTCGACACGGCCGACGCCGGGTCGGAACAGCACGCACGGACCCGGCCCGGCTGGCTCGCCCGCCTCCCCTGGCGAACCGGGGAGGACTGGGAACGCCCGGGGCCTACCGTCGCGCAGCAGCGCCACGACGTCATCGGAACCCTGGTCGTGTTGCTGGTCTCCGCTCTCGTTATGGAGGTGAGCCGCGGAATCGGTGCCCTCGCCGGGGAAACCCGGCCCATCTGGCTCCAGCATCTGGCGCTGGCCCTGATCATCCTGCCCTTGGCGGTGCGCCGCCGTTACCCGGTGGCCGTGATGCTGGTCTGCAGCGCCGCGTTCCTGGGCCTGGGACTGCTGGTGCCCATGGTTGCCACGCAGACGAGCTTCCAGGCTGCCTATTTCGCGTCGCTCTACACCGCCGTGGCCTGGGCGAAGGACCGCAGGATGCTCTGGCTCGGCACCACCGTGGTCATTGCCGTGATGGCACTGTGGATTATCCTTGCCTTCACCGTCTCCTCCGCCTATGACGGCATGCTGGAACGGGTCATGGAGGGCGATGACACCTACCGCGGTTTCCTGCCGCCGCTGGCATCCCTGGCGCTCTACAACTTCGCCATCAACGCCGCTTTCTTCGGCGGAGCCATTATGTTCGGCATGAGCGCCTGGCGCAGCGCGCACCAGCGCGAGCTGCTGGTCAAACAGTCCGCCCAGCTGGAAATCCAGGCGACGGAACTGGCCCGGCAGGCGGTGCTGGATGAGCGGCTGCGCATCGCCCGGGAACTGCACGACGTCGTCGCGCACCACATCGCGGTGATCGGTGTCCAGGCCGGCGCAGCCCGGCGGGTGCTGGAGAAGAAACCCGAGGCCACCGCGGGCGCCCTGCAGACCATCGAGGCATCCTCCCGCGAAGCAGTGGAACAGATGCGTTCCCTGCTGGGCGTACTCCGCGCGGGCGAGGAACCGGGATCGGAGTCCGACGGCGGTGCGCGGCGAACCCCCGAGCCCGGCCTCGCGGACCTCCCGGCACTGGTGGCAGAGCACGGGCAACTGGGCCTGTCCGTGTCCTACCACCGGTCCGAAGACGTGCCCGGCTCGCTGGACCGGGTCCCCGCACCGCTGGGCCTCTCGATTTACCGCACCGTCCAGGAGTCCCTCGCCAACGTCCGCCGCCACTCCACCGCAGGCTCCGCCGTCGTCGCACTCCGCACGGGCACCACGGGGACCGGCAACAGCTGGGTGGAGGTGGAGACCGTGGACAACGGCAGGCCGCGCACCGGCAGCACCGCGGGGTCCGGCTTCGGCATCCGCGGTATCCGCGAACGGGCCGACCTGCACGGCGGCACCACCGAAATCGGACCGCGTTCCGGCGGCGGCTGGCGCGTCCGGGTCCGGTTTCCGCTGCACTGACCGTTACCGTGGTTGCCGAAGGCCGCATACTGCGGCCGGCAGAACTCCTTCGAAAGGGAGAAGCGTAAGTAATGGAACCGATCCGCGTTCTGCTGGCTGATGACCAGGCCCTGCTGCGGGCGGGCTTTGCCATGATGCTCTCAGTGGAGGACGAAATCGAGGTGGTGGGCCAGGCCGCCAACGGCGCCGAAGCCGTGGACTTTGCCGCCGCACACCCCGTGGACATCATCCTCATGGACGTGCAGATGCCGGTCCTGGACGGGATCCGGGCCACCGAGCAGGTGGTGCGGGCCGGCACCGCGAAGGTCATCATCCTCACCACCTTTGAACGCGACGACTACCTTTTTGATGCCATCAGCGCCGGTGCCAGCGGCTTCCTGCTGAAGAACTCCGACCCGGACGACCTGGTGGCAGCGGTCCACGCCGTCGCCGGCGGCCACGCCCTGCTGGCACCGGAGATGACGGTGCGGGTCATCGAACGCTTTGCCCGGCAGCTGCACGCAGAGGCTGCCGGCGCGGCTGCCCACCCAAACGGCCGCCCAACCGCCACCCCCGCCGCCGTCGGGACCCGTCCGCCGTCGGGGTCCGCTCAGCAGCAGAAACTGCTGGACTCGCTGACTTCCCGCGAGCGCGAAGTGCTCGTGAACGTTGCCGCGGGCCGGAGCAACGCCGAGATCGCGGCCGGGATGTTCGTGGCCGAGGCGACCGTCAAGACCCATGTCTCCAACCTGCTGGGCAAGATCCAGGTCCGGGACCGGGTGCAGGCAGTGGTGTTCGCCTACGAGTCCGGCCTCATCCTCCCGGGGGACAAACCGGCCGCCGGCTGACCCGGAAAGGTTCCATCCCGCGGCCGATCCGCCGTGCTGCTCTTCTGCCTAAGCTCGAAGCAGAAGTTCATCACTAGGCCCGGCTTCTTCCGGGGAAGGAGCAGCACATGCTGCAGGTCCGCAATCTCACCCGACGCTTCGGGGACAAAACCGCCGTCGACGACGTCACGTTCGACATTCCGTCCGGCCGCATGACCGGCTTCGTCGGCGCGAACGGCGCCGGTAAAACCACCACCATGCGCATGATCATGGGCGTCCTGACCGCCACGGCCGGCGATGTGCTGCTGGACGGGGCCCCCGTAACCGCCGCGCAGCGCGCACAGTTCGGATACATGCCCGAAGAGCGCGGCCTCTACCCCAAGCAGCCCATCATCGACCAGCTGGTCTACCTCGGCCAGCTGCACCGGATGAGCCAGTCCTCGGCCCGGCGCGAGGCAATGGAACTGCTGGACCGGTTTAATCTGGCCGACCGGAGCAAGGACAAGCTCGAATCGCTCTCCCTGGGCAACCAGCAGCGCGTGCAGATCGCCGCCTCACTGCTGCACCGTCCCACCGCCCTGATCCTGGACGAGCCGTTCTCCGGCCTGGACCCGATCGCCGTCGACTCCATGGTGGAGCTGCTGCGCGAACGGACCGCCGCCGGTGTCCCGGTACTGTTCTCCAGCCACCAGCTGGACCTGGTGGACCGGCTCTGCGACAACCTGGTGGTCCTGCAGGGCGGGCGCCTCATGGCTGCCGGCAGCGGCGACGAACTTCGTGCCACGGCACCCCGCCGCCACCGCATCATGGTCTCCCCCGACGCCGGCTGGCTGCGCGAGGAAACCGGACTCACCGTCATCGACGTCGCCGGTCCCTCCGCACTCGTGGAGTTCGACGACGACGCGCACGCCCAGCGCACCCTGGCCGCCGCCCTCTCCCGCGGCACGGTGCAGGAAT
Source organism: Arthrobacter jinronghuae (assembly GCF_025244825.1). Classification (NCBI taxonomy): domain Bacteria; kingdom Bacillati; phylum Actinomycetota; class Actinomycetes; order Micrococcales; family Micrococcaceae; genus Arthrobacter; species Arthrobacter jinronghuae. The sequence continues at coordinate 3,238,464 of NZ_CP104263.1, forward strand.
TCGCCCCCATCCGCCCGTCCCTGAGCGACATCTACCGTGAGGTGACAGCATGAGCACCGAAACCCGCACTCCCGTAGCCAAACCCGGACAGGCACCCGAGGCCCCGGATACCACGCCGGCCTGGGCAATCGTGACGCTGCGCGAAGTCATGGTCAAGATGCGTGACCGCACCTACCTGCTGTCCACAGTCGCGACCCTGGTCCTCATCGTGGGCACGATCCTGTTCAACGCCTATATGTCATCCCGCGGCTCGGACCATACCGTGGCTGTGGCAGATACCGCTGCCACGGAGATCATCACCGCCGCCGATGCCGCCGGCCAGGAGGGAGACGGGAACACCACCTTCGAAGCCGTAACGGCAGACTCCCCCGAAGCCGCCCTGCAGCTGGTCCGCGATGAAGAAGCCGACGCGGCCCTGATTCAGGACGATGACGGCAGCTGGACCCTGACCGGGAAGGACGAAATCGGTTCCGGGATCCGCGGACCTGTCTCCGAGGCCCTGACCAGCTACGTCATCAGTGCCAACGCCGCTGCGGCCGGCACCACCGCAGCGGAGCTGACCGCCGGCAGCGAGCTCGAAGAAGCGCTGCTGGAAGGCGACGCCGAGCAGGCCGGAATCGCGGCCGCCGTCGGCTTCGCGTTCAGCTTCCTCTTCTACATGGCCACGATCATCTTCGGCCTGGCGATCGCAACCTCCGTGCTGGAGGAAAAGCAGAACCGGGTGGTGGAAATCCTCGCCACCGCCATCCCCATCCGCCAGCTCCTCTACGGCAAGGTGATCGGCAACACCGTCCTGGCCGTGGTGCAGCTGGCACTCTACGGCGGGGCGGCTCTCCTGGCGCTGAACCTCACCGGTACCGCGGACATGGTGGGCTCCATCATTCCGATCTCGGGCTGGTTCCTGGTCTTCTTCCTGATCGGGTTCCTGATCCTGGCCGCCGGCTGGGCGATGCTCGGCTCCATGGCCAGCCGTTCAGAGGACCTGAACAGCAGCTCCACCCCGGTGATGGCGGTCATCTTCGCCGCCCTGTTTGCCGGCATGTTCGCCAAGGGGCAGCTGCTGGTCATCGCCTCGTTTGTGCCGGTGATTTCCTCAGTGGCCATGCCTATCCGGATGCTCAGCTCGGAGGTGCCGCTCTGGCAGACCTTCGCTTCGCTGGCCATCGCGCTAGCCGCTGCCTACGCCCTGCTGGGCTTTGCCGCGAAGATCTACCGGCGGGCCGTGCTGCAGAGCGGAGGCTCGCTGACGCTGCGCAAGGCCATGAAGCTGGAGCAGTAGCCCCGGCGGGAGAATCACAGCGGCAGGCGGGGAGCATCGGCTCCCCGCCTGTTTCATTTGTGCTGCAGTCAGTCCGGGTATTGCCGGCGCAGCTCGGCCTTGCGGATCTTTCCGCTCGCCGTCCGGGGAAAGTCCTCCACCATCGTCACGCTGCGCGGCACCTTGTACCGGGCCAGGCGGCCGAAGAGGTGTTCCTGCACTTCTTCGGCCGTCAGCGTGTATCCCTCCCGCAGGCTGATGACCGCGCGGGGAACTTCACCCCATCTGCTGTCCGGCACCCCGATCACGGCAACGGCTGCCACGGCCTCCAGTTCCGCAATAATCTGCTCGACCTCGGCCGGATAAATGTTTTCCCCGCCGGAGATGATCATGTCCTTGAGCCGGTCGGATATGAACAGGTACCCGTCGTCGTCGAAATAGCCCATGTCCCCCGACCGGAACCAAGCGTCCTCCGCATAGGCTTCCGCAGTGGCGTCGGGCCGGTTCCAATAGGAGCGGACGACGTTGGGGCCGGAAATCTGGATCTCCCCCACCTCACCCGCCGGGAGCACCCCGCCGTCCGGACCCGTGATCCGAACGTCCGTAAAGAAGTGCGGCAATCCGGCGGAACCGGCCTTTTCCCTGGACCGGGCGGCCGGAAGCGCCGTGGCTCCCGGGGCCGTTTCGGTCATTCCGTAGCCGTTGGAGAAGGACAGGCCGCGGGCTTCATAGGCTTCCAGGACCCGCAGGGGCACCGCGGATCCGCCGCAGGTGATGGTGGTCAACGAGCTGATGTCCCGCTTGTCCCAGTCCGGATGTTCACACAGCATCTGGTACGTGGTGGGCACGCCGCTGATGTAGGTGGCTGCATACTGTTCAATCGCGGCAAGCGTGCGTCCCGGTTCGAACCTGGTTTCCAGCACCACCGTCCCGCCCTTGAGGAGCACCGGCAGGACGCCCATGTCCAGGGAAGCGACATGGAACATCGGGGAGATCATCAGTGCGACCTCCGTCCCGGACACGTCATAGTCCACCAGCACGTTGTAGCAGTTCCAGGCCAGGTTGGCGTGGGACAGCAGGGCGCCTTTGGGCCGGCCGGTGGTGCCGGAGGTGTAGAGGATCATCGCGCCGTCGTCTCCCCCGACCGGCAGGTCCAGCCGGTCCGGGGATGCCGCGGCGATCACGGCGTCGAAGTCGGACACATTTTCTCCGCCCGATCCGCCCGATCCGCCCTCCTCGGCCGCTGCCGGACCGTCGGCCGACGCCGCGCCGCCGGCCTGCGCGCCGCCGTCGGCCGACGCCGCGCCGTCGGCCACCTCCAGCCGCACCGTCACCGAGGTGCCGGCTGACCCCAGCTGCGCCAGCCGCGCGAGCGCACCGGTGTACACCAGCACCGAACTGCCCGAATCCTGCAGCGCAAACTGAATCTCGGGCGGCGCCAGGCGGGTGTTCAACGGAACAAAGACGGCGCCCAGCGTTCCGGCGGCGAAAAACGTCTCCAGGAATGCGGGATGGTTATCCCCGAGGAAAGCCACCCGGGAGCCGTGGTCCACACCGGCTGCCCGCAATGCCTGTGCCAGCCGGTTGATCCGCTCGTCCAGCTCCGTGTAGCTGATGCCCCGACCCTGGAAGACCAGCGCCGTCCGGCCGGCGGACTTCAGGCGCCGGCGGTGTATCCACGATCCCAGCCCCTGGTTCTCCATGGCGCTACTGCACCGTCATGGCATCGACGTCCGGTTCCTTTGCCACGAACTCGTACTTCAGCATGAGTGCGCCCAGGTCATCCAGCTCGTCGCTTCGAAGTTCGCCGTCGAACTCCTCCATCTTCAGGTTCTCGGCGACCGCCGCGTCCATCCCCATAAACGTCGGAAGGGTGGCGCGGACGTCGTCGACGTTGGCCTGCGCTTGGGTGAGCGTTTCGGTGACGGCCTCCTTGAACGCCGCCACGGTTTCCTCGTTTTCGTCCGCATACCGGCCGGAGGTAAACGTGACCATCGTAGGCATCCCGGCGACCGCTTCCTGGTTCGGATAGCCCACCAGGACGTAGTCGGGATTGGCCAGGGCGCGGCTCAGGAAAGGCTCGGGCAGCCAGACCGCGTCCGTATTGCCTCGCTCGAGCGCGGCTTCCATGTCCTGGAACGGCAGCTCGTTGAAGTTGAGCTGCTCCGGATCGGCGCCGGCCAGGGCGGCGCTTTCCATGATGGTCAGATCGCCCTGGGTATTGACCGCGTTGACGGTGGTGGTTTTGCCTTCCAGATCGGCGAAGGACGTGATCCCGGAGTCCGCACGCGCCACCACACCGTTGATGTCGTCGCCTTCGGCGAGGGAATTGGAGTACCCGGACACGATCTTCATATCCAGGCCCTTGTCCTTGGCCACCATGACCGACAGCGGGTTACCCACGGCAAAATGGATGTCGCCGGTGGAGACCGCCGGCAGCATGGCTGCCCCGCCGGTGCCGCGCTGGAGCTCGATCTCCAGCCCGTGCTTCTCGAAAATGCCTTCATCGATGCCGTACTGCATGGCCGAGGACGGTGCGATGGACAACACCCCCACCACTACCTGCTGGAGTTCACCGCTGCCGGAACTTTCGCTGCCCGACGGCGACGACTCGGCGTCGGATCCGGCGGTCGAACCGCCGGAGCAGCCGGTCAGTGCCAGTGCCAGCAGAACTCCGCCTGCCGCAGCCGTGGACAGTTTCCTGGTGATCGTGTTCCTCATGACCTACCTCTTCATTGTGGTGGTAAGAGTGGTGCCCTGGCCGTTACCCGGACGGGGAATCCCGGAACCCGCGACGGCGGATGGCTCCATGTCACCCCGGATCGTTGAGAATGTCAACAGTATTGTTTCCCGCATACCGCCAGGGCCTCAGCAAGCGCACAAAAAACGGCGCGGCGGTCCGCAATAGCAGACCGCCGCACCGGCACTTGATCTTGACCGCCGCAACGCCCGAAGGCGAGGACGGGTGTAACCCTAGATTCCCTTTTGCATCAGGGCGGCCAGGGAGCGGAACCTTTCGTTCTGCTCCAGGTCGTCCAGCAGCACCGCCTCGCCGTCGGGACCGCAGAGGGGAATCCGCCAGTTCGGATACTCATCGGCTGTCCCCGGCTGGTTCTGGGTCTTTTTCTCGCCCACCAGGTCGGCCAGGGCCACGCCGAGAAGCACCGACGGCGTCTGCAGGATGAACTCGTGCAGCGCCTCCACCGTCTGCTGCACTTCCTCGCCGTGCATCTGGCCGGCCATCTGGTCTGAGGCGGATTCGGGCAGCAGCCCGCGCTGCCGGAGCGCCTCCAGGACAGCTTCCTGTGCTTCGCTGTCCGCCTTCCGCTCTTCCTCCACCGGACGGTTGAGCAGGCCGAGGGACTCGCGCAGGTTCACATGTTCACCGGCCAGGTAGCCGGCGGTCGGCGGGAGGTCGTGGGTGTTGACGCTGGTCAGGGCGCCCACCCGGTATTCCTCCGGATCGCGCGGGCCGTCCTCGGTCTGCTCGAACCACAGGATGGAGGTGCCCAGCACCCCCCGCTCCCCGAGGTATTCCTGGACCCACGGTTCAAAGACGCCCAGGTCCTCACCGATAACGACGGCGCCGGCCCGCTGCGCTTCCAGCGCGAGGATGCCGATCATCGCCTCGTGGTCGTAGTAGACATACGCGCCCTCGCCCGGTGAAGCGGCGTCCTGCGGGATCCACCAGAGCCGGAACAGGCCCAGGATGTGGTCCACCCGGATGCCGCCGGCGTGCCGGAGGATGGTGCGGATCATGTCCCGGTAGGCGGCATAGCCGGACTCGGCCAGCCGTCCGGGGTGCCACGGCGGCTGGCTCCAGTCCTGGCCGCGCTGGTTGAACATGTCCGGCGGGGCGCCGACGGAGATGCCGGAGGTCAGCACGTCGCGGAGCATCCACGCATCGGCGCCGCTGGGGTGCACACCCACGGCGAGGTCGTGGATCACGCCGATCCCCATGCCCGCCTTCTTCGCGGCCAGCTGCACGCCCTCCAGCTGTTCGTCGCAGATCCACTGCAGCCACTTGAAGAAGTCGATGCGTTCCTGCAGCTTGGGCAGCTGACGGAGCACGTAATCGCTGTCCGGGCCCGTGGCCTCGGCCCATTCCGGTGCGTCGGGGGCCAGTTCCTCGGCCAGGGCGCACCAGCGGGCGAAGTTCTCCAGGCCCTGCCCGGCGTCGGCCTTGAAGGCGTCGAACTGTTTCTGCCGGCTCGGGCTGCGTTCCACTTGGTACACGTCCTGCAGCACGCGGAGCTTGGCCGCATAGCTGGCGTTGCGGTCCAGTTCCGCCGCGGAGGTGTTGGCCGGGTACAGGGATCGGGCTGCCTCTTCGGCGGCCTGCCGCTGGCCGTCGGTCAGGTAGGCGTATTCCGGCACTGCTTCCACCCGGATGTACAGCGGGTTGAAGAACCGCCGCGTGGTGGGCAGGTACGGGGAGGGTTCAATGGGCGGCACCGGCTCCGCTGCGTGCAGCGGATTGATCAGGACAAACCCGGCGTCGTAATCCGTGCCGGCGACGGCGGCGAGATCCGCCAGATCGGTCAGGTCGCCGATCCCCCAGGACCGGGAAGAACGGACCGAGTAGAGCTGGGCCTGCACGCCCCAGGCGCGATCGGTTTCCAGCTTATCCGCGGTGTCGAGCCGGTCCGGGGTGACCACCAGCACGGCACTGCCGGAGATGTCGCCGCTTGCCACTTCCAACCGGTGCCAGCCCAGCTCCAACCCCTCGGGCAGGGGAACCAGGGTACGTGCCACGGCCGAGCCGTCGATGTCCCGTTCCTCCTCGGGCTGCTCCGGCCACGCGAGTTCCTGCTCTGAGCCGTCTTCCAGCCGCAGGGTCAGTATCGCAGTGCTGCCGGGCGGCAGGTGGACGGGCACGCTGCCGGGCTTGCCCTGGCGTACGACGGCGGTCGGCGGCAGCGGGCGCTTCCAGGCGGCCGCCTTTGACTCCGCGAGGGACCGTTCCAGGTCCTGTTCCGATTCGACGGCCAGGCCCAGCGCGGAAAGGACGCTGCGCAGCGTGGCGTCGGATACCTGCTGCTCGGAACCGTCCCAGCCGGTGAACGTGGTGGCTACCTTGTGAAAGTCGGCAAGCTGGCGGAGGAGGCCGGCGGCGTCCGGAACAGGTTGGGCGGACGGGGCTTTTGGCTTTTCACTCATGCAACCAATCTATGGCCCGCAGGCCGGTGCCGCACCCTCGGCATCGCTGGCAGCGAACGGACCGTTAGGGCCGTTCCTGCGTCAGGCGCCAGTTGTCCTGGAAGTCCGGATGGTCCTCGTGCACGGCCGCGAGGGCGGAGAGCGCCAGCCGGGTCCACTCCAGCTCCTCACGGAATTGGGGATCGTCGTCCGGGTCCACAATCATGCGCGAGAGGGCATGGCGGCGGGCGCCCCCGATGATCTCGATGAGCATGAGCTTCGTTTCGCATTCCTTCAACAGCCGCTCCTCGTACCAGCGGTCGGAGAGCGAAACGTCGGAGGATGCGAGTAGTTTGCGGGCCTCGGAGATGTCTTCCTGGAAACGCGTGACCAGGAAATCGACGATATCCATGGCCGAATCCTACCCGGCGCACTGCCCGCCGGTCAGGGGTCCATACGCGAACGGGAATATTTAAGGGCTATGCGCTGGTTAGTGTAAGTATCAACTAATTCAGGAGATGCCTTTTGCCGGTAGCCAGTGCCCACTCCCCCTCCACGAAAGCACGTGCAAAGCGCGTGCGCAGCATCCGTTCCCTCCGCCGCGGAGACATTGTTGAAGCGCGCAGCGGCGGCACAATCTATTTCCACGGCGAGGTCCAGGACACGGCCCCCGGTCTGTCCACCGTCTGGATCCGCGATGAATCCACCGGCCAGCGGACTGCGGCCAGCATGGACGATTTCACCCTCTGGAAGCTGTAGCGGCGGTCATGCCGCGGAACCTGGTCAGTCGATCAGGGCACCGGCACTGATGTTCAGCGTTGCGGCGGTCATGCTGGCAGCCCGGTCCGAAGCAGCGAAGGCTGCTGCATAGCCCACATCCTCCAGCGTGGCGGCGCGGCCCAGCATGGTGGAGCGAATCATGGCGTCGGCGATCTCGCCGGCGCCTTCCATGTTTTCCGGCAGAGTCTCCGGGACACCGCCGCTGCGCAGGGTCACCACCCGGATCCCGTGGGTTCCCAGTTCGCTGGAAAGCTGGCGGCGCATGGACTCCATCGCTTCAAACGCCGTCTGCAGCCCGCCCAGGTACAGACCGGGCACCGGGTCACCCGAGCCGCCGAACGCCAGGATCACGCCGGAGTGCTGGCGCATCATATGCCGGGCGGCCGCCTGCGAGGTCAGGAAAAAGGTCTGAACGGCCGTGGAAACGGGACGCAGATAATCGGCGACGGACATTTCGGCCATAGGGGTCCCCTGCACGTCCCCGTGCTGGATCACGTTCATTGAGATGTCCAGGCTCCCGGCGGCGGCCGCGACGTCGTCGGCATGTTCGTTAACCGCCCGCTCGTTGGTGGCATCCAGCAGCGCGATGTCCGCCGTACCCCCGGCATGCCGGATCCGCTCCGCCACGGCCTCGAGCGGCTCCGGCGTGCGTCCGGCAAGGAAAACCCGCGCGCCTTCCCGGGCGAAGGCCTGCGCCACGGCGCCGCCGATGCCTCCTCCGCCGCCGTAGACCACCGCGTTCTTCCCGATGAGCAGTTGCTCCATGGTCCCGCCTCCCGGTTGCCCTGCCGGTCACGGCCCGACCGTCCCGATCCGTCCCCGACGGCTTTCGGTCCCCATCATGGACCGCGCCCGGCGAGGAGGCAATGTCCTGTCCCCGCCCGAGCGGGCCTAGCATGGAGACTACGGCCGGGAGTGATCCACGGCACACTTGATGGAACGGAGCCGCATAAGATGTTCAACGCCCTCACTGTCCAGGAACCGGTAGCGCCTGCCGCACTGCTGTGCGACCGGCATCCCGCAGACTCGGTTGCTTTTACCGTCATTGAGCAGGACCTCTCGGCCACGGACCTGACCTACGGGGAGCTGCGGGAGGGTTCGGAGCGGGCCGCGGCGGCCTTCGCCCGGCTGGGGGTACGCCCCGGGGACCGGGTGGCAACCCTGATGGGCAAGAGCGGTGATCTGGTGACGGTGCTGCTGGGCCTGTGGCGTCTGGGCGCGGTCCACGTGCCGTTGTTCACGGCGTTTGCCACGCCGGCCATTTCCGTACGCCTGTCCTCCAGCGGTGCCCGGCTGGTGGTCGCCGACGGAAACCAGCTGGCCAAAGTGGCGCCCCTGGTCCCGGAGCTGGGCCTCACGGTCCTGGCCGTCGGAACGGACGGTGCCGGCGCCGATACCCCGGACGCCGACGGTGCGGCGGACGCCCTGGACTGGACACAGCTGCTCTCCGCCGAGCAGCCCGGCATACCGGCGGCAGTCCTGGACCCGGAGGACCTGCTCGTGGAGATCTTCACGTCGGGCACCACCGGCGCACCGAAGGGCGTTCCCGTACCGGTGCGGGCCCTCGAAGCGTTCTCCGCCTACTTCCACTACGGACTGGACGTGCAGCAGGAGGACGTGTTCTGGAACGCCGCTGATCCGGGCTGGGCCTACGGCCTCTACTACGGGATCCTGGCGCCGATGGCCGCGGGCCGCCGGAACCTGCTGCTGCGTGGCGGCTTCAGCGCGAAGCTGTGCTGGCAGGTGCTGGAGCGGTTCGGCGTCACGAACTTTGCGGCCGCGCCCACCATCTTCCGCTCGCTCCGGGCCGAGGCACCCGACGGCGTCGGCCCCCTGGCGCTGCAGCGCGCCTCCAGCGCTGGCGAGCCCCTCGACGCGGAAACCATCAACTGGGCCACCCGCTGCCTGGGCACCGCTGTGCGGGACCACTACGGGCAGACGGAAATGGGGATGTGCATTGTGAACGGCTGGGAAGCGTCCGTGTCCCGGGAGATCCGGCCCGGCTCGATGGGCCATGCCCTGCCCGGCTACCGCACCGAAGTGCTGTCGCTGGAAGAAGATTCCCCGGCCGCAACGGCCGAGAAGGGACGGGTGGCCATTGATGTTCCGGCCAGCCCGCTGATGTGGTTTAGCGGTTACACGGACAATCCGGAGAAAACCGCCGAACGCTACAGCAGCGACGGCCGCTGGTACTACACCGGCGACACCGGTTCGCGGGATGCCGACGGTTACACCTATTTCTCCGCCCGGGATGACGATGTGATCATCATGGCCGGCTACCGGATCGGCCCGTTTGAGGTCGAATCCGTGCTGGCCACGCACCCGGAGGTGGCCGAGAGCGCCGTGATCGGCGTGCCGGACGAGCTGCGCGGGGAACGGCTTGAAGCGTACGTGGTGCTCCGGTCCGGCTCCGGCTCCCCCGAGCTGGCGGCGGAACTGCAGCAGCTGGTGAAAACCCAGTACGCCGCCCACGCCTATCCGCGGGCCGTGCACTTTGTGGACGAGCTACCCAAAACGCCGAGCGGGAAGCTGCAGCGTTTCGTACTGCGTGCTTCCCGCTCGGCGTCGGATTCCGAACCTCCGGTGAACGCCTAGATCAGGGCGTCTGAGAGGAAGTTCGGCGTTCCGAAGCGGTGCGCGGTGATGCTGACGGCCTGCTCATGCAGGAACGGCAGCAGCTCCAGGCGGCCGGATTCGGTGACGGGCTGGGCGTAGACGGCAATGTCCGGAGTGCCGCCGGTGGCTTCGGCCAGCGCCTGCACGGAGCCGCCGATCAGCCGGACCCGTCCGGACGTCAGCGAGGCAGCGGAAGCCAGCCACGCGGCATCGTCCTGAACCCGGAACTGAAGTCCGAGTTCGGTCAGCACAGCCCGCAGACCGGCCGGGAGGTCGACGGCGGTGGACACGCTGACTGCCGATCCGGCAGTCAGCGCTGCGGCCAGGACCCGGACCAGCAGGGCTGCGGGCTGGCCTTCGGCGAGGCGGACAGTCACCGGAACGGGTACGTACCGGAAGACGTTGCGCTCGGCGGACAGGGCGGACACGTCCTTGGCGGTGCCGAATTCGCCGTTCCAGGCCCGCGCGTCGCTGTTCGCGGCGCGGCGGAGGAAGGCGGCGTCGTCGGCGGTGAAGGCCGAGCCTGCGGATTCGGCGGCGGCGATCAGGCGTGCAGCCGGCGCCGCGGCGGGCAGCTCGGCGGGTGCCTCGGAGGTCCCGTTCACTGCTTCCCAGTTGCCCAGGCCGATCAGGTAGTTCGGGCCGCCGGCCTTGGTGCCCGCACCCACGGCGGACTTCTTCCAGCCGCCGAAGGGCTGGCGGCGGACGATGGCGCCGGTGATGCCGCGGTTCACGTACAGGTTGCCTGCCTGGATGCGGTTCAGCCAGACGTCCATTTCCGCCGGCTCGAGGGAATGCAGCCCGGCGGTGAGGCCGTAGTCGATGTCATTCGCCATATCGATGGCCTCTTCGAGCGTCTCGGCGGTCATGACGCCGAGGATCGGGCCGAAGTACTCGGTGAGGTGGTACTCCGAGCCGCGGCGGACGCCGGTGCGGATGCCCGGGCTCCACAGCCGGCCGCTCTCGTCGAGCTGTTCGGGCTGCAGCAGCCAGGCCTCGCCTTCACCCAGCTCGGTGAGGCCTCGAAGCAGCTTGCCGGCGGCGGGCTCGATGACCGGGCCCATCTGCGTGGTGGGGTCTTCGGGGTAGCCGACCTTCAATGACTGGACGGCGTCCACGAGCTGGTTCCGGAAGCGCGGGGACTTGGCCACGGAACCGACCAGGATCACCAGGGAGGCCGCGGAGCATTTCTGCCCGGCGTGCCCGAAGGCGGACGCGGCGACGTCGCGGGCGGCGAGGTCGAAGTCCGCGCTCGGGGTGACGATCACGGTGTTCTTGCCCGACGTTTCCGCCAGCAGCGGCAGGTCGTGACGGAAGGAGCGGAACAGCTCGGCGGTTTCGTAGCCGCCGGTCAGGATCACGCGGTCCACGGCCGGGTTGGAAATCAGCTGGCGGCCGAGTTCCTTTTCACCCAGCTGGACGAACTGCAGGACGTCGCGCGGAACGCCGGCCTCCCAGAGCGCTTCCACCATGACCGCACCGCAGCGGGCGGACTGGCGGGCGGGCTTGATGACGACGGCGGACCCGGCGGCCAGGGCGGCGAGGGTCGAGCCGGCGGGGATGGCTACCGGGAAGTTCCACGGCGGGGTGACCACGGTCAGGCGGGACGGGACGAAGCGGGCGCCCTCCACGTTGTCGAGTTCGCGGGCGAGCTCGGCGTAATAATGCGCGAAGTCGATGGCTTCCGAAACCTCGGGGTCCGACTGGTCCAGGGTCTTGCCGGTTTCGGCGGCCATGACCTCCATCAGGTCGGCGCGGCGTGCCTCGAGGACTTCACCTGCGCGGTGCAGGACCTCGGCGCGTTCGGCACCGCTGAGTGCACCCCATGCCTTGCCCTTGGTGACGGCGGTGTTGATGACGGCGTCGAGCTCCGCCTCGGTGCCGACGGCGGCGGCGGCCACGGCGGCCTTGCCCAGGTCGGATCCGGGGACGCGGGCGAGGATGCCCCGGCCCCAAGCCTGGTTGGCGGGCAGCGACGGGTCGCTGTCCGGGGTGTTGTCGAAGCTGTCCGTGGCGGCAGCCGCTGCGGGGAGACTGCGGTCCTGCACGCGGTGCGGGGCGGGAACAGCGGTGTCCAGATTCTCCAGCGAGGCCAGGAAGCGCAGCTTCTCGCGTTCGAACAATGCCTCGTTGTCGGCCAGTTCAAACACGGCGGACATGAAGTTCTCCGAGCTGGCGCCTTCCTCCAGCCGGCGGATCAGGTATGCGATGGCGACGTCGAATTCCGCCGGGTGCACTACCGGGGTGTAGAGCAGGAGGCTGCCGACGTCGCGGCGCACCACCTCGGCCTGGCCGGCGGCCATGCCGAGCAGCATTTCGAACTCGATGCCGTCCCGCACGCCGCGTTCCCCGGCCAGCAGCCAGGCGAACGCGACGTCGAACAGGTTGTGTCCGGCGACGCCGATCCGCACGTTCTTGATGCGGTCCGGGTGCAGGGCGTAGTTGATAACGCGCTTGTAGTTGGTGTCGCTGTCCGCCTTGGTGTGCCAGGTGGCCAGCGGCCAGCCGTGCAGGGAGGCTTCCACCTGTTCCATGGGCAGGTTGGCGCCCTTGACCACGCGGACCTTGATGGCGGCACCGCCGTCGGCACGGCGCTCGGCAGCGAATTCCTGCAGGCGCATCATGGCCGAGAGGGCATCCGGGAGGTAGGCCTGGAGCACGATGCCGGCTTCCAGGTCCTTGAACTCGGGCTGCGAGAGGATTCCGGTGAAGACCGCCATGGTCATCTCCAGGTCCTTGTACTCCTCCATGTCCAGGTTGATGAACTTCTTCACCGGGGACTGCGCGGCGCGGCGGAAGAGCGGGGTCAGGGATTCAATGACGTGCTGCACGGCCTCGTTGAAAGCCCACGGGGAGTGCGGGGCCACGGTGGAGGACACCTTGATGGAGACGTAGTCGACGTCGTCGCGGGCCAGGAGGGCATGGGTGCCTTCCAGCCGGCGGGCTGCCTCATGCTGGCCGAGGACGGCCTCGCCCAGGAGGTTCATGTTCAGCCGGGTGTTGTCCTTGCGGATGCCGGCAATGGCCTTGCCCAGCTTCGCGTCCGTGGCGTCGACAATCAGGTGCCCGACCATTTCGCGCAGCACCTTGCGGGCGGCGGGAATGACAATCTGCGGGACCACGGGACCGAGGATGCCGCCGGCGCGCACAGCCGCGCGCATGTACCAGGGCAGGAAGCCGGGAACGCGGGGAGCCAGGGCGGCGAGGTTGCGGGCTGCCACGCGGATATCTTCGGGGCGCACGACGCCGTCCACGAAGCCCACGGTGAAACCCAGGCCGTCCGGGTCCTTCAGGACGCCGGCCAGCTGCGCGGCAGAGGCGTCCACGGGGACGGCCGAGGCCTCGGTCAGCCAGCGGCGGACGAGGGCTACGGACTGCTCTGCCAGCTCGGCGCTGGGGGCGGCGTCGGCGGTGGCGCGGTCCTCAAAGATATCGGTCATGAGTTGGTGCTCTTTTCATCTAACAGGCAGTTATCCCCCCGGAGGTACTGACTCAGTATCCGCCTGTTGTTCAATTAGATAAAGCGATCTTTTCCGACCGATACAGTTTGGTTCTGCTTACTAATTAGAAAGGTGCCCGCGTGCTCGATATCCGCCGGCTGCGGCTGCTGCGCGAACTCAAGGTCCGGGGCACGCTGGCATCCGTTGCCGCGGCCCTGAACTTCAGTCCGTCCTCGGTGTCGCAGCAGTTGGCACTGCTGGAGAACGAGGTAGGGGTGCCCCTGCTGCGCAAGACCGGACGCCGGGTCACCCTCACACCGCAGGCCGAAATCCTGGTGGACCACGCCGCCGGGATCCTCGACGCCATGGAGCGGGCGGAAGCGGATCTGGCCGAGTCCCTGACCACCGTGACGGGAACGGTCCGGGTGGCCGTCTTCCAGTCAGCGGCACTGGCCCTGATGCCCGATGCCCTCACCATCCTGGGGCGGGACTATCCCGAGGTGCGGATCGAAATGACCCAGCGCGAACCCGAAACCGCACTGTATGAAACCTGGGCCCGGGATTTCGACCTGGTGATCGCCGAACAGTACCCCGGGCATGCCGCACCCCGGCATCCCGGCCTGGACCGCGTGCAGCTCACCACGGATGCCATCCATCTGGCGGTGCCCGCCGAGTCCCTGGGCGGCGGGGACATCCGTTCCATCGCGGACACCGCCTCCCGAGCCTGGGTGATGGAACCCCGCGGCGCGGCCTCCCGGCATTGGGCGGAGCAGGCGTGCCGGCAGGCCGGGTTCGAGCCGGACGTCCGCTATGAAACGGCCGACCTGCAGGCGCAGATCCGGCTGATCGAGTCCGGCAACGCCGTCGGCCTCATGCCGGAGCTGGTGTGGACGGGCCGCACACCGACGGTCCGGCTGCTGGATCTGCCGGGCCGGCCGCGGCGGACCATCTTCACATCGGTCCGGGAAGCGGGGAGCCAGCGTCCAGCCATCCTCGCGTGCCGGGAGGTCCTGGAGCGGACGGCCCGGCTGCTGTCCTCCGCGTAGGGGCGTGCGGGTTGGGTGGGGATTCTCCCTGCCGGTTTGGGATTCTTCTGCCAGTTGTGGGGTCTCCTGCCGGTTTGGGACATCCCTCCGCTGCGCTGTGGCAGGGTTTTCCCAACCCGGTCTATTTGACCCAAACCGGAGGGTTCAAGCCCGCGTATGCCAGCGACCGCCGATGTGCCCACCGCATTACCGCCCTATTGCGGTTCCTCAGGTCCCGGCTTCACGCCGGACCAGCTGGCGGCACCCCCGGCGTCGGGAAAGAGGGTTGCCTTCATGGCGCGGTCCCCGGCCACGCCGCCCGGAACGTAGTAAGACAACAGGTCAGGAACGTTGGGGTCGTATGGCGCGTAGAGTCCCGGCGCCAGTGCAACCACCAGCCCGTCAACGAGCTTGCTGTCGAACCAGCCGGCCACCCGATAGTCCACAGAGGCGGCGTTCACGATCAGTGGGTAGCCCGGGAACGCGGCGCTGGCCTCGGCCGCTTTGGACGGGGCAGACGCATCGGGTGACGCGCCGGCGTCGCTGGCCGTGACCTCGTAGGGCGCGCACTGGGCGAGGATCTCCGATACAGCGTTTCTCCAGGCGTAGATATCGAAGTGCCAGGCGGAACCGGAGTCCCCGGCCACCGGTATGACGCTTTCAATCGGGGCCGACAACTCCTTTAGCAGGACGTCCATCCCCTCCGGGGCGCTGTCGGCTATACCGCGGACTTCCGTGTTGAGCGCGTTTGCACCCGTACCGTCGGAGCCCTCGAAGCCGAACGTTGAACCGTTGTCTTTCACGAAGTAGATGGCCCGATAGAGGGGGCCGTTACCCTCGGTCCCTAGGAGCTTGCGGCACGTTCCCTCTGCCGAGTCCAGTGCCACCGTCTCGGCGGTTGACCCGGCAGCTGCCGCGGCGGAAGCAGGGGCGGAGGCACCGGCGGAGGCAGGTCCGGGCTCCGCTGCTTCCGCGCCGCAGCCGGTGACGAACAGCAGGGCCAAGGCCGGAATGGCTGCGGTTTTTTTCATGGTTCCCCCGGGACTTCGTGGACAGTTGCCCCAACCTAGCACCTGCATCGGACCGGCGGGGTTTTTGGTCCCGCTGCGGAGCCGGGCTTCGGATTCATAGTGCAGCAGATGCTGCCTGTTGAGGGGTCAGGCTGCGTCTACTGCACTATGAATGTCGGGACCGTGGGCTTGGGCCGCCGTCGGGCTTCGACCGGGGTGCCGGGCTCCAGTCGGGCCGGCATCGGACAGAGGATCCCACCACGTGGTGCCGTTGTGGCTGATGGGGTCCCACGAGGCAACAGCCGCCCCACCCTGTGGGACGCTGTGCCGGCAGCGGACAGAGGATCCCACCCGGTGGTGCTGTTGTGCCAGATAGGGTCCCACGAGGCAACAGCAACCCCACCCTGTGGGACGCTGTGCCGGCAGCGGACAGAGGGATCCCACCCGGTGGTGCTGTTGTGGCGGATGGGGCCCCACAAGAACTGCGGATGTTCCAGTCCGCACAACTCATCCACTGAGCAGTTAATGGGGTTATGGCCGCTCCATAAGCCCGTTATCTGCTCAACAGATGCGGGAACGCCGCCGCTAAGCCCGTTATCTGCTCAACAGATGCGGGAACGCCCGGCCCGGGGCCGGCAGCGGACAGAGGATCCCACCCGGTGGTGCTGTTGTGCCAGATAGGGTCCCACGAGGCAACAGCAGCCCCACCCTGTGGGATGCTGTGCTGGCACTGCGGAGCGGCAGCCTACACAACTCATCTACTGAGCAGTTAATGGGGTTATGACCGCTCCATAAGCCCGTTATCTGCTCACTAGTTGCAGGAACCCCGCGGATAAGCCCGTTCAATAGATCCGGGAGCCCCGCGCAAAGTGCGGGCCGTCCGCAGAAACCCCATCGTCTGCTCAATAGCCCCGGCCAGCGGAGCAACAAAGCAGCCCCCGACCGGACACAGCAAAACGGCGGACCCCGGAAACCCGGGACCCGCCGTCGTGCTGATGAAGCCGTCGTACGTTGAAGAGCTAGGACCTAGCGGCGGCTGCCGCCGGACCCGGACCCGCCGGACCCCGACCCCGAGGACCCCGAAGACCCCGACCCGCCGGACTTTTTCCCGTGGGAGGAGGAATCGTTGACGTCCGTGTCGATCTGCTCCTTGCGGACCTCTTCGGAAACGCTCTCGGTGCCGCTCACCGTCTCGGTGTCCAGGCGAACGCGTTCCACCGGCTCGGTGTGCTTGGAAACCACAGCTTCCTCGGCGTGGAGCGTCACCTCGTGCTCGTCTTCGCTGAGTTCGACACCTGACAGGGCATCCCCCGCATTGGCGTCCGTGATGGGCTCCCGCTCGATCCGCACTTCCTCGTGGCTGACCGGCACCTGCTTGGTGACGGTCTCCGTCACGATGTACTTGCGCAGCCGGGCCTTACCCACAGCGCGGTTCTCGGTGCCGACGTTGAGTCGCTCCTCCGAACGGGTCATCGCGTCGTCCCCGCTGGATCCCGAACCGGAGGAACCGGAGGACGAGGAAAGGCCGGACGTGCCGCTGCTGCTGGAGGTTCCGGATGTCTGGCTCTCCGACACCGTGGAGGTGCCGCTGCTCATGTCACTGCCCCGCATGCCGCTGTCCCGCGTCTCGGTAATGGTGTCGGTTTCCGAAACGGATTCCGAAGAACCGTCGTCGTAACTGAAGCCGTAGTACCGGTAGAGCGTGACTTCCTCATCGGGGCTGATCGAACCGTCGCTTTCAATGTGCGGCGCGTTCTTGACCTCTTCCTTGGAGTAGGGCACCAGGACGTCGGCGCCCTCGACGGTTGCCTCACTGAGGGGGATAAACGTTTCCGACGTGCCGAAGAGGCCGGTGTTCACGGTGACCCATGCCGGTTCGTCGGTCTGGTCGTCCAGGTAGAAGGTACCAACGGAACCGATTCGGTCACCGTTCGAGCCAACTACACTGCCCGAACCGCTCATGAGTCCTTCGACCTGCTGATTCGTGATCATCTTGTTCTCCTCGCGACAGCGAATCCGCCGAATCGGTTGACCGACGGTGATTCACCACCGGCCTGTTCGGAGACAGACGACGAGGCGGTCGGTATCCGCCTGCGGCTCCGGGCCGGCTGGTTGACTGGTGAGGAACCTGGCATGCATACCAAGCCCACTTACAATTCCAGCCCTCCGCCGGATACCCGTCAATAGGTACTTACTGCGAGGAGGGGACTACGCGTCCTGCAGCAGGGCGTCCCGCACCTGGCGGCGCAGCACCTTGCCCAGCATGGACTTGGGCAGGTCCTCGATGACCACGATCTTCCGCGGCACCTTGTAAGGCGTGAGCCGCTCACGGCAGTAGGCGCGCAGAGCTGCTTCATCGAGCTCGGCACCTTCCTGCAGGACGACGGCGGCCACCACCTGCTCGCCGCCGTCGGCCCGGGGCAGGCCCACCACGGCGGCGTCGAGGATGTGCTGGTGGGTGCGCAGCACGTCCTCGACCTCCGACGGCGAAACGTTGAAACCGCCGGTGATGATGAGTTCCTTGCGGCGGTCCACCACCTTCACGAAGCCGTCCTCATCGACGGTGACAATGTCGCCGGTCCGCAGCCAGCCGCCGTCGAGCAGCACCTCCGCTGTGTCCTCGGGGTTGTTCCAGTAACCGGCGAAGACCTGCGGCCCGCGGACCAGGAGCTCGCCGGCGGCGCCGGGTTCGACGTCGTTCACCGGGTTTTCCGGGTCCACCACGCGCATCTCGGTGCTGGGGAACGGAACACCGATGGTGCCGTTGCGGCGCGATTCGGCGAAGGGGTTGCCCAGGGCCACCGGAGAGGATTCGGTCAGGCCGTACCCCTCGACCAGCAGACCGCCGGAGACCTCTTCCCAGAGCTTCACCGTGGCGGCCGGGAGGGTCATGGCCCCGGAAATGGCGTAGCGGATGGTGGACAGGTCCACGCCGCGCTTCTTCGACTCGTGCGCGGTCTTTTCGTAGATCGGCGGGACGGCGCAGAAGACGGTGGGCTTGGATTTCTTCGCGGCGGACAGGACCAGATCCACGTCGAACTTGGGGAACAAGACGAGCCGCGACCCGGTGAGGACGGAGAAGGTCAGGTAGAGGGTGAGGCCGAAGGCGTGGAACATGGGCAGCACGCCGTAAATGACTTCCTTGCCCTCCTGCGCGCCGTGCATCCAGGCCTTGCCCTGCAACGCGTTGGACCGCAGGTTGTAATGCGTCAGCATGACGCCCTTGGGGATGCCGGTGGTGCCCGAGGTGTACTGCAGGGCCGCCAGGTCGGAAACGGACGGGCGGGGGTGGTCCGCGGACAGCGGAGCGTTGTCGAGCAGTTCCTCCCAGGACATGGTGCGCTCGGTCTTGGCGGTCAGGCCCGCGCGGGTGCGCCGCAGGGAGGGAACCGGAAGGGCCAGTGCCATCCGCTTGATCCGCGGCATCGCCTTGGTGATGTTCACGGCCACGATGGTTTCCACGGCCACGTCGCCGGGGAAATCCTGCACCTTCTCCACTGCCTTGTCCCAGACGATGGCCACCTTGGCGCCGTGGTTCTCGAACTGGTGGCGCAGCTCGCGCTCCGTGTAGAGCGGGTTGTGGCCGACGACGACGGCGCCCAGCCGGAGCACGGCGTAGAACGCGATGAGGTACTGCGGGCAGTTGGGGAGGATGACCGCCACCCGGTGGCCCTTCCGCACGCCCAGCTTGCGCAGGCCTTCGGCGGCCCGGTTGATCCGGTCCCCCAGGTCCTTGTAGGTGGTTTCAGCGCCGAAGAATTCCAGGGCCACCTTGCTGCCGAACCGCTCCACGGCGTCTTCCATCATGGCGGTGAGGGATTCGGTGGGCAGCTCAATCTGCGCGGGAACGCCGGGCTGGTAGTTCTTGACCCAATGCGGTTCCAGGGCAGCGGACATGGCGGTCTCCTTCAGGTTGGGCAATACCACGACTATATCGAGGCCGCAGCCCTGTGGATAAAAAAGTTGAGCCGCACCACGCTATTCCGCGGCCGGCACCAGGGACGCCAGATACCGGGCCAGGGCGCGGGGCGCGGACCGCGGAGCCACTGCTTCGATGGCGGCGTTGTAGTTGGTGTTCGTGTTGACGTCATAGGTCAGCAGCCGGCCGTCGGCGGCCTCGATGAACTCTATGCCGCAGACCTCCAACCGGTTCCGGCGGGCGAACTCCAAATACTTGCCGATTACCGGGTGGTCGAAGTCCTCGCGCAGGCTGAACAGCTGGGTGTCCGCGTCCGGTGCAATGGTGGCGCCGGGCGGCATGATCGGCTTGCCGGTGGACGGGTCGATGGCGCAGGCATCGGCCGGGCAGAGCTGGAAGCCCCCGCGGGCCGTGTCCGCCTTGATGGCATAGACGAATTCCCCGCCCACAATCTCCGCCCGCGTAATGAAGGGTTCGGCCGCAACAATGTATTCCTGGATCAGGGTGATGCCGTCCGCAGGCTCCTCGAACTCCTCCGACGCCACGTAGTCCGCCAGTTCCCCGTGGGATTCGAACTTCCGCACCCCGAGGCCCTTGCCGCCCTGGTTGTGCTTGGTGATGAACGGTGCGGGGAATTCCTTGGCCGCGGCCAGGATCTGGTGGCGCCCGACGGCGGCCACGGTGCGCGGGGTGTCGATGCCCGCGGCACGCAGGGCGGTCAGCTGGTCCACCTTGCTCATTTCCAGTTCCAGCACCCGGCGGCCGTTGACCGTGCGCCGTCCATGCGCTTCCAGCCAGGACAGCACCGCCCGGGCGTAGTCCTTGGACAACCCGTGGTCCCGGGTGTGCGAGGAGGCGCTGATCCGAGACCAGAAAATCCCCTCCGGCGGCACCGAGTCCAGATCCAGGACGCCGTCCGTCAGCAGCCATTCCTCCACATGCACGCCTTCGGCCTCAAAGGCGCGGGCAAAGGGCGGGAACCATTCGGGATTCTCATGCAGGGCATAGACCGTGGGGGTGCTCATGGGACTCGCTTTCACCGGTTTCGTCGTCGGCCCGGGCAGGGCCGGGGATACAAAGCCACCCTAGGGCCGGCGGGGAAACCGCGCCAGCTTCCATGACGCGCGGCAACAAGGGCCCAGACGCTGCACCGCGCGGTGCAGACATCAAAGTCGGACACGGGCAGCAGACCGTTCACGCAGTAGCCGGCCCATCCATGCGGCGCGGGTCCTGATGGTGCTGGCCGTTATCTCACTGTCCGGTGCCAGCTGGTCGTAGCGATGGAAGCCGCCGGCCCACATGTGCAGTTCGGCATCATTACCGGCAGCCCACAAATCCGCAGCGTAGGCGACGGTTTCATCACGGAAGACCTCCGCGGTGCCGCACTCGAGAAAAGCCGGCGGCAGGCCGGCGAGGTTCCCCGTCCGTGCTGGTGCCGCATACGGATCCGTCGCCCGCCGCCCGTGGTCCTGCCCGAGGAGCGCACTCCAGCCAAACCGGTTCGCCTGCCGGTCCCATCCACCCGTGCCGTCAAACTGGCGCAAGGATTCGGTGGCGTCGCGGTCATCGAGCATGGGGCTTAGCAGAAGCTGTCCCGAAATCCGCGGGCCCCTCCGGTCCCTCGCCATCAAGGCCAGGGATGCCGTGATGCCGCCTCCAGCACTCTGTCCGGCGACAATCAGCGGCTGTCTGCGAAGGTTGAGCCGTTCCGCCTGGGCAACAGTCCACTCCAGCCCGGCGTAGGCGTCTTCGCGGGGAAAGGGGTCGGGAAACTCAGGGGCCAGTCGGTACTCGACAGTGACGATGGCGGCATCAAACATCTCAATCCAGTCCAGGAACGCTGTTATCCCGCTCCAACGGTCTCCTGCCACCATGCCTCCGCCGTGGCTGTGATAGATCAGCGGACCGGTGGGGGTGGGTGTTCCCCTCAAGACGGACAGCCCGATTCGGCCGCCCTGGTATCCGGGGATCTCATGGTGCTCCGCCACGATTGGCTGGCCCGCGGACTTGAGCAGGTCTGCGACGTCGGACGGAGACGACGTTGATGCCTGGCGGACCGCTGCCAGCGATTCCATGGTGAAGCCGGCGCCGCCGGCGTACTTGGCCCGGAAGATTTCGGAAATCTGCGGGTCGTAGGGCGGCCGTACCGGGGTTCCGTTCATGGATGTCCTTCTCCTTGTTCGTTACTGGGTTCCTGGTTCGCCGTTTGGGGCTTGCGCAGCGGCCACACGATCGGCCGGAGGGGCTCCGCTGTTGTCTAGATCACATTGCCTCTAGCCAGATGTGATGTAATTCACTAGAATCAACATTCTAGACGACGTAGTCCAGAACCGAGACTCGCCGAAAACTCATCAAATGGCCCCAGAGGCCTGAGAGGAAATGACGCCATGACTCTTGCAGTGGCCGCAATGTCCCACGCCCCCTCCTTCGGAAACGTAGATCCGGGCGGAACGATTTTTGCTGAAATCAATTCGGCAATTGACGACGTCCGGGCTTTCGTTGAGGATTTCGCGCCGGACGTCACCATCGCGCTGGGACCGGATCACTTCAATGGCGTGATGTACGAGATGATGCCCCCGTTCTGCGTAGGTGCGCAGGCCAACGGAGTCGGAGACTGGGGCACCGCTGCCGGCCCGCTGCCCGTTGACAGCGATACCGCGCGGGAGCTGCACCGACTCATCCTCGAGGACGGTATCGACATCGCCCGGTCCGAACGGCTTCAGGTGGATCACGGGGTACTACAGCCCCTGGAGTTTGTCTACGGACACGACTTCAAGAATCCGTTTGTACCCATTTTCGTGAACTCTGTGGGGCTGCCGCTCACACCCATGAACCGTGTTCGTGCCTTTGGCGAAGCAGTGGGCCGGGCCGCGCAGAAACTCGACAAGAAGGTTCTGATCTTCGCCTCCGGCGGGCTATCCCACAACCCTCCCATCCCGGTCTGGGACGGCGCGTCCGACGAGGTGAAGGAACGGCTCATCCACTTGGAAATGACGCCGGAACAGCGCGAGGTCCGCGAATCCACGATGCTCAACAACATCCGGAAGTTTGCTGAGGGAAAGGCGACCACCCAGCCCCTCAATGCCGAGTGGGACACCAAGGTGCTCGACGTCTTCCGTGCCGGCGATATGACTGTCGTGGACTCGTGGACCAACGAGTGGTTCGGCGCCGAAGGCGGCAGCGGAGCACATGAGGTGCGCACCTGGATCGCTGCTTTCAGCGCCCTGTCCACTGCCGGCAGCTACAGCTTCCAGGTTGACCGCTACTGGCCGGTTGAAACCTGGGGTGCCGGATTCGGTGTAGTTGCAGCAGTCACGGACAGCGCTGCATGAGCCATCAGCTTGAGTCGCTGTGGCAGCAGATCGGGGACCTCCCCCATCAACTGTTCTATCTCGAGATCGGGGGCTGGCGTACCCGCGTCCTGTCGGTGGGCGAGGGCAGCGACACCATCGTGATGATGGCCGGTACCAGCGGTCACCTCGAGGCCTTCACACAGAACATTCGGGCGCTGGCCCGGACCCACACCGTGATCGCCTACGACTACCCCGGCCACGGATTCTCCAGTCTGGCAGGAGCCGATCTCGAGATAGCGGACTATGAAAAACACCTGGTCGGGCTGCTGGATGCCCTGAATGTCGACCGGGCACATCTCTGCGGTGAATCGCTCGGCGGATGGATCGCACTGAAGTTTGCCCAGTCACACGCGGATCGGGTCAGGACCTTGATCCTGAGCGCTCCGGGCGGGCAGATCATCAAAACCTCAGCGATGGGTAAGGCGCGTTCGGTCAGCCGCGAGGCCGTCGAGAATCCAACCTTTGCCAACGTCAAAGCGAGGCTGCAGGTAGTCATCCATGATCCCGAGCTCATCACTGACGAGCTAGTGCACATGCGCCAGGCCGTCTACAGCCGGGAGGGTTTTGCCCGCTCCATGGATCACATCCTGGCCCTGCAGCAGCCGGAGATCCGCTTCCGCAACCGAGTCACTGAGGAAGATTACGCGGCCCTGACCGTCCCGACTCTGCTCGTGTGGACGGATCATGAGCCCTCGGGCGGCATCGAGACGGGTGAACGGTTCGCAGCGGCAATACCCGACGGCGAACTGCTGGTTATCCGCAACGCAGCCCACTGGCCCCAGTGGGAAGACCCAGAGGCCTTCAACGAATGCGCCCTCGATTTCCTGGCAAGAAAGGGGTGACGGATGTCACCGATTATCCAAAAAATTGCCGACGACCTCTATGCGGCCCGGCAGAACCTCACACCGATTGACCACATCCGGCATCAGCTGCCCGGTGGCGATCTGGCTTCCGCCTATGCAATCTCCGAGATCAACACACAACGGCGGGTCCAGGAGCAGAAGCTTCGGCGTGTTGGCCGCAAAGTCGGCCTGACCAATCCCATGGTGCAAAGAAAGGCCGGTGTGGATCAGCCCGACTACGGCATCATTCTCGAGGACATGGTTTTCCCGGGAGGCGTGGTCCGTCCGAGATCCGCATTCATCAAACCGAAGATCGAGGCGGAGCTCGCTTTCGTCCTCAAGGAAGACCTGCTCTCCTCGGACCTCGCTGCCGTTGAAGCTGCCATCGATTACGTGGTGCCCGCGATAGAGCTCGTTGACTGCCGGTACCACAACTACGGAATGAGCATTCTCGATACCGTCGCGGACAACGCGGCCTGTGAGGGCGTGGTGACCGGGGCGGTCCGCAAACCTTACGGTGAAATCGACCTCAACGAGGTCGAAATGATCCTGTACCGCGGCGACGAGGAAGTGACCCGGGGCATCGGCAGGAATGTCCTGGCCGGTCCGGTCAACGCCATCCAGTGGCTCGCCGAGACATCGCTTCGGATCAATAAGCCGCTGCGTGCCGGCGAAATCCTACTCTCCGGATCAATCGGCATGATCGTCGATTGGGAGACCGATGTCCCCTACACCGCTGTTTACTCGCACGGATTCGGTTCCGTGTCAGCCACTCTCGATTCCAAGGATCTACACCATGCCTGAAGTCACCAGCGAAATACGCGCTGAAATTGAACAGCTTGTCACGGAGCACCACTGGCTGCTTGACCACGGGCATGCCGACCGTTTGTACACGCTGTACGCGGAGGACGCGGTGTCCACCGGGCCGCTGGGAACAATGGACGGCCGGGAGGCCGTGAAGGCCTGGGGCGAACGCCGGGCAAAGATGGATGCGGGGGTCGTCCGGCACTTTTCCGGGGGAACCCGGTTGGCCTTCGAAAACGGCGTCCTTTGCGGCACCACCTACTACATGACCTTTCGGGACAGTCAGTCCGATCCGCTCCATCCGGCCAGCGTGGGAGAGTTCCGTGAGCAGTACACCCAAGTGGATGGCCGGTGGCTTATCTATCGCCGTGAGATCGCTCCGATTTTCGGCGCGGCAAACGCCGCTGCCCACGCACAGCGCATAGCCGCAGGAGAGGCTAAATGAGTCTCGGCCAGTCGGCAGCGCCTGTGCTGCTTCACATTGCCACACCATCAATGGCTGCCGCTGAAAACGCGTTGGACGCCGGTTACGACGGCGTCATGCTCGACCTGCAGCACGGAGAGATCGGACTGGACCAGGCAAGCAACATGCTGCGGTCCATACCCCGAGGCAATGCATACCTGTTTGCCCGCGTGGCCTGCATTGACTCCGGTGTCATCGGGCGGCTGCTGGACAGCGGCGCCCGCGGAATAGTCGCTCCCACGGTCGAATCCGCGGAACAGGCACAGGCACTGGTATCGGCTACAAAGTACCCGCCGCTCGGTCGACGCAGCCTTGGCCCCAGCCGGCCCGCCCTCTACTCCGGAGCCGACTACTGCGCTGCGGGGAACCAAGCTGTATCCACAGTGGTGCAAATTGAAACCGCTGCCGGTGTTGAAGCAGCAGACCGGATACTCAGTGTGGACGGTGTGGACTCGCTCTACATCGGACCCTCCGACCTGGCGGTCTCCTACGGCCTACCCGGGCGCCCGGACTGGTCCGACGGCCCGGTTGCCGACGCCGTCGCCCACCTCGCCGAAAGGGCACGGGTCCACGGAGTCAAAGTGGGCCTGTACTGCAGCGACCCCGCCTTCGCCGCCGGGCAGATACTGCAGACCGGCCTGGACTATGTGGGACTGGGCATCGACCTGATGTTCATCAGCAAACAGGCCCGCGCCTCCCTCGCGGCTCTCAAGGAGGCATCATGACGGAACAAACCGAAATCCTGATCATCGGAGCGGGACCCACCGGGCTGACGCTGGCCAATCTGCTGGGCCGCCGGGGCATCCGTACCATCCTCATCGAGGCACGGGACAAGCTCATCGACTACCCGCGGGCCGTTGGCATCGACGACGAGTCGCTGCGCGCCATGCAGGGGCTGGGACTGGTGGACAAGGTGCTTGAGCACACTGTCCCCGATCAGCAGATCCGCATCGTCAACGGTGCGGGCAAGATCATCGCCGGAATCAATCCAACCACCCGCGAGTTTGGCTGGCCCCGCCGCAACGGATTCGTGCAGCCGCTGGTGGACCAGATCCTCCTGGAAGGCGCACAGCGCTATGACTGCGTCGAGGTCCGCCTCGGAGCCAAGGCCACCGATGTGGTTCAGGACGCCGACGGAGTCACTGTCACGGTGCATTCCCAAGGCAAAGACTCCTCCATCCGCGCGGAATACCTGGTGGGTTGCGAGGGCGGGCGCTCATTCACCCGCCAAAAGCTGGGGATTCCCTTCACCGGCGAGACCCGGCGCCAACGCGGTTTGGTGATCGACGTCGCCAATGATCCGCTGGGGACACCCCACGCGGTCTTCGGCGGGGACCCCACCCGGGGATACGCCACCCTAAGCCTGCCGCACGGCATACGCCGGTGGGAGTTCATGCTGCTGGACGGCGAGGACGACGACCTAATCAACAGCGACGAATTTCTCCATCAACTGCTCCGGGACCATGTGGCGGAGCCGGCCGAGTTGGATGTCATCCGCCGCCGCGTCTACGAGCACCACGCGCGCCTTGCGGACCGTTTCCGGGACGGGCGGGTCCTGTTGGCCGGCGACGCCGCCCATGTAATGCCGGTGGTCGCCGGGCAGGGATGGAATTCCTGCATCCGTGACGCCCTGAACCTTGGCTGGAAGCTGCCGGCAGTTGTCCGAGGGCTGGCCGATGACCGGCTGCTCGACACCTATGCGGAGGAACGCCGCGACCATGTCAAGGCAATGATCGACCTGTCGGTAGGAATGTCCAAGGTCGTGACGAACCGGAGCAAGGTCACGTCTGCAGTACGTGACACCGCAGCCGCCGTGATCGACCGCCTGCCAAAACTCAAGTCCTACGTCTCGGGCCAGGGATTCAAACCCATGCCGAAGTACACCCGCGGCGTGGTCGTCCCGGGAAAGTGGCCGGAGTCGAAGTCGGTGCCCATCGAGGACGGAGTGCAGCCGGGCACGGGCACGCTGTTCCCGCAGCCGCACGTCCGCACCGCTGATGGAGAGGATGTCCTGCTCGACGACGTCACGGGTGACGGATGGCGGATCTTCGTCTGGAACAACAACCCGGAGCATTTCCTTTCCGCGGATTCCCTCGCTGCCCTGACCGCTTTGGACGCCACCCTCGTCCATGCGGTGCCGGCAACCCAGCTCCGTTGGACCGCCGCCCATGCAACCCCGGGCGTGTGTGTGGTCGGAGACGCTTCGGGAATGTTGAAGTCCTGGTTCCATGCGCGTCCGGTTTCCGTCGCGATCGTCCGGCCTGACCACGTCATTGCCGCCGAATGCCTGGCTCAGGACCTGAACCGTACTCTGCAGAAGGTCTTCGGCAGTGCCTATCTGCTCCCGGCAGATGGCACTCCACTCCCCGCGGGGTCCGGCCCCGGGACAGATTCTTCACACTTCGTTTCCTCAAGGAAGAGAGAACTCACGTCATGACCACTCGAACCCTCCGCTTGCTAGGCAGCGGCGCGCTCGCCGCCGCACTCACCCTGACCGGTTGCGCATCCGGTTCCATCTCCGGAGGCGCGGACACAGGTGCAGGCGGCAGTGCATCCGACTCCGAGCTCCGCGACGTCAAGATTGGCCTGTTCCCCTCGTCGGCTGTGGCTGCTATTCAGCTGGGCGTTAACAAGGGCTATTTCGAAGAGGAAGGCCTGAACCTCGAAATGCTCCTGGGACAGGGAAGCGCCGCCCAGTTGCCCTCGTTGAGTTCCGGCAGCCTGGACTTCATGCTCTCGAGCCCCACCACCCCACTGGTGGCCACGGCCCAGGGGCTCGACTTGAAGATCGTCTCCGGATACGCCAGCAATCGGCCGGAAATGGTCGAAGACTCCGTCGCGGTGATGGTCGGTCCCAACTCCGACATTCACAGGGCGAAGGACCTGGAGGGCAAAACAGTCTCCATCAACGCCCTGGGCAGTATCGGGGACATCGGTATCCGCGAAGCCGTTGAGCTCGACGGCGGCGACCCCGACAAGGTGACCTTTGTGCAGCTCGGTTTCAACGAGGTCGGAGCCCAGCTTGAGAGCGGCCAGATCCAGGCCGGAATGGTGGGCCCTCCGTTCATGCAGCAGATCACCGCTGACGGCGGTGCTGTCATTAGCGACTTTATCCAGGAGGCCGGGCTCGGCGGCGCGGAACTGGTCATCGCTTCCAGCGGCGCCCTCGTCGAACAGGATCCGGAGGTGGTGGAAAGTTTCATTTCCGCCCTGGACAAGACCCTCAGCTACGCAGAAGAGCATCAGGACGAGGTGCGGGACCTACTGCCCGAAGTTCTCGGAACGTCCCCCGAGATGGCAGCCAAAACAGACTTCATTGCGTGGAACGCCCACCTGGATGTTGACGCCCTGAAACAGTTTGCCGATCTCATGACGAAACACGGCATCGTCGAGACGCGCCCGGACCTTGATGCCACGGTCTGGAGCAAGTAACGGCGGAGGCAGGCGGCCTCTCCGTGGGAACGGCCGCCCGCCCTGGGCACGATCACAAAAACTGAAAGGGGAGCTGGTCATCATGACCAACCCGACGACATCGGTGCCGCTTGGCGCCCGACGTTCATTGCTCTGGCTCAGGTTTGGGCCGGCGCTTCTGGGAACCTGCGGGATCCTCGGATTCCTAGGCATCTGGCAGGCGGCTTCCGTCACGGGGATTGTTGACCCCCGGCACCTGCCGCCGCCCACGGTGGTCTTTGCACGGTTCTTCGAGAACCTGGCCTACACGCAGTTCTGGGTAGCCACAGGACACACGTTGCGTGCCTGGATACTGGGCGTCCTGATTTCCTCGGTGGGCGGCCTGGTCCTGGGCGTCATCATCGGCTCCAGCCGGTTCCTAGTCCGGGCAACGCATTCAACCATCGAATTCCTGCGTCCCATTCCGGCCGTGGCGCTGATCCCCCTCGCTGCGCTGCTTTTCGGCCCCCGCCTCGGATCCGAGCTGATGATTATCATTTACGCCTGTTTCTGGGTCGTACTGATTCAGGTGCTGTACGGCATTGCAGACCTTGACCGGGTTGCAATGGACACAGCTCGGACCCTGCGCCTGAGTTTCCTCCAGCGGGTCCGGTACGTCGTTTTCCCGACGCTGCTTCCGTACCTCATGACCGGCCTGCGCCTGGCCGCCACGGTGGCCCTGGTCCTTGCCATCAGTGTTGAGCTGATTGTCGGCACACCGGGTCTTGGCCAGGAGGTTGCCTTTGCCCAAATCAACGGATCGGCACCGGCCATCTATGCCCTGATCATCACCAGTGGCCTGCTGGGAATCGCAATCAACTCACTCATGCGGTTCATCGAGCGTAAATCCCTTTTCTGGCATGAGTCCGTACGCGGAGGAGCAGCGTGATATCAACACTGAAGAGAGCCGGATACTTTCTGGGGCTCCCCCTGATCCTGCTGGCAGCATGGATCGGCTACACGTCCGTTCAGACAAACTTCTTCATCCCCGAACCGGCTGTGCTGGCCGACCGTTTTTTCCACATCTGGTTTTCCGAACGCCTGATGTCCGATGTGCTCCCCAGCATTGGCAGGCTTCTTGCGGGGCTGGGGCTGTCCATCGTCGCCGGCGTCACCATCGGTGTGATTATCGGCTACGTGCGTTGGATCCGGTGGCTGTTCGAGCCGCTCTTCGAGTTCATTCGAGCGGTTCCCTCTACCATCCTCATCCCGGTGCTCCTGCTGCTGATCGGGATCAATGACGCCATGAAGATCACCCTGATCGTCTGCAGTTGCATCTGGCCTATTCTGCTGAACACCGTTGCCGGTGTGACGTCCATCGATGAGGTCCTGCAGAACACAGCGAAAGTCATAGGGCTCAAAAAGCTGGACCGCATGCGCTATCTCGTGCTCCCGGCCGCTTCGCCGCAGATCATGGCGGGAATCCGCCAGAGCCTGGCCGTGGCGCTCATCCTGATGGTGGTTTCGGAGATGTTCGCGTCCACCGACGGGATCGGCCACTGGACAATCAATTTCCAGAACCGCGTCGCCATACCTGAAATGTGGAGCGGTATTTTGCTGCTGGGCATTATTGGCGTCGTCCTTTCAGTGGTTTTCCACTGGATTCAGAAACGAATTCTTGCCTGGTACGAAGGATTGAAGGAGAACGAAAATGACTAGTGGATCCCAGCAGGTCCGGCTCAGCGTAAAGCGGGTCCAGAAGATTTACCAGACAGGATCAGGCACCCGGTTCGAAGCGGTTCGGTCCCTGACCTTCGATCTGCATGACGGAGAATTCGCCTGCCTGGTGGGCCCGTCCGGAAGCGGGAAGACAACGCTTCTTAAGTGCATCGCCGGCCTGATGCAGACAACCTCGGGTGAGGTGGCGCTGGATGGGTCCCCGGTCTCCGGACCCGCCGCTGGCATGGCCGTTGTGTTTCAGGAATACGGGCGCAGCTTGTTCCCGTGGATGACAGTTGCCGCCAATGTGGGTCTTCCGCTGAAAACGGGCGGGGTCCCCAAGTCCGAGCGTGCTGGACGTGTGCGCGAGGCCTTGGAAGCCGTGGGACTCAGCGCTGCCGGAGCGAAGTATCCCTGGCAGCTCTCGGGCGGAATGCAGCAGCGTGTGGCGATTGCCCGCGCCGTCGCTGCCCGGCCGAGTGTGCTGCTGATGGATGAGCCCTTCGCCGCCGTCGATGCCCAGACGCGTGCCGAGCTTGAGGACCTGGTCCGCCGAATCTGGAAAGAACACAACATGACCATCCTGTTCGTGACCCACGACATCGATGAGTCCGTGTACCTGGCTGAACGCGTGCTGGTCCTTTCAAGCTCGCCCACCGTAATCCAGAACGACATCAAGATTGATCTGCCGGAGGAACGCGACCAACTGGTGACCCGCTCGGCGCCGCGCTTTGCCGAACTGCGCGCGGAGGTCTACGAACGAGTGCAGTTCGCCAAGACCAACATCAACGGCGAGGTTGAGCCGGCCAGGCAGGTGCTCGCATGAGCGCCGCCGGGGTGCGCTCCGTGCAGGCTGCCGCCGATGACTTGTTCTGGCAGGACACTTACGAACCGGTCATCGAGTCGGATGAGGAACTTCTGCGGATTGTCGAAGGGGCCGACCTCCCGGCGCTCCTTGCGGCCCTGGCAGCCGCCACGGGAGACACAACCATCCTTACACCGGACCTGCGCCCGCCGCTGGTTCCCGTTGATACCGTCAACCACCCCCACGGCGGGATGACGCCCGACCAACAAGAACGGGGGCGGCGCACGGCCCTCAGCGCGTTGCGCCGTCTGCGCGACGAGGAAATCACCAGCGTGGGTATCCTCTCCGCGGACGACACCAACACTATTCTTGAGTTCCTCTGCAATGGACACAGCGAGTGGACCGGCATGCTGCAGCACGAGCTTGACCTGGCACCCAACAAAGGCGGCGCCCCGCAATGGCGCTTTGAGGACATCGCCGACGGGCGGGACTTCTCGGTGCTTATCGTCGGCTCGGGTGTAGCAGGCATTGCCGCGGCACATCGGTTCAGCCAAGCCGGCGTTCCTCTGACAATCATCGAGGCCGGAGACCGCTTGGGCGGCACCTGGCAGAAAAACCGGTATCCCGGAGTACGCCTGGACACACCGACCTTTGGCTACTCATACTCTTTTGCGCAGCGCGCCGACTGGCCCCATCAGTTCGCCCAGGGGTGTGAAATCCGGGAGTATCTCGAAACAGTGGCGCGCAGGGCAGGCTTGGATGAAAGCATCGAGTTTGGCAGCCGTCTGGTTCGGGCCGAGTGGATCGAATCGGCACGCGTCTGGCGAGTGACCACCCGGAGCGGAGACGGCGGCGAGAAAACGCGTGAGTTCAACGCGGTTATCAGCGCGTGCGGCCAACTGGACATTCCCAATATTCCGGATTTCCCCGGACAGGACGCGTTCACCGGCATTGCCATGCATTCCCAGGACTGGGACGAATCCGTGGACTGGCGCGGAAAGCGGGTAGCTGTCATCGGCACCGGTGCCAGCGCGTACCAGATTGTCCCCGCCGTCTGTGATGACGTTGACAGCTTGGTGGTCTTCCAGCGCAGTGCACCATGGATGCTGCCCGCACCGAACTACCACGATGGAATGAGTGAGACATTCTCATGGCTGGCGCGCAAAGTGCCGCACTACGCCCAATGGTTCCGACTTTGGGTCCTGATCCTGGGAATCCCCGGCCGGTTCCACACGGTCCGTGCCGAAAGCGGCTGGGAGGGCGCACCTCTGAGCGTGTCACGGAAAAACCAGGAGGTCAGGGAGGAACTGACCCGTATTCTCACCGAGCAGTTTGCCGGACATCCAGAGCTGCTCAAGCATGCAATCCCTGTATACCCGCCGGGGGCCAAGCGGATGCTGCGGGACAACGGTGTCTGGGCCAAGGCCCTCACTTCCGCCCACACCACGCTCGCTACGTCCCCAATCCGTGAGTTCACGCCCAATGGCATCGTGACTGAAGACGGCACCGAACACGCCGTCGACATCATCGTCTACGCCACCGGATTCCGCCCTTCCGAGTACCTCGAAGGAATGGAGATTCTCGGCCGCGGCGGGCACGAAATCCATGACGTGTGGGAAGGGGACGCTCGTGCGTACAACGGAGTCACCGTCCCGGGATTCCCGAACTTCTTTATGGTCTACGGACCCAACGTTGGCGGGGTCGTGGCCGGAAGCCTCCACTTTATGCTTGAGAGGGCAGGCGAATATGCCCTCAAAGCGGTCCGCGAACTTCTTGAACGTCGGGCAAGCGCGCTCGACGTCAAGCAGGCTGCGCTTGAACGGTTCACGGCATGGGTGGACAGCGAAAACAGGCAAATGGCCTGGGGACAGCCCTATGTGCGCACCTGGTACCAGAACAGCGCCGGCCGCGTATCCCAGATTTGGCCATTCACCAATATCGAATACTGGGACGCAACCGAATCAATCGACCCGGAGGATTATGAGTTCCTCGCCTGAATGCGGCTCCGGGGCCGGCGCCGCGGCTACAAAGGGCAAGATCGGAATAACGTATCGTCGGCGTGTAGTACTACGGATCGAGAGAGGAGGGAAATGACCGTGACAAGGAGAAGCCGCACGCATCAGTCCACTCCCAGCAACGAGCAGGCGATTTTGGATGCAGCCCTGACCCTGGCCGTGACTGCCGGCTACGAGGGAACCACCATGGCAGAGGTGGCACGCCTGTCCGGGCTGCCGGTGGGATCCGTCTACTGGCACTTCAATAACAAGGAACAGCTCTTTTCGGAGCTGATCGATTACTGCTTCGAAACATGGAAAGCGGACCACACCGGCCCCACCAACCGCGACCTGCTCCGCCGCAGCATTGCCGGATCCGCCGGCGGGTCGGTAAATCCGGAAAACAAGGCTGAGGCGTTCTGGATTTTGGCGCTGCTCTTCGCACTCGAAAAGCGGCTGACCGGCAACCTGGCCCGTGAACGGTACTTGGAAGTCCGCAAGCAGATGTTCGAGTTGATGGTCGAGCGGGTGGAACCGCAGATCCCGGACTCGGTGCTTGCCGTGGACCCCGAATTCGGCCGGAAAATGGTGGTGCTGGGCCGGGCACTTACGGATGGTTTCTACATCGCCGCGTCCTCAGGCGACGATATCGATTTTCTAGAGTTTGCCGATCTCTCCGCCTCGGCGGTGGAGGCACTTATAGCCCGGCGGGCCGCCGCTGTTGCTGCCGACGAGGAGAAACAATGACAGAAGTACTGAAAAGAGCAGCCGTGGTTGTGGGCGGCGGCTCGGGGATCGGTGCAGCCGTGGTGCGGGACCTTTCGTCGTACGGGTATCGGGTTGCAGCACTTTCGCCCTCCGGGCGGGCCGCAGAGCTGGCCCGGGAGCACGGAGGCGTTGGCCTGACCGGCTCCAACAGGTCAGTACAGGATCTGCAGTCCATTGTTGACCTGGCCCTGACGGAGTTTGGCCGGATTGACGCAGTGATCAACGGGACCGGCCACGGGGCGTCCGGCCCGGTCCTGGATCTGTCGGATGCCGATTGGGAAGATGGAATGGACGGGTTCCTGATGAACGTGGTGCGCATGGCCCGCATTGTCACCCCGTATTTTGAGAAGGCCGGCGGCGGGTCGATAGTGAACATTTCGACAAGTTCACCCCTTGAACCAAACCCGCGCTACCCGGTTTCCGCCGTGTTCCGCGCCTCTCTGGCGTCTTTTACCAAGCTCTACACGGACGAATTCGGGCCAGCGGGGATCCGAATGAACAACGTTCTGCCTGGATACACGAAGGAGGATCCAAGCACTGTGCCGCCCGAGTGGACTCAGCGGATCCCCTTGCGGCGGGCAGCCAGCACCCAGGAAATAGCCCAGGTGGTGCGGTTTCTGGCCGGCCAAGAGTCCAGCTACGTGACGGGCCAGAATATCCGTGTGGACGGCGGAGTCACCCGCGCCGTGTAACCGACCCTTCGGAGGTAAACGTTCCGTGCCCGGCTGGGCGGCAGCCGGGCACTGGAAGTTCAGCTCCCTGCGGACTCTTCGGCTATGCCTGAGTCCAATACCACCCGCACCGTGGTCTCGTAGTGCTCCCGCAGCAGCCGGACCAGCTCATCGGCATGCCGGCCCAAAGCCGCATTCAGTATTGCCCGGTGCTCCCCCTCCACGTCCCGGCTGCCGGGCTCCACGTGGGGAGCCGCCCAGCAGCGGTACAGCTCGGTGGAATCGGAAAGATCAGATGCGAGCTTTAGCATCGGCTGGCACGCACAGGCCTCGAGCAACTTGAGGTGGAACGCCTTATGCGCCTTCTGCCATGCGGCATCCACGTGCCCCGGGTCCTCGGCTGAACGCCGCGGTATGCGTGCAAGTCGGTGATGCACGGCGATGAGCTCGGATTCCCACGCTACATCCCCCCGGCTAAGGGCCAGTCTGGCGGCCAGCCCCTCGGTGACGCACCGCAGCTCGGTCAGATCCGAAAGCTCCTGCAGATTAAGGTCACGTACGAAAAAGCCCCGATTGGGCTTTGTGGTCACCAGGCCGTCTCCGGCCAGGCGGGCCAGGGCCTCGCGGACAACCGTGCTGCTGGTGCCCAACACTGCTGCCATCGCGACCGGTTGAAGACGCACGCCCGGCCCCCATTCGCCTCTCAGGATCTGCTCGCGTATCTGGCCCACTACGCGGTATCCGGTACTCGCCACTGCATCTCCCTCGTCCGAATTCCGCCTAAACCTACACCGGGCCTACCCCCGATAGTTAAATAGTATTTTATTTGTTGACTAGTAGTCTATTGCTGACCTAGGGTTGTGACCTGTCACACACATATGAGTTTGTTTTCCCGGAACACCGAAAAAAGGACCGCCATGAATTACGCAAGTTTCGTGTCAACTGAAGGAAACCGCACTTGGGGAATCGTGGAGAACGGCACTGCCTACGATCTCGGTCCCAGCGGCCTTAATCTGGCGCCCACCCTGGCCGACGCGGTCAGCAGCGGTGTCTTCGGCACGGTCACCCGGGAACAGTACGCCGCAGCCCCCGCCAGCAAGGAGGATGCCATTACGTTCCTGCCGCCCATCACGGCGCCGGGCAAGATCATTTGCATTGGGGTCAACTACCGCAGCCACCAGGAGGAGACCGGCAAGACAGAGCAGAAGGCACCGACCGTCTTTACCCGGTTCGCGGATACGCAAATGGGACACCTTCAGCCCGCCGGAATGCCGGACAGCACCACCCAGTTCGATTACGAAGGCGAAATGGCGCTGGTCATCGCCCGAGACGCGTGGCATGTGTCAAAGGACGAGGCTTTTGACTACGTGGCAGGCTATGCGGCCTACAACGACTTCTCCGTCCGTGACTGGCAGCGTGCCGCGTCCCAGTGGATTCCCGGAAAGAACTTCCCTGACACCGGAGCGTTCGGTCCCTACCTCGTGCCGGCCGCCGATGTTGAGGAGCTGGACTCAATGGTCCTGGAGACCCGGGTCAACGGCGAAGTCCGGCAGAAAGCCTCGCTGCGCGATCTCTACTTCCCGATTCCGGACCTCATTGAATACGTCACCGGCTTCACGAAGCTCTCAGCCGGAGACGTCATTGTCACTGGTACTCCGGGCGGGGTTGGACTCTTCATGGAACCGCAGGGGCTGCTCAATGACGGAGACGTCGTGGAGGTCGAAATCAGCGGCCTCGGGGTGCTTCGCAACACCGTCGAACGCGTGGCCTAGTCATCGGAACGGCGGAAGGAACCACGGCGTGGAACAGGTGATCGACACGGACATACTGGTTGTGGGAGCCGGACCTATCGGGTTGACTGCAGCTGCGCTGCTTGCTGACCATGGACTGAAGGTAGTCCTCGTCGAGAAGCAGGCATCGACCAGCGATGCGCCCCGCGCCATAAGCGCCACCGATGAGACGCTGCGTGTCATGGCGCAAATCGGGGTGCTGGACCGGCTTGCCCCGGAGATGCTGATGGACACCGGTGCGCGGTACTACGGGCGCCGGGGGCAGCTTCTTGCCGAGGTACGTCCCGGCCAGGCCAGACTGGGCCACCCGGGCAAATCGCAGTTCGACCAGCCGGTGATGGAATCCCTGCTCCTCGACGCAGTGCGCCGGCGGTCATCCACCATCGATCTGCGGTTCAGCACGGAGGCCCTGCAGATCTCAGAGCACGGCAATCATGCAGAAACCGTCCTGTCGGGCCGGGATGGGAAGACAACGGTGCGCTCGCAGTGGGTTCTGGCCTGCGACGGCGGCCGGAGCCCGATCCGCTCCCAGCTCGGTATCGCGTTGGAAGGCAGCACCCAAACCCAGCACTGGATCGTCGTAGACATCATCAATTCACAGGTTCCAACGGAGAAATTCGCCGAGTTCCATTGCAACGCCCGCCGGCCCGTGGTCGTGGTCCCCGGGGCGAACGGACGGCGGCGTTACGAGTTCATGCTGCTCCCGGGAGAAACGGCCGGTGATGTCACCGCGCCTGACTTCATTCAAAGCCTCGTGTCACCGTTCGAATCCGTAGAGCCCCAGAATATCCGCCGCGCCGCGGTGTACGTTGCCCACCAGCGGATTGCCGAGTCTTACCGGCAGGGACGGGTGATCCTTGCCGGCGATTCTGCGCATCTGATGCCGCCGTTCGCAGGCCAGGCATTGAATGCAGGCATAAGGGATGCAGCAAACATCTCCTGGAAGCTTGCCGCCAATGTCCTGAACGGCGCCCCTGAGGCCCTGCTGGACACGTACGCCGCAGAACGCAGGCCCCACACCGCGGAAATGGTGCGCCTCTCGCACCTCATCGGAAAGGTGGTTATGGCCACGAATCCGCTGGCCGCCACGGTGAGGGATGGACTCCTTTCCGCGACAGCACTGGTCCCGCCGCTGAAACGCTGGGTCACGGGGATGAGGTTCCTCAAGCAGCCCCACTACTCCGACGGGTGCCTGGTGAACGCAGGATCCCGCCAGGCCACGGCGGTGGCTGCTTTCATTGGACGTGCGCTGCCCCAACCTGCGGTGCGATCCGATTCCGGCGGCACCGATTCTCTCGATTCCCTGCTCGGGCAGGGCTGGAGCATGCTGCGCTTTCACGGAAACAGCCGCTTTGAGGTTATTCCACTTCCGGCAGGTTCAGATGCCCGCACAGCTGCTGCCGGGATCACCGACAGCGACGGTGCTTTCAACGGGCTGCCTGCAGGCACCTCGCTCATTGTCCGCCCCGACCGGTATGTCGCTGCTGCAGTCCCCGCCGCAGCGGAGCAGGCCGCTTTGGCGGATTTGTCCCGCCTCGTCCCCGGTTTGCACCCCGGGACGGAACAGGGTGCCCCTTCGGCACCGAATCCGTCCGGCAAACCGCTACAACAAACCAGCTAAGGAGCACTCATGTCGTGGGGTTTAATTCGGGAAATGGGCCATGTGGCCATCCAGACAACTGACATCGAAGCGTCGATCGCTGATGCAACCGGGCTTCTTGGACTGCGTGTCACGGAACAGGCAGGACGCGAGGTTTACCTGGCGGCGGCGGCAGTTCACCATGAACTGGTGTACGTGGAATCGGATACCAACGGGATCCATGCGCTGGGTCTGGTGGCGCGTGACGGAGACGCCCTCAGGGAAATCCGACGGCGGGTGGAAGCCGAGAACCTGCCCGTGATCAGCGACAAGCCGCTTGGCGGGGTGCAGGACGGCTTCAGTTTCATTGGGCCGGAAGGATGGGTCTTCGATATCTATACCGACCCGCAGCCACACCGGCCCGGGGCGTTGTCCTTCGGTCCGGACCGGTACGGCCATGTGAATCTCCACCCCCGCAACGTGCGCGGAATGATGGAGTTCCTGGCCCGTGTACTGGATTTCCGGCTCTCCGATGTCATTGGTGATGACTTTGCCTATTTCATGCGCTGTAATGCCGACCACCATGGCATCGCCCTCATCCAGGGCCGCGGTACATTCCACCACCACGCCTGGCAGACCCAGTCCATAGCTGACCTCGGAAAACTCGGGGACCGGTTGAACCGGGTTGGCCGCGAGCTGATCTGGGGACCGGTGCGCCACGGCGCCGGGCACAACATTGCCGCCTATTATGTTGAAACCTCCGGCGCAGTGGTGGAGCTCTATACCGACCTGGAACAGGTCTACGATGACACCCGCCCACCGGTGAAATGGGGCGCGGAGGAGAATTGGTGGAACATGTGGGGTTCCTACCGTCCCGAGGAATTCCGCACCTTTGGCATACCTCCGGTTTCGAACCGGCGTTAAGCGGCGCCGGAGGGAAAGGCCCGTGCCTAGGCCCGCTGCCACGGCTGCGCCAGCTTCCGTGACGTCCGACGTCGGCCGCTCCCCTACCGCCCCCGGCCCGCCAGCCGGGCCACCAGTGCCTGCGGCGCCCGGCTGCCCACCGTGGCCAGGACCCGGTACCGCTTGGACGGAATCGAGACGCCCTTGCCCGCGAAGGCGTCCGCCAGGGCTTCGCGCACCACGCGGTCCGCATTGAGCCACATCCACTTGGGGTAAAGGCTCTTGTCCATTTCCATCCGTGCGTGGAAATCCGTGTGTACGAAGCCCGGACATACCGCAGTCACGGTGATGCCGCGGCCCCGGTAGTAGAGGTTGGCCCAGCGGCTGAAGTTGATCACCCATGCCTTGGCTGCACTGTAGGTTCCGCGGGGAATGAAGCCGGCCACCGAGGCCACGTTGATGATCCGGCCGCCGCCGTTGGACTGCATCGCGTTCAGTGCAGTGTGGCTCAGCTGCAGCGGCGCCCCCACCAGCACGTTCAGGTGGTCGATCTCAGCCTGCAGCTCGTTCCGGGCAAAATCGTTTTTCAAGCCGTATCCGGCGTTATTGACCAGGAGTCCGACGTCGGGTTTCTGCACGCGGTCGGCGACGGCGTCCACTCCCTCCCGGGTGGCGAGGTCGGCCGCGATCCACTCGGTCTTCACGGAGTAGTCCCTGGCCAGTTCCGCCGCGGTGGATTCCAGCCGCTCGGTATTCCGGCCGGTGAGCACCAGGTCATAGCCGCGCTGCGCCAGCTGGCGGGCGAACTCCGCACCTATTCCGGAAGTGGCTCCTGTAATCACTGCTGTCTGCGTCATAAGGCCACCTTTCTATGCCGGCCCCGGTTTGGCAACGCGGCGGTTGGGTGGACCCCTTGCCGGTGCCTGCCGCGGTCCCTAGCTTGGGAGGAGCACCGAACCCCATTCTCCGTCCCACCGGATAACCCCATCCCATGTTCTTCTCCTCCTCCGCCCCCTCCCCCCGCTGGCAGGACCGCGCCGACGCCGGCCGCGCCCTCGCCGTCGGGCTGTCGGCTTACGCGGGTGTACCGGGCCTGCTGGTGCTGGGCCTCCCCCGCGGCGGGATTCCGGTGGCGGCCGAGGTGGCCCGCGCATTGTCCGCGCCGCTGGACGTGGTGGTGGTGCGGAAGATCGGCTATCCGGAACAGCCCGAACTGGCCGCCGGCGCAGTGGCCGGCATCGCGGGAACGGTCTGCACCGTCCGCAATGAGGACGTGCTCCGGTATTGGCGCAGCCGCACGCAGGACGCAGAGGCCCTATTCGCGGCCGCCGCCGAGGAACAGCTCGGCGAGGTCCGGAGACGGGAGGAGCTGTTCCGCCACGGATTACCGGAACGTCGCATTGCCGGCTGCACGGTCATTGCGGTGGATGACGGGCTGGCCACCGGAGCGACCATGCGCGCGGCACTTGGTGCCGTCCGGCAGCTGGACCCGGCCCGGCTGGTCGCCGCCGCGCCGGTAGCGTGCGGCAGTGCGGCGGAGCTGCTCAGCCCACCGGCAGACGACGTCGTGGTGCCCTGGCCGCACAGCGGACTGGACGCCGTGGGACTGGCGTACCGCCGGTTCGGCCAGACCACCGATGCCGAGGTCCGGGACCTGCTGGGTTTCTAACGGGTGCACCTGTTCCTGACGGTGCCGGGCAGCCGCAGTGGTGATCCGGGTCCGGCCGGCCGGTTCTGCGGCTGTTCCCTAGAGAAGCAGGGTGTTGGCATCGGATACTGGGGAGACCGGCGCCCCGCCGGGCCGATGGGGGAATCTCTCTGGAGGTCTTGAGGATGTCCGCTTCAGGCAGCGAGTTCCATCAACAGGGCGGGTTCGCATTGGACGCCCTGAACCTGGCCAAGTCCGTAGTGCGGGGAATCCGCCTCGGACTGGGCATCACCGGTCTGGTTTCCGTGGTCCTGGGGCTGCTTATCCTCTTCTGGCCCGGAGCGACGCTCGAGGTGCTCGCGGTCCTCTTTGGCCTGTATTTCCTCATTGCCGGTGCCGTCCGCATCCTGCTCGGCGTTTTCACCGGATTGGGCGCAGGGCTGAAGATCCTCAACATCCTGGTGGGGTTGGCCCTGCTGGTGGTCGGCGTGATCGCCATGCGCAACCCCATGGAAAGCCTGACGGCGCTCGGGCTGGTAATCGGGATCGCGTGGATTGTGGAGGGCGTGATGGCCCTGGCCGAGTCCGACCGCGGCGGCTCCCGCTGGTTCGCCATTGTGCTGGGCATCCTGAGCATCCTCGCCGGAATAGTGGTGCTCTTCCTCCCCTTGGAGACCCTCGCGGTTCTGGTGATTTACGGCGGGATCTTCCTTGTTGTCCTGGGTGTAATCCAGATTGTCCGAGCCTTTGCCTTCGGCCGCGGCATGCCCCGTAACGCTTAGTCCGCGGTCGGCCCCCGCGCCCCCGCCCTGCACGTCCAGAAACCTCCCAGCAGACATCCAGACCGCGTTAACGCAGCGCTAACCTGCAGGCGCTCCCGGCCGAAACATACCGGCCCCATGCTTAAACCAGCGCCGCCGGTACCGGGGTGCCGGCCAGCCGCGGGGGGCTGGCCCGTCCATATTCTCCGCCCGGCTGCATCGGCAGAGGCAGGAACGGGCGCACAACCCGAACGGGAGTACCTCCATGGACTCTGGAAACACGGCCTGGCTGCTGGCCAGCTCCGCATTGGTCTGCCTGATGATCCCCGGAATCGCCTTCTTCTACGGCGGCATGGTGGGCTCACGGCGGATCCTGAACATGATGATGATGTGCTTTGGCGGGGCCAGCCTCGTGGCCGTCCTTTGGGTGCTTTACGGCTATTCCGCCGCGTTCGGCGACTCGCTGGGCGGCATGGGCCTGCTGGGCGACCCGCTGGAATACCTCGGCCTCTCCGAACTCCTTACAGAAGATCCGGCCGCATCCATCCCGGTGGCCCTGTTTGCCGTCTTCCAGCTGATGTTCGCGTGTGTAACCACCGCCCTGGTTGCCGGCTCCGCGGCCGGACGGATGAAGTTCGGCGCCTGGATGGTCTTCGCCGGGCTCTGGGCCACGCTGGTCTACTTCCCGGTGGCGCACTGGGTGTTCGCTTTCGACAACGCCGAGGGCACCGTCGTCGGCGGCTGGATCGCCAACCAGCTGGGCGCCATCGACTTCGCCGGCGGCACCGCGGTGCACCTGAACGCCGGCGTTGCCGCCCTGGCCCTGGCACTGGTCCTGGGCCGCAGCAAAGGCTGGCCGCACTCGCACGGCCAGCCGCACAGCCGCCCGCTGATCCTGCTGGGAGCAAGCCTGCTCTGGATCGGGTGGTACGGCTTCAACGCCGGTTCCGCCCTCAGCGCCGGCCACTCAGCCGCCGTCGTCTTCCTTAATACGGCAGTCGCGGCAGCTGCGGGCATGCTCGGCTGGATGCTGATGGAACGCCTGCGGCTGGGCCGCTCCTCGAGCCTGGGGGCGGCGTCAGGCCTGATCGCCGCATTGGTGGCCATCACCCCCGCCTGCGGGGCGGTCAGCCCCCTGGGCGCCGTCGCCATCGGTGCGATCGCCGGACTGGTCTGCTCGCTGGCCATCGAGTTGAAGTTCCGCCTTGGCTTCGACGACTCGCTGGACGTGGTGGCGGTACACGCCGTCGGCGGCCTGCTGGGCACCCTCCTGATTGGCCTGTTCGCCACCGAGGCGGCACCTAACGGAGTCAGTGGCCTCTTCTACGGCGGCGGCTTCTCCCTGCTCGGCAGCCAGGCAATCGCCTGCGGAGCCGTACTGGTCTACTCCTTCGTGGTGACCTGGCTGATTGCCAAGGTGCTGCAGCTGACCATCGGCCTGCGCATCCCCGAGGAAAGTGAACTTCGGGGCATCGACCTCATGGCCCACTCCGAGTCTGCCTACCTGAATGATGAGGAACCCGTGGAGCTCGGCGCGCCGACCCGCACCTAGGACGGGCACCGAACGGAGGAACGGGCGCACCCACCGCGGGTGCGCCCGTTCCGGTGTCCGGGGTTGTTCCCTGCCTCCCCCTCCGCCTGCTCAGAGGTCCCGGTACAGGCCTTCTTCCTGCTCCAGGTAAATATCCAGCAGCCGGCGCGCGTGCTCGCCCGCGGCGCCCTCCTGCGCCAGGCCGTCCTTCATGGTTTCGGCCTGGGCGGCCCCGCTGGGGAACGGCGGAAGCAGCGGTACTGCGGGATCGGTGATTACCTCGATCAGGAACGGCCGGGTGGCGGCGAGCGCCACGTCCCAGGCCTCGCCCAGGAGCTCAGGATCCTCCACCCGGATGCTTTCCAGTCCCAGCAGCTTGGCGTACTCGGCGTACTTGAAGTCCGGCAGCGACTGGCTGTCCTCGAACCGGGGATCACCCTCCATCTCGCGCTGTTCCCAGGTGACCTCCGCCAGCTCGCGGTTGTTCAGTACGCAGAGAACGAACCGCGGATCCTCCCACTTCTGCCAGAGCCGGCTGAGGGTGATCAGTTCGGTCACCCCGGCCATCTGCATGGCGCCGTCGCCGGAGAGCGCCACCACCGGACGGTCCGGATAGGCCAGCTTCGCGGCCAGTCCGTACGGCACGGCGCAGCCCATGCTGGCCAGCGTGCTGGACAGGTGCGCCGGCACGCCCTCCGGAAGGTGCAGCTGCCGCGCGTACCAGTACACGGAACTGCCGACGTCGACCGCCACCTGCGCATTGTCCGGCAGGCGGCGGTTCAGCTCGTAGACCACGCGTTCGGGGTTCACCGGATCGGCAGGCGTCATGGCCCGCACCCGGGCCAGGTCGTGCCAGCGGCGCACGCTTTCCTCCACCTGCCGCCGCCAGGGAGCATCCGGTTTAGCTTCCAGCAACGGAATCAGGGCGTCCAGGCTGGCTACGGCATCTCCCGTGATGCCGACCTCCACCGGGTAGCGGTTCCCGATTGCCGAAGCGTCCCGGTCAATCTGCACCCCGCGCGCGGTCCCCGGCTTGGGATAGAACTCCGTCCATGGGTCGCTGGACCCGATGATCAGCAGGGTGTCGCAGTTGTCCATCACGTAGCCGGCGGAACTGGTGCCAAGGTGCCCCATGGTTCCGGCGGCGAGCGGCAGGGTTTCATCCACGTACGGTTTGCCGAGCAGGCTGGTGGTGATGCCCGCACCGATCTTCTCAGCCAAGGCGGCGACCTGGGCGCGGGCGTCGCGGGCGCCCTGCCCAACCAGCAGGGCCACCCGCTCGCCGGAATTGATCAGATCCGCGGCAG
The DNA here is from genome assembly GCF_025244825.1 of Arthrobacter jinronghuae. Lineage (NCBI taxonomy): Bacteria > Bacillati > Actinomycetota > Actinomycetes > Micrococcales > Micrococcaceae > Arthrobacter > Arthrobacter jinronghuae. Next base: position 3,281,979 of record NZ_CP104263.1, read on the forward strand.
CCCGGATGTCCGCTTCGGCCGGTGAGGTCCGCGCGGGGCTGAACACCGGGACGGTGTTCAGGATGCCGTGCTCCTGTTCCAGTTCCGGCGCCGGGGCCTGCTGCACGTCATGCGGGATGATGACGACGGCGGGCGTGCCGGTGGCCAGCGCCTTCTTGAACGCGCGGTCCAGCACCAGCGGGACCTGCTCCGGGGAATTGATCTGCTGGCGGAACGCCGAGGCAACGTCCCGGGTCAGGTTCATCAGATCCACCTCCTGCATGTAGGAGGACCCCAGCACGCTGCGGGACTGCTGTCCGACAATGGCCACCACGGGCGCCCCGTCCAGCCTGGCGTCGTACAGGCCGTTGAGCAGGTGGATGGCGCCGGGCCCCTGGGTGGACATCATCACCCCTACCCCGCCGGTGTACTTCGCGTGCCCCACCGCCATGAATGCGGCGTTCTCCTCGTGCCGGACCTGGATGAACTCGGGGTCACCGCTGCGGCGCATCGCGCCCAGGACCGTGTTAATGCCGTCTCCGCTGTAGCCGAACACCCGGTCCACGTTCCAGGCCTGCAGTCGTTCGACAATCAGATCCGCTACGAGCCGCTCACTCATGTTTTTTCCTTCCGTACTGTCGCGCCCGGCCGGCTGAAATCACCGACTCGGAAATGATCAGGCTACTTATGGTTCACTGCCTATCAACCTATCCCAGATGCTTGGTTGAACGCCCCCCTGCAGCTGCGAAAGACTCCGCTCGGAACATTCTTGGGCAAGTAATTCCATTCCGGCCTGCTAAGCCCGCCCGCACTACTTCCCTCCCGTTGCCGAGGGCTATCCTCATCCCATGCCCAAGGTCATCTATTACGTCGCATCCTCCCTTGACGGTTTTATTGCCACCGATGACGACCGCCTGGACTGGCTGCTCCAGTTCGGTTTCGAGGCGTTCCAGGACCACTACGACAGGTTCATGGCCGACGTCGGCGCGGTGGTTATGGGGGCGGAAACCTACCGCTGGGTCCGGGCGGAGCAACCGGAAAGCTGGGAGTACACCCAGCCGTGCTGGGTACTCACGCACGGGGAGGAGTCCGCTCCGGCGCAGGGGGACGTACGGTTTGCCTCCGGTGACGTACGGAAGGTCTTCGAGGCGGCTCGTGATGCGGCGGGAGAAGGGAACATCTGGGTGGTGGGCGGAGGCAACGTGGCGGCGCAGTTCGCCGAAGCCGGACTGCTGGACGAACTGTGGGTCACTTACATGCCGGTGGCGTTGGGCAGCGGGCGGCGCCTCCTGCCGGTGTCCGGTCCCACCGCCCCCATGCGCATGATCGCCAGCACGCAGTTCGACGGCGGCGCAGCGGAACTCCGCTATGCCGTGGCGAAAAAGCGGTAGTTACCGTTTTCGGGGTGCTAAACGGTAACTGATGCACTTTCGATTGGTGAGTGGGGCCGGAAGGACAACCGTTTTCCCGGCATTACAACCGGCCCTCGACAGCGCATTTCCATATGCGTCCCCGCTGGCCGTTTAAGCGGTATTGGACCTGTAATATTTGCTGAGACTCGGCTCACGGCAATGCGGGCACGGAATAAGAAGAAAAGCAGGCGTACAGGTTAATGAAGACTGATATCCGCACCCGGAACAATGTTCGCGTACTGGGACGAGCGGACGGACCGGTACTGCTTTTCGCCCACGGTTTCGGCTGCGACCAGGGCATGTGGTCCCGGGTACTGCCCCGTTTCACCGACGAGTACAAAGTGGTTCTCTTCGACCACGTCGGTGCCGGGGGTTCCGACCTCGCTGCCTACACCCCGGCGAAGTACGCCACGCTGGACGGCTACGTAGCCGATGTCCTGGAACTGTGTGTTGATCTGGACCTGCGGGACGTCACCTTTATCGGCCACAGTGTCAGCGCCATGATGGCCATTGCTGCCGGGGCCACCGATTCGGAACGCTTTGCCCGGATCATCCTGGTAGCCCCGTCGCCCAGTTACCTGGACTATCCCGAGGACGGCTACGAAGGCGGTTTCAGCCGGGCGGACCTGGACGAACTTCTTGTTTCCCTGGACACCAATTACCTCGTCTGGGCCGCCACCATGGCGCCGGTAATCATGGGCAACCCGGCAGCTCCGGCTTTGGGCGCCGAACTCGAAGGCAGTTTCTGCCGGGTCAACCCCGGCATCGCCCGCCAGTTTGCCCGCGTGGCATTCCTGACCGATGTCAGGAGCCTGCTGCCCCGGGTGTCTGTCCCCGCGCTGATCATGCAGGCATCCGCGGACCTGCTGGCCCCGGACCATGTGGGCCGCTACCTGCAGGAACACATTCCGCAAAGCACGCTGGTGCAGATGAAGGCCACCGGCCATCTCCCCCATGTCAGTGCGCCCGAGGAGACCGCAGACATCATCCTCGCCTACCTGCAACAGTCGAAGTAGGCGCATCGTGGACCTGGATTTCCGGCTCGACTACCGCGCCCTGTCCCAAACCGCTCCGGCGGGCTATTTCATCACCCTGACGGACGGCACGGTGGTGGACGCCAACGGCACCGCGCAGAAATGGCTCGGCAAGGCGTTGGACGAGGTCCGCGGCACCAGCTTCCTGAAGCTGCTGCCCGTGGGCGACCGGATTGTCTACACCACCCACGCCATGCCGCAGCTGGCGTTGAACGCCGCGTTTGCCGAACTCGCCGTCGACCTTTTGGGCCCCGAAGGCCAGCGCATCCCGGTCCTGCTCTCCGCCACCCGCTCCCCCGCAGCCGGCGGCCGGCCGGCCCTTGACCAGGTGGTTGCCTTCTATGCGCACGAGCGGCGGTTGTATGAGCGTGACCTCATCTCGGCCCTGCGCACCGCCGAGGACGCCGAGGCCGCCCGCGCCGAGGCTGAGGCCAGCCTCACCGCCCAGGCAGTGGTGCTGCAGGAAAAGGACGTGGTCCTGCAGGCTTCGCTGATGGAGAGCCTGCGCAAGGAATCGATGCTGGAAACCATCCTGAACACCATCCGGGTGGGGGTGGCGGTCATTGACGGGGACGGCCGACGCATCCTGACTAATTCGCGCCAGCAGCTCCACGAACGCCTCGCCGCCCCTTCCTTCACCACCCGCCCCACCGAAGCGGAGATGTACATTTTCGGACCGGACCGCACCACGCCCATCCCGGTGGACCAGCGCCCGGTGAAGCGGGCAGCCCGGGGCCAGTCCTTCTCCGACCAACTGGTCTGGTACGGGACCGGCGAAGAGCAGAAGGCGCTGAGCGTCTCGGCCCGCTCCGTCAAGGGCGACGGCGACGCCTTCCGCGGTTCCGTGATCGCCTACAGCGACGTCACCGGCCTGGTGAACGCCGTGGCGGCGAAGGACGATTTCGTGGCGAATGTGTCCCACGAACTGCGTACCCCGTTGACCTCGATCATGGGCTATCTGGAACTGGCGCTGGATGAAGAGGATGCGATCCCGGCATATGTGGCCTCCTCGCTGAAGGTGGCCCAGCGGAATTCCGAGAAGCTGCTGCACCTGGTCTCGGACCTGCTCACGGCCGCAGCCGGTTCCGCCAACGTTCAGCAGGAAGTCACCGACCTCAGCGATCTGGTCCGCTCCGGCATCACCTCCGCCGCACCGCGTGCCGAAATCAACGCGGTCACCATCGTTGCCGAGGTCCCCGAGACCCTGCCTGCAATGGTCGATCCCAAGCGCATTTCCCAGGTGCTGGATAACCTGCTCTCCAACGCGGTGAAATACTCGCCCGACGGCGGCCAGGTGACGGTCAGCGCCTGGCGCACCGAAGGCGGCTCCACTGTCCTTCGGGTAGCGGACGCCGGCATTGGCATGACCGAGGCCGAGCAGGCGGAGGTCTTCACCAAGTTCTTCCGCTCCGGAACCGCACGCCGGGCGCAGATCCCCGGCGTCGGGCTCGGCCTGGTGATCACCAAGCGCATTGTGGAAGAGCACGGGGGCACCATCGCAATGGAAAGCGAGGCCGGCAAAGGCACTGTATTTACGGTCACATTGCCCTGATCCGGCTTGCATCGGCACGGATTTTGAGGCCAAATCCACTTTGTGCCATCATCCGAAAGGTAAAAGTCCCTCCCCGCGTGTGCGCACCGGCAAGGGCAGGAAGCTGCGTCCCGCAGCAATGCGTTGAACGGATTTTTCGGTAATGGCAGAAACCAGCAAGGTGCGCGCAATCGTCCGCCGTCTGGGCTCGTTTTCGGCAGTCGGCGCCGTCGCCTTCGTGGTAGACGTAGGCCTGTTCAATATTCTCTCCGCCACCCTGGTACCGGACAGCCCGATTCTCGCCAAGACCATCTCCGTGGCGGCGGCCACGACCGTTTCGTGGCTGGGCAGCCGTTACCTGACCTTCCGGAAGCTGCGCACCCGGAGCATCCGCAGCGAGACGCTGCTGTTCGCCCTCACCAACCTGGTGGGACTGCTCATTTCCACCGGCTGCCTGTACATCTCCCACTACGTGCTGGGTTTCCGCAGCACGTTTGCGGACAACATTTCCGGCAACGTGGTGGGAATCGCCTTGGGCAATATCTTCCGCTATTTCGCCTACCGGTATGTGGTATTCAACGGGCGAAGCGAACGCGCAGGGCAATCGGAACCGGACAACGTCCGCTCGGCTTAGCCGGACCCTGCCGCCACCAGAATCCGCGCGCCGGCGCATTTCGCGTCGGCGCTGTTCATTGTCCTGCCCGAATTGTGGGCGATTGTGAAGCAGGTCACTTTTGAACATTGACAACCGTTGACATTATTGGCGACAATTTGGGCACCAACCGCTGAACAGGCAAGGGAGCCTTATGTCCGACCATCACCAGCCCTCCGCCCGCGCACGGGACCTGGTCCGGGACGCCTATGACGTCCACGTGCACATTGCGCCGGACGTTATGCACCGCCGAATTGACGATATTGATCTAGCCGCCCGTTTCGCGGAGCTCGGAATGGCCGGATTTGTGCTCAAGTCCCACTACACGCCCACCGCAGAGCGCGCCGCCGTCGTCCGCAAGGTACACCCGGACGTGGATGTCCTTGGGGCCATCACCCTGAACGCCTCCGTGGGGGGCCTGAACCCTATCGCCGTGGAGATCGCCGCCCGTGGCGGAGCGCAGTTTGTCTGGCTGCCAACCGTGGACAGCTCAAACCAGCGGTCCTGCCTCTCGGAAGAACCCGAAGGCGCGACCCCGCCCATGTGGGCCCAGCTGCAGGAGGACCTGCGCGCCGCCGGCATGGCCGCACCCGCTGTGGAGGTGGAATCCGGGGGCGGGCTGGTTCCAGAGGCCCGCCAGGTCCTGGAGCTGATCGCAAAGCACGACATGACGCTCGCAACCGGCCACCTGCACGCCGACGAATCGGGCAGCCTGATTCCGGCAGCCGTGGAGTTGGGCGTACGCCGGATGGTGATTACCCACCCGGAGTTCACCTCCCAGCGCATGTTGCTGGATCAGCAGCGGGAGCTGGCGGAGCAGGGAGCCCTGCTGGAGCGGTGCCTGACCACTCCCCTTACCGGCAAGGTCTCCTGGGACCTCTGGTTCTCCAACATCCGCCATGCCGGCCCTGAGAACTCAGTCATCAGCAGTGACCTCGGACAGCCCTTCAACCCTCCCGTCGAGGACGGGTTGGCCATCGCCGCGGACCTGCTGCTGGCGCAGGATTTCACGGAGGAAGAGGTCCGGTTGATGACGGTGCATAACAGCCGCTGGCTGGCCGGCGCGGAACCGCTCCCGGATGCCCCGTCCCACCACCGGAGCAAGGTGCAGGCCGTATGAGCTCCCTACTGGAAATCTCCGGACTGAGCAAGCAGTTCGAGCGCGATAATACCGCCACCGTTGCCCTGCGGGACTTTGACCTTTCCATCGAGGAAGGCACATTCGTCAGCATCCTCGGCCGCAGCGGCTGCGGGAAATCCACCATGCTGAACCTGCTCTCCGGGCTTACCCGGCCCAGCTCGGGAACCGTGCATTACCAAGGCTCGGTACTCAACGGACCCAACGTGGATATCGGCTACCTGACGCAGTCGGACACGCTTATGCCGTGGCGCGACGTCGTTCGCAATGTCGAAATGCCGCTGGAAATCCGCGGCGAATCCAAGGAGAAGCGCCGGGAGGTGGCGCAGGCACTCATCGCCAAGGTCGGACTGTCCGGATTCGAGAACCACTATCCCCGGGAGCTCTCCGGCGGAATGCGGCGCCGCGCCAGCCTCGCCCGAATGCTGGCAGGGGCGCCGAAAACCCTCCTGATGGACGAGCCTTTCGGTGCACTGGATGCGCAGCTGCGCAACGAACTTCAGGAGGAACTGCTGCGGTTGTGGCAGGGCTCCGGGCAGACGGTGGTTTTTGTCACCCATGACATCGAGGAGGCCCTCCTCCTGGGCGACCGTGTTGTGGTCCTGGGCCAGCTCGGCCGGATCCTGCTGGATGAGCCGATCAACATTCCGCGACCCCGGTCGGTGGATGAAACCCGGATTGACCCGACATTCGTGGCACTGCATAAGAAACTTGCTGCCGCCCTCAAGGAAGGATCCACGGCATGAGTGCTGCATCCGCGGCCGAGCCGGCACTGCCGGCGGCAACGGCACCGGGAACGGACCGGGTACCGCCGCTGTCGGCCGGGTCCGGTCCGGTCAAGGAAGACCTGAACCGCACCTGGTGGGACAAGTTCGGCCACTCAACCATTGTCTGGGGCCTGCGTGCGGCAGTGCTGGTGGCCTTCCTGACCCTGTGGCAGATCACCGCAGGGCCGGTCATCGATATCACCTTCGTCAGCAAGCCCAGCCTGATCCTGGAACGGCTAGTGGACTGGATAACTGACGGCACGCTCTGGACACACACCTGGATCACCCTGCAGGAGATCCTCCTCGGGTTCTTCTTCGGAGCACTCGCCGGTGCCCTGGTGGGATACCTGCTGGCCTCGTTCAACCTGCTCTACCAGGTGCTGGATCCGTTTATGCTCGCCCTGTATTCCATCCCCAAGGTTGCCCTGGCACCGCTGTTCATTGTGTGGTTCGGCATCGGCATGGACATGAAGGTGCTGCTGGCAGCCGCCACGGTCTTCTTCCTCGTCTTCCTCAATACCGCCGCCGGGGTCCGCGAAGTGGACCGCGGCCTGATCGACGCCGTCCGGCTGATGGGCGGCAACCGCCGCCATGTTGCCTTCAAGGTGGTACTGCCCTCCTCCATGACCGGGTTCCTTACCGGCTTGAAGGTAGCCATCCCGTACGCACTGATCGGTGCGGTCATCGGCGAGCTGGTCGCGTCCAACCAAGGACTCGGTTACCTGATCAACGCCTCCGCCGCGCAGTTCGACACTGCCGGCGTCTTCGCGACCCTGGTGGTGCTGACCATCGTTGCCACCATCCTGAACTCCGGCGTCGCCGTCCTCAGCAAGCGGATCAACCGCTGGAAGCCGCTGGACGAGCACTAACTCTTCCTCCACAGATTGGAACCCCAAATGCTTGAAACGGTTACCCCCTCCAGACGCACCATGCTCAAGTCGATGCTCGTCCTTCCCGCCATCGCCGCCGTCCCTGCCCTGGCCTCCTGCGCCAACAACGCCGGCAGCTCCGATTCGGGAGTGCTGAATGTGGGCCAGATCAGCGACTCGATCGCGTTTTTCCCCTTGTTCGTAGCCGAGCAGGAGGGCTTCTTCACCGCTGAAGGAGTCACCATGGGAGAACGCCCCCGGCTCGGAACGGGTGCCAAGGTGGCTGCCGCCCTGAAGTCCGGCAGCATCGATCTCGGCGCCGGCGTCATTACGGACGCGTTCAACCTGTACAAGATCGACGACGACGCGAAGCTGGTCAGCGGCCTGGTCACCGAGTACTACGTGGACGTGGTGGTGGGGAACAACTTTGACGGGCCCTCTGCTGACGCACCGCTGGAGGAACGGATCGAAGCCCTGGTGGGTAAGCAGATCGGCATCACCGGACCGGGCAGCGGAACCGAAGCGCTGATGACGTACCTGTTCAAGAAGATCGGCAAGAACGCCCAGACGGATTCCACCATGGTCAACATCGGCAGCGCCGCCACCGCTGCCATCGGCGCCCTGACCGCCGGCAGGGTAGACGCGCTGTGTTTCTTCCAGCCCATCGGGCAACAGGTGGAAACCGCAGGCGAGGGCAGCATCTACATCTCGCCGACCCGCGGCGATGTCGAAACCCTGCGGTCCCCTATTCACGGCGCAGTGTTCAGCACGGGTGCCCAGATCGAGGCCAAACAGGATCTGGTGGACGGATTCAACCGGGCACTGGATAAGTCGCTGGCACTGATCCAGGACGACCCGGAAAAGGCCCGGACCCTCCTGGGCGAGTATCTGAAGGACACCCAACCGGAGACCGTGGACGCGCTGGTGGCCCTGCTGCCCAAGGAAATCGCCACCTCCACGAAGGTCACCGAGGAGTCCTACAAAGTGGCGTCGGCCTTCCACACCGACTCCGGGCTGGTGGACGAGGCACCGGACTACGCCGGTTTCGTCCTCAAAACCTCGCAGGCATAAAAAACCCGGGGCGGTAGACCCGCCCCGGGTTCTTTTTACCGGACCTACCGCTTCTGCGGGGTGCGGATCAGCTTCTTGTTGACGAACTCGGCCATGCCGAACCGTCCCAGCTCGCGGCCCACGCCGGAGCGCTTGACGCCGCCGAAGGGCAGGTCCTCCTGCGTGCCGGAGGTGCCGTTGATCCAGACCATGCCGCTTTCCAGCTGGTCGGCGACGTTCAGGGCGCGGTCTTCGTCGGCACTGAACACCGCTCCGCCCAGACCGAACGGGGAGTTGTTGGCCAGTTCAATGGCTTCTTCCTCGCTGGACACCTTGTAGATGACGGCGGCCGGGCCGAACAGCTCTTCGGAGAAGGCCCGCATTTCCGGCGTGACATCGGTCAGCACGGTCGGCTGTACGAAGGCACCCGGCCTGTCGATCAGGCTGCCGCCGGTGTGCAGAGTGGCGCCCTTGTCCACGGCGTCGCGGATCTGCTCCACCAGGCCGTCTGCGGCAGCCTGCGTGGAGAGCGGGCCGAAGCGGGTCTCCGGCTGCAGCGGATCGCCGGGTTCAATGGCGGACATCCGGGCGGTGAACTTCTCCACGAAATCGTCGTAAAGGTCCTCCATCACGATGAAGCGCTTGGCGGCGTTGCAGGCCTGCCCGCCGTTGCCCATCCGGCCGAGGACCCCGGCCTTGACCGTGGCGTCGAGGTCCTCGGTGTCCAGGACGATGAACGGATCGCTGCCACCCAATTCGAGGACGTACTTCTTCAGGTTCCGGCCGGCCACCTCGGCGACGGCGGAGCCTGCCCGCTCGGAGCCGGTCAGGGAAACGCCCTGGATCCGGGCGTCCGCGATGATGTCCGCAGCCTGCTCGTTGGTGGCAAACAGGTTGACGTAGGCTCCCTCGGGCACGCCGGCGTCGGCGAAGATCTGTGCCATCGCCAGGGCGGACTGCGGGCAGTTGTTCGCGTGCTTGAGCAGCACGGTGTTACCGAGCATCAGGTTGGGGCCGGCGAAGCGGGCCACCTGGTAGTACGGGTAGTTCCACGGCATGATCCCCAGCAGGGCGCCCACCGGTTCGGTGCGGACCACGGCGTTGCCGCCGCCCTTGACGTCGAGCTGCTCGTCCGCCATGAAGCCGGGGCCCTGGGTGGCGTAGTACTCGTAGATGTTGGCGGAGAGGGCAACCTCGCTCTTCGCCTCGCGCAGCGGCTTGCCCATTTCGAGGGCAATCAGCTGGGCGAGCTCGTCGGCGCGTTCCCGGTACAGTTCCGCAACGCGGGTGATGACCTTGGTGCGGTTTTCCACGGGCTCGTTCCGCCAGCTGGCGAAGGCCTTATGGGCTGCCGTGACGGCCTGGTTGATTTCTGCGTCGGTGGCTTCAGCGAATTCCTGAAGGGTTTCTCCGGTGGCTGGATTTACGCTCTTGTAAGCACTCATATTGGCCACGCTACTCCCTGCAAATCCAGTCTGCGAAAGCCTGAATTTCCGGGACTAAATCCGCGCTTGTTCTTGTTTCAGGGGGTTTCCGAGGCGAATTACCGCAAAGCTGAATTGCGGCTGCCGGCGGCGCTTCGGCGCTTGGCGGCCCCGGACGGGTCCCGGACGGGTCAGCGGCGGGTCCGGGTTTTCCAAAACTTCGGCCGCGGCCAGCCTTGGCCCGAGCTTCTCCGGTCCTCCGTGCGCGGGCGCCGGCTCAGCCGGACGCTGAACTCCCCCGGCCCGGGCAGCCGCCACCCGCGGCGGCGGGCCACCGTGCACAGCACGGCGCAGGTCCCGATGGCCACGCCCATGCCCACGTTCTGCAGGCCCAGATCGTAGAGGATCGCCATTTCGACGGCGGCTACGAGGGCACCGGTCGCGTACAGGGTGTTGCCGCCGAAGATCGCCGGCACCCGGCCCACCACAATGTCGCGGATCATGCCGCCGCCCACGGCGGTGACGACGCCGATCAGGATGGCCGGGAGCCATTCCAGCCCCAGGCCCAGCGCCTTGGCCGTGCCGGTGGCGGCCCAGCAACCCAGTGCGAAGGCATCGATCACAATCAGGAACCGGTTGGCCCATTTGCCCTTGAGCTCGATGGCATAGGCGATGATGGCACCGGCGATGGCCGTGAAGAGATAGGCGGGATTGGTCAGCGCTACGGGCGGTCCTGCCTGCAGGAGGGTGTCACGCAGCACGCCGCCGCCCAGCGCCGACGTGAGCGCCAGGACCAGGAACCCCACCGGGTCCATCCGCAGCTGCCGCGCCACGGCGCCGCCGAGGACTCCGTTTGCGAGCACACCGGCGAGGTCGACGACGTCGAACACCGCCCCCGGGTCGAAAAGATCCACGCCGCACCTGCTGTTTCCGTTGCCCGTTCTGCCGCCGTCCATTCTACGTGGCTGCGGGCCGGGAAAGGTGCGTGTAATTCCCTCCGCTGCGCGACGGGGGAATTATTCAGACCACAGGGAATCTGAGAACCCGGAGGAATCACTTACCAAGCACTGGCTGAACGGGATCAGCCGTCCCCGGGAGGATAGTCCTCGTCGTTCCCCGGGACGTCCGCCTTCTGTTCCAGGATGTCGGCCTCTGACCCCTCGGGGTGGACCTCTCCTTCCGGTCCGGCGTCGCCTGCGCCCGGAACTGCGGGAATGTCCTGCTCAATGCCGTCCGCCTCGGAACCGTCCCGGTGGATTTCCCCGGCCGGTCCGGCGTCGCCCGAACCGGGAACCGCGGGCATCGACTGCTCGGCCCGGTCAGCTTCCGAACCGCCGGGAATAACCGGCTGGTCAGCGTCCTTGCGCATGCGCGTGCCTCCTATGCAGGTTGCCGTGGCCGCCTGGGCGGCTTCCGTCTCTTCTGTCTATCACCGAAGCCGCCCAGGAGAAATAGCCTGCGGAACGGGTTAGGCGTTGTCCCGCAGGTCCAGCACCACTTTGATGTCGCCGTCGCGGTCCTCGAAGGCCTGCGCATAGTCCGCCAGCGGAACCCGGCGCGAAATCAGCTGCTCGAGCCAGCGGGAGTCGCTCTTGGCCAGGGCCGCGGCGGCCTTGAGGTAGTGGCGGCGGTTGGCGTTGACGGTGCCGAAGACCACGCGGTTGTCCATCACCAGGTTCAGGTTCAGGGCGCCCAAATCCACCGGCTGCTCGCCGTCGGGTTCGGAGACACCCGTGAGGCAGGTGACCGAGTTTTTGGCGCCGTGCTGCAGCACATCATTGATCACCGTGGGTACGCCGGTGCATTCGATGATGATGTCCGGGTTGATGCCGGATTCGGGGAGGGTGTCGGTGTGGAAGACGGCACCAAGGTCCTTGGTCAGCTTTTCCTTCGGCCCGTCCTCTTCCAGGTCGAAGACGTGCACTTCGAGTCCCCGCTGCACCCCGAACAAGGCACCGAGCAACCCCACGGGTCCGGCACCGGTCACGGCGACTACCTGCGGCCGGAAGTAGGCGCGGCCGCCGATCCGGTCGATCTGTTCCCACGCCTTGGCCAGGATGGTGGCCGGTTCCAGCAGCACGCCCACGCGTTCCAGCGAGGGTTCGAGTTTCACCATGTCTTCGGGGTCCCCGCGCCAGTATTCGCGCGCGAAGCCGTCGAGCCCTTCGATACCGTGTTCGGTGTAGGTCCCGGTCAGGCACATGTCCCACTCGCCGGCGGCGCAGGCACGGCAGTTTTCGGCACAGGGGCGGCGGACGATCCCGACCACCAGGTCCCCGGCGGCGAGATCCGAGCCTTCGGGGGCCTCGACAACGCAGCCGAGGTTCTCGTGTCCCATCACCAGGTAATCCCGGTCGGCGGGTGCCGTGCCGAACTCGGCGGCAATGACTTCACGGTCCGTGGCGCACAGGCCCACCGCGAGCGTCTCCACCAGCACGCTGCCTTCACCGGCTTCCGGCTCCGGAAGCTCCCGCAGCTCCAGCGAGTCCTTCTGCCCGGGGGTAATTATCAATGCCTGCATGTGTTTTCCTTCCCGCGGCTGCTTGCTGTCTGTATCCCAGATTAGCGCCGCGCCCCCGGCGCTTGAGACTCAGCGCACGCAGAGGCGGAACGGCCGTGGAAACAAAGAAGGCCCGCCCCACGGGGCAGGCCTTCAGACTGGTGGAGATGGGGGGAATCGAACCCCCGTCCGGTGTTGTATTGTCAGGGCTTCTCCGGGCGCAGTATGCGTCGGATTTTCTTGGCCCCAGCCATCTTGCATACAGGTGGCTGATCCGGGCCCAGCCGTCAAAATGTCCCGAACACCCCGACGGCGGGAGTGTTCGGCAGTGGCCCTCTAAACGACGCCAGGATCCGGAGCGAGAGCGACTCCGGGCTGACGGACTACTCCGGCTGCTTAGGCAGCGAGAGCGAAGTCAGTGCGCATAGGTTTGGCACTTATTGTTTTGCAGAGAGCGTTAACGAGATAACTCTGCGTTCTCGGCCCGCTTCCCCTGGCTCAACAAACATCGTCGAAACCGATCATCCCCGTATTGAGTTACCAATCCAGCTGCGGGCGGCCGGTTTCCCGGCTCCCGCGTCACGGCCCTCTCGGACCGTTCAATAGATCTAACGACGCCGGCCCGCGGATCATTCCCGCCCGGCCGCACCTTTTGATGCGCCCCGGGATGTTGGGAGCCGCGGGCCGGCCGGGCTGCTAGCGGCGTCGGCCGAAAACCAGCGAGGCCGCGGCCACGGCACCCGTGACTGTGTAAACGGCAGGCCAGGCGCCCATCTTCTTGGCCAGCGGATGGGACAGGCCGAAGGCGGCCACGTAGCCCGCGGTCAGTGCCGCGGCGGTGCCCGTTCCGGCGTCGCGCTTCCAGAGGGCAAATGCACCGGCACCGGCGGCGGCGAGCACGGCCCCGCCCAGCTGGCGGTTACCGGTGGAGCGGGCGGTCTGGTAGCCGCCGATCAGGCCGGCGGTGGTGATCAAAGGGGTCAGCAGGGACAAGGTTTTCTCCTCGAAATAGGCAACACCCCCAGCTTATGCCGGAGCCCCAGCGTCAGTGGCTCGTGGTCCCCTGCCGGGATTCCAGAACCGGGGCAATCCAGGCGTCGGCCACCAGCCCCGTTGCCCAGGCGTACACCGCCTTGTGGCCGACATCCACCACCGTTTCCTGCAGCGGCCAGGACGTCGGGGGAGCTCCGATGCCGGTGGCGTTTTCCAAGGTCTGGTCGGTGGCCAGCCGCACCACGCTGAAGGTGGTGTTGGCCACCGGGCCGCGGATCCCCGTGACGGACCAGACCCCGCGCAGCGCCCCCAGCACCGCACCGGTCCCCCAGTGCATGGCATGGTTCCAGTGCGGCGGCTGGGCGTCCGGTGCCGGATGCCGGCCCAGCAGGCTCAGCAGGGTGCGGGCGGGGACATAGGAGTTGGGGCGGTGGGTCAGCGCCTGCTCCAGCTTCTCCCCGGCGGTCATTACGGCCACGCCGGCAAGACCTGCCACGGCTCCCTGTCCGGCGGCTATTGCGAGCATGCGTCCACGGGAAGGTGCCACGTCTGCCTCCTGGTTCCTGGTGTCCCCGCACCGTACGGTTTGGCCGCCTGATCCTGCAACCCCCAGCAGCCGTAGACTGGTGCTCGCCAATAACGGCGGCACGAACGGAGGACCGTGGCAGATTCCCGACCCTTACTCACGGAGCTGGAAAACCGGATCTCCGCGCTGGCCTCGGCTTCCGCTGGAACCGTGTTCATCGGCGTCGCCGGTGCCCCCGGGGCAGGAAAGACCACCCTGGTGGAGTCACTGGTCCGCGAGCTGAACGGCGCCGTCGACGACGTCGAGTCGCAGAGCTTTGCCCACGTTCCCATGGACGGCTTCCACCTCTCCGACCGGGAGCTGGCCCGTCTCGGGCTGCTGGCGCGCAAGGGCGCCCCGGAAACCTTCGATGCCTACGGTTATGCCGCGCTCCTGGAACGCCTCCGGCTGCCGCGGACCGCCGTGGTCTACGCGCCCGGTTTCGAACGGACGCTGGAACAGCCGCTGGCCGGCGACATTCCGGTGTTTCCGGCCGCGAAGGTGATCCTGACGGAGGGAAACTATCTGCTGCTGGACCGGCCGGAATGGCAGGAGGTCCGGTCCCGGTGCACCGAGGTCTGGTACTGCGAGCCCGACGAAGGGCTGCGCACGGAGCGCCTGGTGGAGCGGCATATCCGGTTCGGCAAGGCAGCGGAGGAAGCCGCCGCCTGGGTGCGGAACGTAGACGGCCCCAATGCTCGTCTGGTCCAGGCGTCCAAAGCCCGCGCCGACTTCGTAATCCGCCCGGCCTGGACGTGACGGGGGGGGCAGCCTTTGGGCCGCCGCCCATGCCTCGCGTATAAAAGGACGCAGACCACCCGCGTGAAAAGCAGGCCCGGCGGGCCTTGAGAAGGAGATAACGCAATGGACGCACGCCCCTCGACACTGCTGGAAGACGGAGCCTCGCTGGAGCAGGTGGGTACGGGCGCGGTTTGGGCGGAGGGTCCCACGTGGGTCCCGGAGCGTAACGCGGTGCGCTACAGCGACGTTCGGTCCAACCGGATCCTGGAGTACAGCGAAACCACCGGCGAGCTGAGCGTCTACGGCTCCGACATCGAGTTCACCAACGGCCGTGCGCTGGACCCGGACGGGTCCGTGGTGCAGTGCTCGCACGGGCGCCGGGCCATTGAACGGGACCGCAACGGCACCGTCGAAACCCTGGTGGACCGCTTCGGCGAGGTCCGCTTCAACTCGCCCAACGACGTCGTCGTGAAGTCCGACGGCACCATCTGGTTTTCGGATCCCTCCTACGGCATCGACAACCCGGCCGAGGGCCACCCCGGCGAACTGGAGTACGGGGACCGGTACGTGTTCCGCTTCGATCCGGCCAGCGGGGAACTCACCGCGGTGATCACCGACATCATGGCCCCCAACGGGCTGGCGTTCTCCCCGGATGAATCCGTCCTCTACGTTTCCGACACCGCGGAAGAGGCCGTCTCTCCCTACGGTCCGGCTCAGTCTGAAGGCAATCCGATCCGTGCCTACGACGTCGTCGAGGGCCGGCAGGCGAAGAACGGCCGGGTGTTCGTGCGCGTCGCCCCGGGTGTGCCGGACGGGTTCCGGGTGGATACGGACGGGAACATCTGGTCCTCCGGCGGCGACGGCGTACGGGTGTTTTCACCGGCCGGCGAGCTGCTCGAACACATCCCCGTGCCCGAGACCGTCAGCAACGTCTGCTTCGGCGGGCAGGACGGCCGGACGCTGTACATGACGGCAACCACCAGCCTGTACCGGATCCGCACTACGGCGAGCGACGCCGCGGCGGCCCTGCGGTCGAAGCGGTAGTTACGCCGTTTTGCCGCACAGGATCCCACCGTTGGGCGCTCGTGTGACAGGTGGGACAGCAGGAGGCAACACAGGCACCACCCGCTGGGACGCCGTGCTGGAATCCCTGCCTGGTGACCCGCCCTGCCGCACAGGGTCCCACCGTTTGGTGCTTCTGTGACAGGTGGGACAGCAGGAGGCAACACAGGCACCACCCGCTGGGAGGCCGTGCTGGGATCCCGGCCTGGTGACCCGCCCCCGCCGCACAGGGTCCCACGGTTTGGTGCTCCTGTGACAGGTGGGGCAGCAGGAGGCAACACGGGCACCACCCAATGGGACGCCGTGCTTGGAATCCCGGCCTGGTGACCCGCCCCGCCGCACAGGGTCCCACGTTTTGGTGCTCCTGTGACAGGTGGGACAGCAGGAGGCAACACAGGCACCACCCGCTGGGACGCTCTGCGGACTCTCGACCCCGCCCTCCGCCGGAACACAGAAAGGGCACCGGCCGCGGCAGCCCTACGGTCGAAGCTCTGAGGCGTTCGGCGCACCGCCGGAAAAGTAGGCGGCGGGGGTACCCCGCCGTCGGATGAAGGTCCATACTTCTGCCGTAGCTGAAGCCGTAGACCTTGATTCCGGCGGCCCGCCGGGTACGGATGGGAGCAGACATGTCCACAGTCGCCGGAAGCGGCGGTTCCGTCCTCCGCCGCAAGCCCATTGAGGAAATCGACGAGGAGAAAACGGGCAACAAGCTGTTCAAGAGCCTTGGCCTCTGGCAGCTGACAGCCATCGGCGTGGGCGGCATCATCGGCATCGGCATCTTCACCCTCGCCGGCCTGGTGGCCAACGGCGGTGCCGATGCCTCTCCCGTGGGGCCGGCCGTGTTGATCTCCTTCCTGGTTGCCGGCCTGGCCAGCGCCGCGGCGGCCCTGTCCTACGCCGAGTTCGCCGGAATGGTGCCCCGCGCCGGTTCCGCCTACACCTACGGTTACGTGGCGCTGGGCGAACTGATCGGATGGTTCATCGGCTGGGACCTGCTGCTGGAATACACCGCGATCGTGGCAGTGGTGGCCATCGGCATCTCCGGCTACTTCACCGAGTTCCTCGCCGGTTTCGGCATCGACATGCCCGTCTGGATGCAGGGGACCGGGGACACGGTGGAGGGCGGGCTGATCAACCTGCCCGCCGCCGTCGTCTGCCTGTTCATTACCTGGATCCTGAGCCGGGGCACCAAAACCTTCGGACGCTTTGAACTGGTGGCCGTGGGCCTGAAAGTCCTGCTGATCTTGTTCATCGTGGGGTTGGGGTTCTTCTACGTCAACACGGACAACTACACGCCGTTCCTGCCCAGCGGTTTCGGGGCGGTCTTCACCGGCGCTGCCACCGTCTTCTTCGCCGTTTTCGGCTACGACGCCATGAGCACCGCCGCCGAGGAAGCCACGGACGGCAAGAAACACATGCCCAAAGCCATCCTGCTCTCCCTGGCCGTTGCCATGGTCCTGTACATCCTCGCCACGTTGGTACTGACCGGAATGCAGAATTACCGGGACATCAGCCCCACGGCCGGTTTCGCCTCCGCGT
The DNA here is from genome assembly GCF_025244825.1 of Arthrobacter jinronghuae. Taxonomy (NCBI): domain Bacteria; kingdom Bacillati; phylum Actinomycetota; class Actinomycetes; order Micrococcales; family Micrococcaceae; genus Arthrobacter; species Arthrobacter jinronghuae. The sequence continues at coordinate 3,299,235 of NZ_CP104263.1, forward strand.
TCCAATCCGTCGGGCTGCCCGTCATTGCCACCGTCATTTCAGCCTTCGCCGTGCTGTCCATCCTTACCGTGATGCTGACGTTCCTGCTCGGCGTGACCCGGGTGTGGTTCTCCATGAGCCGGGACGGGCTGCTGCCGGGCTGGTTCTCCGGAACGGACAAGCGGGGCACGCCGCAGCGGGTGACTTGGATCGCCGGCGGGGCCTCCGCTTTACTGGCCGGCTTCTTCCCCATTCGCGCCGTGGCGGATCTGACCAACATCGGCATCCTCGCCGCGTTCGTGGTGGTTTGCGTGGCAGTGATTGTGCTGCGCTACCGTCAGCCCGACGCCCCGCGGGAATTCCGGCTCCCGCTGATGCCGTGGGTACCGGCGTTCGGCGTACTGGCCTCGGGGTTCCTGATGCTGCAGCTCCACTGGGAAACCTGGCTGCGCTTCGGTATTTGGCTGGTCATCGGGATGCTGGTTTACGCGTTCTACGGGTATCGGCATTCCCTGCTGAATCCAAACAGCCCGCGGCATCGGAGCCTCAGGGGAAATCCCCTGCCGGAAAACTGACTATTAGAGTCGTCAACACAGAACAAAACGCGGCATCCTGCCTTCCGATTCAACAAATAGCGGCTATTATCTGCCTTACGGGTTCCGTAGAAATGGACCCTCAGTTGGGGAGAATAACCGAATGGGCAGTCAGTCTCAGGCCACGCCTTCTGCACCGAGGCGGTCCACCATGCTTTTCCGGCGTGCCCGCAGCGGTCTCGTACTGATTGCCCTTTTCTGGCTATGGATGCTTTTCGGTGCCGCGGACTTTGTGGCAGCTCTTTTCGGTTCACCCATACATGCTGCTCTTGCTGTGTTTGCCCTTGGCGCACTCACGCTTATTTCACTGCTTTTCCTCCCGATCTGTATTGCGTACCTCGTACTCAACCGGCCGAAGGTGCACGCCGCACCGTCTGTTGCACCGCAGGCCGGCGAGGCACAAGGCAATGGCCTGGCTCCCGTGATCCGGATGATGCCCCGCCGTGCCGCCGTCCACGGTGCCGCCCTGACCAGCCGGGCCGCAGTCCGTGGCGCTGCCCTCACCAGCCGTGCCGCAGCCAAATGGCGGGACCGCGCTTCCTAGCCCGCACCGGCAGGGCAGGCCCTTAGGCAGGAATGTCAGAGGCGGTTGCCATTGTGGAGGTCATGACTTCCTTACTGGGCACCCGGATGCCCTCCGCCCCTGCCGGCCCTGTCACCCACGCGCACTACCGCCGGGAACCCTACGTCCGCTGCCGGACCGGAAACGGGACCGTTGACGGAAAGGCCGTGGCCTGGACGCGCACCGAGGTCCTCCTGCACTGGATTGACGACGACGGCCAGGCCCATAACCGGTGGACGCCGGCTTCCACTGTTCGACGGATTGCCCGGGACGATTCCGCCTGGCGCGACCCTTATGACGACTTCCGGTTCTACTACCAGTCCTCCCCCGCCGCCGCCTGACCCGCCCCGGATTCCGCCCGGATTCGACTGGAGGCAGCACTACAACTGCCGATGCACCCTTGACCCCTTCACCGCAGGAGGGGACTGATAGAAGGGTGCGGCAGAACCGCGGCACGCGGAACCTTGTTCCGGCGGTGTTTGGGGCAGGACGTTGACGCATGGACTTTCAACATTTGATCGAATCCGTAGGGGAACTGATGGACCTGGCGGGCGTAGCCGCCATCGTCCTGGGTGCCGTGGCCGCCACCATCGCCGCCGCCGCCGCTGCGATGCGCCGACGCGGCCCGGTCTATGAGGAATACCGGCAGCGGCTCGGACGAAGCATTCTGCTCGGACTGGAATTATTGGTAGCTGCGGACATTATCCGCACTGTGGCCGTTACGCCTACCTTCGAGTCGGTGGGAATACTTGCCATAATCGTGCTTATCCGCACGTTTTTAAGTTATTCACTGCAACTGGAAGTCACCGGATCGCTGCCGTGGAAGCGTCCGGCGGGAGAGCTTAAGAGTAAGAACGAATAACGGTTCAGTAAACACGACCTCGGGCCTTGACATAGGTGCTCCACCCAATATCGTTCTCGGCATGATCAATTCAGTCTCGAGCCTTCCATTTGTCATTTCTGCATCCGAATTCACTACTACCACCCCCGACCCGGCCATGACAGCCGGCGCCGTCGTTGGCGGGCTCATTGCTGTCCTTATCGGCTTCGTTATTGGCGGCCTTTCCATGATGGGCATGTTCAAGAAGGCCGGCCGCAAGACCTGGGAAGCGTTCATTCCCGTCTACTCCACGGTGGTGCTGCTCCGCATCGCCGGCATGTCCGCCTGGTGGATCCTGCTGGCCCTGGTGCCGTTCGCGAGCTTCGTTCTTATTATTTTCCTGGCCATCAACCTTGCCAAGGTCTTCGGCCAGAGCGCCCTCATTGCCGTACTGATCGCCCTTTTCGGCTTGGTGATGTACTTCTACCTCTCCTACAGCTCCGCCCGGTACTTCGGCCCGCAGGCCAGCAAGGGCCCCTTCGGCCTGGCCGAGAACCCGCACCAGCCTGCCTACACGCCGGCCGGACGCTAACCACACCCCAACCGTACAAGGCGCGCATCCCCTGGGGATGCGCGCCTTTTCTTTGTCCCGTCCGCAGGCAGCCAGCGGACGGTACACGGGATTCCACCCCTGCGAAGGCGTACCCCGAAGAATTGTTAGGCATGCCGAACTTAAGGTGTTAGGTTGCTGTCATGGCCCGTACCGTCCAGCTACCCGATACCCCGAGCCCAGCAACGCGTCCCCGCCACATCCTGTGGCTGCTTGGCCCCGCGCTGGTTGCCGGGGTTGCCTACCTGGATCCGGGCAACGTTGCCAGCAACATGACCGCGGGGGCGAAGTTTGGCTACCTGCTGGTCTGGGTGGTGGTGACCGGCAACGTGATGGCGTGGCTGATCCAGTACCTGTCCGCCAAGCTGGGTCTGGTCACCGGCCGCAGCCTGCCCGAACTGCTCGGCGAACGCATCGGACTCAAACCTGCCCGGCGGCTGTACTGGCTGCAGGCTGAACTCGTGGCGATGGCCACTGATGTCGCGGAGGTGATCGGCGGCGCCGTCGCACTCTGGCTGCTCTTTGATCTTCCGCTGTTCCTGGGCGGAGTCATTACCGGCGGTATCTCCATGGTGGTGCTGCAGCTGCAGAACAGCGGCCGGCACCGGAGCTTCGAATACGTGATCGTCACGCTGATGCTGGTGATCGCCGTCGGCTTCACGGCCGGCGTCTTCCTCAACCCGCCCGACGGCGGCTCCGTGGTCGAAGGCCTGGTGCCGCGTTTCGAAGGCAGCGAATCGGTGCTGCTGGCAGCATCGATCCTGGGTGCCACCGTGATGCCGCACGCCATTTATGCGCACTCCGCCCTGACCCGGGACCGCTTCCCCGGACGCACTGCCTCACTCACCACCACCCGCCTGATCAAGGCCACCAAGTGGGACGTGACCATTGCCCTGGCCGTGGCGGGCTCGGTGAACCTGGCCATCCTGCTGCTCGCGGCCGGGTCGCTGCAGGGCGTGGAAGGGACGGATACCCTCGAGGGTGCCCATGCCGCCATTGCCGCCTCGCTGGGCGGGGTGGTGGCCACCATGTTCGCTGTCGGACTGCTCGCGTCCGGCCTGGCCTCGACGTCGGTGGGCGCGTATGCGGGTGCCGAAATCATGCAGGGCCTGCTGAAGGTGCGCATCCCCATGCTGCTGCGCCGCCTGATTACCCTGATCCCCGCGCTGGCGATCCTCGCCGTCGGCATCGATCCCACCTGGGCGCTGATCCTCAGCCAGGTCATCCTTTCATTCGGCATTCCGTTTGCCTTGATTCCGTTGGTCTGGCTGACCGCGCAGCGGGACCTGATGGGGAGCCACCGCAACCATTGGTGGACCACGGGCCTGGGCGTGCTGGTTTCGGTGCTGCTGGTCGGGTTGAACATCACCCTGCTGGTGCTGACCTTCACCGGCGCCTGACGCTAGCCTTTCAGCGACCCCTCCACCAGCGCGGTGGCGATGCTGTCGGCATCCGCCTGCGCTGCGAGATACCGCTCGGCGTCCAGCGCAGCGGAGCAGCCGGTGCCCGCAGCGGTGATCGCCTGCCGGTAGCGGTGGTCTACGGCGTCGCCGCACGCGAAGACCCCGTCCAGGTTGGTCTGGGTGCTCGGAGCCGCGACCCTGATGTACCCGTCCGGATCCAGGTCCACCTGTCCCGCAAGGAGATCGGTACGCGGGGCGTGCCCAATGGCGACGAAAATCCCCTGCGTCGGCAGTTTCCTCGTTGCGCCGGTGACGGTGTCCGTAAGGGTCATGCCCGTGACCTTGTCCGTGCCGTGGATGGCAGTGACCTCGCTGTTGAACTCAAAGCGGATCTTCGCGTGGTCCCGGGCCCGCTGGGCCATGATGCGGGAGGCGCGCAGGGTCTCCCGGCGTACGACGACGGTTACCGACGCCGCGAAGCGGGTCAGGAACAGCGCTTCCTCCATGGCTGAATCCCCGCCGCCGACCACCACGATGTCCTGGTCGCGGAAGAAAAAGCCGTCGCAGGTGGCGCACCAGGAAATACCCCGGCCGTTGAGCTGTTTTTCCTCCGGCAGCCCCAGTTCCTTGTAGACCGAGCCGGTGGCGAGGATGACGCTGCGGGCCTTGTAGGTTTTCCCGCCGCCTGTGGCCACCCGCTTGGTGTGGGCGCCCAGCTCCACCGACACGGCGTCGTCGTACTCCACCAGGGCACCGAATTTCTCCGCCTGCCTGCGCAGGTTCTCCATCAGGTCCGGCCCCAGGATGCCGTCGGGGAAACCCGGAAAATTCTCCACTTCCGTGGTGTTCATCAGGGCACCGCCGGCGGTGACGGAGCCCGCGAGGATGCGGGGTTGCAATCCGGCCCGGGCGGCGTACACCCCTGCCGTGTAGCCAGCCGGACCTGACCCGATGATCAGGACGGAATCTGTACCCATCTGCTCTTCCCTTCGCTGCAGCGGTCCTTCAAGTCTGTCGGGGAGCAGGCTAGGGTCGGTAGCCCGGGCGCGCTAAGCGGGGCCGGAACCGGCAAAGGAGCCAGTAGTGGCAGCGGCACTTAAACCCATTGAACTGATCCAGCTTCCCCGCGGCGTGATTGATGCGCTTGCCGCCGGAGACCTGCCCGGCGCCAACCGGCAGGCGCCCCTGGAGCTTACTGAGCATTTTTCCCAGGACCGGCAGCCGCTGTGGCGTATCCGGAGTGCGCAGCTAGAAGAGAATCCCGGGGACGCGGCATGGATTACCCGGGCCATCTTTGACCCCGGACTGGGCCGGGCGGTAGGCCTGGCCGGGTTCCACGGTCCTCCGGACGACAATGGCATGGTGGAAGTCGGGTACTCGGTGGACCCGGTCTACCGGCGTCAGGGCTACGCCCGTGCCGCCCTGGAGGCGCTGCTTGCCGTGGCTGCAGAGGAACCCTCGATCCGCACCGTCCGTGCCACCATCAGCCCGGACAACGGCGCTTCCCGGCGGCTGGTGGAACAGTACGGGTTCGTGGCCACGGGTGAGCAATGGGATGACGAGGACGGGCTGGAGATCGTTTATGAAGTCCCGGCGGGAGGCAACTGACGCCGGTCCGCTAGGATCGCTCGAATGACAACCTGGACAGAGATCACGGCCGCCGTCACGGTGGCCCTGGGCGGAGACAAAACCGCCGGACAGCAGGCGTTGCTGGCGTGCTGGGAGGAAACGGTTCCGGACGAGCACGCCTATCGATGTGTCCTGGCACACTACCTCGCGGACACGGAAACGGACCTCGATGCGGAGATTTCGTGGGACGAGGCGGCGCTGGCGGAACATGCCGGGGTCAGCGACAAAGACCTTGCACCGTTGGGCATCCCCTCGGCGGGAGGTTTCGCTCCATCGCTGCATTTGAACCTCGGGGACGGCTATCTGCGCCGCGGCGAGCCCGGGCGGGCACGCGGCCACCTGGAACAGGGCCTGGCCCGCGCCGAAGAGCTCGGCAGCGAAGGCTACGGCGCCATGATCCGCTCCGGCCTGCAGAACCTGGGCACCCGCATCGAAGCCGCTGCCGACGCCGGGACGGCCCGGTGATTGCCGGGAACCTCTTCGCTCAGCAGTCCACGCTCACCACGGACCGCCTGCGACTCGAGCCGCTGGGACCGGAGCACTTCGACGGCATGTGGGCGGCATTGCAGGATCCGGAGGGACGCAGGCTGACCGGCACCCACGCGGTTTTTGCTCCGGAGCAGATCCGGAGCTGGCTGCAGACCCGTGCCGGTGAAGTAGACCGGGCGGACTGGGCAATAATCCGGGCCGAGGACGGTGTATATCTGGGCGAGGTAGTGCTGAATGACCTGGACCCGGACAACGAGTCGATGGGCTTCCGCATCGCGTTGTCCTCCCCGAAGGTCTTCGGACAGGGCTACGGCACGGAAGCCACCCGCGCCGTGCTGAGCCATGCCTTTGACGACCTCGGACTGCACCGGATTGAACTGGAGGTCTTTGAGTTCAACCCGCGGGCGCAGCGTGTCTATGAAAAGTGCGGGTTCGTGGTGGAGGGCCGACGCCGGGAGGCACTGCACTGGGACGGGGAATGGACGGACGCGATCTCAATGGCCGTCCTCGCCGGCGACGCCAGGCCCTGACGCTCAGCGGATGCGGGAACGGATCCTCAGCGCCGCCAGCAGGACAAAGGCCACCATCATGGCAACCAGGACGAACACGACGTAGCCGGTGGGCACCGCCCAGTCCCCCACCGAGGCGGTGATGCCGAAAATGTCCTGCACCTGGGCCACGGCTTCGGGCTGGTCCGTCACGGCGTCCATGGGTCCGGCGGTCATTTCCTGGCGCACCACCATGGAGGCCTGCATAAAGGGCAGTGCGCTGACAAAGTTCTTCACTCCCTCGGGAAAAGCCCCCACCGGGATGTAGGACCCTGCGGCGAAGCCGAGGATGGTGCCTACCAGTGTGGACAGTGCCGCGAAAGAACCCGGGGTACGGACGAAAGTGACGATAAAGGCGCTCAGCGACCCGAAGGCGATACAGCTAAGCACCAGGTAACCGTAAGTGCGGGCCAGCTGGCCCGCTGTGAGCACCACGCCGTCCACCGCGGCCAGGTATCCCAGGCTCACGGCAAGTACGACTGTGGTCATGATCAGCGCGATCGCGACGGTTGAGAGCAGATACCCCAGGACCAACTTGCCGCGGCTGATCGGGGAAACCAGGAAGTCCCGGAAGCGCCCGGTGGCGGTGTCATCCACGATCACGTTCACGGCGGCGAGCCCTGTGGTGATTGCGGTGATGCCCACGATCCCGGCGAACATCCAGGCGTCCACAAAGCCCTTGATGTCCTCCTCGGCGGCCTGCGGAAACATTTCCGCCAGGCCTTCGGTCTGCTGGTTGCCCAGGAACAGGGTGTAGAGCAGGAACAGGACCAGGGCGCCGAGGAGGGAAAAGAACAGGTTGAGCCGGTCACGGAAGTACAGGCGTAGGTTCCGGCCGGTGATGTCCAGGACTACGTTCATGCTGCTTCCCCCTGCCGGCCGGTCAGGGCCAGGAAGACGTCGTCCATGGTCCCGTGGCGGAACTCGAAGTCCAGGACACTGTCGCCGTGCGCCGCGAGGAGGCGGCGGGCCGTGTCCGACCGGTCCACCCGCAGCCGCAGCACGTTACCGTCTACGGCGGCGACGTCGACCCCGGCGTCGCTGGCCAAAGATGCCAGTGCCTGCGGGTCGGCAGACGTGATGGAAAGGATGCTGCTGCTGTATTCGGCGCGCAGCGTAGTGGGCGTGCCGTCGGCAATGATCTGCCCCTTCTCAATCACGCAGACCCGGTCCGCTTCCTCGGTTTCCTCCATGTAATGGGTGGTCAGGAAAACGGTGAGGCCGTGATTTTCCCGCAGGTCGTGGATGGTGGACCAGACGAGGGCCCGGCTGGCCGGGTCCAGGCCGGCAGTGGGTTCGTCCAGGAAGATGATCGACGGCGAGTGCAGCAGTGCCCGGGCGATGTCCACCCGGCGTCGTTCTCCGCCGGAATAGGTGGCATAGCGCCGGTCGAGGAAGTCTCCCAGGCCGACCATCCGGCCCAGCTCATCAATGCGGGCATTGTTGGCCGCTTTGTCGGGTGAGTAGAACCGTGCGCGGGTTTGAAGGTTTTCCCGGCCGGTGAGGATCGGGTCCAGCATCGAATCCTGGAACACCACCCCGATGGCTTCGCGGACGCCGCCGCCGCTGCCGCGGACGTCGTGCCCCGCCACCTCGACAGTGCCGGCGTCAAACGGCAGGACAGTGGTCAGGCAGGAAATGGTGGTGGACTTCCCCGCGCCGTTGGCACCCAAAAAGGCGAAAACACTCCCCGGCTCCACGTCAAAGGACAAGTTGTCCACCGCCGCCACCCGGCCGAAGCGTTTGGTCAATCCCCGAACGGAGATTGCGGCATTCATAGTTCCCAATTGGCTCCCCTAGCTTTTGCGGTTCTATGCGTCCAGGAGCAGGTCGTTGAATTCCAGCGGAGTCACCGTGTTGTTTTCCCAGTCCGAGCGAAGTATCGCATAGGCGACGGAAGCGAGCCGGGACCCGTCCGCCGCCGGCCACGCCTGCCGGTAATGGGCTTCTTTGACGAAACCGGCGCGCAGGAACGTTTTGCGCATGGCAATGTTGTCTTCCCGTGTCTGGCCTTCGAACCGGACGATTTCCGGCAATTCGGTAAAGGCCAGCCGGCATAAGGCCCGAACCACCTCCACGCCCAGCCCGCGGCCGCGCTGGCTTTCCGCCAGGCGAAGGTCAAAGACAGGGTTGTCATCCTCAAGGTCCTCCAGGACCACCAGCCCGATGTCTTTGCCGCCGAGCTCCACCCAGTACCCCTGGGATTCCTTGCTCCAGAAGCGTCCCTCCGCCACCCGCTTGGTTGCCTGAAACTCGTCGGGCGCCGCATTCACATGGAAGGGGAACCGGTTTGAGGCCAGGAATGCCGTAACGGCAGCACCATCGGCGGGGGTCATCCTGCGGAAGGTGATGGTCATGCGGGAAGTGTAACGTGCAGGGTTTTAGAGCGCGCCGATCCGGTCCTGGCTTCCGGCCTGGGCGGACTTTTCCGCTTCTTCTTCGAGCCGGAGGCGCCAGCCGCGCGGGGGCGGCCAGGAGATACCCCACAACTCGAGCTGCTGTTTGGTAAAACCACCTGCGGGAGTACGTGCTGCTTCTATTTCTTCACGGGTCGGCATTGCCAAATCATGACACGCACTCCGCGTTATGTCACCGATAAGTCGGACATTTACGGCACCGTTTTTTCATCCTGCTATTGACGGGCCGAGGGAGTGCCGCTATTCCCCTGCAATCCGCGGATTTCCGGGAGTATTACGAACTAAAAGGGACTCCGGGTATCGCTAAAGAATTATATTAGGGACTTCCGGTACCGCTAATTCAGCGTTATGGATAGGTGGTCACCATAATCAATTGCCGGCCTTCCGGAACCTGCGCCTCGAATGCTTCCCGCGCTTCGAGGAATCCCTTCCCACTGGGTTTCCAATTCCCGGGTTTCGACAGGACGCATGATGCCAGTGACTTTCATACTTCCAGCCTCCGCGCGGCACGGGGCACCTGCCCGCATAAAGCATGTTGTGTCTAACACCCCTGATGGGATCGGGGCCATCTCTGGTCTCCCCCGGCTTGGCAACCGCCTACCTGTTCAACACCGAAAGCACTCGGTTACGGGGAAGTGGGGTTAGACCAGGGTTGCCGGCTCGTTGTGGGCGAGCTGATCCTGCACGACGGGACTTCCGGAGACGCCGCCCAGCGAGGAAACGAGGCGGTAAATGCCCGTGAGGAGCATCGAGACACCAGCGATGGCGATAGCCACGCCCAGATACAGGAACATCACGCTGTTCTGCGTATCGGAATAAGCACCGGATGACATCAGGACATCCATGGCCGAAAAGAGGATAAAGAGGGCACCGAGGAACAGAACCGCGCCACCCCACGAGATGAGCGCTGCACTCTGCTTGAAGTTGTTCATCCAGCAACTCTATCGCTCTCTCAGGGACGCCTCGTCCCGGAGAGGCATGGTCCCGACAAAGCAAAAACCCCCGGTTTCCCGGGGGTTTTCCTGTGGAGCTTAGGGGAATCGAACCCCTGACCTTTTCATTGCGAACGAAACGCTCTACCAACTGAGCTAAAGCCCCAAAACTGCACCGTCGGCGTCGAACCCGGACCGAAACGACCGGACAACCGACCCCGTTAGGCTACACCGATTCTAAACACGTGCTCCGGCCCGCACCAAACCCCCGGCACCCTAGGAATGCCTTGGGACCCTCGCTACCGTCGAGGAACCGGCACGGTTCGCCTGCGGAGAGCGGTCGGCGCAAAGCACACCGGAACCAAGGAGAATGCCATGGCCCTGATCACCGAAATGCTCGAAAACCATCCCGCTGCCGGCCCCCGCACTTCCGATCCCCGCCTCCTGGTCGAGTGCCTGCTGGCCTGTGGTGAATGTGCTCAGGTCTGCAATGCCTGCGCGGACGCCTGCCTGAGCGAGGAAATGGTGGGCGAGCTGGTCAGCTGCATCCGCACCGACCTGGACTGTGCCGAGATCTGTGCAACCACGTCCGCAGTGCTGTCCCGAACCGGTGCCGCGGGGCCGGCGAGCGCCAGCCTGCTGCATGCCTGCATTGCAGCCTGCGCCGCGTGTGCGGAGGAATGCCAGCAGCACGCCGCCATGCACCAGCACTGCCGGATCTGCGCGGAGGCCTGCCGCCGTTGCATCAACGCCTGCGAAAAACTGCTGACCTCACTGGGTTAGGGGTCTTGTCAGGCACGCCAGCGGCCAGTCTTGACCAAGTACGCCACCGTTTTCAGCGTCAGCTCCGGCTTCGCCGCGCGCAGGGCGGCGATTGCGGCAATCTGTGACCGGCCGTCCTCAGCCCGCGGATCCAGCCCTTTGGCCTTCAGTGTTTCGTTCGCCCACCGTCCCGCGGCGACCTGCGGATTCGCCGCACTGCCTCCGAAGGCTTCCTCGATCCGGACCCGGGGATCCACCCTGTCCCCGAAAATCCGTGCCCATCGAACAGACTGCACCACGCCAATTACCCCCTTGAATTCGCCAGCACCATTCCCCGAACATAAGCCGCCTGCCCCACGTGCTCAAGGCAGTCCGCCAACGTGCTCACCAGCCGGACGCCCAGCGTCACCGGCGGATCCCAGGCCCGGTCCACGATCCGGCCCAGGTCCTCTCCCGAAAGTCCCGAGACGAAGGCCTCGGTGCGGGAATGCACGTCGTCGTAATAGCCCAGCAGCAGCTCCGCCGAATGCACCTGGACCAGCGCCACCTGCTCGGAGGTATGCCCGTAGCCCGTGTCCTCCACCGCCAGCGGAAGGCCCACCCGTTTTGCCCAGCCGTCGGCGGTCCAGGCCTGTTCCTGCCCGGCAACCTCGGCGATCTGGTGGTCCTCCACCCGGCTCAGGTGCCAGATCAGCCAGGCAATGGAGTTTCCGTCCGGATAGGGGCGGTGGTTCAGTGCACCGGCGTCGAGATTGTTCACGGCCCTTCGGACTGCACCGGGGAGCCGTCCGAAGGCATCAACAAGAAGATCGCTTTCGTCCATCGCACTGGCTCCCTCTGGGTTGGCGGCAGGGTTTCGCCATCGTTTCACGCCGGTCCGGTGTCCGGGAAGAGTCCGTTTCCGGGCCGCAGCTCAAAAATCGGGCCTGGGCCGGTTCCATCCGCGGCGCGCAGTCCTAAAATGGCTCGCATGAGCTGGACAGATGAGCGTCCCGCATGGCTTCCACCCATTCCATCGCCACACCGCGGCCAGGCCCGGATTGTTCTGGGAATGATCCTGGTCTGCAGCACCATGCTGGCCAGCCTCGTGGTCGCTGCCTTCGGTGCCCTGCTGAGCATGTACATCCTTTGGCCGCTCGCGGGCGGGTTGCTGCTGCTGATGTCCGGGCTGCTCAGCCGCCGCCGCGGCGTGTAGCCGGGCGTGTAGCGCGGCGTCCGGCGGCTCCCGTCAGCGGCACGGCGGCTCCCGTCACGGCACGGCGGCTCCCGTCACGGCACGGTAGCGCAAGGCCGTGCGCTTAGGATTGGCCCATGACACCCCCTGAGCCAACCGGAGCCGGCTCCCAGTCCCAGACCCTCTCCCGCGGCATCCGCGCCCTGGAACTCCTGGCGGACGCGGAGAACTCCCTGAGCATTGCCGAACTCTCCGAAGGACTTGGGGTGCACCGCTCCATCGCCTACCGGATCCTGCGGACGCTGGAATCCCACTCCCTGGTGATGCGCGACGACGCCGGCCGGGTCTCTGCAGCACCGGGCCTCGCGGCGCTGGCCCGGGGTGTGTCCCGGGACCTGCAGTCAGCGGCGCTGCCCGAGCTCAGCGTGCTGGCCAACGAGCTGTCCATGACGGCTTTTGTTGCCGTCTGGGACCGGCAGAACTGCGTAACTCTGATGACCGTGGAACCCACCCACAGCCGCACCGCCCTCATCCAACGCCCCGGCACCCGGCACTCCTTCACGGCCGGCGCTCCGGGGATCGCCATCCAGTCCGCCATGACCGAGGAACAGTGGGACCGGCTGGCCCCGGGGCAGAAGTACCGCAGCGAAAGCCGCGTCGCCCGGGAGCGCGGCTACGCCGTCAGCCACAACGAGGTCATCGAAGGGGTCTCCGCCGTCGCCGCCCCCGTCACTGCCTCCGGCCAGCTGCCCGCCGCGGTGTCGGTGGTGTACTTCGGCGCAGGCAAGGACGAAGACGCCATGGGACTGCGGCTGGCCGAAACCGCCCGGCGGATTGAGGCCGCCCTCCGCTGAGTGCCGGGCAGGGGAAATTTAGGTAAGCATTATCTTGCTGGAAACTGCTCCGCGACCGGCTTAAAACGGAAGGCATGAGGAGCAGGAAAATACCCAGGATCCCGGATGCGGTGCGCCGTTATCCGCTGGTGTTCGCCACGCTGCTGATCGGCCTTGCGGTCCTTGCCCTGCTCGCGGTCGACGCCGGTACCGCCGCTGCCTGGACGGCCAGCCTGTATGCAGGTGCCGTGGCGCTGCAGACCGCCGCGGGGATGGTCCGGAACATCCGTGCCGGCAAATGGGGTTTGGACATCCTGGCTGTCATTGCCATCCTCAGCACCATCGCCGTCGGCGAGTACCTGGCCGCGCTGATCATCGTGCTGATGCTCTCCGGCGGCGAGGCGCTGGAGGATTATGCTGCCGGCCGTGCCCGCAGCGAGCTGGACGCCCTGTTGGAGCGCGCACCCCAGCAAGCCCACCGGCTGGAAGCGGACGCCGTCGTCGATCTTGCCGCCACCGATGTCCGGCCCGGCGACATCCTGCTGGTCCGGCCCGCCGAACTGGTGCCCGTGGACGGCATCCTGCTGGATCCGGCCGCGGAGTTCGACGAATCCTCGCTCACGGGCGAATCCCTGCCCGCCCTGCGCAGCGCCGGGGAGACGGTGCTCAGCGGGTCGGTCAACGGCACCGCTGCCGTCCGCATCCGCGCCACGGCGACGACGGCGGACAGCCAGTACCAGCGGATTGTGGCCCTGGTGCAGGAAGCCGCGGCGTCGCGGGCACCCTTGGTCCGGTTGGCGGACCGGTATGCGCTGCCGTTCACCGGGCTCTCGCTGCTGACTGCCGGTGCTGCCTGGCTGGCCAGCGGGGATCCCGGCCGTTTCGCGGAGGTACTGGTCCTGGCCACGCCCTGTCCGTTGCTGATCGCCGCCCCGGTGGCCTTCATGGGCGGCATGAGCCGGGCTGCCCGGCACGGCATCATCGTCAAGGGCGGAGCAACCCTGGAACAGCTTGCCCGGATCCGCACGGCAGCCTTCGACAAGACCGGCACGCTGACTTCCGGCCGGCCGGAACTGGTGGCGGTGCATCCGCAGCCGCCGTTCACGGAGGACGAGCTGCTGGCCCTGGCTGCGTCCGCGGAGCAGTATTCCTCCCATGTGCTGGCCGCCGCAGTCCAGTCGGCGGCCGCCGCACGGGGGCTGACCTTACTGCCGGCCCATTACGCCTCGGAGGCGGCGACCAACGGGGTGGAAGCGTTGATCGGCGGCCGCAGGATCCGGGTGGGCAAGCAGCGGTTCATTGCCGCCACGGGCGCGGCCCCGGCCGAACAGGCCCTGCAGCCCGGCGAGCTGGCCGTCTACGTAGGGGTGGAGGGCAGCTTCGCCGGAACCCTGGTGCTTAGCGATACCGTGCGCCCCAACGCCGCGGCCACGCTGACGGACCTGCGGCGGCTGGGAGTCCGGTCCATGGTCATGCTCACCGGTGACGCCGCCGGAACCGCACACAGCGTCGCCCAGGAGCTGGGCATTACCCAGGTCTCCGCCGGCCTGCTGCCCGCGGATAAGGTCCGGGCGGTCGCCGCCCTGCCCGGCCGGCCGGTCCTGATGGTGGGCGACGGCGTCAATGACGCCCCGGTGCTGGCGGCAGCCGACGTCGGCATTGCCATGGGTGCGAGGGGGGCCACCGCGGCGGGAGAGTCTGCGGATGCGGTGATTGCCGCCGACGACCTCTCCCGCGTGGCCGTGGCCGTGGATATCGGCCAGCACACGCTTCGGGTGGCACTGCAGAGCATCCGGCTCGGCATCGCCCTGAGCCTGGTCCTGATGCTGGTGGCAGCATTCGGATACATTCCGGCGGTCGCCGGTGCCCTGACCCAGGAACTGGTGGATTTGGCTGCCATCCTCAATGCCCTGCGTGCCCTCCACGGGCCGGGACACCGCCCCGCCCGCGGCGCCGAGCGGCACAAGGACCGGCGGGCAGGGATAATGGGCAGTGGCCGCCGCCCGGTGCCCGGCCGATAACGGGTTTTTCGGTTTAGACGCTAGGGGAATGTCCATGACGTTGGTCGACAATGCGGTGTATGTGAACGGCAAGCGCCACCATGACCCGGATAGCCTGGATGAAACGTTCGAGCTGACCCGCAGCTCCGGCGGCATGGCATGGATCGGCCTGTACCGCCCGGACGAGGTGGAGCTGCTGGCCGTGGCCGAGGAGTTCGGCTTGAACCTGCTCATTGTCGAAGACGCCCTGGCCGGCCACCAGCGCTCCAAGCTGGAACAGTACGGTGACCAGCTGTTCCTGGTGCTCCGGCCCGCCCGCTACCTGGACGACGTCGAACGCGTGGAGTTCGGTGAGCTGCACCTGTTTGTGGGACCCAACTTCGTGGTGACCGTCCGGCACGCCGAATCCCCGGATCTCGCCCGCGTCCGCAAACGGCTGGAACAGGAACCGGACCTGCTGGCGCTTGGACCGCAGGCGGTGCTCTACGCGGTGCTGGACCAGGTGGTGGATGAATACGCTCCCGTCGCTGCCGGGCTGGAAAACGACATCGACGAGATTGAGGACCAGTTGTTCGGCGGCGACGCCGAAGTGTCCCGCCGCATCTACGAACTCTCCCGCGAAGTCATCCAGTTCCACCGTGCCATCAGTCCGCTGGAAAGCGTGGTGGGCGAACTGCGCCAGAATGCGGACCAGTACGGCATCCCCACGGACCTGCATGACAACCTCGGGGACGTGATGGACCATGTGCTGCGCCTGATCGACCGGGTCAACGCCTACCGCGCCATCCTGGACAACGCACTCACCCTCTCCTCCACGCTCGCCTCCAACCGCCTGGCGGAGACCAGCATTGAACAGAACGAACAGGTGAAGCGGATTTCGTCCTGGGCCGCCATCCTCTTTGCCCCCACCCTGGTGGGCACCATTTACGGCATGAACTTTGAAAATATGCCCGAACTCGAATGGGAATTCGGGTATCCGCTGGCCATCCTGGCGATGTTCGGGATGGGCTTCATCCTGTACGTGACCTTCAAACGGAACAAGTGGCTCTGATGCGACTGCTGCTCCCGGTGCTGGCGGGAGCGCTGCTGCTGAGCGCCTGCGGGAACGACGCCGGAGTGTCCCCGGATCCCGGGGAAAGCGGCGGGAGTCCGGCAGCGGACGTCACCGGTACGTGGGGCGACGTCGATAATCCGGACGCGCCGTCCCTGGACTTCAGCCCCGACGGGCGGGTCAGCGGCACGGACGGCTGCAACCGGCTGATGGGCCACTGGAGCATTTCCGGCAACCACGTCACGCTCCGGGACGTGGCAACCACCCTGATGGCCTGCCCGCCGGGAATGGACACGTGGCTCGCCGCGGGTGCCGCTGCCGACGTCGACGGCGGCACCCTGCGGATCTATGACCAGGCCGGCACCGAAATCGGCGTCCTGGAACGGTAGGTTCGCTAGCGCCGGGACCGCTGCTTCGGTGAGCCCTCCACATGCAGGTCGTTGCCCTTGGTTTCCTTCACCATGGACACGGCCACAAAGGACACCACGCACAGCACCATGATGTAGAGGCCGATGGACGGCGACCAGCCGGTCTCGTTCAGCAGCGCCTGGGCAATGGTCGGCGCGAAAGCCCCGCCCAGGATGGCCCCGAGTGCGTACCCGATGGAGACCCCCGAGTACCGCACCCGGGCCGGGAACATCTCGGCGTACATGGCCGACTGCGGACCGTAGGACAGGCCCAGGCCGATGGTCAGGACGAAAATCGCCACCGCGAACAGAACAATGTTGGTGGTGTCGATGAGCAGGAACATCGGGACCGACCACAGGAACACCCAGGCGTAGCCGATCTGGAACGTCCGGACCCGGCCTATCCGGTCGGAAAGGATCCCGCCGTAGAGCGTGAAGATCAGCCAGCCGAAGGATCCCAGCGTGGTGGCCAGCAGCACCGAGGGCCGGTCCATCCCCAGCCCGCCCGTGTCCGGCTTACCGGTGGCGTAAGAGGCAAAGAAAGCGATGACCAGGTACCCGGCCGCATTGTTGGCAATGAAGATCAATGCACTGAGGATCACCTCGCGGCTGTTGTGCCGGAACAGCTGGCTGAGCGGCGCGGAGGATTCCTTCTTCCGCTCCTGGATCTCCTTGAAAACAGGGCTTTCGGCCACTGAGCGGCGGATGAAGTAGCCGACGATGATCAGCACCACCGAGACCAGGAACGGGATCCGCCAGCCCCAGGCCAGGAAGTCCTCCTCGCTCAGGCTCGTGCTCAGCACGTACATCACGAACGTCGCCAGGATCATGCCCACCGGCACGCCGATCTGCGGGTAGGCACCGAAGAGACCGCGCTTGCCCACCGGTGCGTGTTCCACCGACAGCAGGGCGGCCCCGCCCCACTCGCCGCCGGCGGAGAAGCCCTGCATAATGCGCAGCACAATCAGCAGGATCGGACCGGCGACGCCGATCTGCGCGTAGGTGGGCACCACACCGATCAGGGCGGTGGAGATCCCCATCATGACCAGCGTGAAGACCAGCATTTTCTTCCGGCCGATCCGGTCCCCCAAGTGCCCGGCGACGACGGCGCCCAGGGGGCGGAACAGGAAACTGATGCCGATGGTGGCAAAGGAGACCACCTGTCCCAGCGGGCCCTCGTTGATGGGGCCGAAATACAGGGTGGCCAGCACCAGGCCGGCAGCCTGGGCGTAAATGAAGAAGTCGTACCACTCGATGGTGGTGCCGACCAGGGTTCCGGCGAGGACCTTTCGTTCCTCCCGGCTCATCCGGCCGGAAGAAGGCGCGGCGGACGCGGCATTGACGCTCATCTAAAACTCCATTGTTTTGAGACGGACAGGGGAAAAGGATCCGGTCCCCGCAGCCGGATGCAGGCATCGTACGCCCGCCGCCGGCGTCGGGACCCTTATTCGTACCGGCGAGTTTCAGGACATCGAGGATTCCGCCGCCGCCATTCTCCTTGCCTTCGGGCAGCAGGAAACCGGGCGGGGCCTCTGCGGTTCCGCCCGGTTTTGGCAGGGGTTGGTTATTCCTTGTTCAGCTTGTCCTGCACAGCTCCTGCCGCCTTCTCGACCGGGTTGGGTACGTCCGTGGTGCCGTAGTACCGGGCGTCCGGGCGGGTGGGCGGCGGCATCGGGGCCGTTGTGGTGGGACCGTCGTGGTAGCTGAATTCGCCCTTGCCGTCCGGCGTCGGGCCCTTGGCCCAGGAGCCTTCCTTCGCATGCTCCCCGTCGGAGAAGTTCAGGTACTGGTAGGACACCTCGCGGTGTTCCTTGTTGAGCGGGAAGTTGCTGGGTACCGGTAGCTGTTCCATGTTTTCCGCCTGAAGTTCCAGGGCCGCAGTGGTCCACTGGTTCTGGTGCATGGTGTCGCGGGCCAGCAGGAACGCCAGCAGGTCCCGCACCCCGTGGTCATCGGTCATATGGTAAAGCCGGGCAACGGCAATGCGGCCCTGCATTTCAATGTTGGCGTTGGACGTAAAGTCCGCCAGCATATTGCCGCTGGCCGTGACGTAGCCGCCGGTCCACGGGTTGCCGTTGCTGTCCGCGGGGCGGGCACCGGCACCGGCCACGATGGCCTGCTGCACATCCATGCCGCCCACCACCGCTGCGACCGTGGGATCGTTCTGGACAGCGTCACCGGTTATTCCCAGCGGAGCCTTTTCCAGCAGCTGCGCAATCATGATGGCCAGCATTTCCACGTGGCCCATTTCTTCTGCGGCAATGCCGTAGAGCAGGTCCCGGTATTTGCCCGGGATGTGCGCATTCCAGGACTGGAATCCGTACTGCATGGCTACGGTGATTTCGCCGTACTGTCCGCCCAGGGCCTCTTGCAGCTTCCGGGCAAACACGGCATCGGGCTGATCCGGCGTGGACTTGAATTGGAGTTCCTGTTTGTGGAAAAACATAATGCCTCCGCACCTTCTGGACCGGCACCGAAGTGGGCTTCCCTCTGGCGGAATGCCGTGGCCGGTCACGGTCTTTCCAACGTAGACCCGTGCCCGAGCCCACGGAAGAGTACGCAGGACACTTGCCGGACTCAGGTCGCAACCGCGCCGTTTCCCTCCCGGGTAATCGGCCGATGCACGGGTAGTGTCCTTGCCATGGTCTCCCAGGAACACTCCGACAGCCCCGCCTCCGCCTCCGCCGATCCGGAAGCAGCCTCCGCGGCGGACATCACCGACGACTTCGCGGTGCGGCGGCACACCCTGCCCTCGGGCCTGGCGTACACCACCACCACCGGACGGATGGTGTTCCGCAAGGAAGAGGTCAGCGACGGGAAGTCGGACGGCTTCCGGCCGAAGGCGGAGATCTTCCTGGTCGCCTACACGGCGGACGCCCCGGAGACCGGCCCCAATCGGCGCCCGGTGGTGTTTGCCTTCAACGGCGGGCCGGGCTCCTCCTCGGTCTGGCTGCACATGGGACTGCTGGGCCCGCGGATGGTGGACTCGGGCGACGCCGGTTCGCTGACCCCTCCCCCGTTCGGCCTGGTGGACAACCCGCAGACCCTGCTGGAACACGCGGACCTGGTCCTGATCGATCCGGTGAACACTGGCTTCTCCCGCGTGGTGAACGGCAACGACGCCGCGGAGTTCCACGGATTCGAGGAGGACCGGGACCTGGTGGCCGAGGTGATCCGGCTCTGGACCACGCGCAACAACCGCTGGCTGAGCCCGAAGTACCTGGTCGGTGAGTCCTACGGCACGCTGCGCGCAGTGGCCGTGGCCGGGAAGCTGTTCGACGCCTACGGACTGGCAGTGAACGGTCTGGGACTCATTTCGACGGTCCTGAACCTGGCCACCCTGGATTTCGCGCCGGGGCGGGACACCCCCTATGCGCTGCATCTGCCGACCTACGCCGCCATCGCGCACTTCCACGGCCGGCTTCCGGGCCGCGAGCTGGCCGACGTCGTCCGCGAAGCCGAAGCCTACGCCGCCCGGGAGTACGGGTACGCGCTGACCCAGGGGGCCCGGCTGAGCGCGGAGGAGTACGACGACGTCGTCGCCCGCCTCGCCGCCATCACCACCCTGAGCGAGGGTTTCATCCGCCGTACCAACCTGCGCTGGGACTACGCCATGTTTTCCGCGGAGCTGCTGCGGGACCAGAACCTGGCGGTGGGGCGCATCGACGGCCGGTTTACCGCCGCGCCGGCGCACCAGCAGGACTGGATCAACTGGGACGATCCCAGCCTGGTGGCCATCAACGGGCCCTATTCCGCGGCGATCAACCACTATGTCCGCGCCGAGCTTGGCTACGAGAACGATCTCCCCTACGAAATCCTCAGCGGCCGGGTCCAGCCGTGGAGCTACAAGACCTTCGAGGGCGTGCCCGTGGATGTCACCGGCACGCTGGAACGGCTGCTGGTGCACAACCCGGCGCTGCGCGTGCACGTGGACTACGGCTATTACGACGGCGCCACGCCGCATTTCGCCGCGGAGTACGTGTGGGCGCACATGCGGCTGAGCGATGAAGCACGGGCCCGGTTCACGCACCACTACTACGAGGCCGGGCACATGATGTACGTGAACCCCGGCTGCCGTGCCGACCAGCTGCGGAACCTCGCGGGGTTCGTGACCGAGGGCTAGAGTTCAGCCCTCCGGCGGGCGGCGGAACAGTGCGGTCAGCAGGAAAGATTCCCCAAACCACGGTGAGTCCTGTTCCTGGGCTGCCATGGGGCGGATTTCGATTTCCTCGAAGTCCGCAAAAACCCACCGCAGGTCCTCGGGGCTGAAGGCAATTCCCGCTTCGAACGCCCCGTCGAGGTAGAGCTGTTCGTCGGAAGCTTCCGAGCCCATCCGGCCCCGGGCAAAACAGGCCAACCCCAGATAGCCGCCGGGCGCGAGGGTGCCCTGCAGCAGTTGCAGGTAGCTGATGCGGCGGTGCGGGGGAAGGTGATGCAGGCAGCCTGAGTCGTAGACCAGTCCGTACGTTCCTGAAAGCGCCTCCGGCGGCAGGGCAAAGGCGTCGCCGCAGATAAATGACACCTCCAGCCGCCGGGCTGCGGCACGCTCCCGGCCCCATGCCACGGCCGCGGAGGAGAGGTCCACGGCATCGACCACATAACCGTTTTCCGCCAGGAACAGGGCGTTGCGGCCGGGACCCGAACCGATGTCCAGCACGCTCGTCGGCGCAAACACTTCGTCGCTGACCCACCGCGCCAGGTTCTCGTCGGGTTTGTCGGCGAAGAACGGGACGGGCCGCGTCCTGTCCGCATAGAACCTGTTCCACCAGGTGCTGCCGGCGTCGTTGGTCCAGCGGACCGAGTCACGGGCGAACAGCCCGTCCATCAGCCTCAGAAGATCATCAACGGACCGCAGGCTGCGGTTGATCGGCGGCTCGCTCATAACCCCGGACCCTACCCAAGCGGAGCACCCGGGGGAACGGTGTTACCGGGTGGCGAAGTGCAGCCAGACAGCCCCGCCCCAGAGTCCGCCGGCGGTCAGCGCCAGCGCCAGTTCGGCCAGGATGCCGATGCCCATGGCCTTCAGGGTTGCCACACTGGAGGACCAGGCGGTGGGCAGGTCCCGCTTGCGCAGCCACTCGCTGAGCAGCAGGCCGACGGCGAATCCGATGAACAGGCCCACGGCAGGAATGGTGAACATGCCGACGATGCCCACGGCCACGCCCGCCACGACGGAGCGCTTGGGGATTTCCCGTTCCTTGAGCCGCCGTCCGGTAAGGAAGGCACTGGAGAGCATTCCGGCGATCAGGAGCACCGCCCCGATCCCGAAGGCCCACCAGGCCGGCGCGCTCTGCACTCCGAGGGCCCAGCCCAGCAGGGCGATGATGATCAGGATGCTGCCCGGCAGCACGGGCACCACTATGCCGATCAGGCCCACGGCGATCACCAGGGCTGCAGCAATGGTTACAAGAAGGTCGGGGTCCATTCCCCTAGTGTTCCACCAGCGGTCGGCTTCCCTGCGTATTTGCCGCCCGCACGGTTTGATTTCCCGGTTTCCCTGCGGAGACTTGGGCGACGTGCTTTGGCGCACACCGGTGCGGCTAGGTGGAGGTATTACTAAGGATGCTTATAAGGTGGCATCTTCAGCCCGATTAACCGGACGGAAAACAGGAGAGCAGTAAATGAGCACCGAACCAGGGAACACAAACGCTTCTACGAGCGGACGCGGCGCCTCTGACGGCGGCCCGTTCCGGGACCGGTCTGATCGCCCGGCACCCGTCGACGACAGCCAGGCCGTTCCCGTGGACGGATACCGGGAGGACACGGCTGCCTCTCCGTCGCAGGCCACCGGACGCCGCTCGGGCAGCCATGCTGCCGAACCGGTAGCTGGCGCCACAAACGACGACGCCGCTGGCCGTACGACGCCGGTCTCCGGTTCGGACTCCGAAGATACGCGCACCCGGGTCGCACCGGTCACCGCCACCCGCTCCGCTGACACCGACGGCGCTGACGGCACCGGGGAGCGCGCCGGCGAGCACCGCGGCGCAACATCGGTATCCGCCGTGCGTGACCACCGTGACGCTGACACCGCCCGCGACGGCGACGTCGTGCGTAACAGCGACCGGCACGCCACGACGGATGATCGACGTGAAGACCGCGACGACCGCAACGATGACCGCGACGCCGTGCGCGACCGGGGCGAAAACAGGGCTGCCGGTGCTTCCGCAGACGACCGGGACCGTCGGAATGATGACCGCGGCGCTGTCCACACCCGCGAGGCAGCCCTGCCGAACCGTGAGGCTTTGCTCGCCCGGGAGAAGGAACGCTTCGGCGGCTTCAAGTTCGGTGCAGCGTTCTTCGGCTGGCTGACCGCTACCGGAATGGTGGTGCTGCTTTCCGCACTGGCAGCGGCGATCGGCGCTGCTGTGGGCCTTTCGGCTGAAACCAACCTGGGCCAGGCGCTGGAATCTGCCGCAGCCAACCAGTCCGCCGGGATCATCGGGGCGATCATCATGCTCCTGGTACTGCTGCTCTCCTACTTTGCCGGCGGATATGTCGCCGGCCGCATGGCGCGCTTCAACGGCGCCAAGCAGGGCCTGGCCGTCTGGCTGTGGGCGCTGGTGGCGGCCGCCGTCGTCATCATCCTTGGCCTGATCTTCGGCAACGATATCCGCAGCATCAGCCAGCTGAACTCGGTTGCACCGCTGCCCGAGAACCTGGAAGGCATGGATGCCGGCACCTGGATCGCCGTCGCTGCCAGCCTTGTGGCCACCCTGCTCGGCGCCATCCTGGGCGGCCTGGCCGGTATGCGTTACCACCGTCGGATTGACCGTGCCGACTTCCGCACGGAAGAGACCGTCGCCCGCTAACCCGGTCCATTTCGGCTTCTGCGGCCGCTGCACTCCCGGTTCCGGGCGTTGCAGCGGCCGTTTTTGTTGGTTCGGGTGCCCGACCCCGCAGGATCTCCCACCCGCTGGTGCTCCTGTTCCTCCTGTGACCTCAGCAGTAACAACGACCCCACATCGTGGGATGCTGTGTCCGCCAGGGAGCCCTCCGAGCAGAACGTCCCACAAACCGGTACTGCTGTGGCTCCAGTGACCTCAGCAGCAACACCGACCCCACATCGTGGGATGCTGTGTCCGTCGCGGCGCGCTCCGAGCAGAACGTCCCACATTCCGGTACTGCTGTGACTTCTGTGACCTCACCAGCAACACAGACCCCAAAGCGTGGGATGCTGTGTCCGCCACGGCGCGCTCCGAGCAGGAATCGGTGCCCAAGGGCTTAAACAAACTGAGGCCCCGCAGATGCGGGGCCTCAGTTCTAACGGGATGAAACCGCAGACGTTACGGGGACGGGGTGCCGCCGTTGACGTTCAGCGTTTCGCCGATCACGTAGCTGGATTCCGGCGACGCCAGGAAGACGTAGGCCGGGGCCAGTTCGGTGGGCTGGCCCGCACGGCCCAGCGGGGTGCTCTGGCCGAACTCCGTCAGCGCTTCCTTCTGCTGTCCGTCGGACGGCTGCAGCGGGGTCCAGAACGGACCCGGAGCCACGGCGTTCACGCGGATTCCCTTGGGTGCAAGCTGCTGGCCCAGACCCTTGGTGAAGTTGTTAATGGCCGCCTTGGTGCTGGCGTAGTCCAGCAGGTCGGCGGACGGCTCGTAGGCCTGGATCGAGGTGGTGTTGATGATGCTCGATCCGGCCGGCAGGTGCTTCAGCGCGGCCTTCGTCACCCGGAAGAACGAGTAGATGTTGGTCTTGAACGTGTGGTCCAGCTGCTCGTCGGAGAGATCCTCGAGGTTCTCCACGGCAATCTGCTTGCCCGCGTTGTTGACCAGGATGTCCAGCCCGCCCAGGGCGGAAACGGCGTCCTCGACCAGCTGGCGGCAGTACTCGGGATCCTTGAGATCACCGGGAAGCCGCACCAGCTTGCGGCCGGTCTTCTCGACCACCTCGGCAATGTGCTGGGCGTCCGGCTCCTCCTCGGGAAGGTAGGAGATGGCGACGTCGGCCCCCTCGCGGGCGAAGGCGATGGCCACAGCCGCGCCGATGCCGGAATCGCCGCCGGTAATGAGCGCCTTGCGGCCTTCCAGACGTCCGGTCCCGCGGTAGGTGTCCTCGCCGTGGTCCACATGCGGGGTCATGTCCTTGTCCAGGCCCGGCTCCGGCTGGTCCTGGATGGGCGGTGCGATGGACGGGTAGCGGTCCACGGGGTTCTGGAAGGTGTACTGGTCCGACTTGTTGCCGTTTGTCATAGAAGTTCCCACTTTCGGTAGGTCAGTCCATTCGGGCGGTCCGGTTAGGGCCGCCGTAAAAGGCGGGCGCTCACACTAAGTAAGCATGCTTATTACCCTATGCCCGATTAGCGGTTCTGCTCAAGTCCGTGGTTCCGCCGCACAAACCGCCGCTGCTCTGGCCCTGCCAGCTGCCGGGGCGCAAACTGCTGAATATGCAACAGCCTCGAAGGGAGCATCATGACTGAGGGAACCCGGAAGCGGATTGTCGTTGGCGTGGACGGCTCAGAGGAGTCACTGGAGGCGCTCCGCCTGGCTCGTCGGCTGGCGGACCTGCTGGACTGCCGCATTGATGCCATCACGGTGTGGGAGTTTCCGGCAATGCTGGCCACACCGTTTCCCACCGCCGATTGGTCACCGCGGGTGGAAGCCGAGCGGGGCCTGGCCGAGGCGGTGGAAGCAGCCTTCGAAGGTAAGGGCACTCCGGAGGGTCTAACCCAGTCAGCGGTGGCCGGGCAGACGGCCGGGGTGTTGATGGAAGCCAGCCGCGGGGCCGAGATGCTGGTGGTGGGCAACCGCGGGCGCGGCGGTTTTGCCGGGTTGCTGCTCGGTTCCGTCAGCACCACTGTGGCCGCGCACGCCTACTGCCCCGTACTGATCGCCCGTCCCCACCGGGACTGAGGACCGCCGGCTAAGGCAATTCGGGACGGTCGACGACGGCGGCCCGGTCCTGGCGTCGCACCAGGAATCCCCGAGGCCGGACCGGAACTACCGGTGGGCCGGAACGCGACGCAGCAGGACGCCGGCACCGACGGCGGCAACCACCATGGTGACCAGGCCGATCAGCGAGGTGATGTTGACGCCGGAATCGAAGGCCGACTGCGCTGAATGCAGCAGCGCCGAGGCAGCCTCCGCAGGCAGGTCCCGGGCCGCCTCGACGGCGCCGCCAAGGGTTTCCCCGGCCGAAGCCGTCTGCTCAGGGGTCAAGCCGCCCGGAACGGAAACGCCGCTGCGGTAGGCAGCGGTCAGGATGCTGCCCAGGACGGCAGTGCCCAGGACAGATCCGATCTCATAGGCGGTCTCGGAAATGGCCGAGGCGGATCCGGCACGGGACGGCGGAACACTGGCCAGGATCAGGTCATTGGAAATAGTTTCCGCGGCCCCCACGCCCACGCCCAGCAGCAGGAACGCGATAACCAGTTCGAGCACGGTCACGGACTCCCCCGCGGCAAAAACCAGGGCGTAGCCGGCTCCGTTGAAGAGCAGCCCGCCGGCCACCACAACCGCGGGGCGGACCCGCTTCACCAGGGGCACCACGGCCAGGCCGGTGATGATGGTCAGCACCAGGCCGGGGAGCATGGTCAAGCCCGCTTCGATGGGCGTCTGCCCCACCACCAGCTGCAGGTGCTGGGAGAGGAAGAAGATGAAGCCGACCATCGCGAACAGGCTGAGCAGGTTCGCAGCGATGGAGCCGCTGAAGACCGGGTTCCGGAACAGCCGGACGTCGAGCATCGGCTTTTCGCGCGAGAGCTGGCGGCGGACAAACAGGAAGCCCAGCACCAGGCCGGCGGCGATGAACGGCAGGCCGGCCGCGGCGCCGTCGTGCGCAAACTCCTTGATGCCGTAGGTGACCGAGAGCATGGCGCCCATGACCAGGACGACGCCGAGAATGTCGACGGCGCCGGGGCTGGGGTCCTTGGACTCGGGCAGCAGCATCGGGGCGAAGATCAGCAGCGGCAGCAGGACCGGGATGGACAGCAGGAACACCGAGCCCCACCAGAAGTGCTCGAGCAGCACGCCGCCCACAATCGGGCCGAGGGCCGCGCCGCCGGAGAAGCCGGCGGCCCAGATGGCCACCGCGATCCGCCGCTGGGAGGGGTCGGTGAAGATGTTGCGGATCAGCGACAACGTGGCGGGCATCAACATGGCGCCGAAGACGCCCATCAGGGCGCGGGCCACGATCAGCAGTGCCGCGGAGGGTGCAAATGCGGCAACCAGGGAGAAGACGCCGAAGCCCACGCTGCCGATCATCAGCAGGCGGAGCCGGCCGATCCGGTCACCGAGGCTGCCCATGGGCACCAGCAGGCCGGCCAGGACCAGGGCGTACACGTCCACGATCCACAACAGTTCGACGCCGGTGGGGGCCAGCGCCTGCGAGAGCGACGGGATCGCGAAGCTCAGGACGTTGTTGTCGATGGAGATGAGCAGAACGGGCAGCATCAGGACTGCGAGCCCCCACCATTCGCGCGTTCCTGCACGCGTAACTGCGGGTTTTTCCTGGACCGCCAGCACGGCTTCCTCCTTCTGGAACTACGTTAGGGATTCATTACGGGAAATACCCGAATAACTACTGTACCGTCTAGACTGTACGGTGGCGAATCTGCGGTTGTTTCGTCCGCTGATGGCGTAGCGTAAAAGCATGCCCAACTCTCGTCCCGCCCGGGACCGCATCCTCGATGCCTATGAGGAGCTCCTCATCAACGAAGGCCCACGCGGCGCCACCCTGGATGCCGTCGTCGCGCGCGCCGAAGTTTCCAAAGGCGGTCTGCTCTATCACTTCAAGAACAAGGAAGCGATGGCCGGCGCCCTGATCGAAAAGCTCCGCGGCCTGGCCGCGGCAGACCTGCAGACTATGCGCGAGGATCCGGAAGGGCCGGCGCGGTATCTGGTCCGTAGCTCCGTGTACGTCGGCAGCGAGCTGGACCGGGCACTGATCGGCGTCGTCCGCCTGGCGCAGGCCTCCGATCCCGTGGCCTCGGAGCTGCTGCAGGACATCCACCGCAGCTGGTTCGACCTGGTCCACGACGAGGTGGGCGATCCCGGCATTGCCCGTGCCATCACCCTGCTGGCCGACGGCCTGTATTACAACGAGGGCCTGCCCGGCGGCTGGCCGCAGGCCACCCGCGACAGCCGCACGCATTCCGTCTCCGACCTGCTGGAAATCGTGGACGTCCTGAAATCCCACGCCCAGCAGGCGCAGACGTAACCTCCCGGGGACACCCGGCAGTGTCCGGCGCGGAATTCCCCGCGGTTTGGGAAGAACCCTGCGGTTTGTGACGATCCCTGCGCCGCGCGACGCAGGGATCCGGACAAGCTGCAGGGATCCGGACAAACCGAGGGCCGGCTGACGGCCACCCCTCGGCGTGGCAGGGTGATTCACCGCTGTGCGGTCTGCCACAGTGGTGCCATGAACACAAGCACAGCTGACCTGTACGACGAACGCGGCGACGAGCTGGCGTCGGTGTCCCTGCAGTTCCAGGACCTGGGCGGACATGCGGGCTTCACCGGCCCTATCCGCACCGTCCGCTGCCTGGAGGACAACGGCATCATCAAGTCCCTACTGAACTCCCCCGGCGAGGGCGCAGTACTGGTGGTCGACGGCGCCGGGTCGCTGAACACCGCCTTGATGGGGGACCTGATTGCCGGGGCCGCCGTGGAGAACGGCTGGGCCGGCGTCGTCATCAACGGCGCCATCCGTGATCGCGCCGCCGTCGCCAAGCTGCCGCTGGGTGTGAAGGCGCTGGGCTCGAATCCGCGCAAGAGCGCCAAAAACTCTGTCGGCGAGGTGGATGTGCCCGTAGAGTTCGGCGGCGTCACCTTCCGTCCCGGCGCAACGCTCTACGCCGACGAGGACGGGATCCTCGTCGAACCCTAGGAGTCCCCATGGCCAACGTCCTGCTCTTCCACCACGCGCTCGGCCTGACCTCCGGCATGGATGCCTTTGCCGAGGTCCTGCGCGAAGCGGGCCACACAGTGACGGTGCCCGATCTCTATGACGGGCGTACCTTCACCGAGCTGGAGGACGGGGTGGCCTATGCCCAGGAGATGGGCATGGACACCATCGAAGAGCTCGGCGTCAGTATTGCGAACCGGTTCCCGGAGGAAATGGTCTATATCGGCTTCTCGCTCGGCGTGATCCCGGCCCAGCGGCTGGCGCAGACCCGGCCCGGTGCCCGTGGCGCGGTGCTGGTCAGCGGATGCATCCCGCTTGGCGCCTTCGCCGACACCTGGCCGGCCGGCGTGCCGGTGCAGATCCACGGCATGGACGCCGATGAGGAATTCGTGGACAGCGGGGACCTCGACGCCGCGGAGAACCTGGCCGCGTCCACACCGGACGCCGAGCTCTTCCTTTACATGGGAGCGTCACACCTGTTCGCGGACATCAGCCAGCCGGATTACGACATGGACGCCACGTTCACCCTCACCCGGCTGGTGCTGCAGCTGCTGGAGCGGGCAGACAAACCCGCTTAGGCGTTCCAGAGTCCGTAGGAGTCGGCCAGCGAGGAGATCTTCTGGGCGCGGGCCAGGCGCGGCAGGTAGGAGCCGTCGCCCACCACGGCGCCGGCAGCGTGCGCTTCCAGCAGCTCGTGGGCCCAGGTGATTTCGGATTCGCTCGGCGAAAGGCCCTGGTTGATGAAGTCCGTGGCCTCGGGCATCAGGCACAGCTTGCCGGTCATGCCCATGCTCTGGGTGACCTTGCAGGCCTCCAGCAGCTTCTCGCCCAGCGCGCCGACGGTGGGACCGTCGATGGGGCCGGGGAGCTGGCCGACACGGGAAGCGACCACGAGCTTGGAGCGGGCGTAGGCCAGGGCCATCGGATCATCCGAGGCGCCGGTGTCGCGGCGGAAATCGCCGACGCCGAACGCGAGGCGGAACGTGCCCGGCGCGCTGGCGATGGCGGTGGCGTTTTCAATGCCGAGGGCGGATTCAACGAGAGCGAGCACCGGGGTGCCGGCCTGCAGCCGCATGGCGGTGTGGGTGACCTGCTCGGGCTTCTCGGTCATCGCGAGCATCACGCCGCGCAGGCCCGGGGCCTTGGACAGGGCGGCGAGGTCATCGGCCCAATAGTCGGTTTCAATGCCGTTGACGCGCACCCAGGCCGTCATGCCGGTGGACAGCGCCTCGACGACTCGTTCGCGGGCCTCGGCCTTGCCGCCGGCCGGAACGGCATCTTCCATATCGAAGACCACGGAATCGGCCTCGGACGCCAGCGCCGGTGCAAAGTTCGCTTCGTCTGCGGCGGATGCCAGCAGCCAGGAACGGGACAGTTTTGCGGGGAGGGCAGCAGCGCGGCTGTTTCGGAAGGGGGCCATAAATAAGACATTACTTTCACGGCGGGCGGTTCCGAAAATGCGACGGGCGTCATGTGGGCACCGTCACCTAAACCGTCCCCGGTTACGCCCCGCCCCGGCGCAGCAGCCGGCCCGCAGGAACGGCAGGGTCGACGTCGACGCCGGCCAGCAGCGTCCGCCGCACGATGCCGGTGAGCTGCTTCCCCGCGTACGGCGTGACCGGATTCTTATGCTGCAGGGCGGCCGGATCCACGGTGAAGGTGTCTCCGGCCGCGAAGACCGCGAAGTCGGCATCCTTGCCCGGCGCAATGCCGCCCTTCCGGTCCAGCCCGGCCAGTGCCGCCGGAGCCGCGGACATCCAGTGCAGCACCTGCTCCAGCGGAATCCCGCGGGTGCGGGCCTCGGTCCAGATCAGCGGCAGGCCCAGCTGCAGCGAGGACACCCCGCCCCAGGCAACACCGAAGTCCCCGCGCACCAGGTCCTTCAGGTCCTGGGTGCTGGGCGAGTGGTCCGACACAATGCAGTCGATGGTTCCGTCCGCCAGTCCGGCCCAGAGCTGTTCCCGGTTCGCGTCTTCACGGATTGGCGGGCAGCATTTGAACGCCGTGGCGCCGTCGGGAATCTCCTCGGCGGTCAGGGTCAGGTAGTGCGGGCAGGTCTCGGCGGTGAGGCGGACGCCGTCGTCCTTCGCCGCGCGGATCAGGGGCAGCGCCTCGGCGGAGGACAGGTGCAGGATGTGTGCCCGCGCTCCGGTGCGCCGTGCCGCCTCGATGACCTGTCCGACGGCGGTGTTTTCCGCTTCCGGCGGGCGCGAGGCGAGGAAGCCGGCGTACCGCGAACCGGCCGGGGTGTCCCGGATCTTGCCCGGGTCTTCGGCGTGGACGATCAGCAGGGCGTCGAAGGTCTTCAGTTCGGCGAGGACGGTTTCCATTTCCGCCGGTTCCAGGTGCGGGAATTCGTCGACGCCGGAGTGGACCAGGAAGCATTTGAAGCCGAACACGCCGGCATCATGCAGGGGACGCAAGTCCGCTTCGTTTCCGGGAACCGCTCCGCCCCAGAATCCGACGTCAACGACGGCCTGCGGCTCGGCGCAGGCCCGCTTGGTCTTCAGCGCCTCCACGTTCACGGTGGGCGGGATGCTGTTCAGCGGCATATCGATCAGCGTGGTGACTCCGCCGGCCGCCGCCGCCCGGGTGGCCGACGCGAATCCCTCCCACTCGGTGCGGCCCGGCTCGTTCACGTGGACATGGGTGTCCACCAGTCCGGGCAGCAGTGTTTCATCCTCGGCCAGTTCCAGCAGCCGCTCACCTTCCAGCCCGGTGCCCAGCGGGACGACGGCGGCAATCGAGCCGTTCCGCACGGCCACTTCCGCCGGAACAATCCCTTCCGGGGTGAGGACCGCGTTGCCGCGGATCACCAGGTCGTAGCGGTCCGCATCCGCATCCAACCAGTCGAAAGCCCCGGAAACCGGCGCCGCGTATTCCAGCGACACCTCCCCGCGGTAGCCGCCGCTGCGGCTCGCCCGGACCCAGTCGGCCAGCGGCAGACTTCCGGTTCCGGGCGCCCCGCGGCCGGGCGCATCGGCTATCTGGATGTGCCCGAACCGGCCGGCGTCGGCGGCCACCAGCGCCGCGACGTCGTCGCCGTTCACCGCCAGATGGTAGAAATCGGCGAGCAGCGCCGTGTTGGCCGCCCCGGCGCTGTGCATCCGGTCCAGCACCGCGAACACGTCCGCCGCCGTTTTCAGGGGATAGTCCGGAGCGCCGCTGAGCGGTTCCAGCAGCACGGTTCCGCCGAAGGGCGCGACGGCGCGGGCCGCCTCCAGCAGGTTCCGTCCGGCTTCGGTGTCCTGCTCCTCCGGGGTGAAACGGGGATTGCGGTTGCCGTAGAGGGCGTTGAACAGCCGGCAGCCCAGCCGTTCCCCGATTCCCGCCACCACCTGCACGTTGGCCCGGAAATCCGCTCCCCGGTGCGGCAGGGACAGCAATCCTCGTTCGCCCGCGGGCATTGCCCCGGCGTCGAAGTTCAAAGCACCCAGCCGAACCCCGGCGTCACGGATGGCTGCCTCGAACTCGGCCACCTGTGCCTGCGGCGGGACCGGTTCGGTAAACGGCCACCAGAATTCCACGGTGTCGAACCCGGCGGCACGCGCGGCGGCCGGACGTTCCAGCAGCGGAAGCTCGGTAAAGAGGATGGAGCAGTTCACCGAGTATCCGGCGCGGGCGCCGTCGTGCATCACCGGCCTCCCAGCAGGACCTGGCGGTTTACGTCCTTATAAAGGAGGTAGCGGAAGTTCGAGGGGCCCCCGGCGTAACAGGCCTGCGGACAGAACGCGCGCAGGGACAGGTAGTCCCCCTCCTCCACCTCCACCCAGTCCTGGTTGAGCCGGTACACCGCCTTGCCCTCGAGCACGTACAGCCCGTGCTCCATCACGTGGGTTTCGGCGAAGGGAATTACGGCACCGGGTTCGAAGGTCACCACGTTCACGTGCATGTCATAGGCGACGTCGTCCACCGGGATCATCCGGGTGGTGCGCCATTTGTTGTCCGTGCCTGGCATGGGCGTCGGTGCGATGTCCGCCTCGTTCCCGAACACCGGCGCCGGAGTATGTCCGACGAGCGGCTGGTAGGCCTTGCGGATCCAGGCGAATTTCACCGTTTCCTGCCCCTCGTTGAACGCGCCCCACAGCGTTTCCGGCGGCAGGTAGGCGAACCCGCCCGGGGTGAGTTCATGGTCCCGGCCCAGGCGGCGGACGGTCAGGGTGCCCTCGAGGACGAAAATGAAGGACTGCACTTCAAGTTCCGGTTCGGGGGCGCGGGAGCCGCCGCCCGGGGCCACCTCCATCAGGTACTGGGCGAACGTGGTGGCGCCGCCGGCCACCGGCCGGTTGAGGATCCAGGCGCGGGTATCGGTCCATTCGGGCAGCACGCTGACCACGATGTCCCGCAGCACGCCGCGGGGAATCACGGTGTAGGCCTCGGTGACCACGGCCCGTCCGGTGAGCAGATCGGTCTGTGCGGGCAGTCCGCCTTCGGGGGCGTAGTAGCGGGGCGTGTTCACTATCGGACCTTTTCTTCGGCGGTGGCGGCTTCCGCGGTGGCGGAGGCGGAGGGATGGGCGGCTGGATGGGCGAGGGCGGCAAGTTCGACGCCGGTGAGCCCGGTGCCGCGTGCAATCTCGGCTTCGGTGAGTGCTCCGCACAGCAGTCCTCGGTGGACGAACCGGGCCAGCGCGCGGGCCGTGGCCGGTTCGTCGAGCACGCTGCCGCCGCGTTTCTGCACGTAATTGCGCAGGCGCCCCGCGGCGTCGTCGAACCCCTCCCGGTAAAAGGCGTAGGTGGCCAGGAAGCGGGTGGGCAGCTGCGCCGGATGCAGGTCCCAGCCCTGGTAGAAGCCGCGTTCCAGGGATCGGCGCACCAGCCGGGCATGCAGCTGCCAGGCCGCACGGATCTCGGCGGGCGTACCCAGCGGCAGGATGTTGGTGGAGCCGTCGGAAAGCCGGACGCCGGTGCCGGCGGCGGCCACCTGCATCACGGCCTTGGCGTAGTCCGCGGCCGGATGCTCCATGGACTGGTATGCCGCGGCGATCTGCACCGAATCGGAATAGTCGTAGGTGCCGTAGTGCAAGGCGGAAACCCGGCCCTTGGCCCGGTGGATCAGCTGTGCGGCGGGCACCGTGCCGTTGGCGGCCAGGATCAGCTGCGGGGTTTCCACCTGCACCTCGAACCGGAGCCGTCCTTCGGGCAGCCCGTGGGCGTCCTCCAACAGTTCGCAGATGTAGACCATGGCCTCGACCTGTTCCACGGTGGAGACCTTGGGCAGGGTCAGCACCAGTCCGTCCGGCAGCGGCCCGGCCGCCAGCAGTTCGGCCAGGAACAGGTCCAGGGTGCGGACGCCGCGGGCGCGGGTGGCAGCTTCGAAGGACTTGAACCGGATGCCGACAAACGGCGGGGCGGTTCCGGCGGCCACCGCCCCGGCCACGGCGGCGGCCGCCTGCCGGGCATGGCCGTCCTCCTCGTCGTCGGGCCGGACACCGTAGCCGTCCTCGAAGTCCAGGCGTAGGTCCTCGATCGGTTCGGTGCGCAGTTTCGCCTCGACCAGCGGGACGACGGCGTCGGCCACTTTGGCGTCCAGGCCCAGCCGGTCCGCCAGCTCGGCGAGGGATCCGTGGGCCGCCAAAGCGGCCAGCCCCTCCTCGCCCCAGGTTCCGGGGAGGGCGGGCACGCAGCGGTCCGCCGGAATGTAGACGGTGTGGACGGGCTGGCGGCTGCCGTCGTCGCCGGGGTAGGCCGTAGCGAGCAGCCGGTCGCTGTCCGCGAGGACGGCGTCCAGCCGGGCTCTGTGCTCGGCGCCGAGAACGGGTTGGTGGGCATTGGGTGGTGTCACGGTGGAGATCCTAATGGGGTTCGGTTCCGGTGGTGGTCAGCGGGATTTCCTGGCCGTCGGCGTCCAGCAGTTTGCCGTCCTGCACATGGTCGCCCTCTTTCAACGCCGCCAGGTTCTCGACGCGCACAATCCGGTCGGCTCCTTCGGCGAAGACGGAGGGGTCCTTCGGGTTACCGGACCGGATGTGGTTGAACAGGATGTTCATCAGGATGGCCATGACGGCGGCGGAGCTGATGCCGGAGTGGAAAATGGTGCCGAACCAGGTGGGGAACCGGTCGTAGAAGGTGGGGGCGGCAATCGGGATCATGCCGAAGCCGATGGACGTGGCAACGATGATGAAGTTCATGTTGTCCCGGTAGTCCACCTTGGCCAGGGTGCGGATGCCGCTGGCCGCCACCGTGCCGAACAGGACAATTCCGGCGCCGCCGAGCACCGGCGTCGGCACCGCCGCCACTACCCGCCCAAGGATCGGCAGCAGGCCAAGGATGACCAGGATCAGCCCGCCGGCGCTGACCACAAAGCGGCTCTTGACTCCGGTGATGGCCACCAGGCCTACGTTCTGGGCGAAGGCGCTCTGCGTGAAGGAGTTGAAGACCGGGGACAGGGCGCTGGAAAGCATGTCGGCCCGCAGGCCGTTGCCGATCCGCTTGGCGTCCACCTTGGTGTCCACGATCTCGCCCACGGCGATGATGTCCGCGGTGGTTTCGGTGAGGGTCACCAGGATGACGATCACCATGGAGATGATGGCCGCCGCCTCGAAGGTGGGCAGCCCGAAGGCGAAGGGCTGTGGGAACGCGAACACGGGTCCGGTGCCCACCCCGGAGAAATCGGCCTTGCCGGTGACGAGGGCGAAGACCGTGCCCAGGACAATGGCAATGAGGATGGACAGCCGGGAAATGGCGGAGCTGCCCAGTTTGC
This sequence comes from Arthrobacter jinronghuae, assembly GCF_025244825.1. Lineage (NCBI taxonomy): Bacteria > Bacillati > Actinomycetota > Actinomycetes > Micrococcales > Micrococcaceae > Arthrobacter > Arthrobacter jinronghuae. The sequence goes on from NZ_CP104263.1 coordinate 3,333,990, forward strand.
TCAGCAGCAGCACCAGCAGCAGGGTCAGCCCGGCCAGCCCGATGTTGGAGACGCTGCCGTAGTCCGGGGCGGCGCTGCTGCCGCCCATGGCCCAGTTCGCTGCCACGGGCATCAGGGTCAGGCCGATGGTGGTGATGACGACGCCGGTGACCACCGGCGGGAAGAAGCGGATCACCCTGGCGAACACCGGGGTGATCAGCAGCCCGATCAGGGACGCGACGATCACGGCGCCAAAGACGGACTGCAGCCCGCCGCCGCCGTCGAGAATGGCGGTCATGGTGGCCACCCCGGCGAAGGACACACCCTGGACCAGGGGCAGCTGGGAGCCGAAGAACGGGATGCCCACGGTCTGCAGCAGGGTGGCCAGACCGCCGACAAACAGGCAGGCGGCCACCAGCATGCCGACGTCGGTGGGATCCAGGCCGGCGGCGGTGCCGACAATCAGCGGCGGGGCGATAATCCCGCCGTACATGGTCAGTACGTGCTGGAAGCCGTACGCGAACGTGCTGCCCAGCGGCAGCCGGGCATCCTCGGGGCGGGCGGCGGCCCGATCCGGCGCGGCGCGGTGTGCGCGGCTCATCAGCAGAACCCGCCCACGGTGTTCCACACCGGTGCATCCGGGTCCGTGCCCTCGCGGAGCACGGACGCTTCGATCAGTCCGTAGGGCCGGTCCGCGGCGAAGAAGACCTCGTTGGGGTTGTCCAGGCCGAAGGGTGACAGGTCGACGAGGAAATGGTGGTTGTTCGGCAGGGAGAGGCGGACTTCCACGATTTCCGGGTGCGCGGCGATCACGGCTTTGCCCATTTCATACATGCTCTGCTGCAGGGCCAGGGAGTGCGTGGTGGCGAAGGCGTCCAGGAGCAGGGTCCGCGCGGAGGCGTAGAGGGCGTTGAAATCCAGGGCGGTCAGGTCCGCGTCCGGGGCGTAGCGCCACTTGGCCGTGACGTCCGTGGCGAGGATCCGGTCCGTGGTTTCCGCGAGGGTGGTGTACCGGTCGCGCGGGAAACCGTGGAACTCCGATCCGGTGGATTTGAGCACCGTCAGGCCGCTGATCCCCGAGATCAGGTGCTGCTTGCCGGCGGCCGACACCAGGACCGCGGTGCGGATTTCGGATTTGTCCTTGGCGAAGGCGTGGTCATGGTCGCTGATCCGGTTCCAGAAGTACTGCTCCGCGGCCCAGCGTCCGCCGGTGACCCAGCCGAACCCGCCGGTGAAGTGCTGTTCCAGCCGCAGCAGGAACGCCTCGGGCGAGCCGACGCCGTCGCGGGCGAACGCGTAGATGGTGTTCTTCTGCGTGTCCGTGGCCACCACGGAGGAGTTGTCCCCCTGGGTGTGGGCGGCCTCGAAGTCGCCGTGCAGCTGGGAGGTGACGCTGAGGTCCTCCAGCGAGTGACGGGCGGTGTCGCGGGTGACCTTCACCAGCCGGACCTCGGCCTTGCCGTATTGGTTGCGGCCGAGCACGATCTTCGATTCGGGGCTTGCAGCCGTGGCGGTGTTGTCTCCTGCGGGGGCCTGCGTTGCTTCGGTCATGGCTCAGCTTCCTCGGTAGGTGGAGTAGGCAAACGGGCTTAGCAGCAGCGGCACGTGGTAGTGCTGGGCCGGGTCGGTGAGGCTAAAGGTCAGGGAGACGCTGGGGAAAAAGGTCTCCGTTCCGGCGGCGGCAAAGTAGTCGCCGGTGGCGAAGTCGACCCGGTAGGTGCCCGGCTCCAGTTCCGCCGGACCGAGGCTCCCGATCCGGCCGTCCCCGTCCGTGGTTCCCTCCCCCACCCGGGTCTCGCCGCCGTCGCGCAGGGACCAGAGGGAGGCGGCGACGCCGGCGGCGGGCCTGCCGGCGGCAGTGTCCAGGATGTGGGTGGTGACATGGCTGCGGGTCATGCGTTCAGCAGTCCTTCGAGTCGGAGGATGGCAATGTCGCGCAGCTGGGCTGCAATGACGGGGAGTTCTTCGGCGTCGGTGTTCTGCAGCCGTTCTTCGAGGACGGCCAGGATTTCCTCCGCAGTGCGGCCGGCGGCACGGATGAGGAATACGCGGCCGAACCGGTCTTCGTACGCCCGGTTGCCGGCCTGCAACCGGTCCTGGATTCCGTCGAGTCCACTCACGGACGCCTGCTCGCTGCGGGAGAAGCTGGCTTCAGTGCCGGTGCCGGCGGCACGGTCACCGATACGCGGGTGGTGGGCCAGGGCGGCGTCAATCTCTGCCTGGGTGAAATCAGGGGCGGCCAATTCGGCGAAACTCAGCAGCTCTCCTGGGGTTGTGAACGGTCGGGCGGCAGCTACCTCGTTGCACCAGCGGGGAACGTCCAGGCAGGGCCGCAGCATCGCTTCGGCATCCGGCCGGGACGCTGCATTGAAGGCGGCAAGGAAATCCGCTGCTTCTGGGGGCGTGTCTTCTGGGGGCACGGGTGTCAGCTTTCAGTCAGAGCTCATCCGCCGCCGGCGCTGGACACCCTTGACCATCGGCGACGCCGACTTGATTCGATGTTCCGGAACGGAATTTATATTTGGGTCAGTCTGTGCGCCCCCGCAGTATCTGTCAAGGAACTGTTCGTTATTAAACCCGGAGTATTACCGGAGGTTAATTTGCGCGCTCTTCCGCAGGCACTTCCCGTACGGCGGACCGGCTTCCAAAATGGCTTACATGGACTCCTCCGTTGAACGGAAGGCAGGCCGTCGGCAGGCTCCGACCGGGCTCAGCCGCGCCTGTCTTTGGACGGCATGCGCAGCCGGGCTGCTGCACGCCGCGTTCAGCCTCTACTGGGCGCTGGGCGGACGCTGGCTGCTGGATACCGTGGGGCAGTGGGCCGTGCAGGAATCCACAGAAGCGCCGTTGCGGGCCGGGCTGCTGCTGGGAGCCGTGGCCGCCTTCAAGGCGGCGGCCGCACTGGTTCCCACGGCGGCGGCGTACGGCCGGGTGCCGTGGCCGGGCCTCTGGCGGACGGTGAGCTGGATCGGTGCCGTGGTGCTGGTGCTGTACGGGGGTGCGAACACAGTGGTCAGCAATGCCGTGCTGGCCGGGCTGATCCGCCCGGAGACCGGGTATAACCGCATGGCGACGATCGGGCATGCCTGGCTCTGGGACCCGCTGTTCCTGCTGTGGGGTGCGGCCCTGCTCGGCTACCTCGTGCTGTCCCGTGCCGTCCCGCGCCGGACGGGATAACCACCGGGAACGCGCCCGCTGAGGGAGAACACGCCATTTCCGGCAGAGTATCCCGCCGGAAAGAACCGCGTGGTACGCTTCCCTGCAATTACCGGAGACCTTGGGGTTTTTGAACCGGTTTTGGGTGCCGGAAACATTCTTTTGCGGCCGTCGGATACAAAGTAATGAGCTTTTGAAATGTTTCATTGTTTTGCGGATTTAAGGCCCCTGCCAGTCATTTCCCGCAGGGGGAACTCACCGCTTTGGTTACTGGGCTAACCGGTGGCGGTTGCCGCCGGGTTGCCGGAGGGTAGGCCGCAGTGTTGGACGTGTTGGAGGAGCTGGCCGCCGCCACGGCCGGCGGTATTCCCTGCGCCGCGGCGACGATCGTCCGCGCCTCCGGCTCCGTTCCCCGGCCCGCCGGAACCACCATGCTGGTCAGCGGCACCGGGGCGATTTCCGGTTCCCTCTCGGGCGGCTGTGTGGAGGCCGCCGTCGTCACCGCGGCCGAGGACGTCCTCGCCGACGGCCGTCCGCGGTTCGAGTCCTTCGGCTACAGCGACACCGATGCGTTCGCCGTCGGACTCAGCTGCGGCGGCACCTTGGAGGTGTTTATCGCTCCCGTCCTCCCCGGGACTGTCCCGGCCGTCCCGGACGCCGGCACGCCCTGTGCACTGCTCCGGCGGATTGACGACGGCGCGGCTTCCGTTCCGCTGCTAATCCAGGACCCGGCAGAGGCCACGCCTGCGGGTCTGCTTACCGCCCACGGCCCCGCGCTGGCCGCGATGCTCGGCGTCGACCCGGCGCGTGCCGCAGCCCGCCTCGCTCCGCTGCTGGCGGCCGGCCGCACCGGCGTCGTCGAGCTGGGGGAATCCGGCGGGCCGGAGTGCGACGGCGGCAGCGCCGTCCTGTTCCTGGAGTCCCGGCTGGCGCCGCCGCGGCTGGTGCTCATCGGCGCCAACGACTTTTCCGCGGCCCTTGCCCGGCAGGGACGGATGCTCGGCTACCACGTGACCATCTGCGACGCACGGGCTGCGTTCACCAATCCGAGCCGTTTTCCCGACGCCCACGAGGTGCACGTGCAGTGGCCGGACTCCTACCTGCGCGGGGAGGCAGCGGCGGGGCGGCTGGACGCCCGCACCGTGGTCTGCGTGCTCAGCCACGACGCCAAATTCGACGTTCCGGTCCTGGCCGATGCCCTGCGCCGGGAGCTGGCCTTTGTCGGGGCAATGGGGTCGCGCCGGACCCACGACGCCCGGCTGGCCGCCCTGCGTACGGCCGGGCTGACCGGACCCGAGGTGGCGAAGCTGCACTCCCCCATCGGGCTCGATATCGGCGCCGCCACCCCCGAGGAGACCGCGGTGTCCGTTTTCGCGGAGATCGTGGCCGCCCGGTCCGGAGCAGCCGCCAGCGGACAACCGCTGCGCGACGTTTCCGGCCCCATCCATCCGACCAACCGGCTCCGCGCCAGCTGAGGAAACCCCTATGGACCTGCCCACCGTTTCCGAGCTGATCCGCACCGCGGACCCGCAGCAGTGGCGTCCCGGCGACGCCTGGCTCGCCGGCGGCACCGTGCTGTTCTCCTACGGCAGCGAGACCCTGCAGCGGCTGCTGGATGTCACGGCCGCCGGCTGGGAACCGCTGGTGATGAACGACGACGGACTCGAGATCGCCGCCACCTGTACCATCGCCGAACTGTATGCCTTCCCGGACGCCGCACCGCCGCAGTTGCGTCAGGCGTGGCCGGCACTGGACCTGGTGCAGCCGTGCTGCGACGCCTTCGTGGCCTCCTTCAAGGTCTGGAACGTGTCCACCGTGGGCGGGAACATCTGCACGGGCCTCCCCGCCGGGCCCATGACCTCGCTGACCGCGGCGCTGGACGGCGTCGCCCTGATCCACTCCCCCGGCAGCACCTCCCGCCGGGTGCCGGTGGCCGAACTCGTGACCGGCGACGGGCGTACCGCGCTGGCGCCGGGCGAACTGCTGCGCAGCATCTGGCTTCCCGCTGCCTCGCTGCGAGCGCGCACCGCATTCCGGCGGCTCTCGCTGACCAACCTGGGCCGGTCCGGGGTGCTGCTGATCGGCCGAACCGACGAAGACGGCTGCTTTGTCCTCACCGTCACTGCAGCCACGAAACGTCCGGTCCAGCTGCGCTTCCCCGCTGTGCCCGACGCCGCCGGACTGCGGGCCGGGCTGGAGGAGGCGATCGACGCCAGGCTCTGGCACGACGACGTGCACGGGCTGCCCGAATGGCGGCAGGACATGACCTACCGCTTGGCGGAGGAAGTCCGGGCGGAACTCGCCGCACCCGCGCCGGCTTCCGCCGCGGTTTCCGCACCGGCTTCCGCACCCGCATCCGCACCCGCACCCGCACCAAAGGACGGTTCCCTGTGACCTACCGGATCAACAACGCCGAGGTGGAGGCTTCCCCCTTCCCCGGCCAGTGCCTGCGCACCTTCCTGCGCGAACAGGGCAACCTGGGCGTCAAAAAGGGCTGCGACGCCGGCGACTGCGGCGCGTGCACGGTGCATGTGGACGGCAAGCCCGTGCACAGCTGCATCTACCCCGCGGTCCGGGCCGAGGGACGGGAGATCACCACCGTCGAGGGACTGGCCGACGGCGCGGGGCCGGCCGACCGTGGTGGCGTGGCCGACGTCGCGTCGCTCCATCCGATGCAGCAGCAGTTCCTGGACGCGCAGGGCTTCCAGTGCGGGTTCTGCACCGCGGGCATGGTGATGACCGCCGCGACCTTCGACGAGCAGCAGAAGGAGAACCTGCCCCGGAACCTCAAGGGCAACCTCTGCCGCTGCACCGGCTACCGGAGCATAGAGGATGCCGTCTGCGGGCACCGGCACACCGAAACGAGCACCGCTGACAGCGATCCATCCTCCGACGGAGCGCACACGGCGAACCCCGCCCCGACCGTCGGCGCCAGGACCGTCGGCGCCAACGTGGCCGCTCCGGCCGGACCGGACATCGTCACCGGCCGCGCCCGCTACACCCTGGATGTCCCGGCGGAGGACCTGCCCGGACTGCTGCACCTGAAGATCCTGCGCTCCCCGCACGCCCATGCCCGGATCCTGTCCATTGATGCGAGCGCCGCGCTGGCCGTGCCCGGCGTCGAAGCGGTGCTCACCCACGAAGATGCCCCGGACCAACTCTTCTCCACCGCCCAGCACGAACTGCACACCGACGATCCCGACGACACCCGGGTCCTGGACAACGTTGTCCGGTTCCGCGGCCAGCGGGTGGCCGCCGTCGTCGCCGACACCGTGGGGGCCGCGGCCGAAGGCGTACGTGCGCTGAAGGTGGAATACGAGCTGCTGCCCGCAGTCCTGGACCCCGAGGCGGCTCTGGCGCCCGGCGCCCCGGAGGTCCATCCCGGCACCGCCGACAACGTCGTGGCGGAACTGCACTCCGAGGTCGGCGACCTCGCTGCCGGACTCGCGGCGGCCGACGTCGTGCACGAGAACACCTACTACAGTCAGCGCCTGCAGCACGTGGCGCTGGAGACGCACGGCTCGATCGCGTACTTCGATGAGCTGGGCCGGCTGGTGGTGCGGACCTCCACGCAGGTGCCGTTCCTGGTCCGGCGGACGCTGTGCCGGGTCTTCGGGCTGAAGCTTGCCTCGGTGCGCGTGCTCGCCGGCCGGGTGGGCGGCGGGTTCGGCGGCAAGCAGGAAGTGCTCACCGAGGACCTCGCCGCGCTGGCCGCGCTGAAACTGAACCGCCCGGTGCAGCTGGAACTGACCCGCGAGGAGCAGTTCACCGCCACCACCACCCGGCACCCCTTCGCCGTGAAGGTCCGGGCCGGCGCTGCGGCGGACGGCACTCTGACCGCGCTGGCCCTGGATGTCACCGCCAACACCGGGGCCTACGGCAACCACGCCCCCGGCGTGATGTTCCACGGCTGCGGAGAATCCGTGGCCGTCTACCGGTGCGCCAACAAGAAGGTAGATGCCCGCTCCGTCTACACCAACACGCTGCCCTCCGGGGCGTTCCGCGGCTACGGGCTGAGCCAGATGATCTACGCGATCGAGTCCGCCATGGACGAACTCGCCCGCGGCCTGGGCATGGATCCGCTGGACTTCCGGCGCCGCAACGTGGTGGCGCAGGGTGACCGCATGGTCTCCACCGCCCCCGAACCTGCCGAAGACGTGCATTACGGCAGCTACGGCCTCGACCAGTGCCTGGAGCTGGTCTCGACTGCCCTGGCCGCGGGGCGGCAACAGCCGGAGACCTCCGGCGCGGAGCTTTCCGTTTCGTCCGACGACGGCGGCGGGTGGTTGCTGGGCGAGGGCACCGCCGTCGCCATGATCGACACCGTGCCGCCGCGCGGGCACATCAGCCACGCAAAGATCTCCCTCCGCGGGGACGGCCGGTACGGGCTCGACGTCGGCACCGCCGAGTTCGGCAACGGCACCACTACCGTGCACGCGCAGCTGGCCTCGACGGCGCTGCACACCACCGCGGACCGGGTGGTGATCCGGCAATCGGACACGGATCTGGTGGATCACGACACCGGCGCGTACGGCTCCACCGGCACCGTGGTGGCGGGCAAGGCGTCGCTGGCTGCAGCGGAGGAACTGGCCACCCTGCTCAAGGGCTTCGCCGCGTCCCTGTTTAGCCACACCTCGGCGCAGGTGCACCTGTTGGCGGACGCCGTGGAGTGCGGCGGCGAGCGGATACCGCTGGCCGACGTCGCCGCCCGGGCCCGCGAGGAAGGCATCGACCTGTCTGCGGAGGGCCGGTGGGGCGGCACCCCGCGGTCGGTCGCCTTCAACGTGCAGGGCTTCCGGGTGGCGGTGCATGCCGGGACCGGGGAGATCCGGATCCTGCAGAGCGTGCACGCCGCGGACGCCGGCGTCGTCGTCAATCCGATGCAGTGCCGCGGCCAGATCGAGGGCGGAATCGCCCAAGCCCTCGGGGCGGCGTTGTTCGAGGAGGTGCGGATTGACGCAGAGGGCACGGTGGAGACCCGGATCCTGCGCCAGTACCACGTCCCCACGTTCGCCGACGTGCCGCGCACGGAGATCTTCTTTGCAGAGACGGACGATTCGCTGGGCCCGATGGGCGCCAAGTCCATGAGCGAAAGCCCGTTCAACCCCGTGGCTCCGGCCCTGGCCAATGCCCTCCGGGATGCCACCGGAATCCGGTTTACCCGGACGCCGTTTGCCCGGGATCGGGTCTATCTGGGGCTGCGGGCTGCGCGGGTTCCGGCGGAGCGGGAGTCTGCGCCAGCTTCTTCGGTGTAGGGCTGGTTTTCCCTCGACAATGCGGCAGCACAACAGCGGCCGCATGGCCGTGCCCGGCTACTCAGCGGTATTCAGCCCCTTTTCATGATTCACGGTTGTTGTCCCCCGCAAGGGTGCTCATACTTCTTCTCGTCAGAATGCCCTGGCCAAAGGCGAGGAGATACCAAATGAGCAACGGCGCTGTGGTCGGCCTGGCAGACGGAATAGACGCTCTGCGGACCGAACTCATGGACGCAGCCGTCCGCGGCTGGGACCAGGAAATGAAATTCTCCATGGAACCGGTCGAACTGACCGTGCAGGTCGCTGTGACCAGAGACGTCAACGGAAAAATCGGTTGGAATATTTTCGAGATCGGCGGAAAGTATGAGCAGGTCGGGACGCAGACGCTGACCCTGAAACTGACCCCGCTCTGGAAACAGGAAGACGGGTCATTCACCTCGGATTTCAGCATTGCTTCATCTGCTTCTTCGGAAGATACGGTGGGACCCCACAAATGAACGCCTCGTTTACCCAACACCTCCTGGATTAGCGATGCCATACAGTGGCGACGGACTTCAGGGCGTCCCCAAGAACCGCGTGGTCATGGTCGTAATCACTTTTACGGACGGGAGCCAGCAATCCGGCTCAGGCTTCTTAGTCACCGGAAGGAAAGTTCTTACTGCAGAACACTGCACCCGGGACATCAGTACAAAACAACGCCAAGTACGTGAAGTACGGGTGCTCCGTGCCAGCGATGGGGCCGCTGCCTCCGTCACGGGGGCAACGACGTCCAGGGAACTGGATGTGGCAGTCCTCGAACTTAGCGATGAGGCACCGTGGGACTCCGAGTTTCCTAAGGTCCTCTTTGCCCGTGCCAGACGGGAGCACTCAGGGATGTTGGAGGACTGTGAAGCGATCGGCTATCCGCTGTTTCAACGCGACCCCGACAAACGCACGCGGGACACCGGTGAAGTGCACGGGACCATCTACCTCACAGATGAAGCTGAGTCGGGGAGGTTCCTCATGCGAGAACCGCGCATCTCCCCAGGAGCCATGTCAGGCGGAGAGGTTGGAAGCACCGGGGAACTCGAGCTCGGTCGTTCCCCGTCCCCGTGGGGCGGCTATTCCGGGGCGCTGCTCTTCTACTCCGGGCGGGCAATCGGAGTGGTGGTCGAACATCATCCACGGCAGGGAGATTCAGCTCTGCGCGCCATTTCCTTCGACAGGATTGCCGAAGACGCGGAGACCAACCGGGAAGCGCACGCGGTCTCCGAGGCCTTGGGATTACCAGACCGGAATAAGATGGTTGGGGTTTCCACGGAATCAGGGCAACCGCTGGCCGGCTTGGTGGAATTGCTGGACGGCGACGACTTGCCTCTCATGAGCAACCTGACTCCTTACCGCATGGGTGCCACAGCCACCCGGTACAGCAGCCTGGACAACTCTCAGGGGCAGGATCCCTATGTGCCGCGGACCTTCCAGGACCTGGACACACGGCTACAGGCGGCACTGACACCGGGGGAAATGGTGCTAATAGTGGGGCCCTCCAAAGCTGGCAAGACCCGGTCCGCCTATGAAGCCCTCCGGGAACGTTGGCCGCAGGCACACTTAGCCGCGCCGGAGCGGACGGCTCTGACTGCCTTGGTAAGGCACCCCCGACTACGCATGAGCACTGACCCTGTCATCGTATGGTTGGACGACCTTCAGGACTATCTCAACGTCACGGCTCCACTCACCCCAGCCCTGTTGGCCGAACTCTTCACCCGGCCGGGTCCAACGCTGGTCGTAGCCACCCTGCGCACCGAGGAGAGAATTCTTCTGGCAGGTCCCGAAGGCGAGTTGACGCGCAATGTGCGGCAACTAATGCGTGAAGCTGTGGAACTAGAGCTGGGACCCACCAATCAGGACGCGGTAGAGCAGTCAGCGGCGCACGCCCTCTACCCGGAGGAGGACCTCTCACACTTCGGACTGGCTGAACAACTTGCCGGTGCTCCCGCCCTACTTCAGCAATACCGAGACGCGCGGGATGGACAACCCCTATTTCATGCCGTCATCCAGTCAGCCGTTGATTGGACCCGAGCGGGCATGCCCGGCCCGGTCCCGGAAACGGAGCTGGCGGACTTGGCTACTCAGATGTTGCTCCGGGACCGGCCGGACATCCGGGTAACCCGTAAAAACATCTGCAAGCAAATCGAAAGGGCGGGCACTCCACCCAAAGGCGCCGGTAGGGTTGCCGCCCTTCAGACTGTTTGGATGCGTCATGAAACTCAAGGGATGCGGGGCTACCACCCGTTCTCCTACCTCGTCGCTGCAGATGATGACCAGATGAGCGGCGCTCGCGCAATTCCAACCGACTTCTGGAGGGGCGTCCTTGGAAGAGCTGACGATGAAGCAGCTTTTGAAGTGGGGTTTTCCGCATACCAACGCGATGCTATAGATATCGCTGTTCAAGCGTGGAAACTCTCCGCCAATGCCGGCGAGACGAATGCCATGAACAACCTCGGCGTCCTCCTGAGCGAGCGATTGGATCCGCCGGACCTGGACGGCGCCCGCCACTGGTACACACAAGCCGCCAACGCCGGCCAGACGAGTGCCATGAACAACCTCGGCGTACTACTGAGCCACCTACTGGATCCCCCGGAACTGGACGGCGCCCGCCACTGGTACACATAAGCCGCCAACGCCGGACACACGGATGCCATGGTCAACCTCGGCGTACTACTGAGCCACCTACTGGATCCTCCGGATCCAGATGGCGCCCGCCACTGGTACACACAAGCCGCCAACACCGGCAATACGAATGCCATGAACAACCTCGGAACCCTGCTTGTGGGTGTTGACCCTCCCGACCCGGACGGCGCCCGCCACTGGTACACACAAGCTGCCAACGCCGGAGACACCAAATCCATGTACAACCTCGGGAACCTCCTTGCGGGTACGGATCCGCCGGACCTAAACGGGGCTCGCCACTGGTACACACAAGCCGCCAACACCGGCAATACGGATGCCATGTACAACCTCGGCATATTGCTAAGCCACCGGTCGGATCCGCCGGACGTGGACGGCGCCCGCCACTGGTACACGCAAGCCGCCAACACCGGACACACGGATGCCATGGTCATCCTCGGGAACCTCCTTGCGGGTATGGACCCGCCCGACCTGGACGGCGCCCGCCACCAGTACACACAAGCCGCCAACACCGGCAATACGGATGCCATGATCAACCTCGGCGTCCTCCTGAGCGAGCGATTGCATCCGCCGGACCTGGACGGCGCCCGCCACTGGTACACACAAGCCGCCAACACCGGACACACGGATGCCATGGTCATCCTCGGGAACCTCCTTGCGGGTATGGACCCGCCCGACCCGGACGGCGCCCGCCACTGGTACACACAAGCCGCCAACGCCGGACACACCGGCGCCATGTTCATTCTCGGGAACCGGCTTGTGGTGATGAATCCACCGGACACTGGCGGCGCCCGCCATTGGTACACACAAGCCGCCAACGCCGGCAATACCGATGCCATGGTCAACCTCGGCTTACTACTGAGCCAGCTAATGGACCCCCCGGACTTGGACGGCGCCCGCCACTGGTACACACAAGCCGCCAACGCCGGACACACCGGCGCCATGTTCATTCTCGGGAACCGGCTTGTGGTGATGAATCCACCGGACACTGGCGGCGCCCGCCATTGGTACACACAAGCCGCCAACGCCGGCAATACCGATGCCATGGTCAACCTCGGCGTACTGCTGAGCCAGCTAATGGACCCCCCGGACTTGGACGGCGCCCGCCACTGGTACACACAAGCCGCCAACGCCGGCAATACCGATGCCATGGCCAACCTCGCCATACTTCTTGAAACCCGGTTGGACCCTCCCTATCTGGACGGCACCCGCCACGGGTACACACAAGGCCATAAAAAAGAAGAAGAGTGAGTTGCTATCGCTGCACCGGCCGACGTCGAAATCACCACGCCTACTCCCGCCGAAGCGGCCCTGGCAGTGAAGTATTACAACTGCTCCCTCGAAACCGGCGTGCGGGACGAATTCGACGCACTGATCCTTGAGTCCAAGAAGGAAGTTGTCGCCGAGCACGCCGCAGAACTGGAGGGATCCCCCCCCCCCCCCGGATCGCCGAGCTCGCCGCCACCGCCGGCGAAGTCATCTCCCGTTAGTCCCTGGTGCCGGGGCTCGACCGAGCTGCGGGCACCGGCGTCGGTGGTTGCACCCGCTAGGCAGGATCCAAGTCGCTGAGCCTCAGGGCGACCCGACCCTGCACTCCTTCGCTAAGCGGCCGCAGAGGGGCCGGCAGATTGTCCCTCGGCAGCAGGCCCAGCTCCGCGGCAATTGCGGAGGTCACCCGCAGGCTGCCGAACTGCCGGAACAATTCCCAGACCGGTGCCAGCTGCGCCGACAAACGCCGGGAGGTCTCGGCGTCGCCGGTCTGCGCGGCGCGGGCGATGGCGAGCGCCAGATCCGGCAGGGTGCCGCCCAGCACGCTGAACCACACGTCCGCGCCGGCGAGCAGTGCGGGGGCGGCAAACTCGTCGCCGCTGACTCCCAGGGCCACATTGGCGGGCAGCGCGGCCCGCACCTCCCGGATCCGCCGCTCCGCTTCGTCAACGGGCCGGGGCGGAATCTTCACCGCCTCCACCTGCGGCAGGGCACCGAGCCGGGCATAGAACTCGTCCGTGAACGTGAACCGGGTGGTGGTGGGATTGTCATAGATGCAGATGGGCACCGAACTGGCGGCGGAGACGGCCTCGAACAGGCCGGCCACCTCGTCCTCGGTCAGAGGCTGGTAGGACACCGGCGCGAGTAGCAGGCCGGCGGCACCGGCGTTCTGGGCATCCTCCGCTCCGCGCAGGACATCGGAGGTCCGCAGCGCTCCGATCCCTACGATCACGGGCACCGCCCCGGCCGCCTGCACCGCGGCCGTTGCCACCCGGCGTCGTTCCTCGCGGGACAGATAGGCGTAACTTCCGGTGGAGCCCAAAGCACCGATGGAATCCACCCCGGCCGCCACCGCGCGGCGGACCAGCGCGGCAAACAGGTCCTCATTCACCGTGTCGTTGATAACGGGTGTCAGGGGAAAGGCGGACAGACCTGTGAACACGGGACCTCGTTTCAGCGTGGGGAAACCGACCGGCCCAGCACATCATGTGTGCGCACGGCCGCGGCGGTGGCACGCCGATGTCCGGCCGGGCCGGCCAGCACCAGGGTGGCCAGGACCATCGCCGCGCCCAGGCACTGGCCCGGACTGAGGACCTGCCCGGCGAGCAGCCAGTGCCCGGGATCCCATGCCGTCCTGGAATCGGTGATGAAGGGATAGGGTCCGCCCAGGGGGTCGACGGCGGGCGGATCCCTGCGGTCTGTCCGGATCCCTGCGCCGCGCGGCGCAGGGATTGCCACAAACCGCAGGATTTTTGCCAAACCGCAGGGAATCGCCCAGATTCCATGCCTCCGCTTTCCCGGTTAGGTGGCAGGTGTGGCATCCCTGCCCGGGAAGCTCAGCACGGGCCGCTTCCAGGCCGCCCACGCACTGAGGACGCCAATCAACGAGCAACCGACGTAGAAGATTTCGGGCTGTATCCCGACCAGTCCGATAGTGCTGTTGCCCCCAAGCATCAGGAACATGCCCGAAAGCGGGAGGGACATCAGGGGGATGAGGACAAGGCAAGCCCAGGGTCGCGCCTTCGGCCCGGCAGCGGCCAGAAGCGCGGCAAGGACCACCAGCTCCAGAGCCCACCAGGCCAACCGTTGGTCGTTTATGAGGAAAGGGCCACCCCAGAAGGTGCGCTGCGCCCCGCCGCCTTGAAGATAGCTGGTGAGGGTGAAGAAAACGCCAAGTACGGGCGCGCCGATGAGTACAACCTTTCGGAGCACGGGAGTCCGGATGGGGTCACCGGACAACGCCAGCAGGCCCGTTACGCCAAAGAAGGCAAAAACCAGCGGATGAACGGGGATAGGTGGATCCGTAACTCCGAGGATGACCGCCAGGGCGACGCTTGCAGCGACGGAAGCCAGCTGCAGTCCTATGGCAGTAGTGCGTCGTCCGAATGCCCGGGCTCCGAACGCAACGATGGTCAGGATAAAAACGATGACTGCGGGAGTGGTGAACGCCCCGAACGGATGATCCACCAGGTTGTAGCTGTTCCAGCGGAACCACCGTCCCACCTCGCCGAGGACCATCATCACCAGTGCGAGCGCGGTACCGGAGATAGCCCCGACGGCAGCCATCCGGTCCCGACGGCGACTCGGCAGGACCTGGTTCACACGTGCAAGTGTTCCGTGCAAGACCATTTGTAAAAGTTCCAAGCGGGTTGGCTTCCCTCTCCCCTCACCCGCCGCGACATCAAGCATCACACCCAGGAATTCCTCGCCGTGCCGCGCGCGCCAGCCGGCAGGGTAGGCGCGCAGTGCCCGTCGATACCTCTCCTCCATTGCAGCTGATCCGTTCATGCCAGCGCCCCCTTGGTCCTGATGCGTAGGCTCTGCCGGGCGGCAGCTGCGGCGGCCACCATCCGGTCCGCCTCCCTGTTTAATGCGTCGGCTCCGTCGTCCGTCAGTGCGTAGTACCGGCGAAGCCGTCCCGCCACTACTTCCTCGCCGGCGTCCTGCACCAGACCCTCCTCCTGAAGGCGGTCCAATGTCGTATAGAGGCTGCCGGGCTTGAGCGACACCCTCCCGCCGGAAAGCTTCTTGGTTTCCGTCAGCAGGGAGTAGCCGTGGTGCCTGCCCTTGGCTAAGGCTGTCAGGATCAGGAAGGTCGGTTCGCGCATCTCTCGGGTGCTCATGGAAGCAATATATGTATATGACATGAGTATGGCAAGGACTTTCGGCCGCGATCACGACGTCCGAATCCCTGCGGTTTGTCCGGATCCCTGCGCCGCGCAGCGCAGGGATTGCCACAAACCGCAGGGTTTTTCCCAAACCGCAGGGAATCTCGCCCGGATCGCCGAGTTGCGCTGCCGCACGGGAGGTCACTTGCCACAAACCGCAGGGAATCGGGACCCGCAAGCCCTGGCAGCGGTGCAGCAACCGCGACCCAGCTTGCCGGTGTCCGCCGTCACGGCGGGCACCGGTTAGACTCTGGCTGAGAAGACGCGGCGGGTGCCACCAGCTGCAACGCGGCGGGTCGCCGACGCCGCCCCCTGCCGGGGCAGGCAACAGCACTTCGTCCCTAAAACACCCCGGAGCCCCGTCTCCGTTTCAAAGCTGGAAGAAGTAGAAATGCCCGGTTCCACCCCTACCCCGCCGCCGATCCGGCTTCCGGGTCCGGTGCCGTTCACAGGTGCGGGCCAGCAGGCGACGACGGCGGCCCTGCCCCTTATCCCGGACATCCGCGACACGCATCCCGCCGTCCGGGGCGGGCAGGACGGACCGCCCGCCCTCGATCCGCACCGGGTGAGCGTCCTCCGCGATGATCCGGGCAAAGGGGATGTCCGGGCCCTGCTCGCAGAGAACCGTGATCTGCTGTATCCCGCCGGAACAGTCGCCGCGGGCCTGACTCCGCCGTCCCTTCGGGACCCCTCGGTCACTTTCTGGACGGTCCGGGAAGACGGTGCCCTGCTGGGCTGCGGCGCGTTGAAGGAACTTCCTCCCCTGTTCGGAGGCGCACCGGGTGAATACGGCGAAATCACCTCGATGCGCACGGTCGAGTCTGCCCGCGGCCGGGGTGTTGCCCAGATGCTCCTGCAGCAGATCATCACGAACGCCCGCGCCCGCGGCTACATCGCGTTGCTGCTGGAAACCGGAACACAGGAGTTCTTCGCCTCGTCCCGGCGGCTGTATCAGCGCCACGGTTTCACCGTCTGCCCGCCGTTCGGCACTTACCGCGCCGACCCCAACAGCACCTTTATGTGCCTGAACCTGCGCGCCCCAGCGTCCGGCCCGGCGGAAGCCGCCGCCCCGGACGCAGCCCCGGCGGGCAAGGTCTACGCCAAGCCCGGGACCCTGACGGGGATCCTGGCCGCGCAGCGGGCCCTGGCATCAGCCCCGATTCCGAACCCGAGACGCCGCTAGGGCCCATCTGCCAGGAACGCAGAAGGAACCCCCAGGCCCGGCAACAAGCCGAAGGGACCCCGCCGTCTAAACTGGCAGGCATGGCATTATCAACGGCGGACCCGGCGTCCCGTCCCCGCACCCGGATCCTCTGGCTCGCCCTCGGCCTGCCCGCCGCCCTGGTCCTGGTGGTTCTCGGCGCCCAGATCCACGGGCTGGATTTCACCGTGTACCGCGAAGGGGCCCGGGCCTTCCTGGGCCTGGGCGAGCACCGGCTGTATGACCCGAGCCTGGTCGAAACGGACACCCGCGGCCTGCCGTTCACGTATCCGCCCTTCGCCGCCCTGCTGCTGACGCCGTTCGCGGTTCTCCCCGAGGCCGTGGGGCTGGTCCTGCTGACGGCGACGTCGTGCGCCTGCCTGGTGCTGACCGCCTTCCTGGTTGCGCGCTACCTCACGGAAAACGAGGTGCTGCCGCCGCGGCTGCACACCGCCCTGGGCGGCAGCGCCGGCGTCGCGGTCCTCGCCACCCTGCTGATCGGCGTGCTCGGACCGTGGCGGGAAGGACTGGGCTTCGGCCAGATCAACCCGATGCTGATGCTCCTGATCGTCGCGGACCTGCTCCGGCCGGCGTCGTCAAAGATTCCGCGCGGCATCCTCATCGGGCTCGCCGCCGGCATCAAGCTCACCCCGCTGGCCTTCGGGCTGATCTTCCTGGTCCGCCGCGACTGGCGGGCCATCCTGACGATGGGCGCCACGTTCGCCGCCACTATTGCCGTCGGCTGGCTCGCGTCGCCGGAGCAGTCGCGGACCTTCTGGTTCGACTCGCTCTTCAATTCCGACCGCGTCGGGGACACCACGGACATGTACAACGTGTCGCTGAATTCGCTCCTCGCGCATGTCGGGACACCCGAGGCGCTGCAGCGTCCGCTCTGGCTGCTGGCCTCGGCCGCCGTCGTCGTGCTGGGCTTCTTCGCCATCCGCCGCTCGGACGCGCGCGGTGACACGGTGGCGGCAATCAGCGCGAACGCCGTCGTGATGCTCGCGATCTCGCCGATTTCCTGGTTCCATCACTGGGTCTGGATTGCGCTGGTGCTGCCGGCGCTGTGGGTGGCGGTACGACGACGGCGGGCCGGGGTCCGCGGCGCGGGCATCGCCCTGCTAGTGGTGTTGGTGCCGGTGTTTATGCTGTCCTCGATCACCGTCACCATGATGCTGACCGGCGTCGTCAGCGGCCAGGGCCCGGCGGCGCTGGAGCTGTTCACAAGCCTGGGCGTCGTGCTGCCGGTCGCCGCGCTGGCGTTCTGGGCCACCGCGCCGGTGCCGGCGCGTTCGGCCGGCTAAAAGCGGCCCGGCGAAAATCGAGTACATTCTGCTCCCCACCGGATGGCACCGCATGTTAGCTTGTCGGGCACTGTCGGGAATCAACGGCGTTTCCTGACTCGACGCATGAAGGAGTCCCTCATGGGCAAGCTCGACGGAAAAGTAGCGTTCATCACCGGTGCGGCACGAGGCCAGGGGCGAAGCCACGCCATCAAGCTGGCGGAGGAGGGTGCCGACATCATTGCCGTCGACATCTGCAGTCAAATTGAGTCGGTCGAATACGACATGGCGACCCCGGAGGACCTTGCCGAGACGGTGCGCCTCGTCGAAGCTCTCGACCGCCGGATCTTCGCCCAGCAGGCTGATGTACGCGACCTCGCCGCGCTCGAGAAGGCGGTCAAGGAGGGCGAGGTTACCGTCGGCCCCATCGACATCATCCTGGCCAACGCAGGCATTGCACCTCTCGGACTGAGTGGTGATCGCGAGCAGCCTTTCCTCGATGTCATCGACGTCAACCTCACAGGCGTCTACAACACGGTGATTGCTGCTGTGCCAAACCTCATCGCGAAGCAGGCGGGCTCCATCGTCCTGACGAGTTCCACCCAGGGCCTCAAGGGAACCGGCGGCAACGGTGGAGCCGGAACCGGCTATGCCGCCGCCAAACACGGAGTCGTGGGGCTCATGCGATCGTTCGCCAACTGGCTCAGCCCGCAGAACATTCGCGTCAACTCGATCCACCCGACGGGAGTCGCGACCCCCATGGTCCAGAATCCGGTCCTCGAGAAGCTGTTCGCCGACAACCCGGACAGCGGCGATGCGGTCAAGAACCTGATGCCTGTTCCGTGGGTCGAGGCCATCGATATCTCCAACGCGATTGCTTTCCTGGTGAGCGACGACGCCCGGTATATCACCGGCGTGACTCTCCCCGTGGACGCGGGCTTCAACGCCCGATGAGGCCGAGGGACCCGCGTGTGGAGGAGGCCGGCCGGGCCCTTCGGAGCGGGCCCGGCCGGCCATCCACCGCATGGATACCTGCCATAGGAAAAGAGCGCTTCCACAACTACGTGGTGACGATCACAGTTAGGTTCTGAAAAGCTCCGCACCTAACGATTGTGAGAAAGCCCGTGGAACGACTGCTCTCCCATCTGGCACACCTGGAAATCACCAGCCCCGACGTCGAGGCCTCCACCCGGTTCTACGTGGAGAAGTTCGGCATGCGCCTGGTGGATTCCCTTGACGGCGTTTCCTATCTGCGCTGCTGGGGTGACCACTACCGGTACAGCCTGGTGGTGCGGCCAGGGGAAGAACCGTCCCTGGCGAACATGGCCTGGCGCACGGCCTCCGCTGAGGCACTCGAGGCGGCGGCGGCAAACGTGGAAGCCGCGGGTGTGCAGGGCGAATGGATTCCGGGCGGGCACGCGCACGGCAAGGCCTATCAGTTCACCGGCCCCTACGGGCACCCGATGAAACTGTTCTACGAAGTGGAACCGTATGTAGCGGAACCCGACTGGAAATCCATCTACCCGGACCGGCCGGAACGGCGGAGCAGCCATGCCGCGGCACCGCGCTTCCTGGATCACGTGACCGTGGCCAGCAGCGATGTCACCGGGTTCGCCGACTGGTACAGCGCTGCCCTGGGCTTCCGGATCATGGCCTTCACCACCTTGGACGAGGCGCCGATCACCGTCTTCTCCGTGCTTACCACCAATGAAAAATCGCACGATTTGGGGGTGGTCATGGATACCTCGGGCCGGGCCGGGCGCGTCAACCACATCGCGTTCTGGGTGGATTCCCATGAGGACCTGCTCCGCGCCGCAGACGTGTTGATGGAAAACGGCACCCCGATGGAATACGGCCCCTCCATCCACGGCATCGGAGAGCAGAACTTCCTGTACTTCCGGGAGCCGAGTGCGCTGCGGGTGGAACTGAACTCGGGCGGCTACCGCAACTACGTGCCGGACTGGGAGCCGCGCACCTGGACGCCTTCCCAGGGATCAAACAACTTCTACCGCAACGGGGCCATGCCGCATTCGCTGACCGAATCCTTCCCGTTGGCGGACGGGTTCACCGCCACGGAGGAAGGCGCCTCGGAGGAAATGAAACAAGCGCTGATCAACCCCTACGCCAAGCACGGCAGGGGCTAAGTCGATGACCTACTCGCTGATCACGTTCCGGGACCCGGGCACCGGTGAGACCCGGGCCGGACTGGAATCCGGCGGCCGTGTCCTGCCGCTGACGGACACGAACCTGGACCTGCCCGGAAGCAGGGTCACCCTGGAAGCGGTAATCGAACACTGGGACAAGGCCGAGGGCCAGCTGGACCGGCTCGCGGAAGAGTCCCCCGGTGAGTCCGCCGGCTGGCTGGACTACGCGGACCTCACGGTGCTTGTGCCGCTGCGGCCGCAGCAGGTCCTGCAGGCCGGGGCGAATTACCGCCAGCACGTGATCGACCTGGCAGTGGCGCACCGCGACGGTGAAGGCACGGAGGAGGAGATCCGGGCACGGACCGCCGCCACGATGGACCGGCGGGCCGGCGAGGGTACCCCGTACTTTTTCATCGGCCTCCCGACGGCGATGGCCTCCGCCACCGAGGATCTGGTGCTCCCGGGTTACAGCCAGTCCCATGACTGGGAACTGGAGCTCGCCGCCGTCGTCGGCAAGCGGGCGTTCCGTGTGAGCCCCGAGGAGGCCCTGGATTACGTCTTCGGCTACACGATGGTCAACGACATCACTACCCGGGACCTGGTCTTCCGCAAGGACATGCCGGCCATCGGCAGTGACTGGTACCGGTCCAAGAACGCCCCGGGTTTCCTGCCGACCGGACCGCTGGTGCTGCCCGCAAAGTTCGTGGCGGATCCGCAGGACCTGATGGTGACGCTGCGGCTGAACGGCGAAACCATGCAGTCGGAATCGACCGCCGACATGATCTTCACCGTGGCCCAGCTGGTTTCGCATGCTTCCCAGCAGATGCCGCTGCTGCCCGGGGACCTGGTCCTGACCGGCAGCCCCGCCGGCAACGGGGCGCACTGGGGGCGGCTGCTCCGCGACGGCGACGTTATGGAAGGCACGATTACCGGGTTGGGAACGCAGCTTGTGCGCTGCAGGGATGAGGTGGCACCGTGACCGGAATCAACGCCGAAGACCAGGAGCTGATCCGCCGCGACGACGCGCTGGGAAGCATCGAGGCGATGGCGGCTGCGCACAACAACTGGGGGCGTTGGGGGCCGGATGACGTCCTGGGCACGCTGAACTTCATCGACGAGGCGAAGCGGGTGGAGGCAGCCCGGCTGGTCCGCACCGGCCAGACATTCTCCCTGTCCCAGCCGTTCAATACCGACGGTCCGCAGAAGGGCTGGCGCCGCCGCATCAACCCCGTCCACACCATGACCGACACGGGAACGGAAGCCGAATTCGGCAACCAGGGATTTCCGCACGGCATCGGAGGAGCCGACGACTTCATCGCGATGCCGCTGCAGTGCTCCACGCAGTGGGACGGGCTCGGCCACATTTTCGACCGGGGAAAGGCCTGGAACGGCCGGCGGGCGGGGCAGGTGGTGACCAGCGAAGGTGACCAGCTCACCGGAATCCAGACCGCGGCGGCCCGGATCGTCACCCGGGGCGTGCTGCTCGACGTCGGCCGGGCGCTGGGACCCGGCGCGGGCAGCGACGACGGGGAGCTGCCGGACGGATTCGCCATCACCGCCGAGCACATCGAGGCCACCATCGAGAAGCAGGGGCCCAGCTCGGAGATCCGGCGCGGTGACATCGTGGTGCTGCGCACCGGCCAGTATGCCCGGACCCTGCGGCAGGGGTGGGGGGACTATGCGGGCGGGCCGGCGCCGGGGCTTTCCTTCAGCATGGCGCCCTGGCTGCATCGCAGCGAGATCGCCGGGATCGCCACCGACACGTGGGGTTTCGAGGTCCGGCCGAACGAGTTCGACACCGCGTTCCAGCCGCTGCACCAGATCGCCATCCCCAACCTCGGCCTTTATCTGGGCGAAATGTGGGACCCGGAGCAGCTTGCCGCGTCCTGCGCGGCGGACGGCCAATATGACTTTCTGCTGACCGCGGCTCCGCTGCCGATCACCGGTGCCGTCGGCTCGCCGGTTAATCCCATCGCCTTGAAGTAAGCCGTTACATAATCCGCCGGAATGAAAACAAGGGAGTTTGCATCATGGCAGCTGTGAACAGGGTAGGCATTGTCGGTTCGGGCGCAGCCGGGTTAACGGCGGGCATTCTGCTGGCCGACGCGGGCGTGGACGTGGAAGTGCTGGAGAAGGAAGCGGCACCGTCCCCGCTCGGCTCCGGCATCACCCTGCAGGGCAACGCCCTGCGGATCTTCCGGCAGCTCGGCATCTGGGACGAGATTGCCAGCAAGGGCTTCGCCTTCAGCGAGCTCGGCTTCCGCGCACCGGATCCGGCGGGAACCGTGCTGTCCGTGGTTGACGACGTCCGGACCGGCGGGCCGGACCTGCCCGCCACCCTGGGCATGTACCGGCCGGACCTTACCGACGCGCTCAGGCGCCGCGCCGCCGATGCCGGAGTGCGGATCAGCTACGGCAGGCGGCTCAAGGGGGTGGAACAGGACGCTGGTTCAGTCACGGTCATTACCGACGACGGCGACCGCCTCACCTATGACCTGCTGATCGGCGCCGACGGGCTGCACTCGACGGTGCGGGCCGCGATCGGGATCACCACCGAACCGGAGCCCACCGGGATGGGAATCTGGCGGGCTTTCGTGGACCGGCCGGCCGATGTGGTCCGCACGGATCTGACCTACGGCGGGCCCTGCTACATTGCCGGGTACTGCCCCACCGGCCAGGACAGCATGTACGCCTACCTGGTCGAGGACGCCCAGGAGCGCAGGGTGGAGGACGGCCCGAAGATCATGACCGAACTTGCAGCAGCCTACGGCGGGCCGTGGACGGAGATCCGGGCCAGTCTGGACCACAGTGCGCGGATCAACTACACCCGGTTCACCGCTCACTTGGTGGACGGACCCTGGAACCGCGGCAGGGCCGTGATTATCGGCGACGCCGCCCACAGCTGCCCGCCCACCATTGCCCAGGGAGCGGCCATGGCCGTCGAAGACGGGGCGGTCCTGGCGGATCTGTTGACCAGCCGGGGAAAGCTGGATGACTCCCTCTGGGAGTCCTTCACGCAGCGACGGCTGGAACGGGCCCGCACCGTCATCGGGGGATCGGTGCAGCTGGGACAGTGGATGCTCGAAGGACGGATGCGGGACGCCGACGTGCCGGGCGTGATCGCTAAAGTGGCAGCAACCGTGAGCCAGCCCGCATGACCGGAAAGAAGTCCCTGCCCGCGGTCGTGGACGTCCACGCCCACGTGGTGCTGCCGGCGCTGCAGGAGTATGTGGCGGCCAGCGCTCCGGCGGAGTTTGCTGCTGCCCAGGAGCTCGATGCCCGCCGGCAGGGACCCGAATCGGTGAAAATCTCCGGCGCCATGATCCGTGAACGCTGGCCGCGGCTGGTGGACTTGTCCCGGCGGCTCGCGGACATGGATGCCGCGGGGGTCGACGTGCAGCTGGTCTCGCCCTCACCGTCGCACTATTACTATTTCGCCGGCCCCGAGCTCGGCGGGGAAATCGCCCGCCGCGCGAACACCGCGGTAATGGAGCTGGTGGCGTCCGCCCCCGACCGGCTTGCGGGACTGGGACTGGTTCCGTTGCAGCACCCGGAGGCCATGGTCGCGGCACTGGACCACGCGGTGCTCGACTGCGGCCTGCTGGGGGTGGAAATCGGGTCCTACGCCCCCGGATTCGACCGGGTCCCGGGACAGGGGCCGAACGCCGGGACCGTGGAATTGTCCGACGCACGCCTGGAGCCTTTCTGGGCCCGGGCCGAAGAACTCGGCGCGCTCGTTTTCCTGCACCCTTTCGGATGCTCGCTGGATGAGCGGCTGGACCGGTTCTACCTGGCGAATACCGTCTCGCAGCCGGCCGAAAACGCCGTCGCACTCTCCCACCTGATCTTCGCCGGGGTGCTGGACCGGTACCCGGAGCTGCGGGTCATCGCGGCGCACGGCGGCGGATACCTGCCCACCACGCTCGGCCGGTCCGACCATGCCTGGCGGGTTCGGCCGGACGCACGCGGCTGCGCTGCCCCGCCATCGTCGTACATCAGCCGCCTGTGGTTCGACTCGCTCACCCACAGTCCTGCCGAACTGCGCGTACTGGCCGGGGCCGCCGGGGCGGACCGGATCCTGCTGGGCTCCGACTATCCGTTCGACATGGGCTCGGAAGACCCCGTAGGGGACGTCCGAGCCGCCGGTCTTTCCGTCCGGGAGGAGCAGGAAATCCTCGGCGGCAATGCCGCAGCCCTCGGTATCCGGGCGGGCCGTGCAGAGGCCGGAGCCAGTGCTGCCGCTTCTAGGGAAGGAATTGAAATCGATGGTTAAGCTCGCACGCTGGAACGACGGCGGTGAGGTCCGCTCCGGCTTCATCCATGAGGACCGGGCCTACCGGCTTCCCGCAGGACAGACTGCCAACGACCTGCTCGAGGCCGGCTTGGACGAGACCCTGGCAACCGCGGACCGGGTCATCGGAGCCGCCTCGTCCGCACCGCTGTCCGCCGTGGTGCTGCTGGCTCCGCTGGTGCCGGCCACCCTGCGGGACTTTGTTGCCTTCGAGGAACACGTCGAGGGGATGCGGATCAGCATCGACGGTGCACCCGGCGTTATGGAGGAGTGGTATCAGGCCCCCACTTTCTACTTCAGCAATCCGCACACCATTCGGGCCACGGGTGAAGAGATCCCCATCCCGGCCGGCTGCAGCCAACTGGATTTCGAAACGGAGGTCGCCGCCGTCGTCGGCCGGGTCCCCGGGAGCAGCGGCAGCAACCTCAGCGCCGCGCAGGCGCAGCAGCACATCTTCGGTTACACGGTCTTCAACGACTGGTCCGCCAGGGACCTGCAGCGCCGGGAGATGAAGGTCAGCCTGGGTCCCTGCAAGGGGAAGGACTTCGCCGGCACCCTGGGTCCCTGGATTGTCACTGCCGACGAGTTCGCTCACCGGCATGACTCCGACGGTTTCCTGGCCCTGCGGATGAGCGTGGACGTCAACGGGTCCCGGGTCGGCGAGGATCTGCTGTCCAACATGGGCTGGCCGTTTGCCGAGCTGGTGGCCTACGCCTCGCAGGATTCCCGGGTGCTTCCGGGCGACGTGCTGGGGTCCGGCACCTGCGGCAGCGGCTGCCTCGCCGAGTTGTGGGGGCGTCTCGGTGATCAGGCGCCGCCGCCCCTGCAGACGGGGGACAGCGTCAGCATGACGGTGGAGGGCATCGGCGCCATCACCAACACCGTGGGCACCCGCCGTGAAGCATCCACCCTGGTGCGTGCCCGGCCCCGGCAGCGTCTGCCGCGCAGTTACGACGGCGCCGCGGCGGCGCGGGGCTGAACCGTCAGGGCCGCGCCGCCGCGGAGCGGGGCTGAACCGTCAGGGCCGCAGTGTCCCGCCGACCTCCGCCGTGCGGGTCACGACGTTGCTCTCCGGGTGCCGTTGGGCGCAGGCGCGCTGGACCACGGAACGGAGCCACAGGTTCGCCGGGTCTTCGGCCCGGCTGGGGTGCCAGAACATGGCCTCCACCAGCACGGGTTCTGTTTCCGCGGGAAATTCAATGATCGAAATCCCTGCTCCCCGCTGGGATTTGAGGGCGAGCATTTTCGGAACCACCGCCACCAGGTCCGTTCCTTCGACGAGCAGCGGGAGGGCAAGCAGCCCGGATACCTGCGCGGCGACCCGGCGTTCAACCCCCAGCGTTTCCCAGAAGAGGTCCGCAGGGGTTTTGATCGATGCACCGAAGTTACCCACGGCGTGCGGGAGCCTGCCCAGATCCTCCGCACGGAGGGGCTCCGCCAGCACGATGGGATTCCCGGAATCGACCACCGCCACAAAGCTGTCCCGGAAGACCGCTTTTTTCTCCCCGGGCAGGGAGTACCCGGTGGGTCCCACCATCAGGTCGCAGCGAGTGAAATCGGCCTGGTGCAGGGGCATCGCATCTCCCGAGACAACGTTCACGCTGACACCGGGTGCCTCGACCTGCAGGATGCGGCGCAGCGGTTCCAGAATCACCGTTGCTGCGTAGTCCGACGCTGCGATGGTGAACTCGCGGTCGCTGGTGAAGGGATCGAACCTGCTGCGGATGCCGGTGACCCGGTCCAGGCCCTGCAGAGCCTCGTCCACCAGCGGGACCAGGTCCTGTGCCAGCGGGGTGAGCTCGAAGTGCCTGCCGGAACGGACGAGCAGTTCGTCGTCGAAATAGCGGCGCAGCCGGGAAAGCGCGGCACTTGTAGCCGGCTGACTCAGCTGCAGGTATTCGGCCGTCCTCGAGACATTGCGCAGCCGGAGCAGGGCCTGAAGCGTCGGCAGGAGGTTCAGATCGATGGACTTCATGCGGGACAGCATAGGTGAGCGGCTACCGGCTTCTTCTCGTCGGGGTGGTTGAGCTGCCCTTTCACTACGTCCCTTGGCCCGAACGGCGCCGGCCGAGATAACTGGACAGCCCGACGGCGACAAGAAGCGCCACGCCGTTAAAGACTTGGTCCACCCAGTTGGCAGCGCCGCTCAGTGTCAGGCCGCTGACGCTGACCGCCACGAACAGCACCCCGAACACGGTTCCGACAACGTTGAAGCGGCCCGGCAGTATGGCGGTTGCTCCCAGGAAGACGGCTGCCAAAGCAGGGAAAAGCAGGTAGGTTCCGTTGTCCGCATTGGCCCCGCCCGTTCGTGCCGCAAGGATGACTCCTGCCAGCCCGGCCAGGGTTCCGGAGAGGCAAAAGGCGGTCTGTGTGTACCGGCGCAGCGGCAGGCCCACCAGGACGGCGGCTCGGTTGTTGGACCCAATGGCGTAGAGGGCGCGGCCGAAGGGAGTATGTGTCAGGAGATACCAGGCCAGGAAAGCGAGCACTGCCACCACGAACACCACCCGCGGCAGGCCCAGCCAGCTGCTGCTGCCGAACTTCGTGAACGCCGGATCCACGCCGATGATGGCTAGCCCGCCGGTGTACCACTGGATGAGTCCGCCCAAAAGTGTGGCCATGCCAAGGGTGGAGACGAAGGCGTTCATCCCAAACCGTGCCACAAGCAGCCCGTTTACCGCTCCCACAACCGCAGCTACTGCCACTCCGAGCAGGCAGGACAGCCACAGCGGCAGCGAAAAATGCGCCATGGAAGCCGCGGTAACTACGCTGCTCAGGACCGCGATACCGCCGACCGAGAAATCAAAGTGACCTGCGACAAGGGGAAATATCAGGGCGAGGGCGACAAGGGTAACGACGGACTGGTTTGCCAGCACCACCGAGACGTTGGCTCCGCTGAGAAAGACAGTGGAGCTGGCCGGGAAAACGCCGAAGAAGGCGATGATCAGTACCAGCAGCAGCGGCAGGGCAAAACGTTCCAGATGCGCGCCCAGAAGCCGGCCTCCCGCACTGCGTTGCGGCCCGGCATGGGAGCTTTCCGGCCCGGCCGGGCCGGCAACTTTGGCCTCCCGGGTCTCGAGCGGTGTGTGGCTGCTATCCATTAGTCTTCTGATCCTTCTTGAGGGGCACGGACGGTGTGGTCTGCGGCCATCACGACAGCGGCAAGCTCGCTGCGTCCGGTGTCCGCGGGGACAAGATCGGCGACGATACGGCCTTCCACCAGGACCAGGATCCGGTCGCACAGCTCGGCGAGTTCGTCGAGGTCGCTGGAGGCCACCAGCACTCCGCACCCTTGTGCTGCGATGTCCCGCAGCGACCGGTAGATATCCCGGCGGGAGGTCACATCGACTCCCTGCGTTGGTTCGTCGAGCAGGAGCAGCCGGGGTTTTCGCCGCAACCAGCGTGCCAGGATCACCTTCTGCTGGTTGCCGCCGGAGAGTCTGCTGATCGGGATTTCTATTCCGTCAGCGCGAACCGAATGGTCGGCCAGCAGCCGGTGGGTCTCATCGCGTTCCATCCGCAGGTTCATCACGAGCCTGCGCCAGTAGCGCCCGATGACGGTGGCGGAGGCATTTTCCCGTACTCCGAGGTCCAGGAAGGCTGCATCCCGGTGGCGGTTTTCGGGTACGAAGACGACGCCGGAACGAACCGCGTCCGCGGGAGAGGACGGTTCATGCGGCTCTCCGTCCAGGCTCATGCTTCCGCCGCTCAGGGAGGTGTCTCCGAAAATCGCGCGCAGAACGGTAGAGCGGCCTGAACCGGCCAGCCCGGCCAGGCCCACGATTTCACCGGACGCCACCGAAAGGTTTACGTCACTCAGCGGGTATCTGGAAAGATCCCTGCCTTCGAAGAGGGGGACCCGCACGCCGACTCCCGGGGCCGACGGCGCCGGAGTTCCCAGGACCGCCTCATCGCTGGCGGGTCCGGCTGGTCCGGCTGATCCGGCGGGTCTGACGGGTCCGGCTGAAAGACCGGAGCCCGCGGGTCCGGCGCCCGACATCATGTCAACGATGGCAGCGATGGACGTATCAGCCACGGGTCCGCCGCCGGCAACGATGCCGTCGCGGAGCACTGTTACGTGGTCTGCAACTTCCTCGATCTCACGGAAACGGTGCGTCACCAGCACGATTGTCTGCCCGTGGTTGGCACGGGAGCGCAGTGCCGCCATCAGTTCCCTGGACTCGTCCTCAGCGAGAGACGCCGTCGGCTCGTCCAGCAGCAGCGTGTATTCGCTGTCCTGCTGGTCGGCAAGGGCTCGTGCCACGGCCACCATGGTTTTTTGGCTGGGCCGCAGCGAACCCAATCGGTCGGTTGCCCGGACCGCTATGGCGTAATGCGCAAGCAACCCGTCCACCCGGTTCTGCAATTCGCGCCAACGGATTCCGTGCAGCGGATTGGTGGGGAAGCCCGCCTCCAACGCGAAATTCTCCGCCACGCTCAGGGAGTCGAACAGGCCAAGATCCTGATGAACAAACCTCAGTCCGGCGGCACGAGCGCGGCGCGGGGTCATCTGCCGGGCCGGAAGGTTTTCTCCGTGGATGCTGATCGTGCCTGCATCGGCCTGGTAGACGCCGGCGAGGCACTTGATCAGTGTTGATTTGCCCGACCCGTTGCCCCCGAGCAGCGCATGGATGGTTCCGCCGTTGACCGTCAGGTCCACGCCCGAGAGTGCATTGGCGCCGGCGAATGACTTCACCAGTCCATAGGCGGCCAAGGCAACGGCTCCCGCTTGGTCATCCGCACGTTCCGTGCCCCCGGCTGCCGCGGGCACGGAACGGCGGTTTTCGTTGTGAGCAGCCACTACTTGCCCCAAGCCTCCAGATACGCCTGCTTGAAATCAATTTCCGGGTTGTACGTGAAGGAGGTGCCGTCGGCGGGCATATTGGTTTCCGCGTCCACCACCTGGAGCCCAACGCCGGAGGCGGCAATCTCCTGATCAGCCAGCAGCCTCAGCGCGGTGTCCACACCGGACCAGCCGTCCCACTCCAGGCTGAAGGTAACGGATGCGTCCTGGCCTTCGCCTGCCGCAATCAGGTCCAGGTTGCTGCGTTGACCGAAGGTGCCGATGACGGCCAGATCGTCGGAACGCTGGGAAGACACAATGGCCTGCGAGAGACCTGCCAGGAACCAGCCGTCCAGCGGAACGGAGATGGCGTTGGCATCCGGCGCCTGGAGCAGGGCGGTGGAGAGCTTCTGTGCCATGGTGCCGCTCGCCGCGTCCCGGTTGCTCAGCTGCAGTGTTCCCACGACTTCGCAGGTGTCACAGTCCGCAAGGGCGGCGTTCAGGCCGTCGCTGATCCAGGGTCCGAACCTAGCGTCGGCGAACGTCACTTCCAGCAGCTTCAGATCGCCGTCGGTCTGGCCTATCAGCCAGTCTGCCTGCAATTTACCGACCATGTTCCACCACTGCTCGTTGTCCAGTCCGTCCAGCTTCTTGGTTATGCCGGAGTACAGCGGCTCGCCGCCGTCGATGTCACAGTCGTTGGCACCGACCCCGACCGTAGTGATTCCTGCCGCACGGGCTTCCTCGAGGGGTCCCTGGAAACTGGAGCAGTCCTGGCCCATCACAAGGATCACGTCCGCGTCGGCGCCCACACCCTGACGGATGCAGCTGGCCCAGCCGTTGGGATTGAGTTGGCCGTCGCAGATGTTGCTTTGCCAGCCGATCGCTTCCGCCGCATCCGCCGCAGCTTGGGAAGGTGTCGAGCAGGTGACCTGGGACTGTCCGCAGGAGACAATCCAGACCGTGAGGTCTTCGGGGACTGGAACCGATTCGGTGGGCGGGGTGCCGACCGTACCCTCATAGGCGGCGGCCAACGCGTCGGTGCTCCCGGAGGTTGCTGCCGAAGCGGATTCTGCGTCAGCGGGTTCATCCTCTGCAGTTGCCGTACTGCAGGATGCCAGAGCGAGGCTGGCAATCAGCAAGGCGCTGAGTGCGCCGGCCTTCATTCTCGGCTTCATGCTTCTCATCGGGTCTCCATTGACAGTCAAAGTTGAACGTGACGTACATCACGTTGCAACAAACTGTGAAGGAGCCGGACTATGTGAGGAAGAGAGTAATTGGGATACCTCGTATTTGCGAAACGGATAACCACGTGTGTGTGCCTGGCTAAGGAACACCTGGGCCGGCTGTTAACCAGAGACTCTGCGGGTATCCAGAAACGCTGCGGGGGATGGAAACCAGGAACTGAGGCAGGACTGGCTGCAGTCTTCCAATCGCTAGAGCGGGTCTCCGCCAGAGATCCCAGGCCAGCCCAGGGCCAAATACATCTCCGGTACTCCGGCATACTCCCGGTCCAACCCGGGAAAATGCTGCAGCCCGGCGGCGAGGGCGGTCCGCTGGGAACCGGTGTTCGTCGTCGTCGTGCGGGCCAGGACCGGCAGCTCCGGCAGCAGCTTCCGGCCGCGCCGGACCGCTTCCGTTGCTCCCTCTGTCGCGTAGCCCCGGCCCCAGACCGCCGGGTCGTAGCGGTAATACAGGTTGAGGATGGTCCGGCCGTCCACCACGGCGCGCTGCAGTCCGGTGAAACCGACGACGATCTCCGGGGCCTCGTGTTCGACCACCGCCCAGTAGCCGAAGCCCTCCCGGTCCCAGTGGTCCAGGAAATCCTGCAGGCTCCGTGCCACGGATTCCACGGTGGGGCTATGCGGATTGTGCCGGTTGGTCCGGGGGTCCGTATGGATCCGGATGGCGACATCGTAGTCCGAACGTTCGAGGCGGCGCAGCAGCAGCCGCTCGGTGCTCACGGGGGTCCAGTCGCTCGGATCTTGGCGCATGCGCCCATCCTAAGCGGGGCCTCCCCCGGTTTCGTTCAACAGGCTCAGGGGAATCGAACCCCTGACCTGTCAGCCGGCCATGAGCAGCAAGGTATTCTTCCCAGCATGACAATTCCCGGGGGCACCGAATCCGACAACCGCTCAAGTGACGCCGTCATGTATTTCTGTGGTGCGGTCGCCATGCTGATGTTCGCAATACTCGCTTTCGGAAATGCGGCCGAATGGTTCGACTACGTTTCCGGTGCCATTTGGCTCGGCCTCGCTGCGGTACTTGGCTACCGGGGCTTCCGCCGGGGAGTGGTCTGAGCCGGATCAGCTCGAGGCCTCCAATGAAACCCAGAGCGTTCCCTTTCTCGCCGACTTCCGCCACCTCACTCATGGTCGGTGACCTGGTCCCGGTGCAGGGCTCGTCCGGCAATTGGGCGTGCCTGCAGGTTGTGGAACTTGAGCCTCGGGTGCGCACGAATTTCATCATTGCCCTGCTGCCCTGGCGCGGCGGTTCGGCGCCCGGCACCGCCGAGGTGACGGGACTAGTCCCGCTTGAACGAGCATTGACCCGGATCGAAATCTTCACCGAAGGCCGCCTGCAGGTGATCGGGAATGCAGAACCGAACGATGAAGGGCAGGAGCGGTGGTACAGCCCTGGCTATGGTGGCCTGGCAACGTCGGTGTGGGGGTGGAAGGCGACGATCCGGCTTGCCCAGGACGCTGCGGACGGGGGCTCCTCGCGGATCCGGACTAATCCAGCACTCGCCCCACGTGCTCTAGCCAGCGCGCAACGACGGCCAGCTCCTGGGCACTGAACCCGTCGGTAATCTTTCCGTTCAGCTCGCTTAGGGCGGACTGCACGACGCCGAGCGCTGACTTCCCGTCGGCGGTCAGGTTCACCCGGATGGTCCGGCGGTCCGCCGGATCCGATGACCGGGTGACGAGCCCGGCTTTCTCCAGCCGGGACAGCAGCCCGCTCAGCCCGGCCGGCGAGGCGTCCACGGCTTCGGCTACCTCGCCGGTGCTCGCGCCGGGACGGGTAGCGAGATACAGCAGCACCCCGGCGGCCGGCGCACTCAGGCCACGGTCCTCACCCCGGCGGCCGATCCACCGGCGCAGCCGCCGCTCGGCGGTCAACGTCAGGAAGACCAGCCGCGGCGGACGCCGCCGTCCGGCGTCGCCCGTCCCGCCGGCACCGCCCGCGGTCACGGCTGCTTCGCGATCCGTCCGTCCAGCCAGGCGAGGATCTCGGGCCACAGCTTGTCCTTAACCCCG
The DNA here is from genome assembly GCF_025244825.1 of Arthrobacter jinronghuae. Classification (NCBI taxonomy): domain Bacteria; kingdom Bacillati; phylum Actinomycetota; class Actinomycetes; order Micrococcales; family Micrococcaceae; genus Arthrobacter; species Arthrobacter jinronghuae. The sequence goes on from NZ_CP104263.1 coordinate 3,366,163, forward strand.
CGCCGGAAGAAGCCCATGTGCCCGATCGCGGGTACCCCGGCGTCGTCGGGCGAGTAGGTGCGCCGCTCCAGCGGGGCGTTGGTCAGCCGGCTGTAGATGGCGTTGATCTGTCCCGGGGTGGCCCAGAGGTCGTCGGTGAAGCCGATGGACAGCACCTCGGTCTTGACCCGGGCTGCACGTTCGGCGGCGTCCATGCTCGGGTCGTCGAAGAAGTAGTTGGGCCGGCGGGACCAGGAGCTCCACTCGAGCATGGCACCGCCGGGCATGTCCTCGCCCAGGCCCATTTTCCGGCCAGGCACTGCGCCGAGCAGCCGGCTGGTGACCGGGCCGAGGACCCGCAGGACCAGTCCCACGCGCAGCCGTTCCTTCGGATCCTGGATGGCCTTGGTGACACCGGCGTGCGAGGCCACTGCCACGAACCCCAGCAGTCCGTCGGTGCCGTTGTCCAGGGCCATCGCGTGTCCGCCGATGCTGTGCCCGACGGCCAGGCGCGGCAGTTCCGGGAACCGCTCGGCCATCCAGTCCGCAGCCGCGGGCACGTCCTGGGCCATCCAGTCGCGCATCCGCAGCTTCCGGTTGGCCTTCGGGCTGCCGGACGCACCGGTTCCGCGGTAGTCATAGGTCAGGACTGCGTAGCCGTTTTCGGCCAGGTATTCGCTGAAGCCGGTGTACAGCCGTTCGGCCACCGCCGTGGCGGGGTGGATGACGACGGCGGCGCGGGGCGCGGAGTCGGCCGGCAGGCGCACGGTGCCGGCGAGCGCACCGCCCGCAGGGACGGGGATGCTGATTCGTTCGGACGTGACCGCTGCCACACTATTATTTCGCATGCGAAGTAATCTACACAGGACAGCGAGTTTCGGGTACCCCTCGATCCGGAGAGGTTTTGCGGTGCCGGACCGTCAGACCTTCACACGGCCGACGACGTAGATGTTGCCCTGCTCATCCAACCGCGCCAGGTCGCCGGTGTGAAGCCAGCCGTCCGTCAGTGCCCCAGCCGTTGTCTGAGGGTCGTTCCAGTAGCCCAGCATGAGCCCCTCGCCGCGGGTGACCAGCTCCCCGGCCTCGCCTTCAGGAACGTCGTTGGCGGCACCGTCCACAATGCGCACCTCCATCCCGGGCACGGCTTGGCCGACCGATCCAGGGCGCCGCTCCGGAACCGGGGCATTGAACGAGACCAGGGCTTCGGCCAGCCCGTATGCCTCCAGGACCTGCACGCCGAAGGCCCGTTCGAAGCCCTCCAGGCTCTCGCGCGGCAGCGGCGCCGTACCGGAGATTCCCGATCGCACACTGGATGTATCGGTCTCCTCGAGAGCCGGATGCTCCAGCATGGCCGCGTACATCGCCGGAATCCCGGCAAAGATGGTGACCCCATCCCGCTCGATCATCTGCAGCGCCGTTCCGGGTTCGAACCGCGGCAGCAGGCTGACGGAAGCTCCCGCCAGCACGGCAGCGTTCATCACCAGGGCCTGCCCGAAACCGTGGAAGAGCGGCAGTCCCCCAAAGAGCACGTCGGAGTCCTGCACCGACAGCAGGCCGCTGGCAGCATCGGCGGCGCTGCGCAGGTTGGCGTGCGAGAGCGTTGCACCCTTGGGCGTACCCGTGGCTCCCGCGGTGTAGAGGATGACGGCGGCGTCGTTATCGGCTCGATCCACCACCCCCGGACGCGGCTCCGCGGCGGCGAGCAGCTCACGGAAGCTGCCGGTATTCACCGGGATGACATTGGCGCCAGCCTCCGCTGCGCCGTCGTCGGCATGGGCAATGATGTCCTCGTAGCCGAAGGCAAAGAGCAGCGGGGCGCCGGAATCTGCCAACTGATACGTGATCTCCCGGGCACCGAGCAACGGGTTCATCGGCACTGCAACGGCCCCGAGCCGCAGGACCCCGTAATACAGGGCGGCCATCGGCGGAATATCGGGCAAGAGGAGCGCCACCCGGTCACCGGAGCCGATGCCGCGGGATGCCAGCAAACCGGCGGCACGGGCACTCAGCCCATCCAGCGCCGCGTAACTCATCATGCTGTCGCCGATCCTCAGCGCGGGACTGGCCGGTGAGCGGGCTGCGGTATCGCTGAGGATACTGGCGAGATTCGGCACGGCAGTCTCCCTTGGTCCCCGGGCGCGCAGGAGAATCTAGACGACCACAAGCTCCGTTTTGTCTGCCCCGTAATCGGCCAGCGCGACGCTCTGGATCGCCGGGTCGTCGTAGGTGTTCCAGTAGTAGGTCATGGTCCGGGATGAGAAGAGCCCGGTGTAGGTGGTCTTCTCAAACTCGCCCGAACCCATGGCCGCGCTTCCCTCCACCATCGCGACCTGCTGCAGCGTGTGGAACGCGCGGCTGACGTTCTCCTCTTCGCTCGTCTTGGGCGGGTAGTGCGCGTGGACGTAGGCCGCGCGTACAAACCGCGACGGCGAGTAGTAGTCGCCGGGGATCCCCCGCATCAGCGACCCCGAGCCGAACGGGGTCAGGTGCGCCTGGTTGAGCACAACCTCCTCGGGGAAGTCGGGCGAGGCATTGAGGTAATTGCGCAGGTTCTCGTGGTGCCAACCGAAGCCGGGCTGGTTTGCCAGGACATCGACGTCGTCGCGGAAGACGTGCATGCCGTCGCTCGTGTACTCCACGACGATGGCGCGCGTCGAGTCGCCGATCAACCAGTGCAGCAGTGAGCTCGGGTACTGGTCGTTGATCGGCCTGTCCACAATGACAACCGTGTCCAGGGCCGCCTCGACCTCGTCGACGGTGCTGAACTGGGAGGCCACCCAGAGCGGGAACTCGAATGCGGCGACGTTCGTCGCGCCGTCGACCGGTGCCGACGCGTACTGCGCGTACCCCGGAAAGTTGAGGCCGCCGACGGCCAGGCCTGCGTCATTGCCGCAGTCGAAGTACAGCGGTGTGTCTTCCTGAACGATGCCCATGCCGATAACCGCATGCTGGATCTTCGGCACCGCCCCGAAGGGCGACTTGGTGGTGTACCCGGTGGGCGTCACCACCACCCGCTCCCCGAAATCAGACGTCCAGTCGAGATTGCGGGCGAAATAGAGGTTGCCGCTGCCGTCCGAGAACCTGATGCCTGTGCACATGTTGATGCTCCCTGTTGCCGCGAAGCCCTGACGGAGCTTCTGCTGTTCGCTGGGCCTATGCCGGAGAAGCTGCCGAGGGAGCTGGTCGTCCGGCCCGCACCCTCAGTGCACTTTCAGGTTAGGCCCGGACCCCGAACCCGCGGCAGTCTCCCCGCCCATCTCGAACCCGAACCGGCGCAAGTCATCGTGCATGAGAGGCGGGGTGCCTATAAAGGGAACCATGATGAACACCCCCGATGCCCCGCTGGTGGTTTCCCTCCCCTTCACCGGGAAATGGAAAGTGCAGAACAGTCCCCTGCGGCGGGTGCCCAGCCACGGCACGCATCTGCTCGCCACCACCTACGCCATCGACTTCGTGGGTGTGGACGACGCCGGCCGGTCGGCTCCCACGGCCAGCTGGCGCACCGCGTTCGGCACCGAGCCTCCGGAGCTGTTCTTCGCTTTCGGGCGTCCGATCCTGGCTCCGGTCAGCGGGCAGGTGGTCACCGTGCACGACGGCGAAGCGGACCACGAAGCCCGACGGTCGCAGCTGGCGCTCATCCCGTACATGCTGGGCCAGCAGGGCCGGCTGCGGGAGGGAACCGGGGCTATTGCCGGAAACTACGTCCTCATCGAGACGGCCGACGGCGGCCCGGTGGTCGGGGTGATGCACCTGCGGTCCGGCTCGATCCGGGTTTCTGCCGGGCAGCAGGTCCGCGAGGGCGAGCATCTCGGGGACTGCGGAAACTCCGGCAATTCCACGCAGCCGCACGTGCATGTGCAGGCGATGGACGGAGCGGATCCGTGGACCGCCCGCGGACTGCCGCTGGTGTTCCGGTCCTTCGGCGAGAAGCCGGTCCGCGGCCGGACGTTTCTTCAGCGCGAGAACGAACTGCCGCAGGAGGCTTCCACGGTCGAAGCGCCCTGACCGGGTCAGGCTGCGGGTGTTTGGCGAGGCCGGGCCGGGGCCGCCTGCTGGCATCGGCATCGGCATCGGCATCGGCATCGGCATCGGCGCCGGGCGCGAGCACAGCATCCCACGGAATGGTACGGATGTTGCCCGATGAGGAACCAGCAGCCCCACCAGTACCACCTCGTGGGACGCCGTGCGGCGAGCGGCGACTGCGGCAAACGAAAAGGCACTAATTACCGATTTTTGGACGGAGAACGGTAATTAGTGCCTTTTCGATTCCCAGGGACGCCCGGTCATCCCGGAAACAGCTAAGGCCCGGCAGGTTAGGGGAATCGAACCCCTAAGCCGCCGGGCCCCGGCTAAACCTGTCGGGCCTCCGGCTGAGAGAACCCTAAACGCCCGCGCCGGTGCCCGATCCCGCGCCGCACCGGGACCTCATTGGACACGCGTCGCCCGGGCTCGGCTCGGCGGCTAGCGGGTTTCCACCCGGCTCGCTGCTAGCGGGTTTCCGCCACCGCCTTCGACACCGCTGCATCCGTAGACACCCCGCGGCGCTTGTCGAAGATCGTCGCCCCGACTTCCTGCTCCGCCTGGTTCCGGATGGACAGGTCAATGCCCGGCCGGTCGCGCAGCATCATGGTGGCCGCCGCAGCGAGCACGATCATCACCAGCAGGTAGGCGGAGACCGCCGTCGTCGAACCAGTCTCCTTGACCAATGCCGCGGCGATGGTCGGCGCGAACGCCCCGCCGATAATGGCACCGAGCGCGTAGGACACCGAGACGCCGGAGAAGCGGATCGAGGCGGGGAAGATCTCGCTGTACCAGGCGGCCTGCGGCCCGTAGGTCAGGCCGAGCCCCACGGTGAACAGGGCCATGCCGAGGAACAGGATCCAGATGTCGCCGGTGTTGATCAGCCAGAACAGCGGGAACACAGTTAGGGCCAGGCAGGCGAACCCGATCAGGTAGGTCTTCTTTCGCCCGATCCGGTCCGCCATGAATCCGCTGACCAGGGTGAAGATGAACCACAGGGCCGCCGAACCGGAGACGGCCAGCAGCACGTCGGTGCGGTCCAGCGCCACGGGGCCGTCCGGGTTGGTGGAGTAGTTCAGGATGAACCCGCCGGTGGTCATGTAACCGGCGGCACTGTTGCCCGCGAAGACCAGGGCGGCCAGGATCACCAGCTTCCAGTGGTTCTTCATCAGCTCCACGATGGGCATCTGCGTCTGCTTTTTCTTCTCGGCGATTTCCTCGAAGACCGGGCTTTCGCTCACGGACCTGCGGACCAGGAAACCGACCACAATCAGCACGATGCTCAGCAGGAACGGCAGGCGCCAGCCCCACTCGACGAACTCGTCGCCCGGGGAAATCACGCCGGTCATCAGCGCGGTCACGCCGGAGGCCAGCAGCATGCCCAGCGGCACGCCCAGCTGCGGGAAGGAGCCGAAGACCCCGCGGCGGTTCCGCGGGGCGTGTTCCACGGACATCAGCACCGCGCCGCCCCATTCGCCGCCGGCGGAGATGCCCTGGATGATGCGCAGCAGCACCAGCAGGATGGGCGCCCAGATGCCGGCGGTGGCATGGGTGGGCAGGACACCGATCAGCGTGGTGGCCCCGCCCATGAGCAGCAGGGTCAGCACCAGCATGGCCTTGCGGCCGATCTTGTCGCCGTAATGCCCGGCCAGGAAGGCGCCCAGCGGACGGAACAGGAAGCTCAGGCCCACCGAGGCGAACGTGACGAGGGTGGCGAACTCGCTGCCGGCCGGCTTGAAGAACAGCTCGGAGAAGACCAGTCCTGCTGCGGTGGCGTAAATGAAGAAGTCGTACCACTCAACGGTGGTGCCGATCAGGGTGGCGACCGCGACCTTGCGGGTGTCCCGAGGAGTGGATCGAGAGGCGGATTGAGGGGTGGATCGAGGGGAATGGGGGCCGGCGGCGGTGCCGGAAGGTGCAGCCATGGGAATCCTTGTCAGTAACTCGCGCGGACGTCGTCGTCCGCGGCTGGAATGAATTTGGCGGCCAGGGCTTCGCTGCCCCGGGCCAGGAGTGCGACGTCGGCACCCACCAGGATGAAGTCCACGCCGGCGTCGATATAGCGGCGGGCGGTGGCTTCGGCGAACGCGTTTACGCCCACCGGTTTGCCGGCAGCTTTCACCACGCGGATGCAGTGCTCGACGGCGGCAACAACGTCGGGATGCTCCTGCTGGCCGAGGTAGCCCATGGACGCAGCGAGGTCCGACGGCCCGATGAACAGTCCGTCCACCCCGTCGACGGCGGCAATCGCCTCCACGTTTTCGACGGCGGCGGCGGTCTCGATCTGCACCAGCAGCGTCACGGACTCCGCGGCGTTTTCGAGGTACCCCTCGATCCGGTTCCAGCGTGACGCGCGGGCCAGGGCACTGCCCACCCCGCGGATGCCCAGCGGCGGATACCGGACGGCGCGGACCAGTTCGGCGGCCTGTTCCGGGGTGTCCACCATGGGAATCAGCAGGTTCTGCGCCCCCAGGTCCAGGTACTGCTTCAGCAGCACCGCGTCCCCGACGGGCGGGCGGACCAGCGCACTGACCGGATAGCCGTGCACTGCCTGCAGCTGGGCCAGCAGCGACTCCAGCCCGTTGGGGCTGTGCTCGGCGTCGATTAGCAGCCAGTCCAGCCCGGACCCGGCGCAGATTTCGGCGACCAGCGGGCTGCCGGAGCAGACCCACATGCCGGTCTGCCGGCCGCCGGCCAGCCGGGCGGCGAAGGTTTCCTCTACTCGAAGCGGCATGTGATGGTTCCCAACGGTCCGTAGTCGGCAAAAACGGTGTCGCCCTTGTATACCCACATCGGGCGGGTGAAGGAGCCGGCGAGGATGATTTCCCCGGCCTCCAGCGAAGTGCCGTGCACGGCGAGCTTGTTCGCCAGCCAGTACACGCCGGCAGCGGGATGGTTGAGCACTCCGGCGGCCACGCCGGTTTCCTCGATGCCTTGGTTTCGGTACAGCAGGGCCGAGACCCAGCGCAGGTCGACGTCGGCCGGCCGCACCGGGTTCCCGCCGACCACCATGGCGCCCATCGCGGCGTTGTCCGCAATGGTGTCCACGATGGTCCGGCCCTCCATCTCGATCCGGGAGTCCAGGATTTCCAGCGCGGGCACCACGTAGTCCGTGGCGTCCAATACGTCGAACAGGGTGCAGTTCGGCCCGGAGAGCGGCTTGCCGAGCACAAACGCGAGCTCCACCTCGATCCGCGGATGGGTGTAGCGGTCCCACTCCAGGGTGCAGCCGTTTTCCAGCACCATGTCATCGAGGATGACGCCGTAGTCGGGTTCGGTGATGCCGGTGGCGGCCTGCATGGCCTTGGACGTGAGGCCGATCTTGTGCCCGGCCAGGGACCGCCCGGAGGCGATCATCCGTTCCCGCCAGAGGTTCTGCACGGCATAGGAGTCATCGATGGTCATGTCCGGGTAGCGCGAGGTCAGGCGCGGCACCGGGGTGCGGGTGCGTTGGGCTTCGAGCAGCTCATCGGCCACCGCCCGGAGAGTCTGTTTATCTAGCACGGCGATTCCTTTGTCTTCGGAGGGTGCGGCGTGTTCGGGGGTATGTGGGCAGAGGGTGCGACGACGACGGCGCCGGGCCGGGCGCCGTCGTCGGGCGCGGTCTAGAGCTGGGTGCCGATCTTGAAGCCCTTCGCGGGCTCGCCGGAGGAGCTGCCGGCGTCGTCGTCGGGGCGGGTGTAGGAGAATCCGTCCGCGCCGATGGTGACCGCCATTTCCGAGGTTTCCGTGCGCTGGGTGAGCGGCTGCGGGTTGCCGTCCAGGTCCAGGACCAGGGAGGCCTCGGTGTACCAGGACGGGACTACGGGGTTGCCCCACCAGTCGCGGCGCTGGTTGTCGTGGACGTCCCAGGTGATGGTGGGGTTGTCCGGATCGCCGGTGTAGTAGTCCTGCGTGTAGATCTCGATGCGGTGATCGTCCGGATCGAGGATGTAGAGGTAGAAGGCGTTGGAAACGCCGTGCCGGCCGGGGCCGCGTTCAATCCGGTCGGAGATGCGCAGGGCGCCCATCTTGTCGCAGATCTGGATGATGTTGTGCTTTTCGTGCGTCGCGAAGGCCATGTGGTGCATGCGCGGACCGTCGCCGCCGGTCAGGGCAGTGTCGTGCACGGTGTGCTTGCGGTGCATCCAGGCGGCGTAGGTGACGCCGTCGGAATCCTTGATGTCCTCGGAAACACGGAAGCCCAGGTCCTCCAGGTAGGCGCGGCCGCGGGGCACGTCCGGGGTGACCTGGTTGAAGTGGTCCAGGCGGACCAGTTCCCCGGCGGAGTAGAGGTCGTAGCGCTGGGTGAGGCGCTCCACGTGGTCCACTTCGTAGAAGAACTCGTAGGGGAAGCCCAGCGGGTCCTCCACGCGCACAGAGTCGCCGATGCCCTTCACGAAGCCGTCCTTGCGGCGTTCGGTGCGGCAGCCCATCTCCTGGTAGTACGCCTCGGCGACGTCCACGTCTTCGGGGGTGCGGACGCGGTAGGCCAGGGCGGCGACGGCGGCCACCGGGCCCTTGCGCAGCACCAGGTTGTGGTGGATGAACTCCTCGAGGGACCGCAGGTAGATGGCGTTCTCGTCCTCTTCGGTGACGTGCAGGCCGAGGACGTCCACGTAGAACTTCCGGGACCGTTCCAGGTCGGTGACCACCAGGTCCGTGTAGGCGCAGCGGACGATGTCCGGCGGGGCGATGCTCGGGGTGGGAATGCGGTTTTCGATGTCCATGGTTTTGCTCCTTTGCAAAAGGTGGGGGGGAAGTGTCGGGGAAGGCTTTAGCCGTCGACCTTGGCGGCGTCGTCGGTTCCGAACTTGGGGGTGTGGACCTTGCCCAGGGAAATGTGCACGGCCTGCTGGTCGGTGTAGAAGTCGATGGAGCGGTAGCCGCCCTCGTGGCCCAGGCCGGAGGACTTCACGCCGCCGAACGGGGTGCGCAGGTCGCGGACGTTGTGGCTGTTGAGCCAGACCATGCCGGCCTCGGTGTTCTGCGCGAAGTTGTGTGCGCGGGTGAGGTCCTGCGTCCAGATGTAGGCGGCGAGGCCGTACTTGGTGTTGTTGGCCAGTTCCAGGGCTTCGGCTTCGGTGTCGAAGGGGGTGATGGCGACGACGGGGCCGAAGATTTCCTCCTGGAAGATCCGCGCCTCGGGGGCGACGTCGGCGAACACGGTGGGGGCAATGTAGTTGCCTTCTTCCAGACCTTCGGGGCGTCCGCCGCCGGCGAGCAGGCGGCCTTCGGTCTTGCCGATCTCCACGTAGGAGGCGACCTTTTCGAAGTGTTCGGGGTGCACCAGGGCGCCCACCTGGGTCTTGGGATCGTGCGGGTCGCCGACGACGATGGTCTTGGCGCGGGCGGCGAAGCGTTCACAGAATTCGTCGTAGACCGGGCGTTCGACCAGGATGCGGGAGCCGGCGGTGCAGCGTTCCCCGTTGAGGGAGAAGACGCCAAACAGGGCGGAGTCGATCGCGGCGTCCAGGTCCGCGTCGGCGAAGATGACGCAGGGGCTCTTGCCGCCGAGCTCCATGGACAAGCCCTTCAGGTTTTCCGCGGCGTTGCGGAAGATGGTCTGCCCGGTGGTGGTTTCGCCGGTGAAGGAGATCAGCGGGACCTGCGGGTGCTTCACCAGCGCGTCGCCGGCTTCCTCGCCCAGGCCGTTGACCAGGTTGAACACCCCGGCGGGAACGCCGGCGTCGGTGAAGATGTCGGCCCAGAGGGAGGCGGAGAGCGGGGTGAATTCGGCCGGCTTGAGCACCACGGTGTTGCCGGTGGCCAGGGCCGGGGCGAGCTTCCAGGACTCGAGCATAAACGGGGTGTTCCACGGGGTGATGAGCCCGGCGACGCCGATCGGCTTGCGGTTCACGTAGTTGATCTGGCTGCCGGGGACCTTCATGGCGTCGTCGAACTGGGCGACGATCAGGTCTGCGAAGAAGCGGAAGTTCTCCGCCGCGCGCAGGGCCTGGCCCTTGGCCTGGGTGATGGGCAGGCCGGTGTCGAAGGTTTCCATTTCGGCCAGGCGTTCTTCCTGGGCCTCGACCGCGTCGGCGATCTTGTTGAGGATGCGGGCGCGTTCGCGCGGCTTCATTTTCGGCCACGGGCCGTTGACGAAGGCTTCGCGGGCGGCGGCGACGGCGGCGTCGATGTCTTCCTTCTGCCCGGCGGCGGCGGTGGCGTAGGTCTTGTTGGTGACCGGGTCCAGCACGTCGAAGGTGGCGCCGCTGGCGGAGTCCACAAACTTGCCGTTGATGAAGTGCTGGATGTGGGTGGGCAGGTTTTCGGGGACGAAGTGCGTGGTCATGTGGTGTTCCTCTTTCGTGTGTTTCTTTAGATCGGGGAAGGCGGCTGGTGGTTCTGGGCCAGGAAGGCGTTGAGCGTGTTGGTGCGGTGCGCGCGGGCGGCGTGCTCGACGTCGGGGGCCGGGGCTCCGGCGTCGATCAGATCCAGCAGCGCCTCGTGTTCCTGCACCGACGCGTGTGCCCGGTCCGGGACGTACCGGAAGACGGAGGAGCGCATCCGGCCCAGCCGGTTCCAGCCCCGGTGGACCAGGTCCAGGATGTGCGGATTGGGGCAGCGGGCGTAGAGCAGGGCGTGGAACTCGGTGTTCAGGGCGGTGAAGCGGACCGGGTCGAAGTTGTCCAGGACCTCGCGCATCTGGGTGTTGAGTTTGCGGGCCTGGGCCAGTTCCTCGGCGCTGATGTCAGGGGCGGCCAGGGCGGTGGCGGCGCCTTCGATGATGCTGAGGGTCTGCATGGTGTGCAGGTACAGGTCCGGGTCGATGCCGGCCACGGTGGCGCCGACGTTGCGGACAAAGTGCACCAGCCCTTCGGCTTCGAGCCGGCGGATGGCTTCCCGGACCGGGACCACGCTGAAGCCCATCTCCGTGGCGATGCTGCTGAGCACCAGCCGGTAGCCCGGGCTCATTTCCCCGCCGAGGATGCGGTCCTTCAGCTGTTCGTAGGCCTGCTCCGACTTGGAACCGGTGCCCGTGGCGGTGCTGCTGGCTTGCCCGGCACTGTTGGCTGCTGCGCTCATGCCTGTTCCGCTGCCCAGGCCTCGTACTTTTGCTTCCAGGCGGCGTTCATCGGGTAGAGCCCGTCCACGCCGTGGCCGGCCTTCACCATTTCGGCGATGAATTCTTCCTGGTGTTCCTGCTTGATGCACGCCTCCACCAGCTCCTCGGCGATGGCCGGCGGGATGACGAGGATGCCGTCGTCGTCGGCCACGATGATGTCGCCGGGCTGCACGGTGGCGCCGCCGCAGGCGATGGTGATGTCGGTGTCCCAGGGGACGTGTTTGCGGCCGAGGACCGCGGGGTGCGGGTTGGCGCAGTAGACGGGCAGGTCGATGCCGGCAACGGTGGAGTAGTCGCGAACGCCGCCGTCGGTGATGATGGCTGCGGCGCCGTTGTGCTTGGCGCGCAGGGCGAGGATGTCGCCCAAGGTGCCGGTGCCCTTTTCGCCGCGGGCTTCCATGACCAGGATTTCGCCTTCGCCGACGGAGTCGATGGCGCGTTTCTGCGCGTTGTAGCCGCCGCCGTGGGTCTTGAAGAGGTCCTCGCGGTTAGGCACGAAGCGCAGGGTGCGGGCGGTGCCGACCACCTTGCGGCCAGTGCGGGTGCCGGTGAGGCCGTCGATGGAGACGTTGTTCAGGCCGCGGGCGCGCATCTGCGAGGACAGGGTAGCGGTGGCGACGGATTCCAGTTTCGCCTTCAGTTCTGGGGTGAGGGTTTTGGCCTGTTCCTGCGGTGTTTCCGGCTGCGGGGCGAGACCGGCCTTTTCCGCGGAACCCCATGCTTCTTCGCGCTGCTTGTCGTCGATTTTCGGCTGGGCGCCGAACCGTGCCAGCGGGGTGATGCCGTCGGTGACCGTGGTGGCGAGGCGCCCGGTGGTCTTGTCCGTGCCGGGAACGTCGACTTCGACTTCGAGGCGGTCACCGGGGACGGCCACGGAGGCGCCGGCGGGGGTGCCGGTGAGGATCAGGTCGCCCGGTTCCAGGGTGAGCAGCTGGGAGAGATCGGCCACCAGCTGGGCGAAGGGGAAGAGCAGGTCCGCGGTGTTGTCGTCCTGCGTAAGTTCGCCGTTGACCCAGGTCCGGACGCGCAGGGCGGCGGGGTCGACATCGGCCGCGTTGAGGATGTGCGGGCCGACCGGGGTGAAGCCGTCGCCGCCCTTGGAGCGGAGGTTGGAGCCTTTGTCTGCCCAGCGCAGGTCGTACACGCCCAGGTCATTGCTGGCGGTCACTCCCCCGACGTAGCTCCACGCGTCTTCGATGGAGACCCGGCGGGCGGTCTTGCCGATGACGAGGGCGATTTCGCCTTCGAAGCCGAGCAGCTCGCAGCCGGCCGGGCGCTCCACGCTGCCGCCGGTCAGGGCCAGGGAGGAGCTCGGCTTGAGGAAGTAGGAGGGCTGTTCCGGGGTGCGTCCGCGTTCTGCTGCCCGTGAGGGGTAGTTGATGTGGACGGCGATGACCTTGCCGGCCTGCTTCAGCGTGTCCTTGGTGGCGTCGTTGCCCATGTCTCTCCTGGATGAAGTACGAAATCGTATATCATCAGGCTTACATGTGGTGCGCGTCACGTCAAGGGTTTCGCCTTAATCGCAGTCACCGCCTACTTTAAAACACAATCAGGAACAGTTTACCGCCCCGTGTCGCTCCTAGTGTCCTCCCAATGCGCGGACAGTAGGCTGTGCGCATGGCAAAGATCAGCATTGAACAGACCCCGGAACAAGCCCGTGCGTTTCTGGACTCGCGCGTAGAACCCGTTACCGCATTGGTCGAAGCTCGTCAGCGCGTCGCTGATCTAAGAGAGCAACTTGCCCAGGCAGAACGGGACGACAAACGCGCCTACGTTCTTGCCACCAAAGATAGATGGAGCGCCGACGGGCTCAAGAAATTTGGGCTCGAGAATACCGCGGGCGGCCGCCGTGGTTCCTCTGCTCGCAACGATTCGGCACCGCGGCACGCAGAGCAATTGGCAGTCACCAGGGCTGACGCTTAGCGGCATTTGAGAGACTCAGACGCACATGACTTCTGCTCAGGAAAACGGTCCGGCTCTTGTCCGCACAGATCCCGCTCCGCCTCGTCTTTGGATGCTGGTAGTTGGATCCCTCTGCACCATTTTGGGTGCTGCCTTCGTTGCTTATTACGTCTATACGTGGGTCCTCGAGACCTACGAAGTGGAGCCGTTCGAAGCAGCGAGAACAGCAGTAACCATGATCGGTGTACCAACGGCCGCAGGGGCCGTGTTCGTGGCTCTGCGAACACTCAGGCTGAAGGAACGGCAGGAGCATACAGACAGGCAACGGCTTGTTGACGCCCAACGGGTGTACGACCTTTCGTACAATACCGAACACACCCGGCGCGCAAACGAACGCGAAGTCCAACTTCGCTCTAGGTACGTCAGTGCTGCTGAGCAAATCGGAAATACATCTGCCGCGGTTCGGCTAGCAGGCATCAACGCTATGGCTCAGCTCGCCGACGATTGGGAGGGCCAGCGCCAAGCTTGCGTCGACGTTCTATGCGCCTACCTTCGGCTTCCTCAACTTCGGGTAAACGGTGAGTTGGACGAGGCTGATGGTGTTGTTCGCGCCACCGTTCAGCAGCTCTTAGCGATCGGACTTCGAGCTTCAAATCGTCAGGGGGAGGACGCCGTCTGGTCAAACGTGCGACTCGATCTCCGGGGTGCAGTGTTGAAGGACTTCGATTTGAAGGGCGCGTCTGTTCCGGTAGCCAGATTTGCTGACGCAGTGTTTGAAGGGGCCACGTCATTCGTCGGGGCGTATCTCGCTGATGCGTCGTTCAGGAACGCCGAGTTTAGGGGGCTGGTGTCGTTCTCTGGATGCCGTTTTGAGCGAATAAGCTTTCACGAATCAACCTTTCTTTCCACGGTGAAGTTCCGGGGCGCGATCTTCGAAGGCATGGTGAACTTCGCAGATGCGGTTTTTGACGGAGACCTCCTTCTGGACAACGTACGTTCCAAGAGACGCTTCAATTTCCTGCGGACAAGATTCGATAGGGAACCAGTCTTCTCCGGCGTTCATTTCGATAGCAGGGTTAGTTCCTGCACTGTGCGGGGTACCAGCATCCCTAACCGGAACGTTGGCAGCAAGAAGAGGATGGAAGAGGGCGCCGAAGCTACGCTGCCGTGACACCAGAAACGTCAGAACGTATCTAGGTCGTTCGAGTCGCTGGCGCTTAGATGCCGGTAGAGGGCAGCGCGAGATACTTTGAATGTGTCAGCGATCTCCTGTTTGGTATACGTGCGTTTGGTATACGTGCCGACCTCAGCCATAACGCGCGCCTGGTTAATCTGCCTGGGGCTCATTCCCGATTTCTGTCCACTGCGACGTGCAGCTTCCAGAACGGAAACCCAGCCCTGACTGAACCCTGGCCGGGATCCTTGCCGTCACCGTGAGCAACTGGGAGAGGTTCTCCATCAGCTGGGCGAAGGGGAAGAGCAGGTCCGCGATGGTGTCGTCCTGTGCGAAGTCGTCGTTGACCCAGGTGCGGACGCGAGGTTGGCGGGGTCGACGTCGGCCGCGTTGAGGATGGCGGTAGCCGTCGCTGCCCTGGAGCGGAGGTTGGAACCCTTGTCTGCCCAGCGCAGGTCATAGACGCCCAGGCACGTAGCTCCACGCGTCTTCGAAGACGAGCACTCCGCAGCCGGCGGGGCGTTCCACGCTGCCCCGCTGATGGTGACCATTCTGTGTGCGGAGTACCCGTCATATGCATCCAGCGTGAGAGGTTATGGCTTTGGCCTGCCAGAGATTGTGAGATCACCATGGACCCTAGACCGTCCCATTTGAACCCGGCTGGCGAGGTTCCTCAAAATGCTAAGCAAACGAGGACGATTACGTCTTCGCCAAAATAGCCCTAGGCTGTACCTCATGGCAGATCCAGCACAATTCGACCACGACCGACTCGGTCACCTCCTGTCCGATATCCTGCTCAAAGTGCCTGAGTTTCAGCGGCGATTCTCGTGGCAGGAAAGCCATATATTGGAGTATTGGGCAGACATCGCAAGAGCAAAAGCCGCTAGCAACTCCTACTTCATGGGAACAGTCGTGCTGGCTGACTCTCCTGGCGACGACACCAGGAAATTGATCATCGATGGGCAACAGCGAATAACAACAACGGCGATCCTCTTTATTGCTATAAGGGATCGGCTGCGTGAACTGGGCCAGGAACGAGCCGCCCAGTCTGTCGAAGATACGCACCTAAGCGACTATGTTCTTCGAGAAGAGCAAACAGTGGCGAAACTCATTTTGAGTCCCGATGATCACGTGACCTTCAGCATCTTGCTAGAAGGAGGGCAGGTTGCCGCAAAAAATAACCTCGTCGGCACCGCCTATGTTCTGCTTAAAGAACGCGTTGATGAGCTGGCGCCCACGGAAGAGGATTACAGATCGCTTATCGAGCTCGTCGCGTATCTCGATACGGACGTACAAGTCCTTCTGGCTGTTGCAACAGGCCTGCCGGAGGCATACGTGATCTTCGAGACCCTTAACGACCGCGGGGAAGATCTCACCACAGCGGACCTCCTTAAGAACTTCCTCTTCAGTCAAGCCGGCAGCCAAGGAATCAACCACGCTCAAAGCACGTGGACCCGGCTAACGGCGAAATTCGATAAGCCAGAAGAATTCGTAAAGTTCCTGAGGTATGAATACATGTCACGGAAAGGGCACGTGACAAATCGAGGATTGTACAAGGCTCTCCAATCCGATGTCCGTGGTGGGACGACCGCGGTTCGCCGATACCTCGAGGGCGCGGATACGGCGCTCCAACGGTATATCGCACTTCGGGAACCAGATGACGCGTCTTGGTCTTCCCAAGCCGTGGAAGTCAAGGATTCCCTCCTAGCTTTCAGGAGGTTCGGATTTGAAGCAAGTATGCCTCTGTTGTTGGCGGCCTTCGGAACCTGGTCACACACGGACGCTACTCGTTTCGTTGACGTCGTCGCCGGTTGGTCCGTTCGGGCTTGGATCGCTGGCACACTAGGAGGAGGCGTTGCAGAGCGTGCGTTCTGCTTGGCAGCCGAGGCGGTCGCCACTGGTAAAGCCGCAACTGTCGCCGACGTCCGTATGTATATGAAGGACTTGGTTCCCGACGATGCGACGTTCAAGCAGGCCTTTGTTGGGTATGGTTCAGTGACGACAACCCGGGCCAAGTATTTGTTAGCGCGACTCGAGCGGCAATACCTCAGCGATCACGGACAACAGACGGATGCTATGCCGGACTGGAGCAGCAAGAGTGTGACGGTCGAACACATATTCGCAAAATCATCAAAGCGTGACGTGTTCGCAAGCGCCGAGGAATTCGAGAAGTTTTCTGTGTTACGTGATCAACTGCAGAATCTAACGCTCCTGGAGCGAACTCTGAACGGCGGCCTTGAAGATAAACCGTTTGACCAAAAGGTGGACACGTATGGCCAGTCAGTGTTTGCACTTACACGCTTGCTCAGCGAGAACGGGGCAACATGGGGTTTCGACGAGGCTGAAGTCCGTTCTTCCATGCTTTCAGCTCTAGCAGTAAAGGCCTGGCCGAAGTAAGAGCTAATCCATTACGGGAAGACGAACTTTCGGCGCAAGAAGCTTAAAAAATGATTTTTGCCAACGATTGACTGAAAGCTCGGTTCCGTTTATTCTGGTATCTCATTCACTTGTTTGAGTGAACTGGCCTTGTAGCTCAGTGTGGATAGAGCAGCCCCGTAACGAAGGGCCGGTCGCGGGTTCAAATCCCGCCAAGGATTAGGAGCGGGGCGCTAGTTGTTTCGACTAGCGCCCCGTTTTCTTTGGCTCAATCGAATGGTACTCCCGGAGCTCACCAACCGAGGACTGTGGCGTTATGAGAGTGCCCTAAGCACGACCCGATCCCAGTCCAAGTTCCGGCGAGGCATGGCGGATTTCTCGATGGATTCCATAGTAGAAACTAAGCGTAGTGCGTGGGTCCCTATACGAAGACTCCACGACCGCGGCTCGATACCCAACACTCCTTAGCTCTCGCATTTGATGTCTGCATCTTCTCGGGCTTCAATCTCACGCAATCAGCGCTTTGACGAGCCGCTACTGGTGTGACCTCGCACGCTCGCGGAATATCTCCTACCTCGCTAACGGTTGCCCTGCATATACAACCTGCAACCGGGAGAACCCGAGTACGGCTGCACGCAACAAAAGGAACCCCACTTGAAACTCTTTACCCCGCTGACCGTCGGCACCATGGAACTGCCCAACCGCCTCGTCATGGCACCGATGTCCCGCGTGCGTGCCGACCGCAACGGCGTGCCCACCGACATCATGGTCGAGCACTACCGCCAGCGCGCCTCCATGGGCCTGATCATCACCGACGGCATCTACCCCTCCTTCACCGGCCAGGGCAACGCCCTGATGCCCGGCCTGGTCACCGAGGAACACGTCGCCGGCTGGAAGCGCGTCACCGACGCCGTGCACGAAGCCGGCGGCCGGATCGTCGCCCAGCTGATGCACTCCGGCCGCGTCGCGCACGAGAACATCAATGGCGGACGCCAGCCACAGGCCCCCAGTGCCATCGCGGTTGAAGGCATGGCGCACACCTACGACGGCAAGCAGCCCTTCCCGGTGCCGCACGCCCTCACCGAAGCCGAACTCCCCGGCGTCGTGCAGGACTTCGTCTCCGCCGCGCAGAACGCGATGAAGGCAGGGTTCGACGGCGTCGAGCTGCACGGTGCCAACGGGTACCTGCTGCAGGAATTCCTCTCCCCCGTCTCCAACACCCGCACAGACAACTACGGCGGATCGCCGGAGAACCGGGCCCGCCTGGTCATCGAGGCCTTCCGTGCCGTGGCAGAGGCCGTCGGCGCCGAGCACACCGGCATCCGCATCTCCCCGGAACACAACATCCAGGGCGTGCTGGAAACCGACCGCGCCGACGTTACCGCCACCTACACCGCTCTGGTGGACGGCATCGCCGATCTGAAGCCGGCTTACCTGAGCATCCTGCACGCGGACCCGGCCGACGAGCTGGTCCAGGGCCTGCGCCGCCGCTTCGGCGGCCCGGTGCTAATGAACACAGGCTTCGGCACGGTCACCACCCGCGAGGACGCCGTCATGCTGCTCGAAGAGAACCTGGCCGACGCCGCCGTCGTCGGCCGCCCCGTGATCGCCAACCCGGATCTGGCCCGCCGCTGGCAGGAGGACCACCCGCTGAACGAGATCGACCAGACCACCGTCTACACCGACGGCGCCGCCGGCTACACGGACTACCCGGAACTGGCTCCGGTTTCGTAGCTCGAACAAATGACGGCCCTTCCGCATACCGCGGAGGGGCCGTCGTCGTATCCTGCATCAGGAACGGGCTACGAAAAAGGTAACGGGGGGCGCATGAAGAGAATAACGATCCTCGCCGGAGGGGTAGGCGGCGCGCGGTTCGTCCGCGGCGCCCGGACCCTGGCACAGGCAACCGGGGCGGAAATCACCGTCGTGGCCAACACCGGGGATGATCTGTGGCTGACGGGTCTGCGGGTCTGCCCCGACCTGGATTCCATCATGTACTCCCTGGGCGGAGCCAACGATACGGAACGCGGATGGGGCAGGGCCGGCGAATCCGAGCGCGTGAGTGCGGAACTGACCGCCTACGGTGTCGGCTGGCCCTGGTTCACCCTGGGAGACCTTGACCTGGGCACCCATATTGCCCGGACCGCCCTTCTTCGGGAGGGCCTGACCCTCACCGAAGTGACCCAACGGCTCTGTTTGCGGTGGAATCCGGGTGTCCGTCTCCTGCCGGCTACGAACGACGAGGTCGAAACCCACGTCGAAATCGTCGACGGAAGCGGCCGGACGCAGTTGATTCACTTTGAGGAGTGGTGGGTGCGCCACCGCGGCAACGTCCCGACCCGCCGGTTCGTCCACCGGGGTCTCGAATCCTCCTCCGCCGCACCGGAAGCCGTGGAGGCGATCCTGTCAGCCGACGTCGTCCTGCTGGCACCCTCCAATCCGGTGGTGTCGGTCGGAACGATCATTGCCCTGCCGGGCGTGGCGGCTGCCCTTCGGACGACGGCGGCTCCCGTGATCGCCGTATCGCCCATCATCGGTGGCTCGCCCGTGCGCGGGATGGCCGACATCTGTCTGGGGGTCATCGGGGTCGACGTCTCCGCTGCGGCCGTGGGGCAGCATTACGGGGCACGGACACAGGGCGGCCTCCTGGACGGCTGGCTGGTCGATCCGGTTGACGCCGGTGAGCTCCCGCTGCTGGAGCGTGCCGGGATCCCCGCACGGTCACTTCCGCTGTGGATGAACACCGACGAGGATTCGGCGGCCATTGTTGCCGGAGCGCTCCAACTGGCCGGCGAGGTGAGGGGACCTTAGCCGGTCTCCGCAGCTGAACCGGCCGGTCCGGTGGCAGCAACTGCGAGGGTTTTCAGGGTCTCCGGCCCGAGCCGGTTCCGCAGGGCCGCAGCTAGATCCTCTGCCGTGTCGATATCCCGGCGCACCGCGGACGCCTGCGGCACCGGGAGGACCACGTGACCCTGCCGTTCGTGGCGCCACCGGGAACCGGGACCAAACCGCGGGACGATCAGGCCGCCGAGGCTCGTGAGCATGGTGGTGCCGTGACCGGAATGATCGGCGACCATGGCGCGCTCGTGTCGGCCGGCATCTGCGAGGACGGCGTCGAACTCGTCCGCCGTCAGGCCGGGCAGGTCCGCCGTGACGACGGCAACCTTGCCGGGACCCGCGCCGTGGAGTCCCGCCGCGACCGCCGGATTGAGTCCGAGCCCCGGATCATCCACGAAAAGCGTACCGGCGGGGAAAGCGGTACGGACGCGAACATCGCTCGTGACGACGATGATGGTGCCCGCTCCACGGCTGTTCCGGACCGCGGAAAGCGTATCGAGTGCAAAGGCCAGCGCCAGGTCGGCTACACCGCTGCGGTCCCGCCGGAGGCGGGACTTGGCGGTATCAAGACTCTTGACGGGTATAACGACGTTCCAGCTCATGGCATGCGCCTGCCCCGCCCTAGTAAGAGTCTTGGTACAGAGAAGGACGAAGCGCCCGGGAATTATTCCCCTGCTCCCCCGCCACCGCCGTGGGTAGCGTCCGCCGTGGGTGGCGTCCGCGGCGGCTGGCCCGCCGGCTCAGGCACTCTTGGCGGAGACCGCTTCTCCGGCGTCGTCAGTCTCCCAGCGGCGGGCGTAGCCGGCGATGGGCTGCAGGGAGCGCAGCAGGTCGATGCCGCGCGCACTCAGCCGGTACCGGACGCTGACCGGGATGGTGGGCTCGACCAGGCGTTCGACCAGGCCCGCGGCCTCGAGTTCGCGAAGCCGGAGCGTGAGCATCCGCCCGGACAGCCCCTGGACCCGGTGCTCGATTTCGGTGAACCGTTCGGCTCCGGTCCCGAGGGCAAGCAGAATCCCGCTGGCCCAGCGCCGTCCCACGACCTCCATCACGCCGAGCAGGCGCCGGCACTCCTCATCACTGATGCTTAGCGGAGGGTTTGCGCGGCCCGTCTCAGAAGTAGTCACGCACAAAAAGTAAGCGGCTTACCTACGGATTGTCAATGGCAATGGTGGCGCGCATGCTGTGGCCATGTCAGATTACCTGCACCCGCTGCGCTTCGGCAGCTTCATCACCCCGTCCGCCGCCATCCCTCAACTGCCGGTCGACCGGGCCCTGCTCAGCGAGGAGCTCGGCCTGGACCTGGTCACCTTCCAGGACCATCCCTATCAGGCCCAGTTCCTGGACACCTGGACCCTGCTTTCGGTAGTCGCCGCCCGTACCGAACGCATCCACGTCTCCGGCAATGTGCTGAACCTGCCCCTGCGCCAGCCCGCCGTGCTGGCCCGTTCCCTCGCCAGCCTGGACCTGCTCAGCGACGGCCGCGCGGAGCTCGGCATCGGCACCGGCGGGTATTTCGAGGCGATCGCGTCGATGGGCGCCCCGCTGCTGGCCATCCCGGACGCGGTCGGCGGGCTGGACGATGCGCTGGACATCATCCGGGGCATCTGGGACACCGCGGATCCGACGCCCCTGCACGCGGGAGGAAAATACCACCACGTCACAGGCGTGCAGCGGGGCCCGACACCTGCACACCGCATCCCCATCTGGGTGGGCGCCTACAAACCCCGGATGCAGGGGATCATCGGGCGCAAGGGTGACGGCTGGCTGCCAAGCCTTCCCTGGATGAAGCAGGGCGACGTCGAACGCGGCAACGAGGTGATCGACAAGGCCGCCCGCAAGGCCGGACGCGATCCGCGCGAGATCACCCGGATGATGAACATCACCCCGCAGTACCACGCCGAGGCCCTGGCCGAGCTGGCAACCGATCACGGGGTGAGCGTGTTCATCGTAGCCACCGACGACCCGGATGAGCTCCGCCGGTTCGCGCAGGTCACCGCTCCCGCAATCCGGTCCCGGGTGGAGAAGGCCCGCCGGCGCAGCGGCTCCCCGGCCACCGCAGCCGCCGCCGCCGCACCCGCTGCCCCCGCAGTCCCCGCAGCCGCCGCCGCGCCAGCCTCCCCGGAAGCACCCGCCCGGTCCTTCCGCGACGATCCGATCCCCGACGCCCTCGTCCCGCGGGTCCTGTTCCCCGGCGACCGGGGGTACGCCCGCTACACCGCCAGCTACTTCCGCGGCGCCCGGCCCGGCGTCGTCATCCGTCCTGAAACCCCCACCGAAGTGCAGGAGGCCGTGCGCTTCGCCGCCCGCCACCGGGACGTGCCGCTGGGCATGTTCAGCGGCGGACACGGCCTGTCCGGCCGGTCCCTGAACACCGGCGGCATCGTCCTCGCGCTCGATGCACTGAACACCATCACCCTGGGCAGCGGCAACCGGGTCCGGGTGGGGCCCGGCGCCCGGTGGGGCGAGGTGGCGCAGGCCCTGGCACCGCACGGGCTGGCGATCACCTCCGGCGACTACGGCGGCGTCGGCGTCGGCGGCCTGGCGACGGCGGCGGGGATCGGCTGGTTCGTCCGCGAGCGCGGGCTGACGATCGATTACCTGCGCTCCGTGGACATCGTGACCGCCGACGGTGAGCTCGTGCACGCCAGCGCAGAGGAGAACAGCGACCTGTTCTGGGCGGTGCGCGGCGCCGGGGCGAACTTCGGCGTGGTCGTCTCGTTCGAGTTCGAGGCGCACCCGGTGTCCGAGCAGGTGGGGTTCGCGATGCTCCTCTTCGCGCCGGACGACGTCGCGGCCTTCCTCCAAGGGTGGGGCACCACCATCGAGGGGTCACATCCCACGGTGACCGGATCCCTGATGATCAGCCCCGGCAGCCCCGGCTCGACCGCCGTCCAGGCACTGATCGTGGTGGATTCCTCCGATCCGGAGACCGTGATCGAGCGGCTCCAGCCCTTCGCAGCCCTCGCGCCGCTGGCGAACCAGTCTGTGCAGATGGTGCCGTACGCGGCTTTGCTTGAAGTACCGCCGGAGGGCGATCAGCACGGCCGTGGCGAACCGCGCAGCCACTCCGGGCTGGTGCGGCACCTGAGCGCCGACGTCGCGCGTGTCCTGACAGACCTGCTCGCCGCCGAGTCCTCCTTTATCCTGAGCATCCGCTCTGCCGGCGGTGCCGCGGCGAACCTCCCGGCGGAGGCCACCGCGTACGGCTGGCGGGACGCGAACTTCGTGATCGCCATGCTGGGCGGACGCGGCGACCAGGTGGCCCTGCGTTGGGCGGAACTGGTGCCGCTGCTGGAAGGCATGTACCTGAGCTTCGAGACCGACACCGGGCCCGACGTCGTCGCCCGCGCCTTCCCGCCCGGGAACCTGCAGCGCCTGCGCGCGCTGAAGGCGGTGTGGGACCCCACAGGCCTGTTCCGCGACAACTTCTACATCGCCCCGGAGCAGGAGCCGGCGGACCAGGCGCCGGAACTCGAGCCGGCGGACCAGGTGTCGGCGACCACCGAGCCCGCCGCGGGAGCCGCACGGTGACCGGGGGCGACACCGACGCACCAGCCAGCCCGGCGCGCACCATCCCGCCGCGGGAACTGTCCGTCTGGGCGCTTCCCGGCATTCCGGAGATCGCGGCGGGCGACAACCTTGTCGCGTTGATCCTTGCCGCCGCCGCGGCACGGCCGCTGATGGACGGGGACATCCTGGTTGTGACGTCCAAGATCGTCTCCAAGGCCGAGGGGCGGCTGGTGCGGGCCGAGGACCGCGAGGCAGCGATCAGCGCGGAGACGGCCCGGGTGGTCGCCACCCGCAACGGCACCCGGATCGTTGAGAACCGTCTGGGCATTGTGGGAGCGGCCGCCGGGGTGGACGCCTCCAACGTTCCCGCGGGCACGGTGCTGCTGCTGCCGGAGGATCCCGACCGCTCGGCCCGGATCCTGGCCGCCGGCATCCGCGCCGCGGGCCCGCACATCGGGGTGATTCTCAGCGACACGATCGGCCGGCCGTGGCGGGAGGGGCAGACCGACATCGCCATCGGAGCCGCCGGTGTCCGGGTGTTCGATGAGCTCGAGGGCACCCCGGACTCGGCCGGCCGGCCCCTGGCCGTGACCCGCCCGTGCCTGGCCGACGAGATCGCCGCCGCCGGGGACCTGGTCAAGGGCAAGACCTTCGGGCTGCCCGTGGCCGTAGTTCGCGGTTACGCGGACGCGGTCGGCCCGCTGGACCTGCCCGGCGCCCGGTCCATCATCCGCACCTCAGAGACGGACATGTTCCGGTTCGGCAGCGACGAGGCCTACGCAGCCGGTTTCGCCGCGGGCCTCAACGCCGTCGCCGACACAGAAAGCAGCAGATCATGACACTGACCCTGGGTTACAAGGCCTCCGCAGAACAGTTCGGCCCGCGGGAGCTGGTGGAGCTGGCCGTCGCCGCCGAAGCCCACGGCTTCTCGTCCGCGGCAGTCAGCGACCACTTCCAGCCCTGGCGGCATCAGGGCGGACACGCCCCGTTCTCCCTGGCCTGGCTCGCCGCGGCCGGGGAACGCACCTCGCATATCCGGCTGGGCACCAGCGTGCTCACGCCCACCTTCAGGTACAACCCCGCCGTCATTGCCCAGGCCTTCGGCACGCTGGGGCTTCTCTACCCGGACCGGATCTGGCTGGGGGTGGGGACCGGTGAGGCGCTGAACGAAATCGCGACCGGGTTCCGCGGGCCCGGAGAACAGGACTGGCCGGAGTTCTCCGAGCGGTTCGCCCGGCTGCGCGAGGCGGTGCGCCTGATGCGGGAGCTGTGGAACGGGGACCGGGTGAGTTTCGACGGCGACTACTACTCCACCTCCAACGCCTCCGTCTACGACAGCCCGGCCGGTGGCATACCCGTCTACATCGCAGCCGGCGGGCCCGTCGTGGCGAAATATGCCGGCCGCGCCGGGGACGGGTTCATTGCCACCTCCGGCAAGGGGCACGGGCTGTATGCCGAGCAGCTGATGCCGGCGCTGGCTGCGGGCGCGGACGACGCGGGCCGGGATCTATCCGGGATGGACCGGATGATCGAAATCAAGCTCTCCTATGAGCACAGCCGGGAGAAGGCGTTGGAAAACACCCGGTTCTGGTCTCCGCTGTCCCTCTCAAAGGAGCAGAAGCACAGCATCACCGACCCGGTGGAGATGGAACGCGCCGCAGACGCGCTCCCGTTGGAGCAGATCGCGCGGCGGTGGATCGTGGGCACGGATCCCGACGACGTCGTCGAGCGGATCACCGAATACGTGGACCTTGGGTTCAACCACCTTGTGTTCCACGCCCCCGGCCACGACCAGCTCCGGTTCATGGACCTTTTCCAAAGCGACCTCAAACCACGTCTGGAAGGACTGCGTTGATGCCCCGCCGCATCCGCTTGTTGATGCTTCCCGTGCTGGCCGCCGTCCTGCTCGCCGGGTGTGCGGCCCCGTCCGCCGGGGCGCGGCCGGACCCGCAGCCCGACGCCGCGGCGGGCTTCCCGTTCACCGTGGACAACTGCGGCACACCGGTCACCTTCGAGCAGCCGCCAGAGGAGGTGGTGGCGATCAAATCCACGTCCATCGAAATGCTGCTGGCGCTGGGCCTCGAGGACCGGATCTCCGGCGTCGCCTTCCCCGACGGCCCGTACGCCGCAGGGTGGGCGCCGGAGACGGAACCACCGCTGATTTCCGAGCGTGTTCCCGGACAGGAAGCGGTCCTGGCCCTGGAACCGGACCTCGTGTACGCCGGCTGGGAGTCCAACCTCACCTCCGACGGCGCCGGGGACCGCGGGACGCTGCACCGCCTGGGCATCAACACCCTGGTATCCCCGGCGGCCTGCCAGGGTGCGGATTATCAGCCCGCCCCACTGGTCTGGGAGGACATCTGGGCGGAGATCAGCCTGATGGGACGCGTCTTCGACGTGCCCGACGCCGCCGACACCCTCGTTGCCGGGCAGCAGCAGCGCTTGGCCGCCGTCGCGCCCGACAGCCGCGGGCTCACCGCCCTCTGGTACAGCTCCGGCAACGACTCCCCGTACGTGGGGGCGGGCAGCGGAAATCCCCAGCTGGTCATGGACGCCGTCGGGCTGGAAAACGTTGCCGCCGACGTCCCCACGCCGTGGGCCTCGCTGTCCTGGGAAGCGGTGGCCGATGCCGACCCGGAGGTGATCGTCCTCATCGACGCCGCGTGGACACCGGCGGACAAGAAGATCGCGGAGCTGGAAGGCAACCCCGCCACCGCCGCACTCACGGCGGTGCGGAACCGGCAGTACCTCATCCTGCCGTTCCCGGCCGGTGAGGCGGGCGTCCGCAGCCTCGAGGCCGTCGAAACCCT
Source organism: Arthrobacter jinronghuae (assembly GCF_025244825.1). Taxonomy (NCBI): domain Bacteria; kingdom Bacillati; phylum Actinomycetota; class Actinomycetes; order Micrococcales; family Micrococcaceae; genus Arthrobacter; species Arthrobacter jinronghuae. The sequence goes on from NZ_CP104263.1 coordinate 3,391,823, forward strand.
CCAGGAACAGCTCGCGCACCTGGACGTCGCTCCGTGACGGCAGCGGCGACGTCGGCCGGGACGACGGCGAGCGGGACGACGCCGGCCGGGAAGCGCGGGCGCCGGGCAGCGGCCGGGATTCCGCTGCTCGGTGTCCTCCTGGTCGCCGGCATGTTTGCCGCCGTCACGGTCGGCCCGGCCGACATCTCGGTGGCCGACGTCTGCCGGAGTGTGGCCTCGCACCTGTCCCTTGCGGAGTCGCCGCTCTCGGCGACGCGGGACGCGATCATCTGGGAGCTGCGCCTGCCACGAGTGCTGACCGCCGCCTTCATAGGGGCGGGACTGGCCGTCTGCGGCGTCGTGCTGCAGGCGAGCACCCGCAACCCGTTGGCCGACCCCTATCTGCTCGGGCTGTCCTCCGGCGCTTCCCTCGGTGCCGTGCTCGTGATCGTGGCCGGTGTCAGCGTCGCCCTTCCCGTCGCGGCGTTCACCGGCTCCCTTCTGGCGCTGGCCGGGACCCTGCTGCTGGCCGGGTCGGCCGGGCCGCAGAGCCCCTCCCGCACCGTCCTCGCCGGGGTGGCCGTATCCTCGGCGCTTTCCGCGCTCACCAGCCTGGTCATCTTCTGGAGCGCCACCGGGGACAGCTACCGGGAGATCCTAGGCTGGCTCCTCGGCTCCCTCGCCGGTGCCAGCTGGAGCGGAACGGCGATCGCCGCGGCGGCGTTCCTCGCCCTGGGCATCCCCCTCGCCCTGTCCGCGAACACGCTCAACGCGTTTGCGTTCGGTGACCGCACCGCCCGCTCCCTGGGGATCAACACCGGCGCGGCGCGCGGCCTGCTCCTGGCGGCCAGCGCAGTGCTCACCGGCGCCCTTGTGGCGGTGAGCGGTTCGATCGGCTTCGTCGGCCTGCTCATCCCGCATGCCGCGCGGCTGCTCACCGGCCCCGGGCACCGGCTGCTGCTTCCGGTCGCCGCCCTCGGCGGGGCGCTCCTGCTGGTCGCCGCCGACACGATTGCCCGGTCCGCCTTCGACCCGCGGGAGCTTCCGGTGGGCATCATCACGGCGATTCTCGGTGCCCCTGCCTTTGCCCTGCTGATGCTGCGCGCACGGCGGTCGCTGTGAATACGGTGCAGGTGGATGGCCTGTCCTTCGCACGCGGCGGCCGTCTCGTCATCGACGGTGTCACCGCCGTCGCCCCCGCCGGGTCCGTCACCGCGGTCATCGGGCCCAATGCCGCGGGCAAGTCCACGCTGCTGCAGCTCCTCGCCCACCTGGAAAACCCCACCAGCGGCACCGTTCGCCTGGGTAACACGGACCTGGCCTCCCTGCCGCGGCGGCGCCGCGCACGGTACGTCGCCTTTATCGACCAGCACTCCGCGGCCGACCTTCCCCTGGCCGTGCAGGACGTCGTTATGCTCGGCCGGACGCCCCGGCTGGGCCGTCTTGCCGCGCCCGGCACCGAGGATCACGACGTCGTCGGCGCCGCCCTGCTCCGGACCGGAGCCGCGCAGCTCGCCCGCCGGGTTTTTGCCGAGCTCTCTGGCGGGGAACGTCAGCGGGTCCTCCTGGCACGCGCCCTCGCCCAGGAGCCGACGCTCCTGCTCCTGGACGAACCGACCAACCACCTCGATGTCCGCGCGCAGCTCGAAACCCTCGAACTGCTCCGCGATCTCGCGCGGGACGGACTCACAGTGATCACCGCCCTGCATGACGTGAACCTGGCTGCACGGTATGCCGACCGAATCATTGCCCTCGACGACGGCCGGGTCGTCGCCGCCGGTGAAACGTCGTCGGTCCTGTCCGCCGCGCTGGTCTCCGACCTGTACCGGGTCAACGCGACCCCTCTTGGGGAGGGAAGGTTCTTCTCCTTCTCCCTCCCCGGCGTTTCCTGAACGGTGCCCGCACCGACAGGTGCAGGGAGGTTGCTCGACCTCTGGCGCCTTCCCGAAGGCCGTGGCGGGATATGAAATGATCCGTCAATGACTGCCACCCGCACTCCCGAAGGACCGCAAGTGGTCTCCGTCAGTCAAAGCAGCAAGCACAACTTCAGCAAGGACCGGGTCGACTCGGTTCTGCTCGTGGAAGGGCTGGGCCTCGACGGAGACGCGCATTCCGGCACCACCGTGCAGCACGTGTTCAGAAAGCGGTTCCACCCGACGGAACCCAACCTGCGGCAGGTACACCTGATCCATGCGGAGCTCTTCGAGGAACTGGCGCAGGACGGCTTCGAGGTGGGTCCCGGCGACCTCGGGGAAAACATCACCACCCGCGGCATCGACCTCCTGAACCTGCCCGAGGGGACACTCCTGCGGATCGGACCCGACGCCGTCGTCCAGGTAACCGGACTGCGGAATCCCTGCCGGCAGATTGACCGCTTCCAAACCGGAATGCTCAAAGCGGTGCTCCCGCGCAACAGCGCGGGAAAAACCGTGCGGAAGACGGGAATCATGGGCATTGTGCTGAGCGGCGGGGCCGTAAGCACCGGCGATGAAATCCGCGTTGAGGTTCCCGCCGGGTCGCATCGTCAGCTCAGATGCGTCTGATTCTGAACGGAGGTGACGCCTGCTGCACGGCTAGGCGACGCCCTGAAAGAGCCAGTTTTTGAAGCGCCATCGATTTTGAGCCTGAACGACGACGGCAAAGGAATAGCCAGAAGCAACCGTGCGCTTCTGGCTATTCCTTGAAGGTGCCGCAGACTCCGGCGGAGGTGGCTACTTCAGGTTCTGAATGGCGTAGTCGGCTTCCTCCGGCGTGAACTGCTCGCCGTGTTCGCTGACGAGCTGCTCGCGGATTTCCTCGGGGGTCTTGTCCCATCCGTCCTTGTAGTTCTGGGCATTCTTCAGCGCGTTCTCCTTGTAGTCCACGTCAAAGTTGTCCAGGACATACTGAGCCGCCTCCGGGGAGTGGCCAGCGAAGATCAGCTTGTCGTAGAAGTCGGCCTTGCTCGGGCTCAGAAAGTTGATGCCCTCAGCACTCTCCATAGCGGCCCGGTATTCCTCCGGCACTGACGAGTCCATGGTGGAATCTTCCGACTCGACGGGAGCGGGGGCCACCGTGTACTCCTCTGAGGGAGCCGGGGCCTCGACTGCCGTGCCGTTGTCCTCCTGGGACACTGTCTGGCTGTTCTCAACGGCCGAGCCGACTGCCAGCGCTCCGGTGAGGACCATGACCAGCGAAACCACGATGTTGAGGACCCAGACGACGGCTGTGACGATCCACGCCATCTTCTTGTTCTCTGGGTATCCGGCGAGAGGCTGACCGTTCTTGTCCTTCTGGTTGCCGGTCAGGGTGATGATCAGGTCGACCAGCGTCCAGATACCGAAACCGCCACCCGTCAGGAGCTTCAGGACGCCGGTCCCGATCTTGCCCAGGTAGAAGCGATCGATGCCCAGCGTGCCAAGGAAGAGCGCGAGCAGCCATGTCACAACGAAGGACTTCTTGGTGGCGGTAGTGGTCATATAACTTGTGTCGGTAGTGCTCATTAAAAGGTATGCCTTTTCTGTGATCAGGGTCGTTCTTCAGTAGTCCAAGATGTCAACGCGCCAGAACCCGGGGTATTCTCCAGGATGAAGTTTCTGCTTATCGAAGGGAATCCTGCCATGCGGTTCCGGTTAGGCGAAATCCGTCTGTCGGACGCATATTTGCCGGTGGAAAACCCACGGCTTCCCGTACCGAAAGAAATTGCGGTGACTGGATTGTCATATCGCGGTCATCAACGCTGAATCAGGGAAATACCGAGCTTCATGCCTTAAATCATCCCGACGGAAACCAGTGAAGGAGCCTTAGCAGGCCGTCATTCTCACCCGGCCCCCGCCGCCTATGTCCAGAACCGGAAACCTTCGATAGCATCCGGCCCCATGGAAATCCTTGAGTACCGCCCGCGTCCGGACCAGCTGGTCTACACCTTCGGCGGGGCCGAGCCCGTGATGAAGGTTCGACCAGGAACCGCCTTGAAGCTCTGGTCAGAGGACGCATTCAACAACGCGCTGACCACGGTCGAGGACCTCTCCAGTGAGAAGGTCGACCTCAACTTCGTGAACCCGCAGACCGGACCGTTCTACGTTGAAGGCGCCGAACCCGGCGACACGCTCGCCCTGCACATCGTGGAACTGACCCCGGCGCGGAGCTACGGCGCCTCCGCCACCATCCCGTTCTTCGGCGGGCTCACCAGCACCGACCGCACCGCGTTCCTGCAGGATCCGTTGCCGGACACCACCTGGATTTACCACGTGGACTCGGCCCGCTCCACCGTCGGTTTCTCCGCCCGGTTCGGGGACTTTGAGGTCGCTCTGCCGCTGGAACCCATGTTGGGAACGGTGGGGGTGGCTCCTCCCGGCGGGGAGGTCCGCTCCTCTCTGGTCCCCGAACGCTTCGGCGGAAACATGGACGCCCCGGAGGTGAAGGCCGGAACCACCGTGTACCTCGGGGTGAACCAGCCGGGCGCGCTGTTCTCCATCGGCGACGGGCACTACCGCCAGGGCGAAGGTGAAGCCTGCGGCACCGCCGTCGAAGGGGCCATGCATTCCACGATCCTGGTGGAACTGATCAAAGGCGGCGCCCCAACCTGGCCTCGGCTGGAGACCGACGCCGAGTGGATGGCGGTCGGCTCGTCCCGGCCCATGGAGGATTCCTGGCGCATCGGCCAGGTGGAGATGGTGCGCTGGTTCGGCGAGCTGTTCGGCCTGCACCAGATGGACGCCTACCAATTGCTCACCCAGACAGCGCAGGCACCGATCGCCAACGCCGTGGACGCCAACTACTCCGTGGTGGTCAAGGCACGCAAGTCCCTGTTCCCGCAGGCCGCAGCCTACGGCGGGCTGCACGCCGACCTGCGCCGGCGCAGTGAAGAACTTCTCTAAACCCGACAACCTGCCCCGGAGGAAACCATGGATCTGCAGTTGAACGGCAAGACGGCACTGGTCACCGGCGGAACCCGGGGAATCGGGCGGGCCATCGTGGAAGCGTTCGCCGCGGAGGGGGCCAACGTTGCCTTCTGCGCCCGGGACGCGGCGGAAATCAGTGCCACCGAAACGGCATTGGCCGGCAGTGGCGTGAAGGTGGAAGGCACCGTTCTGGACGTGGGCGACGGCGACGCGGTGGCCGCCTGGGTGGATGCCGTCGCCGGACGCTTCGGTGGTTTGGACGCGGTGGTCAGCAACGTCAGCGCCCTGGCCATCGATGACAGTGCCGAGTCGTGGGAGGCGTGCCTGCGGGTAGACCTGATGGGAACCGTGCGCCTGATGCAGGCGGCGATCCCGCATGTTGGGCGCAGCGAGTCGCCGTCGCTGGTGGCCATTTCCAGCGTCTCCGGCCGGGAGGTGGATTTCGCGTCCGGGCCGTACGGCACGGTCAAGTCCGCGCTGATCGCCTACATGGCCGGGCTGGCCTTCCAGTTGGCCGGGACCGGGATCCGCGCCAACACGGTGTCGCCGGGCAACACCTATCACGACGGCGGCGTCTGGCAGAGCATGGAACGGAACAGTCCGGAGATGTTTGCCTCGTCTCTGGCGCTGAATCCCACCGGACGGATGGGCAGCGCGCAGGAGGTGGCCGACGTCGTTGTTTTCGTCTCCAGTCCGAGCGCCTCCCGGATGACCGGAGCGAACGTCCTCGCGGACGGCGGCCTCTCCCGGGGAATCCAGTTCTAGGAAAACGTCGTCCGGAACATAAGCGGTGCCCCTGGCGTGGGCCGCCTACGCCGTCATTTCTTACCCGGCTTCGACGGCTGCGACGAGCGCTCCTCACCGGAATAGTGCGCTTCAATATCCTTACTCCAAGCACGCGCGTATAGGCCAAGCGCGCCCTGTTCCCGGAGCGGGAAGCCCAGCCGGTTGAGTGCTAGCCCGCTAGCCCCCATAGCCAACTGCTGCGCACTGCGACTGATGCGTTGCTTGTCTGCCCGGTACAAATACTCATCGATGGCCCTCGCCCAGCGTTTCCGCCAGATATCGACTGCCGACTCCGAGGCAAGGGCGGCCATCACCCTATGCGCAGGCATAACCCGGGGTGCCATCTGGGCCATCATTGCCGTGCGTGCCTGCCCGGAGTGCGAACCAAAAGAACCTGTGCAGGCGTGCAGATGAGCGTTCCAGTAGTAGTCCCAGCTAGTGGTTCTGCGGTCGGGCCACACAGCCGAGCGCGGTCCGCGCATCATGGCGTGGCCGGTGTCGAAGAGAAGCAGGGCGGCCAGCATCGAGCGCATGTTGAGGCGGGGAAAACGGTTGACTGCCCACAAAGCCAGGTCCGAGGACAAGTCGGCAACCTCAGAAACCAGTTCCAAGCCCTTCGGTCCACCGAACCGGGCAAATGCCGCTTCCATTACTTCGTGCGCTGGTTCGCCTGATCGGGGTGGATAAGTGATGTCCGGCCACCGGGAGATCTTCACGGGCCCCAGTGAGGCAGCGCTTTCGTCTGCCAACGCGTACACAAACTTCCAAAGCCGCTTAACGACGTCGTCGGCGGCACGCACATGCAGGTGCACGGCCGGATGGGCGGATTCCAGCCTGCGGGAAAAGCCAAACCAGCGCTCTCCCCCGGTCCTCGTTCCGGAAATCAGCGGAGCAACAATGCGGCGGACTATTTCATCACCCGCATCCCTGCGCTCCGGCTCTACAGTCAACATGGACCACACAGCCGTGCTGTCGTGCTGCACAGGACGGGTAGCTGCCTCTCGATGACCAGTGTTCGATTGCATTACGCGGCTCATATCATCCCCAAAATGATCGTCTTGACTTCGGTAGGTGTGTTCCCAACAGTGCGTTCGCAACAGTGTGTTGCCAAAATGTGAATGTCCATACGGGTTCTAAGAAATTTCCCATTTGCGTCAGGGACTCTTTTCCTGCGCACGCTGACCGACTATGGGTTTGCGAACCCTCCACGCGGGCTGCACCTACTCGTACCGCACCGGCTTCGACACGGTCACTACGCGTACCTGCGGCGTCGCTTGCTCCAGGAGGACCTGGTCGACATCGTCGTCGTCGGACGCTCGGCCCTCGCCACCCGGGCCTGCGGTTGTCAGTATCTTCACGTTGATGACCGTCGTGGCGCCGCCGGTACCCGCGGCGATGGCTTTTGGGCAGTTCATATAGGCCGCAGAACCAAACCCAGGAGTTTTCATTCCCCTTTAATTGCCACCGTGAAACAACAGCAAGACGACAGGGAACGAATTCCGCAATTTTGTTATCCAAAATTTACCGTGCTGTACACTGCGGACTATCTGATCCCCTTCCCTTCTGTTTCGAAAGACCACATTCACGTATGGCATGGTGCAGGAATCTCGTTGCCGCTTCGGCGGCCTTGGCAATAAGTCTTTCGGCCCTGATAACCGGGGTGCCGCAGGCAGCAGCTGATCCAGGGACCAACACTGCCGCCACCCCGGCACCCAGCACACTGGACCTACGCAACCGGGACAAAATCATTGAAATGTTCGATCGCGTCAATATGCTCCGGACCGCCGTAGGCGTTCCTCCCCTGACGTTCAACGTCACCGTCTCAGAAGTGGCGGAGGACTGGTCGGACCATATGGCTGCAACGGGTTTTGCCCACAACCCCCGGGCCTTCGACGATCCCCGTGTAGCTGATCGTTGGACCGCAGCCGCAGAGAACATCGCGTACGACTGGTCCGGCAACATCGAGAGCATGGTGTTTGGGTGGGAGATGTCCCCTGCGCACTACCAGAGCATAGTGAATCCGGCGCTAACGACGGTTGGCGTCGGCCTAGCTATTAGCGAATCCTGCGACCCTGCGCCAGATTCTATTGACTGCTCGACAATGGCCACGCTAAATCTTTTCACCTTTGACGCGCCACCAGCAGGTACCTATGCAACGGCCCGCGACTATTTTGACGGAAAACCGTCGCTGGACGCATCTTTTCCAGTAGGCGTCCGGGCTGCCGAGCCGGTATGGAATGACCTCACGAATGAATACACGATACCGGCTATTGCCGGGGTCGATTACTTCGTCGACGCCACACCTACGGCATCATCATTAGAGCCGGGCACCTACACTGCACCAAGAGGCTATATGACCGTGGACGCGGTCGCCCGGAGCGGAACCAAGCTCATCGGACGAACCTGGTGGGGGCACAAGTTCTCAAGGGTTTTGCCGATAGCACCAACCTTCAATGACAGCGATGGGACCGAGACGGACACCTTTTCCATCCCCAGCGTGGAGGGAGTGCAGTATCAGGTGAGTGGCAAGGTCTACGACAGCGGCACCTATTCTGCAAAAGGGACTGTCACGGTTACCGCCCGCGCCCTTCCGGACTACGTGCTGGCGGACCGCGCCGCAGCCGAGTGGACCACCACATACAAGGCCACCCCGTACCAGGCCACTCCCGCTGCGGTGTTGTTCGCCGACAAAGCCGGCACCGATAAGGACACGTTCACGGTTCCTGCGACCATCGGCGTGGAGTACGTGGTCGAGGGGAAAGTCACCGCTGCGGGGACCTATGCCGGAAACGGTACCGTTACGGTTACCGCCCGTGCCCTCCGGGATTATGTCTTAACCGCAGGAGCCACCACCGAGTGGACCACCACCTTCAGCAAGGCTGCCGCTCCATACCAGCCTCCGGCCGCATCCCCGTTCATCGATGTGTCCACCGGCCAGCAGTTCTACAAGGAAATGGCCTGGCTCGCCGAAAAGGGCATCTCCACCGGCTGGACTGAACCCAACGGAACCCGCGCCTACCGCCCGCTCCAATCCATCAACCGCGATGCGATGGCCGCCTTCCTCTACCGGGCAGCGGGCTCACCGACATACAGCGCGCCGGCGAAATCACCGTTCGCGGACGTATCCACCGGCCAGCAGTTCTACAAGGAAATGGCCTGGCTCGCCGAAGAGGGCATCTCCACCGGTTGGACCGAACCCAACGGAACCCGCACGTACCGCCCCTTGCAGTCGATTAGCCGCGACGCCATGGCCGCCTTCCTCTACCGGGCAGGAGACTCACCGATATACAGCGCGCCGGCGAAATCACCGTTCGCGGACGTATCCACCGGCCAGCAGTTCTACAAGGAAATGGCCTGGCTCGCCGCAAATGGCATCTCCACCGGCTGGACCGAACCCAACGGAACCCGCACCTACCGCCCGTTTCAATCTATCAACCGCGACGCCATGGCCGCCTTCCTCTACCGGGCAGCTGGAATATAAGACACCAGAGGCTCGATGATCACGGGTTTGGCTTGGCTGGCTTGGCACTGCAACGCGCGACGGCGCCATTCTGGCGCTGACGTCGTTTTTTAGCGGGCATCGAGATGCCCCTCTGGGACAAATACGGCTTACCCGCGACCAAACATGGAATGATCCATCAAATGACTTCTAGCTGGAACCCCGGGGCCGAACCTGTCGCACAAAAGTTCAAGGCTGCCTGGAATGTGTTCGCAGCCTCTTGCGGCCACCTGTGGGCAAACGAAGCAAGCTATCAGGCGTGGTTTGCGCATTACCTGATCGGGCAATTCGGCATCGACCGAGTCGGCAGAGAAGTCATCATCAACGAAAAGTACTTCGTACACTCGCCGAGGCCGGGTGAAGTGCGGCCTGACGCCGTGGTGGCGCGGAAGCCGGGAATCATGATCCCGCACTACGCCAACGGTGAGGCCCGCTCCTCGGATGAGTCGGGCATCGGGATCCTCAAACATCTCGCGGTGATCTCCGAGCTCAAGGTAGGAGCCAGCACCGCCAGTGGCCTCCAGCGCCGGTCGATCCTCGCTGATGTGTTCAAACTGGGACGTCTATTGGAGGAACACAGCCTCAGCTCACCAAATTCTCCTATGCCACTGGCCTTCGTCTGCGTCTTGGATAACCACCACCGACAGACAATCGATCTGGAAGCGCTGGCGGCAGAGGTGCGCGAAGGAGATGCCTACCACCCCGACGTTGAGCTGATTAGAGCCACAGCCATCCAAAAGCCGGTTGCGCCTGCCGACCGTGCCCTGGTCTGGTAACCGGATGGCACCCACGTCCGCGGAAATGCGGTCCATGGGCAACCCAGCGACAACGGAACCGAGAGTGGTCTCGGTCAGTCAAAGCAGCAGGCACAACTTCAGCAAGGACCTGGTGGAATCGGTTCTGCTGGCGGAAGGGCTAGGCTAGGCGTCGACGGAGACGCGCATTCCGGCACCACCGTGCAGCACGTGTTCAGAAAGCGGTCCCACCCGACGGAACCCAACCTGCGGCAGGTGCACCTGATCCACGCGGAGCTGCTCCCCGGTGACCTTGGCGAAAACATCACCACCCGCGGCATCGACCTCCTGAACCTGCACGAGGGGACACTCCTGCGGATCGGGCCCGACGCCGTCGTTCAGGTGACCGGGCTGCGGAATCCCCGCCGGCAGATTGACCGCTTCCAAGCCGGGCTGCTCAAAACAGTGCTGCCCCGCGACAGCTCCGGAAAAGTCGTGCGGAAGACGGGAATCACGGGCATCGTGCTGAGCCGCGGGCGGGTGAACGTCGACAACGAGATCCGCACCGAGGTTTCGGCCGGGTCGCAGCGCCGGCTCGCGTCTGAGTCCTGGCGAAGGACGCGTTGGCCCAGGACCTCGCGGATAGTCGTCATGATGCCGGTCTCGATAAACCTGGCATCCGTCTGCGCGCGGCGGAAAGATCGCAATCCCCCGGCCTGCCCGGGAGCTTCGGGACCGGTGGGACCATCTCCCGGGACATATTGACCTCCCCGGGATGCCTGGCGACCGGGCAGTTGCCGGTGCTACTTCACGGGGCTGCCGGCTCCCTTAGCGCGTTTCGAGGAGAACTTTTCCATAACCACTAGGGAGACACCGAACATAATGAAAAAGCCCCCGGCGCCAAAGCCGGAACCGGCACTCTTTTCCCATCCTTCCACCACCGCTTTATCAGGACGGTCCGGGTTGTAATACACCGTGTGCTTGGAGCCTATGTCAGGAGTCTCGGTGCGAACCCCTGCTCTTTCCTCGATGGTATGTGTACCCCCGTCTGAATCGGTAAAGGAAACAGTTGTAACCTTTGTCGTTGACCCTCTTGACGATTGTTCGTCAAAGTCAATGACCGTGCCTTCGGTGCTAGTCCCGTTATTCATTAGGCGCCGGTCAATGTTGTAGGGGATGAACGCAGTGATGGCAATGAACATGCCAATGAGCATGATGAATAAAGCGCCCGGCCAGACCGATTCTAGGCGGGGAGATTCATCGTCGTTCCCTGCAGCATGGTTTCTCATTTCAGCCTCCTTCCCTGACATTATCTAAAACCCAATCAGTCCGCGCGCCGCCGGCTGCAGAACCGGCCTGCCATACTCTGACCATGACCGTCTATTTCGAGTGCACCACCCGGACAGCCCTGCCCGCATCGGAGCTGTTTGACCGTGCCCGAAGCATTGATGCGCATAAGGACTCCATGGCGCGGTCCCGTGAAGAGGCCGTCGGAGGCGTGACGTCAGGTCTCATCTCGCTGGGTGAGGACGTCACCTGGCGGGCCTGGCATTTCGGCGTTCCGCTGCGGATGACGAGCCGGATCACCGAAATGGAGCCGCCGAACCGTTTCGTCGACGAGCAGGTCAAGGGCCCGTTCCGGCGGTTCCGGCATGTCCACGAGTTCAGCCAGGATGCGGCTGGCAGCACGATGGTTGACCGCATCGAGTTCGAGGCGCCATTCGGCGTCGTCGGGCTCCTGGTCGAGAAACTGGTGCTGGCCCGCTACCTCCGGCAGCTCATCGAGTCGCGGAACCGGTACCTCGCCGGGGAGCTCACCTCCAGCTAGCTCCGGATCGGCCCGGGACTACGCTGGAACAATGACACACAGCTTCGACAAGGACTACTGGGAGCAGCACTGGCACGAGGCCCCGGACACCGATCCGGCCGCGGGCCACCAGCCGCCCGCGAACCCTTACGTGGCACGCCTCGCGGCGGAGCTCCCGGCAGGCAGCGCGCTCGACGCCGGCTGCGGAACGGGCGCGGAAGCCCTGGAACTGGCCGCGCACGGCTGGACGGTAGTGGGTGCGGACGTATCCGCATCTGCCCTCGCCGCAGCGTCCCGGCGTGCCGAAGCGCAGACGCTGTCCGGCAGCGTGGACTGGATCGAGGCGGACCTGGTCTCTTGGGAACCGGGACGCCGCTTTGACCTGGTCACCACCAACTACGCCCACCCGGCGATGCCGCAGCTGGCGTTCTATACCCGGGTCGCGGAGTGGGTGGCTCCTGGCGGCACCCTCCTGATTGTCGGGCACGCCCACGACGATGAGGCAACGACGGCGCACGGGCACCACCCGCCCGCCGACACGATCGTGACTGCCGAATCCATCCGAGCGCTCCTGGATCCGGCGACGTGGAGCATCACCGTCGCCGAGGAACATCCGCGCTCCATGACCGCGCCGGACGGCAGCCATGTCACCCTGCGCGACGTCGTCGTCCAGGCCACCCGCCAGCGCTAATCCGGGACTGCCTCTAGGCCGCGTTCCTTCCGGGTGCTTCCGGACCGGTGGGCCAGCGCAGCAGCGCGGCGACGCCGGCTCCGCCGGGCAGGACGCCGTCTGGCACCAGAAGGAGTCGCGCATCGGTCAGGGCGGCCGCGCGCAGCAGGGCCACGGGAGCGGAAACCTTGCCCAGCACGTCTGAGCCCAGCGCTTGTTCCTCCGCAGTGGCCACCCACGGCTCGACGGCGAGGGCCAGCAACTGGTGGTCGGCGAGCGCAGTGTCATTCAGGATCAACACGTCTACCTGCGCCTGTTGAAGGGCCTGGACAACAGCACCGATGCCGGTGGTCGACTCGGGGTTGGCCTGCCCTTGCTGCAGGGCGAGGCGGTCCATGATCTGTTCCTGCTCGTCCGCCCACTGCAGGGCAATCAGTTCCTGGACGCGGTCCTCGAAACCCTCATGATGGGCGCCGCCGGTACGGGTATGCGAATCGAGCATGCGGACCAGGTTCCGGTGCGCTTCGGCGAGCTGGTCCTGCACCAGTCCGCGGGCACGGACATCACCGGCGAGCACGATCAGCCGGGCGCCGCTGCTGTCCACGACGCTGTCGATCTGTCCGGCGACCTCGTCCGCGTTCCGGCGCCAGATGCCTTCCGTCCTGCGCTGCTGCTTGTCCTGCGCCCAACCGTCGCCGACGGAAAGTTTGCGGATGTCCTCGCTGGAGCCTTCAACGTCCTGGACGCTGGCGGGACCGGGGCGGCCCACGTATGCCAGCCGGATCTCGGCGCCTTCCCGCGACACTTCCGCAACGATGTACGGGAATTCTTCCGGGCGGTGCTTGAGCAGCGGCAGCAGGTCCGGAACGGGCCCCACGGAAAGGTGCTTCGGGCCCATCAGCGGGCCGGGCAGGAGTTCGTTCAGTTCCTCCGTCCCCTGCCGGACGAGGACGAAGCGCGACACCGGGGCGGGCACGCCGTAGGCAGGAGCCACCGCGGCTTCCATGGCCTCAAGGTCCGCCGGCGGAGCCCCCTTTTCCGCCAGCGCCCTCCGGACAGCGCCCGGGCGGACTTCGGCCGCTTCCCGACCTTCCACGGTTCCGGCCCCTGCATCAACATAGGCGGCACACCAGGGTCCTTGTTTCCGGTAGAGATCCGCGAATTTGTGGAGATGCTCGGTCATGGCGATCTCCTTCCTGTACGGGCTCCCGCACATCGATTCGATCCGTGCCTCAAGCTAACACCGGCGTCTGCCGCAATTAAAGGGCTGGGCACGCCACACGCCTGCCGCCCGCCGGTCTAATCCGCGAGCGAGCGGATGACCCGTGCCGGTGACCCGACGGCGAGGGACCGTGCCGGAACATCCTTGGTGACGACGGCGCCGGCGGCCACCACGGAATCGTCGCCGATGGTCACACCCGGCAGGACCGTGACATTGGAGCCGAGCCAGACGTTCCGGCCGAGCGTGACCGGCGCCGGATGCATGTCCGCGCGGTGCGCCGGCGACAGATCATGGTTGAGCGTGGCCAGGACAACGTTGTGGCCGATCAGGCAGTCGTCCCCGATGCGGATCCCGCCCTGGTCCTGGAACCGGCATCCGGCGTTGATGAACACCCGTCTCCCCAGGCTGATGTTCTTCCCGAAGTCGGAGGAGAACGGCGGAAACAGGGCCACGGATTCATCCACCGGTTTCCCGGTCAACCGGGAGAGCAGCTCCCGCACCCGGGCCGGTTCGTGGTAGCCGCCGTTGAGCTCGCCGGTGATCCGCAGGGCGGCCTGACTGGCGTGATGCATGGCTTCGTGCAGGGGTGACCCGGCGGTAATTGTTTCGCCTGCGTTCAGCGCCGCGAGCAGTTCCTCGGGTTCCATGGGATTCCTTTACACCTGGGGTCCGGATCGGAGTGCCGGCGCAGTCCGCAGCCGCACAGCTTCACGGACTTTCCCCCACGTTGGCATCACCCGCTGTGCGGGACAAGAGCCGCGCGGTGGCAGGATGACCAGCATGCCCGCTCCCCCCACTCATAGTCCTGATTGAGCGTCTCCGGACCCGGGCAAAGCCCCCGATTACTGCTTCTGCAGGGGCAGTTCACCCCGGACGGGCCAGCGCCCGGTTGCCTCGTGGTGCTCGATGGCCCGCAGCAGGGGGCTCACATTGTAGATAGCGATGTCCAGGCCAAGCTTGACGCCGTGAATCGACTTAACCGTCACGTACGTCCGCCGATTCACTTGCGACATCTGATAACTCGCAATGTCACTGTAGGGAAGGACATGCTCCCTGCCCAACATAGTGCGGAAAGCAATCTCAGATTCGCCCGGCACAATGTAGAAGTTGCGATACATGCCCAGGAGTATCAGCCCGATCAGAAGCATGCCGGCGCCGGCAATGCGGGGTGGGAGGGGGTCGGTGTCCGTGGTAAACCCCACCAGGCCCACTAGGACTCCGATACCGATGGAAAGCCAACCGACAATCATTATCAGTTTCGTCATTCGGATTCGTTCCGGGTATTCCTTGGACCGGTTAGGGTACTTTTGGACCCACCAATTAATAGCTATGATGCCCGCGAGGCAGACCACGGCGATGATTAGATCCATTGGCAGTTACCCCCGGAATGTAGCCAAAATACTTGCTCATTAGTCCTGCGCGAAAAATCTACCTCATGTCGGGGGGTCCATGGTCACCGGACATGGCTCCTACGGCGAAACGTGGAGCCGGCGACGTCCTCGTTCACGCCATCCGCGCCGGCAAATCTAGCCGTCGCGCCAGGAACCGCGGAGAACCTCGATGCCGTCCAGCAGGACGTCCAGCCCGACGGTGAACTCGGCGTCGTAGTCGTAGCCTTCCTTCGCCAGCTCCCCCACCACTTCGAGCAGGTACGGATACCGGGCGGCCGCCTCCGCCGATTCACCGTCGCGGGTGGCTGCCGCGGCCTCCGCCGATTCCTCGGGGGTCTCGAAGGACAGGGTCTTCTGCTGCAGTGCGAAGCCGTACACGTACGCATCCAGCAGGCTCGTGACGTGGACGGTGGTGCGGAAGGAGAAGCCGCTCTGCCGCAGGCAGCCCAGCAGTGCGTTGTGCTGGCGCAGGTTCTCCGGTCCCGGCCGGCCGGCCGCTTCCATCAGCCCCACGGCCCAGCGGTGCGTGACCAGTGCGGCCCGGAGGGAGACGGCACGATCACGCATCGCCTGCTTCCAGCCGTGTCCCCTGTCCGGCTCCGTGACCTCCGCCCACACCAGGTCCACCATGCCCTCGAGCAGTTCCTGCTTGTTCGCCACATGCTTGTACAGCGCCATCGGCACCACGCCGAGTTCCTGGGAAAGCGTGCGCATGGTGAAGCCGTCGATGCCCACCTGATCGGCCAGTACGACGCCGGCGCGCAGCACGGCGTCCCGGTTCAGTCGCGGCCGGCGCACGGATGCTTCCTGCTGCCGATCCTTCGGTACCTGTCCCACAGAGCCGCCTTCCGGGAAATCGATCCTTGACAGAGTGTACGACATACACCTAGGTTCGTCGCATCAGGTGTACGCAGTACACTTTCTGGCCGACAGGAGCACCATGCACGCCTCCAACCGGACCGCCCGGACCGCCGGGATCCTTTTCCTCCTCACCTTCGCCTCCGCCATCGCCGGGGCTGCCCTGTACGCACCGCTGCTGACCGACCCGGACTACCTCGCCGGACCCGGTGCCGACACCCGGATCCTGCTCGGCGCGGTCTGCGAACTGGTGCTGATCGTCGCGAACATCGGCACCGCCGTCGTGCTGTTTCCCGTCCTCCGCCGGCACAGCGAGACCGCTGCGGTCGGTTATGTCGCGGCCCGCATCATGGAATGCGCGCTGATCTCCGTCGGGATTCTCAGCGTGCTCACCGTGGTGACGCTGCGGCAGACCGCCGGGGCCGACGCCGGGGAGTACTTGCCCGTGGCCCGGGCGCTGGTGGCGGTGCACGGCTGGACCTTCCTGCTCGGCCCGGGGTTCGTAGTGGGCATCGGCAACGGGCTGCTGCTGGGGTTCCTGATGTACCGCTCGCACCTGGTGCCGCGGCCGATGGCACTGTTCGGGCTGATCGGCGGTCCGCTGATGTCGCTGTCCGGTATTGCCGTGCTTTTCGGCGCCTACGGGCAGTCCTCGGTTCCGTCCGCGCTGGCCACCCTTCCGGAGATCATCTGGGAGGCGTCGCTGGGGATTTACCTGACGTTTGTCGGCTTCCGCCGGCCTCGGAACACCGGAGCGGACCTGGCGGCCGACGTCGACAGCAGGCAGCAGGCGGCGTAGATTCCGGCAGGAGCGGAATCGCCGGCAGGCAGGGGCCGCCCCCGAGCCGGCCGGAACCGGACCATTGATGAGGAGGGTCATGCGCGGTTCAGCACTGATCGTCGGAGCGGGTATCGCAGGAACCGCCGTTGCGCGGGGGCTGCTCCGCGCAGGATGGTCGGTTCAGGTGCTCGAACGCGGCGCAAACCTACCCGGCAGCGGAACGGCGCTGGCCATGTGGCCCGAGGCGATGCGGGCCCTCGACGCGTTGGGCGCCGGTGACGCAGTCCGCGCCGGTTCGGTGGTGGAGCAGGGCGTGCGGATCCTGAAACCGGACGGCAGCCAGATCGCCGCCATGGGCCGCAGCCGGACAGCCCGCCTGGTGCCGCGCACCGTCCTGCTGGAGGCGTTATCCGGGGACTTGCCCGCCGGGGTCATCCAATGGAATTCACCTGTTGCAGGGCCCTCAACCCTGCCCTCTGCCGATGTTGTTGTGGCCGCCGACGGAATCTTCAGCCGCCTGCGCACCGCCTCCACCGGATTATCGCCCCGGGCGCTTGGAACAGTGGCCTTTCGCGGCGTTGTCCCCGGCCCGGCCGGCGGAGTCAGCGAGACCTGGGGGCGCGGCCGCCTGTTCGGCATTACGCCACTGGATGCCGGCAGCACGAACTGGTTTGCCTGCCTCCGTTCCACAGACCTTCCTCCGCTGGGTTCCCCGGAGGCTATCGGCGCCCAGGGGGCAGAACTGCTGCGCAGCCTCTACCGCGGGTGGCATCCGGACGTCACCCGGGTCCTGGGAAAACTGGACGGAAGCCCGATTGATTACCGGGAACTGTTCGACGTTCCGCCGCTCCCGTCCTACATTTCCGGCAACTTGGCACTGCTGGGCGACGCTGCGCACGGAATGGCGCCGAACCTTGGCCGCGGCGCCTGTGACGCTCTTCTGGACGCGGTCGCCCTGATCGACGCACTCAGTTCGGCTCCCGACGTGACCGCCGGTTTGCAGCGATACGACGCCGGCCGGCGTCGGCGGGGAAACCTCATGGTTCGGGCGGCACGGCTGCTGAACCGTGCCGCCACGGCCGAGCATTTCACCGGAGCCCGAAACGTCGCGATGTCCGCCGGGGCACGGTTCGCCTAGCGCGTCCCGGTGCCCGGAATCCGCCGTCAGGGACGCCGTCGCCTAGGGGAATTCCTTCACGGCAGGGGCAGTTGCCTCCTTTAGGGACTGCCGGAGTACACCCGTGCCAGTCCAACCGAACATCATCGAAGGGACACGCAATGCCGACATTGGGAATCATTGGAAGCGGAAACATCGGATCCGCGGTCGCACGGCTAGCGGTTGCGGCGGGCATGAACGTCGTGATTGCCAACTCGCGGGGACCTGAAACTCTCTCGGAACTGGTGGCCGACCTCGGGCCGCTGGCCCAGGCCGGAACGGTGGAAGACGCCGCGAAATCCGGCGACGCCGTCGTGCTTTCCATTCCGTTGAACGCGGTCCGGAATCTTCCGGACGGACTGCTGGCCGGCAAGATCGTCCTGGACACCAGCAATTACTACCCGTCGCGGGACGGGCGCATCGCCGAGCTTGATGACAGCACGGTGACCACCAGCGAACTGGTGCAGAGCTGGCTTCCCGGAGCGCAGTACGTCAAGGCCTTCAATAACATCCTGGCCCATCACATTCCGCTTCTGGCCCGTCCCGCCGGGTCCGCTGACCGCTCCGCGCTCCCCATCGCCTCCGACGACGACTCGGCCAAGGCCGAGGCGGCCGCACTCATCGACGCGCTGGGCTACGACGTCGTCGACGCCGGCACCGTCGCCGAGAGCTGGAGGTTTGAGCCGGACTCCGCAGGCTACACCCGTCTGTACCTCGCGGATGCCGGCACACCCGACGACCAGCTGATGACCTCGGCTCCGGGCACAACCCCCAAGGAGAAGGTCGAGTCTGCGCTGGCGTCGGCCACCCGGGTGAACGTGGCCGAACGCCTCTTCTAAGCGGTAGCCGGGTTCTTCCCGCGCGGCGGCTGGTTCCGGCCGCCGCGCGGGAAGCACCGCCTCAGCCCACGGCGTAGGTCACCCGGACGCCCCCGTTGTCGAGGCGTTGTTCCCGCAGGAGGCGAAGGTTCAGCGGCAACCCGTCGGGCAGGGCCCGCGTGCCGCCGCCCGCAATTACCGGACAGATCACCAGCGACACAATGTCGACCAGTCCCATCCGCATGGCGCTCTTGGCCAGTTCCGGTCCGCCGATCATGACGTTTCCCGCGGCCTTGGCGCGTTCCACGGCTTCCGGAGTCAGGGTGGGTGCCAAAGTCGTCCGGCCGGTGAAAACATCCTGCAGGGTGGAGGAAAACACCACCTTGGGCACCGCCGACCAGGCGTCCGCGAACCTATCAGTCCCCGGAAGGCCAACCGACGCGGCGCGGTCGGTCTCCCACACGGACAGGGTTTCGTACATCCGCCGCCCGTAGAGCACGGTGGCCGCGTCCTCCAGGTCCTCGGAATGGGAGGCAAGAAAATCTTCGGTCGGCTCCAGCCAGGCAAAGTTACCGTCAGCGTCGGCGCTGTACCCGTCCAGCGAGCAGTTCATGGAGTATGTAAGGGATCCCATCCCCCAACTCCACCCTCCGGCTTTTCCCCGCACAAGGGTGCAGGCACGCATGATGGGTCGCCGGTTCTACTTCGAACGCGAGTACATCACCAGCAGGACGCAGACCGCGGAAAAGCCCGCCTGCGCCAGGAGCAGCACTCCGGGAACGTAGCCAAGAAACAGGCCGAGCAGCAGCGGCACCGCCGCCAGCAGGATCGCGTCCAGCCCCTGGGCCAGAGACCCGGTCTGCGCGGACGGCACCGGACCGAACACGGTCTCTGTCGGCGGAGCGGTCCAGTCCGGCAGCGGCCGGTAGGCACCCCGCACCGCCGCGGCGCCGAACCCGACCCCGGCGAGCGCACCGAGCCCGATCAACGCCGGACTGCCCGCACCCAGCAGCACCAGGACGGCGCAGAACCCTGCAGACCACAGCACCAGTGCGGCGGCGGGCAGGGCCGTCCGGCTCAGCCGCACCAGTGCCGGGGACAGCGGCAGCAGCGCGTCCAGCCCCGGCGTGACCGCGGTCTGCCGGGCCAGGGCACCCAGCGCCGGAACCACCGCGCAGATGGTGAGCAGGATGATGACCAGCTGCAGCGGCGCCGGCTGCTGCCCGGCGGACAGCAAAACCGTGAGGCACAGCAGGAGCAGCAGTACGGGACGGGCCCAGGTCCCGGGAGTGCGCAGGAACGCGGTGGCATCCGCACGCAGCAGTGCGCCGAACGGGCTGCGCGCTCCCCTGGCGTACCAGCGCCGCGCACGGGAGGTCGTCCGGCCGCGCGGAGTGCCGGCGAACGCCCGGCCGAGCTCGTTGGTGTCCATCAGATACAGCGCGGCACCGGCGTGCCCGGACACCCCGCCGCCGCGGATCAGCTCGCGGCCCGGGATCGCACCCATCCGCGCGAACACCAGCGCCCACAGTCCGACGACGGCGGCCAGCGCCACGGCGGCCGGCCAGAGTTCCCCGGCGGCGGCCAGCCGGGTAAGGAAACTCAGCATGCCCAGCAGCACCAGCCCGCCGGCCGCACCCGACACTCCGCCCGGGAAGCCGTTCCCCGCCGACTGCCGCAGGGCCGAAACCAGCAGGGCACAGACCGCGGCCAGCCCGAAGACGGCGGCGCCGAGGAACTGGCCTTCCAATGTTGCCTGCAGGTCGGTGATGAAGCCGACCGGAAGGTATAGGACCGCACCTCCTGCCCAGACCAGGCCCACCCGGCGAAGCAGCGGTCCGGCCAGGAAGGAGCGCCGGTCCACGGGCAGGCTTAGCCACCAGTACCCCTCGGCCGAGGCCACGGCCACCGGCCCGAGCTTCCGCGCCCCGGCCATCACCGCAGCCAGGACCGCGAACAGCAGGACGGTCACCGCCGCGCCGTCGGGCAGGGCACTCCAGTCCGCGGCCACGATGGTGCGGCGGCCGCCGGTTCCGGGACCCAGAGCCTTCGCGACCTCGTTCCGCATCGCTAAAACCAGTCCCCCGGCCAGCGCTCCGATGGTTGCGACCCCCAGCAAGGTGGCATAGGCATCCAGCAGCACATCCCGGACGCGGACGCTGCCGCGGCGGTGTTCCCGCGAGGCGACACGGCTGTAGCGGGCGGGGTTGAACTCCGTCGGCAGGCCGGCGGCTTCACTGAGCGTCACAGGTTACCGGCCCGCAATCTCGGCCGCGGCGAGGGCCGGCTCGATCTCCTGCACCTCGTCATCGATCAGCAGGCAGCGTCCAGCCGTCGCCAG
Organism: Arthrobacter jinronghuae; assembly: GCF_025244825.1. NCBI lineage: Bacteria > Bacillati > Actinomycetota > Actinomycetes > Micrococcales > Micrococcaceae > Arthrobacter > Arthrobacter jinronghuae. The sequence continues at coordinate 3,412,748 of NZ_CP104263.1, forward strand.
CAGCAGCGCGGGGTCGTGGGTCACGAGCAGCACCGTCCCGCCGTCGTCGGCGTACCGGCGGATCCGCTTCCCCACCCGTTCGCGCATCACCGGGTCCAGGCGCTGTTCCGGTTCGTCGAGGATCAGCAGGGAGGACGGCCGGATCAGGGCCGAGGCGAGCAGCAGCCGCCGTCGCTGGCCGGAGGAGACCGACTCCGGGACGGCGTCGGCGCGGTCCTGCAGGCCGAAAAAGTCCAGTTCCGCGTCGACGGCGGCGTCCGGGTCCGCGACCCCGTGCCCGCGGGCGACCAGCTGCAGGTGTTCCCGCAATGACAGGGAAGGGAAGAACGCATCCTCGTCGAAGAGTGCGGCCACCTGCCGGCGGAACGGGATGGCGTCCTCGTTGGCTGGCAGGCCGTGTACGCGCACCTCGCCGTCGAGCATCAGCTGTTTCCCGGCGATGGTGCGGGCGGCGGTGGATTTGCCGGCGCCGTTGAAGCCCACGACGCCGAGGATCTCGCCGACGTCCGCCGAGGCGGTGATGGCGCCGCAGACGGGTGCACCGGCGTAGCCCACCAGTAGGTTGGAAATCTCGAGCACGGCCCCCGCAGCAGTCATGCCGTCCAATCTAGCGGGCGTAGGCGCCTTTTTAGTGGAGTGTCTTCAGTCCGATGACGCCGCCGACGATCATGGCGAGGAACAGGATCTTCAGCAGGGACACGGATTCCGCACCCGTGGCCATGGCGTAAATGACGGTCAGCGTGGCGCCGATGCCCACCCAGACAGCGTATGAGGTGCCCAGCGGCAGTTCCCGCATGGCATAAGCGAGTCCGGCCATGCTCGCCAGCAGGGCGGTAACGAAGATGGCCGAGGGCCAGAACCGGCTGAAGCCCTGCGATTTGTCCAGGGCGGTGGCCCACACTGCTTCCAGGACGCCGGACAGCACCAGAACAATCCATGACATGAGAGTCTCCCTTGGGCCGTCTTGTCGCACACCGGGTACGGCACCCCTCGTCCGGGAGACCGTGTCGCGGCCTCCCTTCCACGGTCGCACGTCAGGTTTTCCGGGGCAACCTGGCTTCCCGGCGGGTGAACCGGCTGATGCCGTGGTCCTGGCGCGAATCGAAAGGGCAATAGTTACCGTTTTTCGGCTGAAAATCGGTAATTTGTGCTCTTTCGATGCAGCACACCCTCCACGCCCTCCCCGCGGCGGCCCGGTGCACCATTACTGGCTCACCGCTGCGCCTGCACGGGAATTCACGGCCGGCCGGTAACCGGGAAGCGCAGACCGTCGACCCGCCGGCCCGATAGTGCCAGAGTTTTAGCCATGACTGATGAACAGTTTGAGCGCGATGACCTGGGCATTGCCCTCTGGTGGCCGATGCTCACCTCCGAGTCCCGCGAGTGGCTGACCGCCAATAACGGCGACGCGGTGGAGGCGTGGGTGGTGGAGGACATCTCCCGCAGCCGAGGCATGGCTTCCGACGGCAGCGGGTCCTACTACCTGCCGGATGCCGCCGTGGACTGGATCGAAGCCAAGTCCAACGGCGAAATACCGGGGCTCTGACTTCCGGATGATCCGGCCGGGCCCCGTGGAGGAGTCCGACGGCGGACCGGCGGCAACCGCCGTCGACTGGGCTTTCTTCACGTTCAGCGCCATCGGGGCGGCTTGGTTTGCCGTGTTCCTGCTGGAGGAAAGCCTTCAGCAGCGGCACGTCTGGTTCCTGGTGGTGTTCTGGGCGGCGCTGGCGTATCTGGTGCTGCCGCGCCTGGACAGGGTCCTGACCCAGATTTTCATCCCGAACTACTTCATGGGCCGCACCCGCACCAGTGCCGGCCTGTTCGGCGACGCCGTCAACCTGGCTTTCCTGGGCAGCGAGGGACAGCTGCGGGGCGCACTGGAAAAGGCGGGCTGGAAGCTCGCTGACCCGGTGACCCTGTCCAGCAGCTGGCGCATTGTCTCCTCCACCCTGCTGCACCGCAGCTACGTCCAGGCCCCGGTGAGCCCCCTGCTCCTGTTCGACCGGCAGCAGGATTTCGCCTACGAGCAGGAAGTGCACGGCAATCCCCGGCAGCGCCATCATGTCCGGTTCTGGCGCTGCCCCGAGGGATGGATGCTTCCCGGCGGCATCGCCGCGGACTGGCTGGGTGCCGCGTCCTTTGACCGTGCCGTCGGTTTATCCCTGTTCACCCTGCAGGTCACGCACCGGGTCGGAGAGAATATCGACGCCGAACGGGACTACCTGATCGATTCCCTCCGGGGCGCCTCCCCCGCAGTGTCCGTGGAGGTCATCAAGAACTTCTCCACCGGATACCACTCCCGCAACGGCGGCGGGGATTCGATTGTCACCGACGGGGACCTGCCGGTGGCGGACCTGAGCAATCTGCCGGAGACCGGCCCCGCCGTGCCGACGGGGGCGGCAGCCGCCCGCCGGGAGCGGCCGCCGGCACCCGTGGTTTTCGGCACGGTCCTGGTGTTGCTGCGCGGACTTGCCGCCCTGGCGGTGGCGGCACCCTTTCTGGTGCATTTGACCGACATCTCCCTGGTGATCAACCTGCTGGGTACGCAGAGCCGTGGCCTCGCCGAGCTGGGCAGCGCCTACGCCCCCACCAGCGTCTCCCTGACCGTGTTCGCCGGCGTGGAGGCGGTGCTGGCCGTGCTCATTCTTCGCGGCAGCAACTCTGCCCGGATTACTGCGATGTCCCTGAGCTCGGTCGCCATCGCCGTGCAGGTAGCAGCCGCGTCCGCCGGTCCCGAGACCGCGCTGCGGACCAACCTGTTCGGCTACGCCTTCGACGTCCTGCTGATCCTTGCCCTGTCCAGCGACCGGGCTCGGATCTACGCCCGCTCCCGCAGCCGCGCGCGCGCCCACCGCCGCCGCGTGCGCTCCCGCCGTCGTCGTCCGCCGGCCCCTGTCCGGAGCGCGGGTGCCACCGGTCCGCCCCGCTAGTCCGCCGGCTGCAGCGTGCGCACCCGCGACCGGTAATGCAGGGGGGACTCGCCGACGCTGCGTTTGAAGGCCGTACTGAACGCGCTTTCGGAAGAAAAGCCCAGCTCCAGCGCCAGGGACCGGATCCGGGTATCCCCGGAACGCAGTTCCCGCTGCGCCACGAGCATGCGCCAGTTGTTCAGGTACGCGCGGGGCGGAGTGCCGGCAACGTCCCGAAACCGCTCCGCGAAGGCGGTGCGGGACATGGCGGCTGCGTTCGCGAGTTCCGCCAGGCTCGGAGGCGGCACCCCTGGGGCATGTATCAGGGCCAGGGCCGGGCGGAGCCGTTCATCGGCTATCAGCTTCAGCCATCCCTGCGGGAGTTCGGCATCGGTGATGAAGGACCGTAGTACGTCCAGCAGCAGGAGCTGAGCATATTGGCGGACCGCAAACCCGGAGCCGATCTGCTGCCGGGAAACTTCGTCGAAAAGACGCCGAATCAGCATGTGCAGGTGGGGTGCGGCTTCCGTGCCGGACCGGACGTGGGCCACGGACGGCAGCGCCTGCAGCAGCAGGTCCCGGCCCACGGTATTCACCGCCACCCGGCCGCCAATGATGATGTCCTCGGTTCCGGGCTCGCCCTCCCCTGCCCGGACAAAGGTGCCGCTCGCGGGCGGATCGACGCGGGCGGGCACTGCATCTCCGCTGCCGCCGTGGAGCCGCAGCCAGGTGCGGCCGTTGAGGACGACGACGTCGCCCGCCTCCAGAAGCAGAGGTTCTTCAAGGCCGTCGGTCGCCAGTTTCATGCTGCCCTGCACCACGGCGAAGAACTTCACGTCGTCGTCAAGCCTTGCCTCCGTTTCCCAGCGGCCGTGCACGGCGATGCTCCCGGAGATGACGCCCCGGACTTGGATGAAATCGAGGACTTCGGATAAACGGTCTGAAACCATATCTGTACTCTAGAGCAAGAAATGCGGACATTTCCTTATTCCTAGTCCCGAATATTGGGCACAGAGTGGAGGTACCTTCCACAACCGGGAAGAAACCGCTTTTCCAAGGAGTGCCATGAATGACAGCATGATTTCCCTCGTCACGGGAGCCAACAAGGGTATCGGCCGGCAGATTGCCGGCCAGCTGGCCGCACTCGGCCACACCGTGGTGGTAGCCGCACGAAGCGCCGACGCCGGCGAGCGGGCCGCCGCGGAGCTGCGCAGGGAGGGTGGAGACGCCGTCGCCGTGGTTCTCGATGTAACCGATCCGGCCTCCGTATCGGCCGCGGCGGAGAGCGTTAAGACCCGCTTTGGGCGGCTGGATGCCCTGATAAACAACGCCGGCATCTCGGCGACGCCGGGTGTCAGCTTTGCCGCCCAGCAGCCGGGATCGGCGGACGTGAACGAAATCCGCTCGGTTTTCGAGACCAACTTCTTCGGGGTCATTTCCGTGACTGCGGCCTTCCTGCCGCTGCTGCGCCTGTCCGACGCCCCTCGGATTGTCAACGTCTCCAGCGTGGCCGGGTCCCTGGCCGCAGTATCCGATCCAGCCAATACGGACCCCATCGCAGCCGGATACGCGCCCTCCAAAACAGCCCTGACCTCCCTGACGCTGCAGTATGCGAAGGGGCTGGCGCCGGAGGGCATCCTGGTTAATGCGGTTTGCCCGGGCTTTGTTGCCACGGATCTGAACGGTTTCCGGGGAACACGAACACCGGAGCAGGGCGCCAGGGCCGCCGTCCGGATGGCCACCATCCCGGCCAACGGACCCAGCGGCACCTTCAGTGACGAGGACGGCCCCCTGCCTTGGTAACGCGAACCTTCGTCCGGGCGGCTTAGCCCCGGCAGGGTTAGCCAAAAATGCCGCTATCCCCCCGGCCACTGCTCGGCTATTGTCTGCGTAGGACCGGGGGGACACACATGAACACGCGAGTGACAGCAGCCATGGGCATTGCCGCAGCCGGCGCCCTATTCACCGGCGTACTCGCCGGTTGCGGAACCACCGACGCGGAAAGAAACGAGGCTCTGGCACGCGCCGAGGCCAGTGCCCGGCCCGCCCCGGAACCCACCATGACCCTGCAGCCCTGCCCGGGCGGCGAAATTATGCGGTTGGACCCGGCCGGGACCACCAGCATCAAACCCGATTGCTTCGACCAGGCGGTTGCGGAGGCCATCGCGGAGTTCCCGGAGCCGCTGCCCGCCGGCACCTCGTGGCTGCTCGAAACCACCGATTTCAGCGATCCCGAAGTCCGGTCGAAGCAGGGGGACATCAGCATCGCGGACGGAGTCCAGGACACCACCGTCGCCGGCTATTGGCTCTGCGCTTGGATGGATTCCTACCTCCAGGCCCTCGACAGCGGAGACGCTACCGGCCAGGAACACAGCATGGAGTACCTGGCCAAGTACACGTCCCTGCCCGCAATCCAAGAGAACATGGTCAACCCCGAAGTCTTTGATGCCTCCGTCATTGCCCCGGCACAGGCCGGAGATCCCGCTCAGCTGCGGGAGTTTTTCAAGGGCGACTGCTCGTCCTTCCTCCGGTCCGCGGATTCCTCCCGCTAGCATGGCCCGATGACTCCCCCTCCCCTGACCGGACGCACCGCCGTCGTCACCGGCGTGAGCCGCCGCCGGGGCATTGGCTTCGCCGTTGCAGCGCGCCTGGCCGATATGGGTGCCAGCCTCTACCTGCAGCACTTCGCGCCGCACGACGCCGACCAGCCCTGGGGTGCCGAGGACATCAACGAGGTGATGGACCTGCTGCGGGCACGGCTGCAGCCCGGGGCCCGGCTTGCACACGGCGAACACGATTTCGCCGCACCGGAGGCACCCGATGCCTTGATTTCCGATGCCCGCGCAGCCCTGGGGCACCTGGACATCCTCATCTGCAACCATGCCCGCAACGGGGGCGACGGGCGGTTGCAGGCGCTGGACGCCGCCATGCTGGACATGCACTGGGCCGTCAACGCCCGCTCCGTGCTGCTCGCCACCGCTCGCTTCGCCGACCAGCACGACGGACGTGCCGGCGGGCGGGTCATCTGGTTCACCAGCGGACAGCTGCTGGGCCCGATGCCCGGTGAAATTGCCTATTGCACCTCGAAGGCCGCCCTCGCCGGCATCACTCCCTCGGTCGCAGCGGACCTTGCCGACCGCGGGATCCTGCTCAACACCGTCAATCCGGGCCCGGTCAACACCGGTTACCTTGATCCGGAAACGGCGGATCGCCCGCTGGAAGTCCTCGACGACGTCGGGTCCCGTTTCCCGGGCGGACGCATCGGCGCCCCCGATGATCCGGCCCGGCTCATTGCCTGGCTGGTGTCCGACGAGGGCCGCTGGGTGGTCGGGCAGACGATCAGCACCGAGGGCGGTTTCCGGCGGGGCTGAACCGTTTAAGGCTCCGGTCGTCTTCGCCCTCGTCGTAGGCGAAAGTCTCATCCGCGTCGGCAAAGGTCCCGCCCAGGGTTACTTGCTACAACGCTCGGAGAGCCAAGCGTCATACATTTCCGGGTACGCCTTCACGATCAGGGGTTTAACCCGCGCTTCAAAATCGGGGTCCGAAGGCCAAGTACCGGCCCGCGTGTTGCGAGTGGTGAACTGTGGCTGGGGGTTCCCGGAGGAGTCGAACTTGATCAGGTCTTTGTCACTGTCGTCCGGGTCGCAACTCGCAGAGAGGAACGGGGACAGGTCCTCGAAGATGACCACCCTTCCACGCGCCGGTCGGTCGTCGGCAAACGCACGGTCAAGCTGGTCCATCTTCTCTTGGGCCCTCGCCTTGGCGTCCGCGTCCTCGATCTTGGACAGGTATCCCTGCGCCTGAAGCTGGTAGGTGCGGAAGTGAGATTCCCACTGAGCTGTCACCGCGGCCATGAGGGCGGTGGCCTCCGGGGTATTCATCGCCGGGTCTTTCCAGAACTCATCGAACTCGTCGGCGTGGGGGTCGTCCACCTCGCCGGACGCCATCGGGAGCAGGGAGTCGACAATGGAGTCCACCTTGTCTTCCCAATCACGGTCCTGATACCCGGCTCCACCCCTCGCGATGAAGACTCCTACCGCCACTACGGCCATAACCAGCAGGAAAGCGGTTACTGCAATGGCCGTCTTTCCAACCGGTCCGAGTGTAGACGCCATCTTGGGAGGACTGGGCATGGGGTACTGCGTATAGCTCATTGGTGCCTTTCGGATGGGTCCATACGGGTCACTCTGCCAGCCCTGCCGCCGTTAACGCGGGACGACGGCGGCACACCGGGTGCCGCCGTCGTCGTACGTTGGGAAACCGGTTACGCCTGCTGGCGGGCCGGAAGCAGGGGTGCGAAGAACTCTGCGAGCTCCGCCGTGGCAGTCAGCGGCAGCACGTTGGCCACGTACTGGTCCGGGCGGACCACCACCACGGCGCCGTTCCGGGAAATCCCGCGCTGCTCGAAGATGTCGGCGGTCGGGTCCGCACCGTAGACCTTCGCCAGATCGTCAAGCTGGAACGGTCCGACCTGCGGCTTGAACACCGCCGGCACGGCGCCGAGGTCGATGCCCGTGTGGTCCTGCTGGTAGATCACCTTGACGTCGAACCAGGCATCCCGGTCCGCGCCTTCCGGCGTGGCCGCCAACGGGGAATCCGGCGCGGTGCCCAGCCATTCCGCCAGCTCGGTGACCGGCGAGGGGGTGCCGGCGGCCGCGGCATCGGCGAAGACGTAGATCCGCCACTTGCCGTCCGCCCGCGCCTGGTGTCCCAGCTGCACCGGGTTGGTGTCGCAGACGCGGAGCACGGGTGCGGACTTGAAGCGCTTGCCGAGCGGGAAGCCGGCGGCCAGATCCTGGTGCAGAGGCTCGGCAATAAGCATGGAGGGGGTGTACTCGGTCATGAACCCGGCGGGGAACTCGGCGGTGCGGACGTAGAAGTCCTCCAGGTCCGACGGGTTCTCGAACTCTTCGGGCTTCTTCGCCATGAGCGTGGACCACTCTTTGTCGAAGTCGATGAGGTTCTTCGCCACCACCTGGCGTTCGGCCGAGTAGGTGGAGAGCAGGCTTTCCGGGCTGCGGCCGTCGAGCACGTGGCCGAGTTTCCAGCCCAGGTTGAAGCCGTCCTGCATCGAGACGTTCATGCCCTGGCCGGCCTTGGCGCTGTGCGTGTGGCAGGCGTCGCCGGTGATGAAGACGCGCGGGGTGCGGGTGCCGAGGTCCTCGGGCCGGACGTCGTCGAACCGGTCGGTGAGCCGGTGGCCCACTTCGTACACGCTGTGCCAGGCGACGTTGCGGACGTCGAGCGTGTAGGGGGCCATGATGCCGTTGGCCTTGGCGATGATCTGGTCAATGGAGGTCTTGCGGACGGCGCCGTTGTCGCCTTCGGGCACGACGCCGAGGTCCACGTACATGCGGAACAGGTGGCCGCCCTCGCGCGGGATGAGCAGGATGCTGCCGCCGTTGGAGGACTGGATGGCGCACTTGGTGCGGATGTCGGGGAAGTCGGTGTTGGCCAGTACGTCCATCACGCCCCAGGCGTGGTTCGCCTTGTCTCCGGCCATGGTGCAGCCGATGGATTCGCGGACCTTGCTGCGGGCGCCGTCGGAGCCCACCACGTACTTGGCCTTAACCGTGCGCTCGGTGCCTTCGTCCGGGCCGGCCGTGGACAGGAGGGTGACGGTGACCGGGTATTCGGCGTCGTCGTCGACCTCGAGGCTGCGGAATTCGAACCCGTAGTCGGGCCGCATGCGGGTGGGCGAGTTCGCCATGAAGCGGGCGAAGTAGTCCAGCACGCGGGCCTGGTTGACGATCAGGTGCGGGAATTCGCTGATTCCGGCCGGATCATCCAGGGCGCGGCCGGAACGGACGATATTCTCCGGGTTTTCCGGGTCCGGGCGCCAGAAGCACATCTCCGTGATGCGGTACGCCTCGGCGGTGATTTCCTCGGCGAAGCCGAAGGCCTGGAAGGTTTCCACGCTGCGGGCCTGGATGCCGTCCGCCTGCCCGATGGCGAGGCGGCTGTCCCGGCGCTCCACGATCCGGGTGGTGACGCCGGGGAACTGCGAAAGCTGTGCGGCGGTGAGCATACCGGCGGGACCGGAGCCGACGATCAGCACGTCCACTTCGTCGGGCAGGTCGGCGGGGCGGTCGACGCCGGTGCCGGCGGCGGGCTGGATGCGGGGGTCACCGGATACGTAGCCGTGGTGGTGGAACTGCACGGGGGTCCTCACTTCGTTGTGCCGTAGGTGCCCGCCCGGCGGTGCTCGTTATTTGAACACTAAGTTCGATAGTCGAACCGCAGGCGGTGTAGTCACCGTACCGGAGACATGACGTGGGTCACAAGCGGAACGGTCTGTGTAACTTCCGGCTTCACTTTCCGCCTCACTTCCGGTCGGCCCGCCGGAGCCGGGAGCGGTATTGCCGCCGGCCGCGGTACCTTGTTCCCAGCCGCGAACCGCCAGCAGGGAAGAGTCCATGACCGTTACATGCGCAGTGATCGACGACTATCAGCACGCCGCCACCCGGTTCGCCGACTGGGCTTCGCTGCAGGGTCAGGTGGAGCTGACCGTCTTCTCCGACCATCTGGCGGCCGAGGACGACGTCGCCGCGCGCCTAGCCGGGTTCGACGTCGTCGTCGTCATGCGCGAGCGCACCCCCTTTCCGGCGAGCCTGCTCGCCCGGCTGCCCCGCCTGAAGCTGCTGGTCACCACCGGCGCGCGCAACGCCTCGATCGATCTCGCCGCGGCCCGGGAGCGGGGCGTGACCGTCTGCGGCACGGCCAGCAACTCGACGCCGCCCGCCGAGCTCACCTGGGCTCTGGTCCTGGGACTGGGCCGGCACCTGGTGCCCGAAGCCACTGCCCTGCGGGACGGCGGACCCTGGCAGCAGACCATCGGCACCGACCTGCACGGAGCCACGCTCGGGCTGCTGGGATTGGGGAAAATCGGGATGCAGGTGGCCCGGGTGGGGGCGGCGTTCGGGATGAACGTGCTGGCCTGGAGCCATAATCTCACTGCCGAACGGGCCGAGGCGGCCGGCGCCCGACTGGCCCCCTCCCTCGAGGTGCTGCTGGCGGCGTCCGACGTCGTCTCCATCCATCTGGTGCTGAGCGACCGTACACGCGGACTGCTCGGGGCAGGGGAGCTGGCGCTGATGAAACCGGGCGCCTACCTGATCAACACCTCGCGGGCCGGGATCGTGGACCAGGCCGCCCTGCTCGATGCCCTTCGGCGGCAGGCGATTGCCGGCGCCGGATTGGACGTGTTTGCCGAAGAGCCGCTGCCGGCAGATTCCCCGTTCCGGGACCTGCCCAACGTCCTGGCAACGCCGCACCTCGGGTACGTCACCGAGGGGAACTACCGCACGTTCTTTCCGCAGGTGGTGGAGGACATCTCGGCTTTCCTGGCCGGGACCCCGATCCGGACGCTGTAGCTGCCGCGGGCCGCCCGGCTTTCAGCCCGCATCATCTTCTGGGCGGGGCCGCGGACTCCTATTCTTTGTGCCATGCCGCAGCTGCCGCGCCCGCCCCATGCCCGCATTTCGGACGAAACGCACAGGGTCACCACCTTTGAGTTGTTCTTTGACCTGGTGTTCGTGTTCGCCTTTACCCAGGTCACCGGGTTCATGGTGCACGAGCATTCATTCCTGGGTGTGCTGCAGGGGATGGTCATCCTGGTCCTGCTGTGGTGGTCCTGGGCGCCCTTTTCCTGGCTCGCCAACCAGGCACACGTCGATGAAGGGTTGATGCGGTTCGGCCTGTCCGCCGTCATGGTGGCGGCCTTTATTGCCGCACTGGCCATTCCGGAAGCGTTCGACGACCTCGACGGCGGCCTGCACGGCCCGCTGGTACTTGCCCTGGCCTATTCTGCGGTCCGGGTCCTGCACCTGGTTCTGTACGTGTATGCGTCCGGGAACGACCGGCCGCTGCGGCGCCAGATAGCCAAGCTGACCTTCACCGCCGTCCTGGGGGCGGCGCTGGTCGTCACCGGGGCGGTGCTGGGCGGAACCGCTCAGACCTGGTTCTGGCTGGCCGGCATGGTGCTGGACACCGGGATCACCTTCCTCATCTCCTGGCACGGCAACTGGCGGATCCACTCGGCGGCGCACTGGACCGAACGGTACGCGCTCGTGGTCATCCTCGCACTCGGCGAATCCATCGTGTCCATCGGCGTCGGCGCCTCCGAACTGCCCGTGAGCGTACCGGTGCTTGCCGGTGCGGCGGCGGGAATTTGTTTGTCCATCGGGCTTTGGTGGCTCTACTTCGACGTCACGGCAGTCGCGGCCGAACACCGCTTCGCCGCACTGCGCGGATCCGCCCGGTCTTCGGCCGCCGTCGTCGCCTACACCTACCTGCACCTGCCCCTCGTGGCCGGCATTGTCCTCACGGCGTTGGGGGTAGAGGACGTGCTGGCGCATGTGGACGAGGGGAAGGGGCTGAGCAGCCTCGGGGTCTTCGCGTTGTTCGGCGGCCCGGCACTGTACCTGCTGGGGACCGCGGCCTTCTGGCGGAGGATGGGCGGGGGCTGGAAGAAGTGGCGGTTGGGAACGGCTGCACTGCTGCTGGCGTTGATAGCCGTCGGTCTGCCGTTGACCTCGTTGGCGGCGCTTCTCCTCGTTACCGCCCTGGTTGCCGGGCTGGTTGCCGTGGAGGCCCTGTTGTACCGAGAGGTCCGGCGCCGGGTGCGGGGTTCGCAGGCGGTGTGACTTTGCTGGTGACCGGGCCGGTCCGGCTCTGGGGTGCATGTAGCCCGGGGCCGGGCATGGCCGAGTGACAATACCCTGCGCACCGGACCACCCCTGACGCAGTTGGATTCCATGCGTTTTGGGCAAATCCCTGCGGTTTGTGACAATCCCTGCGTTGCGCGGAGCGGGGATTGTCACAAACTGCAGGGATTCCGACAATGTGCAGGAAATCCGGCGGTTCCCAGACTTCGGCGTCGGTCCTCCGTCCCGACCAGCCGTCTAACCGCCGGTTTTGCACTTATGCTGCCACTTTGAGGTTTGCTGCCAGGTTGAACCGGCAGCAAATTCCCAAACCGGCAGCACAAACTCCAACTACGCTCGCCGGCCGGCCGCTTGCCCGCTCCCCCGCACCCCCGCTCCCCTCCGAACCTGCGGCAGGATGGATGCCATGACCATTGCAAAAACCATCCTGCTGTTCCTCCTGGCCGCTGCCGCCGAAATCGGCGGAGCCTGGCTGGTGTGGCAGTCCGTGCGGGAGGACCGGGCCTGGTGGTGGGCGGGCCTGGGCGTGATGGCCCTGGGCGTCTACGGTTTCGTGGCCACGTTGCAGCCGGACGCGCACTTCGGCCGGATCCTGGCCGCCTACGGTGGAGTGTTCGTGGCCGGCTCGCTGGCCTGGGGCATGGTCTTCGACGGTTTCCGGCCCGACCGCTGGGACATCCTCGGCTCGCTGATCTGCCTGGCGGGGGTCGCCGTGATCATGTTTGCGCCCCGCAGCCCGGTGTCCTAAATGATTCCGGCCCGGCTGCCTGCGGTCGAAGGGGTCTAGGAAATCCTGCCACTTTGGTAATTCCCTGCCAGAGGGGGAAATCCCTGCCACTGCGCAGTGGAGGGATTTCCCGAACAGGCAGCAGAATCCCAAACCGGCAGCAAACTTCACCCCGCCACGTAGGCCGCCAGATGCTCTCCGGTCAGCGTGGACGCGTCCGCCACCAGATCCGCCGGTGTCCCCTCGAACACGATGCGCCCGCCGTCCCGCCCGGCGCCGGGACCCAGGTCGATGATCCAGTCCGCATGCGCCATCACGGCCTGGTGGTGCTCGATCACAATCACGGACTTCCCGGAATCCACCAGCCGGTCCAGCAGGGCCAGCAGTTGCTCGACGTCGGCCAGGTGCAGTCCGGTGGTCGGCTCGTCCAGCACAAAGACCGCTTCCTTGCCGCCCATGTGCGTGGCCAGCTTCAGCCGCTGCCGCTCCCCGCCGGACAGCGTGGTCAGCGGTTGCCCCAGATGCAGGTAGCCGAGCCCGACGTCGGCCAGCTGGCTCAGGATCTTATGTGCGGCCGGGGTGCGGGCTTCGCCGTCGCCGAAGAACTCCTGCGCCTCGGCCACCGACAGGGACAGCACCTCCGCAATATCCTTCCCGCCTAGCCGATATTCCAGCACCGAGGCCTGGAAGCGGCGGCCCTCGCAGTCCTCGCACACGGATTCCACCGTGGCCATCACACCCAGCTCGGTGTAGATCACCCCGGCGCCGTTACAGGACGGGCAGGCTCCCTCGGAGTTGGAGGAAAACAGTGCCGGTTTCACCCCGTTCGCCTTCGCGAACGCCTTGCGGATCGGTTCCAGCAGGCCGGTGTAGGTGGCCGGGTTGCTGCGCCGGGAGCCGCGGATGGCGCCCTGGTCCACGGTCACCACACCCTCCCGCCCGGACACCGACCCGGTAATCAGTGAGCTCTTGCCGGAGCCGGCCACCCCGGTGAGGACCACCAGCACGCCCAGCGGAATGTCGACGTCGACGTCGCACAGGTTGTTGGTGGCGGCACCGCGCACTTCCAGGGCCGACGACGCCGGCCGCACCGAGTCCTTGAGCCGGGCCCGGTCCCCGAGGTGGCGGCCGGTCAGGGTGCCGCTCTTCCGCAGTCCGTCCAGCGGCCCCTCGAAGGTGACGGTGCCGCCCGCGGTGCCGGCGCCAGGCCCCAGGTCCACCACGTGGTCCGCAATCGCGATGGTTTCGGGTTTGTGTTCCACCACCAGCACGGTGTTGCCCTTGTCCCGCAGCTGCAGCAGCAGCTGGTTCATCCTGGCAATGTCATGCGGGTGCAGGCCAATGGTCGGTTCGTCGAAGACGTAGGTGACGTCAGTCAGCGAGGAGCCCAGGTGCCGGATCATCTTGGTCCGCTGGGATTCGCCGCCGGAGAGGGTGCCCGACGGCCGGTCCAGGGAGAGGTAGCCCAGCCCGATTTCCGCAAACGCGTCCAGCAGGTGCTGCAGCCCGGCCAGCAGCGGCGCCACCGAGGGTTCCTTCAGCCCGCGCACCCAGCCGGCCAGGTCGCTGATCTGCATGGCGCAGACATCGGCGATGTTGAGGCCGCCGATCTTCGAGGACCTTGCCTCCGGGCTGATCCGGGTCCCGTCGCACTCCGGGCAGGTGCTGAAGGTGATGGCCCGTTCCACGAAGGCGCGGATGTGCGGCTGCATCCCTTCGGGATCCTTGGACAGCATCGACTTCTGTATTTTGGGGATCAGTCCTTCATAGGTGAGGTTAATGCCCTCCACCTTGATCTTGGTGGGTTCCTTATAGAGCAGGTCATGCAGCTCGCGCTTATTGAACTTTGCAATCGGCTTGTCCATGTTGAAGAACCCGGAGCCGGCGTAGATCCGCCCGAACCAGCCCTCCATGCTGTAGCCCGGCACCGTGATCGCCCCTTCGGACAGCGACTTCGCGCCGTCGAACAGTGCCGTCAGGTCAAAGTCGGTGACCGCTCCCGTCCCCTCACAGCGGGGACACATGCCGCCGAGCCGGTTGTACACCGCCTTTTCCGCCCGGGTCTTGCCGTCGCCCCGCTCCACCGTGATGGCGCCGGAGGCCTTCACGGACGGGACATTGAAGGAATACGCGTTGGGCGGGCCGATGTTCGGCTGCCCCAACCGGCTGAACAGGATCCGCAGCATCGCGTTGGCGTCCGTGGCGGTGCCCACCGTGGAGCGCGGATTCGCACCCATCCGTTCCTGGTCGACAATGATGGCGGTGGTCAGTCCCTCCAGCAGGTCCACCTCCGGCCGGGCCAAGGAGGGCATAAAACCCTGCACAAAAGCACTGTAAGTCTCATTGATTAGCCGCTGGGATTCGGCGGCCACGGTGCCGAACACCAGCGAGCTCTTGCCGGAGCCGGACACCCCGGTGAACACCGTCAGACGCCGCTTGGGAATCTCGATGCTGATGTCCCGCAGGTTGTTCACCCGCGCACCCTGCACCCGGATCACATCATGGCTGTCCGCCGCGTGCGACGCTCCGCCGGTGCCGGTGCTCGTTGTGGTGTCCGCGCTCATTGCCGCTCCATCCGCCCGGGACTCCGCCCGGGACTGCGCCCGGGGCTCGCTGCCCCGTACCTTCGTCGTCGGTCCGATTCTGCCCGGTCACTCCGGGAGCGGCAACGGCTAACGGGAACGACGACGGCGCCGGCTCGGCCGCCGCCGAGCGGGGCAGGCTGTGGAGGACTATATTCAGGCCTAGCTCGGCAGGACCGATGGAAAGGCACGAACATGGCAAAGCTTGATCTGCGGGTACGGCTGGTGGGCAAGCTGCTGGCGCGGACCTCCGTAGCCCGCAAGAGCGAGGAACAGATTCTCGCCGACCAGCAGCGCACCATCAAGCACAACCCGGTACTGGATTGGGTGCTGGGCGGCGTCGCATCCGGCGTAAAAATGAAGGACGACACCGCCGCGGGTGCGGAGGGCCGGATCCCCGTCCGGGTGTACCGTCCCAAGGACGCCGTCGGTCCGTTGCCACTGGTGGTCCTGATCCACGGCGGCGGCTGGACGGTCGGCAACCTGGACATCTATGACTCGCTGGCCAGCACCATTGCCCGGGACGCACGCGCCGTCGTCGTTTCCCTCGAGTACCGGTTGGCGCCGACGCATCCCTGGCCCGCCGCGGCGGAGGACTGCTATGCCGCACTGCTCGAGGTAGCCGCCCGGGCCGATGAATGGGAGGCCGACGCCGGCCGGCTCGCCGTCGTGGGCGACAGCGCCGGCGGCAACCTGGCAGCGGTGCTGACGCTGATGTCGCGGGACCGGTCCGGCCCCGCCATCGCGTTCCAGGGACTGATTTATCCCGCCACCGACATGACCTTGGGCAGCCCGTCCATCGAGGAAAACGCCAACGCACCCATCCTCACCAAGGAGGACGTTCTCCGCTACGGCAGCCTCTACGTCCCCAATCTGGAGGACCGCAGCAACCCGTACGCCTCGCCGCTGCTGGCGTTGGACCACACCGGGCTGCCGCCGGCACTGATCCAGGTGGCCGAACACGATCCCATCCGCGACGACGGGCTGCGCTACGCCGAAGCCCTGCGCAAGGCCGGCGTTCCCGTCCGCGTCACCACCTATGTAGGGATGCCGCACGGTTACCTGGCCTTCCCGCGGCTGTGCCGCAGCGCTCCGCAGGCGCTGGCGGAACTGTGCGCGGAGCTGCGGCGGCAGCTCGCGCCCGCAACGGTGCGTTAATTCCCGCACGCAACGCTGCCGGATCCGGATAGAGGACGACGGGGTACCCTCGCTGCATGGGGAACACTGCAGAAAAACTCAAGCCGCTCCTTCTACCCGCTGTCGTGGCTGTCCTCTGGCTGATTTCCGGCTGGGCCTTCGAAGCGCTGCTGACCGCAGGGAACGGCCGGATACCGATCTACCTGGCTTCACTGGTCTCCCCGGACACTATGCCTGTCCGCATCAAATCTCTCCTGGACGGTTCCGGCCTGGTGCTGGTGGCCGGGTTAACAGCCCTGGCCGTGGCCGCGTTCACCTTGGTGCTCCTGCCCGATAGCAGGAAGACCGGTACCCGGGGCGCGCTCTTCCTGGCCAACTGGATGAGCGTGACGCTGGCGGCCGTGGCCGGTTCAGCGGTGCTGGCCGTGGCTTCGGTCCTGGCCCAATGGCCCCTGGGCCGGGCACAGTGGATTTTTGACCTGCTTGGGCCCTCACTGCTCACCGGAGCGTATTGGGGGGTTGCCTGGGGCTGGGTGCCGTCCCTCGTGGCCACCTTCCTTTCCGCACCCGCCTCCGACGGGGCGGGTTCCCATCTGCCGGAGAAACGTCACGCAGCCCGGGTTCCGGAGGAACCCGCCCCCACCGCCCGGGTTCGGCAGCGTGGCTGGGCCTTGGGGGCATTCGCCCTTTTCTCCGCAGCCGTGATGGTTGCGCTTCCGCTCACCGCCCGCGATCCCTCGCAACCGGCCCCGGAGCCTGTCGCGACGCCCACTCCGGAGCCAACGGTTTACGGTGCCGCCCCGGTGGGTGCCGCCCTCTCCGAGCCGGATCCGCTGTGGTGCACCGGTGAAGAAGTCGAGTCCTCGATCGGCGGGTGGGATGCGGCCACGGGCCACCGGGCAGCGCAGATCACCGTGCGAAACACAGGAACACGGTCCTGCACGGTGCAGGGCTACCCGGATCTGGACTTCGAGAGCAGCGATGGCTGGGTCATGGGCATCACCGCGGTGCACGGCGGCTCCCATATGACCGAGGATCCTCCGGTGCAGCCGGTGACGCTGGCCCCGGGGGAAGCAGCCACGGCCTCGATCGGCTGGCGCGGTACGGCCGGGGCGGGCATGGTCCGGGTAGGCACCTTGCTGGTGGCCCCCTACTCCGGGACCCAGCGGCAGGAACTGGAGGCAGACATCGATCTGGCGGAACCCGGCTATCTGACGGTCACAGCTTGGACGCCCGCAGGCTAGGCCTTGCCCGCGGCCATGACCCCCGCTTTCGACCGCGACGACATGATCGACCCGACGGACAGCCAGGACATCACCGCCACCGCGGATAGCGCAGATCCGATGGACAGCACCGACCCAAACGATCCGATCGAACCGATCGAACACGCTGATCCCACACTGCCGATCGACAACACAGAATTCTTCGATCCGATGGACAGCACCGACCCGGTTGACCACAACGACAGCCTTGAATGTCCCATGTTCCACTCCTTTTCCTGGCGGTGTGCCGTTCGTGGCGCACCAATGCCCGCACCCTAGCCGCCGCGGACCCCCAATACGCGAGTACCGGGAGCCATGAAAAGAAAGTGTCAACAAACACTTGACGTTCCGATGGTGTCAAGCTTTGATTGACACCATGAGAACTTTCCGCATCTTCACCGCCGTTTACTCCGCACTCATGTTTCTGGTTGGGGTCGCACTATTTGCGACCTGGCTGCTACTCGATCTGCACGGCTTCCCAAAGGGACTCTGCCAGGGCGGCGGCGGCGCCCTGATCGTGCTCAGCGTGTACCTTGCCGTCACGCTGGTCCGGCGGGGAAACAAGGACAGCAGCGGCAGGGAGTACTGGCTGCCCAGCCGCGATGCAGGGGAACAGCCGTGACCGGCGGTCCGGTCACGGATCTGCAGGAACAGATCGGCGCGCTGATTCTCGGTGACTACGACGACGCCGGGACCCTCACCGCGGCGGACCATCTCGCCCTGGTGGCCAGGGCAGGGGCCGCCGAGCAGGCAAGCCAGCAGCTGCAGCACCGGGCAGTCGCGGCGGCGCGGAGCGCGGGAGTCAGCTGGGCCGCGCTGGGCCGGGAGCTGGGGATGACCCGGCAGGCGGTGCAGCAGCGTTTCGGTGCACGGCCTGACGAGCAGGCCCCCGGTTCCCGCGAGCGCTGGCTCGGTCCGGTTACGGCCTTCGATGAATTGCCCGAGCTGGAACTGGCCGGACGGCTGGGCTGGCGCACCATCGGCGTCGACATGCTCCGGCACCGGATGCTGCAGACGGATACCCAGTGGGAACACCGCCGCGTGCTCTGGACCAGGCCGTCCTCCCACTACGAAACAGACGGCTGGGAGGTGGGCAGCCGGTCCTTCCCGTGGCTCTACCTCGTGCGGGACCTGCACCGGGCGCCCGAAACTAGTCCAAAGTGACCCCGCTCAAGCGGGCCACGGCCTCGGGGTCCCGGTGGTCGAAGAACAGAGACTTCCCCGTGTCGAGGTCCGCGATGGAGGCCATTTCCTGTGGGCTGAGCTCGAAGTCGAACACGTCGAAGTTCTCCGCCATCCGGTCCGGCCGGACCGATTTCGGGATAACCACTATCCCGCGTTGAATCAGCCAGCGAAGCACTACCTGGGGAATGGATTTCCCATGGGCCTCGCCGACGGCCGAGAGCGTGGGATCGGAGAAGAGATTGTTCTTCCCCTCCGCGAAGGGCGCCCAGGATTCGTGCCGGACGCCGCGGTCGCTCATCAGCTGGTTTTCGACGGCCCGCTGGTAGAACGGGTTGGTTTCAATCTGGTTCACGGCAGGAACCACGTCGTGGTGCATGATCAGATCGATCAGCCGATCCGGGGTGAAGTTCGAAACTCCGATGGCCCGCGCGGCGCCGTCGCTGTAAAGCTGTTCCATCACCCGCCACTCGCCGTAGACGTCGCCGAAGGGTTGATGGATTAGGTACAGGTCCACATATTCCGTGCCCAGGTTCTGCAGCGAAGTCTCGAAGGCGCGCGTGGTGGTGGCCTCGCCGTTGTCCTGGATCCAGAGCTTGGTGGTGATGAACAGTTCATTGCGCGCCAGACCGCTCTTCTGAACGGCACGCCCCACCGCGTCTTCGTTTTGGTAGGCCGCTGCCGTGTCCAGCGAGCGGTAGCCGGCGGCCAGCGCGTTGCTGACGGCCTCTTCGGTCTCGCCCGGCGGGACCTGGTACACGCCGAAGCCCAGGATCGGCATTTCGACGCCGTTGTTCAGGGTGACGTTTTCCATCGGTTTTCCTTTCGGTGGTCTTCCGGGGTCAGGGCCGCGCACCGTATTCCTCGTCGGTGACGAGCTCGCCCCAGTCGGCCTCCGCGCCGTCGTCGGGCGGGGCCTCCCACATGGCCAGGTGGGTCATGAGGTTGTCCGGGGCGGCGCCGTGCCAGTGCCACTCGCCCGGCGGGGTGTAGACGGTGTCGCCGGGGCGCATCGTCAGAACGTCCCCGCCGCGGGACTGGATCAGGCCGTAGCCTTCGGTGACGTGCAGGGTCTGCCCGACGGCGTGGACGTGCCAGGCGGTGCGGGCACCGGGAGCAAAGTGCACGGCGTTGACCCGCATCCGGGACGGTGCCGGCTGAGGTGCGGCAATGACTTCGAACCAAACGTCGCCGGTGAACATGTGTGCCGGTCCCTTGGTGCTGGGCCTGCGCGGTTCCAGTTGCATGATGCCTCCCTGGACGAACGGGCTTGGCGGGGTGCCCGGGTGGTTGCGGGGATGCTGCGATCAATCGGCTGCCGTCGGCCTTTCGAGACTACAAGCGGTGAGCCGCAGGCGGGAGGGTCTCCGCGCGGACTCGGCACCGGACGGTGAGATTATGTTCCGGCAGTTCCGCTCAGGCACGGGCGCTTCTGATCAGCGGTCCTAAACTGCTGCCGCGGACACCCGGCGCTCCTCATCGCTGCGCAGGATGCAGAATTCGTTGCCCTCGGGATCGGCGAGCACCACCCACCCGGTGCCGTCCGCGTTACGCCGGTCATCAACTTCGCGGGCCCCAAGCCCCAGGAGGCGCTCGAGTTCCTGGTCGCGGGTACCTTCTGCGGGCTTCAGGTCCAGATGGACGCGGTTCTTGATCTGCTTGGCGTCGGGAACCTCGATGAACAGCAGCCGTTGCGTGCCGTCCTCGGAGAAGATCATGCATTCCTCTTCGCCCGGCCGGTTCGGTTCCTCCGGGTCTTCCCGGAAGCCGAGGATCCGGCCCCAGAATACGGACTGGCCGTAGGCGTCGAGACTGTCGAAGGATGTGTGGGAGATCAGGGATGCCATGAGCAGGAGCCTAAAGGGTTTACCGCGGATATGACACTGCCCACAACGGGGCCCCTCCGCCGGATTCCGCCCGATTCTGCCGCCGTACGATCGAAATGGGCCCCGCCCCACCCAGCGGGAACGTGCCGTGCAAACCGGCAATTCAACCAGGAGGATCCAACCGTGAGCGAACGACTCAAAGACAAAGTAGCCCTGATTACCGGCGCAGCCAGCGGTATGGGCGCCTCCCACGCGCGGGCTTTCGTGCGTGAAGGCGCCAAGGTGATGATTGCCGACATTAACGACGACGCCGGTGCCGCCCTGGCCGCGGAACTGGGCGACGCCGCCCGCTACGTACATCTGAACGTCACCAGCGCCGAGGACTGGGCCGCTGCCGTGGCAGCCACAGTGGACACCTTCGGCAAGCTCAACATCCTGGTGAACAACGCCGGCATCCTTGACGGCGGCCCCCTCGGCCAATACCCGGCAGAGCGCTGGCAGCGGGCCCTGGACATCAACCTGACCGGCCCCTTCCTCGGCATGTCCGCAGCTGTCGAGGCGCTCAAGGCGTCCGCGCCGTCGTCGGTCATCAACATTTCCTCCACCGCCGGGCTGGAAGGCATCGCCGGGATGCATGGCTACACGGCGTCGAAGTTCGGCCTGCGCGGGCTGACGAAGTCCACCGCACTGGAACTCGCCGCGTCCCACGTCCGGGTCAACTCGGTGCACCCGGGGTCCATCCAGACCCCGATGACCGCCGTGATGGGCCGGCAGAAGCCCATCGATTTCTCGGAAACCACCCTCACCCGGCCGGCTGCTCCGGAAGAGGTCACCAGCGTGGTCGTTTTCCTGGCCAGCGACGAGTCCAGCTTCTCCACCGGCGCGGAGTTCGTAGTGGACGGCGGGATCACCGCCGGGAAGATCTACAACGTCTAAACCCGCGGTGTTCCGCGGACCGGCACAAGTCGTGCCGGTCCGCGGTCGCCTTATGCCGGCTGGACGGGCTGCTGCAGCTCCGTGACCCAGTCCGCCTGGTCATCGGACACTGCGCGGAGATACACCTCGCGGCACGGGCCCGAGAGTACAAAACCGCGGGCAATAGTCTCTGTATGCACCGCCTGCCAGCTTTCCCCTATGTGGTCCATGGTGCCGAGGTGGACACCGCAGATGGCCGTCGGGACGGACGGCAGATCCACCATCTCCACGCCGTCGGGACCGGCAGAGGCAACGGCGTACCCGGCAACGATGTGCATGCCGTTTTCGCTCACCTCATACTGGGCGATCGGCTTATCCAGGGAAGCACCCGTGGGCGCCAAGGCCTCCGCCACGGCGTCGAACAACGGCCCGACGACGCCGGCCACCTCGTGCTGTTCGGAGACGACGGCGGTGCGGGCGGCCAGCCGGACTGCGGGCAGGGACTTCTGCACAATTTCTATCTGGGACATGGCATTTTCCTTTTCAATGAGGTGGAGCCGCCGTTCCACGTCGAGGAGCCTCGCGGCGGCCGTCCGCTGTTCGCTCTCCACCTCGGCCCGCCGGATGCGAAGCATCCGGGCGATCCGGTCGGCGTCGACTCCGGCATCGAGAATGGAGGCAACTTCCTCCAGGCCGAAGCCGAGCTGGCGGAGGGCGACGATCCGGTGCAGCCGTTCGAGCTGGGAGGGATCGTAGGAGCGGTAGCCGCTGAACTCATTCACGTGGGCCGGTACGAGCAGCCCGGCGGTGTCCCAGTGCCGCAGCATACGGTGGGTCACCTGGCCGATCTGCGCGAAGGCTCCGATGGATAACATGTCTCAGTTCTCCTGCCTGCCACTGTGTCAGGGTCAAGCATTTAGAAGTAGGGGTCCCCGAAACCGGTCAACGCAGCGAACACGAGGAAATAAATCATCGCTTGGAAGAAGGCCACAGCGATGGCGCAGAGGACCACGTTGACCCAGCCGAGCACCTTGCCCCCGGTTGCCGGGACATTCAGTGCTTCGGCTTTTTGGGCATAGTAAATCGCCATAGGACCGAGTACGAAGCCAGCAGCAACCAAACCAAGCACGCCGCAGAAGAGCGACTGGTTCTTGAAATTCTCCCCCGCTGCACGCCCGCTGGGCCGCTGGGCAGACATCAGGTAGGGCGGGAAATGAGTCGACGACGTCGGGGGCTGATCCCCCGCTTCCGTTGTCGAAGGGTAGGGGTACTGGGCATTCTGCGGGTCGGAGCGGGGCGTGGACACGGGGCCTCGTTTCTACTGAGCTGCGTTTCTACTGCGCTGCGGGATTGCGTTTATCCTAGGGCTCATCCGCCCTTCCGGAGCGTAACGCCCTAGGCCTCAGGCCGCGTTGCCGCCGCCGCGCGCCGTCGTCCGCAAGGCCCCGACGCGCGCCGTGGCCCGGATACGCCTTTTGGGTAAGCTGGTGCAATGACAGCCCTCACTCGTGGAACCTCAGTTGCGGCACAGCTCCAGCAACTCATTCTGGACAACCCGGGCATGGAGCTTTTTCTTGAAGCCTTCGCCGGGCAGGCTGCCGAACTCTTCAGCGACCCAAACCAGCTGCTCAGCAGCATCACCCTGAAGCGGGACAAACGCGCCCAGACCGTGGCCAGCAGCAGCACCGAGGCCAATAAGCTCGATGAACTCCAGTACGGGTACGGTGACGGTCCGTGCCTCTACGCTGCGGAGAGCGGAGAGCTGACCCTGGTGGCCGATACCCGCACCGGTTCACGCTGGATCGAGTATTTCGAGGCTATCCACGGCCTGGGTTGTTATTCCATGCTCGCCGTACCCCTGCTCATTGGTGACGACGGTGGCGCGGCGCTGAACCTCTACGGCAAGAGCACGGGCATCTTCACCGATGACTTCGTGCGTGCAGTTGAGGAATACGCGGAGGAAGCGGCGGTCACGCTGCAGGTTGCCGTTCAGATCGCGAACCACAAGGAAGTCAGCGACGATCTGCGCAAGGCCATGGAATCCCGCACCGCCATCGACGTAGCCGTCGGTATCGTTGCCGGACAGAACCGCTGCAGCCAGGAAGAGGCCTTTGGCATCCTCCGGCGGGCGTCCAGCCACCAGAACATCAAGCTACGCGAGCTGGCTGAACGGCTGGTCGAGTCGGTGACCGCTGCCAAGGTAGCAACCCACTTCGCCTAGGAAGACTTACCTGACCGCGGCCAGCTATGTAGCGGTGTCCCGAATACTCCCCCGCAGCTCCCCGAACGGTTTCCAGAAGAAATCGAAATGATCCTGCGGGCCGCTCAGGAACCGCTGGGTGAACACGACGCCGATGTCTCCGTTGGGATAGACAGCGGCGCTGGTCCCGGATCCGCCGAGCCATCCCCACATGCCCGGCTCGGACCAAGGCGCGCCCAGTCCGGTCTGTACGGCGGTCATGAATCCCCAGGACTCGTCCGGGCCTGCCAGTTCCGCCACGCCGACCTGCTGCAGGGAGGTCAGCTGGTCCGCAGTCATCTGGTGCCGCAGCTCGGCCGGCAGCACCGTGTCATCCGCGAGCCCGCTGAGGAAGCGCAGGAAGTCCGGCACGGTGGAGACCATCCCGCCAGCCAGGGAGGCAAACTTCGGCGGCCCTGCCAGTGCATCCCGGTAGGACACCGCCTCGAACAACCCGCCTTCGTCGTTGGCTGCGTACACCACCGGGAAATGTTCGGTGCCCGTCGGGAACCCGGTGCCGGTCAGCCCGAACGGTTCGCTGATCCGCTCCTGCACCAGCTGATCCAGGGGCGTGACCGTGGCTGCCGGGAGCAGGACCGAGAGCACGTCCGCGCTGGAGTGGTACATCCAGCGCTCCCCCGGCTGATATGCCAGGGGCAGGCTGCCGAGCCGAGTCAGATACTCCTCGGGGGTCATGTCCGGCGGGTTGGGTCCCCAGAGGAAATCCTGGGTAGCAGCCACATAGGGTGTCGGATCTAAGTCGACGCCGAGCCCGGCGGTGAAGGTTAGCAGATGGCGTACCGTGACGGGGCCGCGGGCCGGGACGGTCAGCGTCAGAGGGGCATCAGGGGTGGCCAGCACCCGCAGGTTCGCAAGCCCCGGCAGCCAGCGGCCGGCCTCATCGTTCAACCCGAGCGTG
This sequence comes from Arthrobacter jinronghuae, assembly GCF_025244825.1. Taxonomy (NCBI): domain Bacteria; kingdom Bacillati; phylum Actinomycetota; class Actinomycetes; order Micrococcales; family Micrococcaceae; genus Arthrobacter; species Arthrobacter jinronghuae. The sequence goes on from NZ_CP104263.1 coordinate 3,437,112, forward strand.
CCGTCGGCCACCAGGCTCATAGCCAGGGCGCCGCCGATCAGCTTGCTCAGTGAGGAGATGCGAAACGGGGTGTCCTCTTCCATCGACTCGGACTGGTCAAGTCCCAGCGACCCGGTGGCGAAGATTTCGGTCTGCCCGTTGATCCGGACCCCTGCCACCAGTCCCGGACACCAGCCCGATTGGACGGTCTCGGTCAGAGAACCCCAGAGGGGTGCGGCGATGCCTGGCATGCCTCAACTGTCCGCTTCCGCAGGGCAGGGAGTCAACGGACGGGAGCCATGTGTGCACCGGAGCGGAAGATTGCTGACACACCGTCCCGGGCACCGGCTACCCCTTGCATCCCCTGACCGCTCCATAGATGAGCAGGTCCCGCCGCTGTCCGGAAATCTCCATGTAGCTGCGCAATAGTCCTTCCTGCTCAAAACCCGCAATTTCGGCGGTGCGGATCGAGGCGGTATTCCACGGCTCGATGTACAGCTCTACACGGTGCAGTTCCGGCATGGTCCAAGCGAACTCCAACGCGGCCAGGAGCGCCGAGGCCGCGAACCGGCGGCCGCGGGCCGACGGCGTAATCCCGTAGCCCGCCTGGGCACGGCCTTTCTCCAGCTCGCGGACCCACAGCCCCAGCTGTCCCACGCAACGGTCGGTGCCGGCGTCGGCCACCGCAAAGGAAAAGCCGGCGCCCTCCGCGTACCGGTTCCGCTGCCGCTCCACCCACTCCAGCGCCTGTGCAGCGCTGGCGTTCCCGGCCAGGGTGCCGATGGCGGGGAAATACTCGTCCCGGGACATCTCCATGACCGTTGCCACGTCTTCATCCCGGAAGGCGCGGAGGCGCACGTTTCCGTGCTGCGGGTCGACGGACGGCCAGGAAGGCATGCCGGTGCTGGTTTCCATGGCGACAGCCTGCCACAGCCTCGCCTGCGGTGGCAGAAGGCGCGGCTTGGGGATCTCTCGGAGACAATGTACGGATACCTGCCCCGCACGGAATCGAGGAAGCATGACCACCGTCAGTCTCAGCGTCAACATTCAGCGAAAGAAGCTCCTGCCCTGGCAGCGCCCGGATACAGTCTTCAAAACCCGAATGGACGTGGAATCCGTGGACATCTCCGAAGCTCCGGTCGCCGGCGTTTATGAGCCTGGAAGCGAATACTCCGGCGAATCGCTCCGCATCCGAGGCGGGCACTGGTTCGTTAGCCTGGGCCAGGACGCCCGGGAGGTCATAGACCTTTCCGCCCACATCCACGGACTCTCCCGGACGAAGGACCAATCAGCTGCAGAGGAGGCCGCCCGCAGTGCCGCGGACGAGTTCCTCGTGATCGCCGGCACCGTCTGGAAGAAGATCGGGGAGCCCTACTACGAGATCATCGACTCCAGGGCGGACGGTGAGCGCGGCACCACCATACTGGCGAACTGCAACGCCAACTCCCCTGTCGAGGACACCGCCTACTGCTACGGTGCGGACGAGCGTGAGCAAGCTGCCAAGGACGCAGCGGACCTCGCCGACCGCCGAGGGCGCAGTAAAGAGGTCTGCCTGGCGCTGCAGGATTTCGCCGGCATCGCTGTGACCCCCGAAGCCGTCCTGACCATCAGGCACGGGATACAGCCCGACGGCCGCTAGGCCGGCCCTGCTTACTTCCTGCCGAACAGCTTCCCCAGCCATCCGCCGGCGGACTGCGCACCGGCCGGCGTTTTGACGGCGTCCGCTCCGCAGCTGCAGCGGTCCGCCTTCGGCACCCCGCGCATCACCTGGTCAACGTGGTTTCCGCACCCGGCCCACGTGGTCTTGCCGCATTTGCGGCACGTTACTGCTCGGCACATTCTGCTTGTTCCTTGGCTCGAATTCCTACGGGACACTGCGCCCCTCCACCATGGTGGCAGATACCCCCTAGGGTATGCAAAGCAGCAACCACTGAGTTTGCCTGCATACCCCCCTAGGTATTACCGTCGAAGCAGAACGGATACCCCCGGGGGTGTCTAGAAAAGGAGATTCCATGCTGCTCGAACGCATCTATGACGAGGACCTGGCCCAGGCTAGCTACTTCATCGGCTGCCAGCGCCAGGGGGAGGCCGTGGTGGTGGACGCCCGCCGCGACATCAACACCTACCTGGAGCTCGCCGCCGCCAACGGCATGCGCATTGTCGCGGTGACCGAGACGCACATCCATGCCGACTACCTCTCCGGCACCCGCGAGCTCGCGACCGCCACCGGCGCCGACATGTACGTTTCCGGCGAAGGCGGCACAGACTGGCAGTACCGCTTCGAGGCAGCCCGCCTGCACGACGGTGACACCATTCCCCTCGGCAATATCACCCTCAAGGCCCTGCACACCCCTGGCCACACGCCGGAACACCTTTCCTTCCTGGTGACCGACGGCGCCTTCAGCAGCGAACCCGGCTACCTGCTCTCCGGTGACTTTGTCTTTTCCGGAGACCTGGGCCGGCCCGACCTGCTGGATGAAGCCGCCGGGGGCGTGGACACCCGCTTCGAAGGCGCCCGGCAGATTTTCCGCAGCCTGCAGGAGAAGTTCCTGACCCTGCCTGACCACGTTCAGGTCTACCCCAGCCACGGCTCGGGCAGCGCCTGCGGCAAGGCGCTGGGCGCGCTCCCCTCCACCACCGTGGGCTACGAACGTCTTTACGCATGGTGGGGCCACTACCTTGCCGCCAATGACGAGCAGGGCTTCGTGGATGAACTGCTCGACGGCCAGCCCGATGCCCATGCCTACTTCGCCCGGATGAAGCGCGAAAACCGGCAGGGGCCGGCTGTGATGGGCGAACGCGCCCCGCTGCAGGAACTCCCGGCCGACGACGTCGCCCGCGGACTGGCACAGGACACCCTCACCTTCGTAGACACCCGTCCACACGGACAGGTCCACAAGGGAACCGTCACCGGATCAGTGAACATCCCCGCAGGCACCAAGACCGCCAGCTTTGGCGCCTGGGCCGTGGACCCCGAAACCGACAGCCGCCCGCTGGTGCTGTTCGCCGCCGATCAGGAGTCCGCGCAGGAAATGTGGGACCACTTGGTCCGGGTCGGCATTGACCGGGTGGCCGGATTCACCACCACCATCGACGGGCTGCCGCAGACCACGCCGCGGCTGATCCAGCCGCAGGAGCTGGACGGCTTTGACGCAGCTCTGGTCCTTGATGTCCGCAACCGCACCGAGCACGCCGCCGGACACATTCCCGGATCGGAGCAGCTCAGCGCCGGCCGGGTGCTCTGGAACCTGGAACGGCTGCCGGACGAGGGCGCCATCGTGACGTACTGCCAGAGCGGGGTGCGTAATTCCGTGGCCGCCAGCGCCCTGCGCCGGGCCGGGTACGACGTCGTCGAACTGGATGGCAGCTACGCCGGCTGGTCCAGCATGTAGGCCCGCATTAACAGCTGATTTCCCGATGGCAGGAGCGGCGGGCTACCGCCGCCCCTGCCGCTTAGGCCAGGGAGAGGAAGAGCTTTTCCAGGTCCTTCTTGTCCATCGAACCGTCATCATTGAGCAGGCACTGCTCCAGGCCGGCCGCGATAATTGCGAACCCTGCCTTGTCCAGTGCCTTCGACACAGCTGCCAGCTGCGTGACGATGTCCTTGCAGTCCCGCCCCTCCTCGAGCATGCGGGTAACCGCGGTCAGCTGCCCCTGAGCCCGCTTCAGCCGGTTGATGACGGGCGCGAGTTCGCTGTTATCCAGCTGCATGGACTTCTCCTCCAGTGGTGATTTTCTTACCGGAAGTATACCCCCAGGGGTTTCGCTCCGGGTTTCCCGCAGAACTACCCGCCTACAGAAATGAGGGCCCCATGGCCTCCTCCGCTTCCCCTGTGACAGACCTCGACGCCGCCACCCTGCAAAACTGGATGACCCGGCACGAGGACCTCGCGATCCTCGATGTCCGCTCCGCCGCCGAGTTCGAGAGCATGCACATCCCCGGCTCCTACAACGTGCCGCTGCCGCTGCTGGCCGAACATGCCGACGAGCTGGCCAAACGCCTGGGCAACCGCGTGGTGCTGGTCTGCCAGTCCGGCGTCCGCGCCGAGCAAGCTCGTGGACACCTCGCCGGTGCTGCCGTCGCCAACGCCCGGGTCCTCACCGGCGGCGTGCCCGCTTTCGCAGCGGCCGGCGGCGACGTCGTCCGCGGTGCCCAGCGCTGGTCGCTGGAACGCCAGGTCCGCATGGCGGCAGGCTCCCTGGTGATCGCAGGCCTCGCCGGCGGGCGTTTCATTTCCCCCAAGGTGCGCCTGCTGGCCGGAGGAATCGGCGCCGGGCTGACATTCTCCGCTGCGACCAACACCTGCGCCATGGGCCAGGCCCTGTCGAAGATGCCCTGGAACAAGGCGGCGTCCGAGCCCACGGCACAGTCCGTCATCAGCCAGCTGCCCGCGGTCCGCTAACCCGCCTGCCCCCACTACCGCTCCCCCTCTTCCAAGGACACCATCCATGACCGTCACCCTCGCCGCGACCCTCCTGCTTTCCGTGCTGATCGGGCTCTCGCTCGGCCTGCTCGGCGGCGGCGGGTCCATCCTCACCGTCCCGATCCTGACCTACGTGGCCGGCATGAGCCCCCGCGAGGCCATTGCTTCTTCGCTGTTCGTGGTCGGCGTGACCTCGGCCTTCAGCGCCGTCAGGCACGCCCGCCGGCGCCGGGTGAAGTGGCGCACCGGGCTGCTCTTCGGCGCGGCCGGGATGGCAGGCGCGTTTGGCGGCGGCCTGCTTGGCGGACGGATACCGGGAGCGGTGCTGATGGTCGCCTTCGCCCTGATGATGATCGCAACTTCGGTGGCGATGATCCGCGGGCGCAGGGGCGGAGCCGTGGAATCCCATAGCAAAGAGCTCCCGGTAGGGAAGGTCATTGTCGAAGGCCTTGCCGTGGGTCTGGTGACCGGCCTGGTGGGAGCCGGCGGCGGCTTCCTCGTGGTCCCGGCGCTGGCCCTGCTGGGCGGGCTTTCCATGCCCGTGGCGGTGGGAACTTCGCTGGTGGTCATTTCCCTGAAGTCCTTCGCGGGACTGGCCGGTTACCTCACCACTGTGTCTCTGGACTGGGCTCTGGTGGGCAGTGTGACCGCGGCGGCCATCGTCGGGTCACTGATCGGCGCCCGGCTGATAGGACGTATTCCGGAGGCCGCGCTGCGCCGTGGCTTTGGGTTCTTCGTACTGGCCATGGGCATTTTCGTCCTAGCCATGGAACTGCTTCCCTAGACGGACCTGGTCTCCCCCGCCCGGTCCGCAAAGGCGGACTCCAGGTCCCCCACGAGGGCTTCCTCCACCCGGCGGGCCATATCGCGGACCTCCTGCTCGTCAGCCACCGCAAGGTTCCGCGACGTGTTCTCGAGCACCAGCGAGGACTGCCGGCGGATCTCCTCGCGCTGGTCGTCATTGACGGCATTGGCCGCACAGTCACGCAGCAGACGCTGCACGGCGGTGAGCACAATCGGTTCGGAATCGGCGAAGCGCCGGACCGGGCCGCAGACCAGGTCCATGAAGTACCGGTAGTCGCGGCCCACGGTAACCAGTCGAAGAACGCCGTCGTTATCCTGCTGCCCCTCGGGGCCGAGCCGCCGGTGCGAGATATCCACCAACAAATCCGCGCAGTAGCCCAGTGCGTGGGCGGCAGTGATCGGGTCATTGATGCTCGGGGAAGTGGCCTTGACCGCAATGTCGGTCAGCTGGCGCAGCCCCAGCGCGGCGTCCTGCTCCGGAGTCCGTTCGTAGCCGATCTCCAGTGCAGCCGCCAGGGACTCGCGCACGGCACCCAGCGGGACCGGGCCGCCGTCGTCGCTCCAGACCCGGGCCACCGGCGTTCCGATGGTGACGTGGTCGCCGGGCTGCACCTCCATCCGCATAGTCAGTCCGTGTTCGTGCAGCGTCTGGACCAGGGGCTTCGCGTGCACTGCCTGCACGATGCCGCTGCGGCCGACCGGAACGGGCGTGCCGCCGTCGGGCCGAGGAAAGTCCTGCACCTCGCCGATATCGGACGCGGGATAGGTTTCGCGCAGGACCGCCAGGCAGCCCTGATGCGCGTTGAGCATCATGGTGTCCACCCGGAGCGACCGGGTGATGTGCCCGATGAACAGCAGCAGCACCACACCGCTGGCAATACCCAGTACATAGACCAGGCCCACCACCAGCACGGGGACGGCTCGGTCCGCATCCATGCCGTGCAAGCCGGTGATGGACACCATGAAGGTTCCCATCAGCACACCCAAAATGGTTTGGGTGCGGGCATCCCGGGCAAACTCGCGCAGCAGGCGGGGCGAGAACTGCTGCGAGGCCAGCTGCAGCGCCACCACGGTCAGCGAGAAGGTCACAGTGGCCGCCGTCATCACGCTGGTGGCCACCGTCTGCAGCAGGCTGCTCGCGGCGTCGACACCGGTGGGCCAGATCCACCGTGCCCACGCGACGTCGTCGTCCGGGCGGACCTGCAGCAGCAGCAGGGTCAGCAGCACCGCCGCGAGCGAGGCGCAGGTGGGCCAGAACCAGAGGGAGGCCCGCAGCGCGTCCCGGGACACCCGGAAGCGTGGCTCCGGAACCGGGTGGTGCGGCGGAAAAGTGGACGAACCATGCAGGGTATTGCTCATCAGTGCCCCTTGGAAAACGGAATCTCAGCCACCCTTCATTGTGCCCGGCTTTGTGGCGTGCGCCGATTCCGCAGCTGGAAGAGGACCTCGTCACCTTTCCCCATGAGATCAGTCACCGGAAGGCGCATATGGTCAGGACGGCAAAAACCCCGGACGTACCGTTGATTTAAATCAACTTTTGACCGTCGTTCGGCTTTTTGGAGTACCCCATGCCCGTTTCCCCTGCCCCGCAGGGCGCTGTCCCCGCAACCCGAGCCGAGGCGCGGGCTGAAGCAAAACGCAAGCACCGCGCCGTTCTCCAGGCCCTGACCGGCCTGCTGCTCGGCATGTTCGTCTCAATGCTGGCGAACACGGTGGTAAGCACCTCGCTGCCGGTAATCATTTCGGACCTCGACGGCGACCAGGCCGCCTTCACCTGGGTGGTCACCGCCACCCTGCTGGCCACCGCGGTTTCGACCCCGATCTGGGGCAAGCTCGCAGACCTGCTCAACCGCAAGGTCCTGATCCAGCTGGCCCTGATCATCTTCATTGTCGCCAGCGCCGCGGCAGGTTTCGCGCATAACACCGACTGGCTGATCGCCATGCGCGTGGTGCAGGGCATCGGTGCCGGCGGCCTCGGCGCGCTGACCCAGATTGTCATGGCGGACATTGTCTCGCCGCGGGAACGCGGCCGGTACATGGGCCTGTTCGGCGCCGTGATGGCCCTGTCCACGGTGGGCGGGCCGCTGATCGGCGGTGTCATCACGGACACCGTCAACTGGCGTTGGAACTTCTACGTCGCGGTGCCGCTGGCCGCCGTCGCCCTGGTGATGATCCAGAAGACCCTGCACCTGCCCCCGCTGAAGAAGCGGAAGGTGCAGATCGACTATGCCGGCATCGTGCTGCTTTCGGCCTCCGTGTCCTGCCTGCTCATCTGGGTTTCCCTGGTCGGCACCGACTTCGGCTGGGCCAGTGCTGCCACCGCATGGATGGTGGGCGGTTCACTGCTGGGCCTGGCGGCATTCGTTGCCGTGGAGCTGAAGGCCCCGGAGCCGCTGATCCCGTTGACCCTGTTCCGCAACCGGACCTTCACCTTCGCGGTGGTCGGGTCCCTCGCCGTCGGCGTCGCCATGTTCGGCACCACCGTGTTCCTGTCCCAGTACATGCAGCTGGCCCGCGGCGCATCCGCGACCATGTCCGGGTTGATGACCATCCCGATGATGGCCGGCCTGCTGATCATCTCCACGATCGTGGGCAGGATGATCACCAAGAGCGGCAAGTGGAAGGCCTACGTGGTGATCGGGTCCGTGCTGCTGACGGTGGGTTTGGTCCTCATGGGCACCATCGAATACGACACGAACTTCGGGCTTGTCTCCCTGTACATGTTCCTCCTCGGCGCCGGTGTGGGCATGGTGATGCAGAACCTGGTGCTCGTGGTGCAGAACGATGTTTCAACCCGGGATCTCGGCGTCGCCAGCTCCAGCATCAACTTCTTCCGCACTATCGGCGGCACCGTCGGTGTTTCCGCGCTGGGCGCGGTGCTGGCCACCCAGGTGACCGACCGGCTGGCCGAGAAGCAGGGCGAACTGATGGCCGCCATCGGCGCGCTGGGCGAGGAGGGCAAGGCGGTCGCCGCATCGCTGGCCTCCGGCAGCATCCCGGACGTGAATTCCCTGCCCGAATCCGTGCGTCTCATTGTGGAATCTGTGTACGGCTCGTCGGTGGCGCACATCTTCATGATCGCCGCTCCGCTGGGCGTCCTGACCCTGCTGGCCGTGCTCTTCCTGCCGAACCTGCCGCTGGGCAGCCTGACCCGGCACGAGAAGATGCAGGCCGAAGAAGCTGCTGCGGCGTCCGGGAAGGATGCCGGGAAGGCGACTGATTCCCGGACTGCCGCAGAGACGGTAGCCGCTGTATCCGAAGAAGCCGCCGGGCAGAATCCGGACGTAACGCCCGGAAAGGATGTTCCGGCGGGAAAGAACAACGCATAGGGTGACGACGTCGGCAGCCGGGGACGCTGACAACATCACCTTCGAGTCCGCCGTCCTGGAAGTGGAACGCGAGTTTTCGATGATGCTTGCCGCCGCGCGGGGGACGTTCAAGGACGCCGCCGCGGCGGTCCATCCGGGCCTGCAGCCGCTGGGGTTCACGGTGCTGATGACCCTGTACCGCGGCGGCGAATGTCCGCAGGGCAGCGTGGCCGAGGCCCTTCAGGTGGACAAGGCCCTGCTGAGCCGCACGGTGTCCCAGCTGGAAACCCTGGGCCTGGTGGTCCGCCGGGCGAACCCTTCCGACGGGCGGGTCCAGCTGCTGGACCTTACTCCGGAGGGTCGGGTCCGCTTCGAGAATGCACATTCTGCGAAGCGGGCCCTCCTGCGGGACCGGCTCGGCAGCTGGACTCGGGCCGAGCTCCAGAACCTTACCGACCTGTTGAAGAAGCTCAACGAGCGGGACTGATTCCGGCCGCCGTTTCCGCTGCCAGCGGCAGGGACACCGTGAATTCGCTTCCCTGCCCCGGGCTGCTGACGAAACTCAGCTTTCCCCCGTGCGATTCCACAATGTTCTTGGTGATCACCAGGCCCAGGCCGACCCCGGGCACAGCCGAGGCGACAGCACGGCGGGACCGGAAGAACTTGGTAAATACCTTTTCCTGTTCGGCCTTGGTCATTCCGATCCCGGTGTCTGCAACGGAAAGGCGGACCGCGTACTCGTCCTGCCGGAGGCGGATTGTCACTGTCCCCCCGTCAGGGGAGTACTTCACGGCGTTGGACAGCAGGTTATCGACCACCTGGGCCAGGCGCTGCGGATCCGCGTCAACGGTCAGCGACGCCGGAACCTCCGACACCAGGTCCACCCGTCCCGCAGCGGCCTTCGGGGATACGGACACCACGCCTGCCCGCACGATTTCGGCCAGGTTCACCGGCCGGCGGTCCATTTTGGTGGCTCCGGACGCTACGGACAGCAGATCGGACACCAGCGCCAACAGCCGTTCCGAGTTGCGCAGCGCAACATTCAGCGCTGAGGTCACCTCCGGCGACAGCCCCTCCTCGTCCAGTGCGAGGTCAAGGTAACCCATGATCGAGGTCAGCGGGGTCCGCAGTTCGTGGGACACGCTCGCCACGAATTCCTCCTGGGCCGCGACGGCATGGACCAACCGGCTGACGTCGCTGTAGGCGATCACCGAGCCGGAAAACGCTCCTTCCGTCCTGATGGGCCGGGCGGAGACGTTGAGGGCTATCTGGTTTCCACAGTCCAAGGAACCGAACCATACCAACCGGTTCGAGAAGGACTCGCCCGCGACGGCCCGTCTCACCGGACTCTCGGCGTCGGACAGGGGCGTGACGCGGTCCGGACCAAAAATCGGCCGTTCCCCGCCCGGGGCGACTTCCCCTTGAACCCTGTTCCAGGCGGACTGGAGATGGGCGTTTGTCAGCACGGTCTTGCCCTGCGCGTCCACCACAAGCAGGCCGACGTCGATCGTGTTCAGCACCGTTTCCAGCAAGGCTTCGCGCTCCCTGCTCTTCGTCAGGTTCGCCTGCAGGACGCGGTCTTTCTCCTCCAGTGCCTTCTGCTTTTCCCGGGTTTCTTCTTCCGCTGCGGCCCGCGCTGCTTCAGCCGCCTCAGCTTTGCGCAGGGCAGCCACCAGTTCCCGCTCGTAGAGCCTGCGTTCGGAGGCGTTAAAGACGGCGATCCGGTCCACGCCTGCCCCGTCTCGGGCGTCTTTTTCTTCCGAGCGCACCCCGGAGAGGAGAACCGGAATCAGCTCCCCGTCTGCGGACACCAGCTCCGCCGCCATTTCGTTGAAGCATCCCGCCACGGCCAGCTGAGGAACCGCATAGGAAGCGAATACCACCCGGTCCCCCACGGGCATCAGGTCAATGATGTTGCCGCCGAGCAGCCCCTCCCTGGAGCGCCCGGTCCATGAGGCCAGAGTCCGGTTGACATCCAGGATCGTTCCGTCCGTGGTGAGGACGAGATATCCGGAGGCAGCCGAATGGAAGTGTTCCTCATAGTCGGCGCCCCCGGCGGCGCCCATGTCCTTACCGGCAGAGCTAGGCACGGGCAGTCACCAACAGGTACTCGAGAATGGCCTCCGCCGTCTCCCGGGGTGCGCTGAGGTGTGGCATGTTTCCGCGGGCTTCGAGTTCCACGCGGGTACTGTCAGGAAGATGGTTGTGCAGGAACAGCGACGCCGGTTCCGGGGTCAGCGGGTCCGCCCTCGACTGCAGGATCAAGGCCGGGACAGACACGTCGGGGAGCACCTGCCGGACATCCGTGGCAAAGGACATCTGCAGGGAGTTCCGAACATACTCTGGGTGCAGGCGGCACATCTTGTCCGCCAGCTCCACGCTGACCTCGGAGTCAGAATCGTCGCCCGCTATCTCCGGAGCCATCGCCCTTGCCCATAGGGGGTAGTTGGCCTCCACGGCGTTCAGGACACCCTCAATATCCTCCGCTCGGAACCCGCCGATATACCCGTCGTCATTGATGTAGCGGGGCGAGGTGCAGAGCAAAACGAGACGCGCAATCCGTTGGTTACGGGCCGCGACCGCCAGAGCCATAGTGCCGGCGATGCTGTGCCCGACGACGGTGGCGTCCTTCAGCTCCAGGACCTCCAGAATCTCGGTCAGGTCCGTCAGATAACCTTCCAAGGCAGCGTATTTGGCGGCGTCGTAAGCCTCCGGATCGGCACCGCCGGTTCCTACATGATCAAACAGCACCACTTTGTAGGTGTCCGTAAAGAACGGCAGGATCCGATTCCAGATCACCTGGTCACAGCCAAATCCCTGTACCAGCAGCAGTACAGGGCCATCTGGACGTCCAAGCACCCGGACATTGTTGCGCTCAATTACTGCCTGCGCATTCATCCTGCACCTGCTTTCGGTTGGTTTATTCGATGCCGACCTGAGGGCTTGGCAGCGGACTGCAGCCCGCTGCAAACGTTGCTAATGGGCGGCGCGGTCAGCGGACGGAAGAGATCGGGAAGTTCACGGACATCCGGCGGAGAATTGGAGCGACACGGGCCGCTAGTGGTTCTGCGCGGGAGTTCTACGCCGTTTTCCCTACAAGGACCAGGCGGATTCTTCCGGGGGCGGCGGGGAACTGACTGTGGGCCGTGCCGGGGCTGCGAAACCAACCCGGACGAGGGGCTTGCCGCTCGTTTTACACATGAAGTAGAGACCTTATATCGAGACTTTGTTCAATCGCCGGCAAATTGCCGCCAAGGAAGGCACGCAGCAACGCGTGAAATTCCCCGTTCGAAATCTAACAGAATGACCGCCACAGGAGAAAATCAGGCTGCTTAGCTTTCCATTGTGTTTGCGTTCCGGGAATATCCATCCCCGCTACCGCCGAGTTCCCCCAGAATCCGCGCCAACTCCGCCCGGTCCCCCGGCTCCAGAACGGAAAAGAACTCGTCCGCCTCGCGCTTCCGGTCCGCCAGCACGGTTTCCCGCAGCCCCTCCCCCGCTTCGGTAAGCGTGAGCAGCGTAGCCCGGCGGTCGGAGGGATGCGCCCGACGCTCCACCAGCCCCTTGGCGGTCAACTGGTCCACCACCTCCGTGGCCGAGCGCGGGGCAATGCGCAGCCGCTCCGCCAGTTCCTTCAGCCGCAGCCCGGGCTCACGGCCGGCGTCGGCGGAGTCCTGCGCACCGTCGTGCGCCGCTCCGTGCGCCTCGGGCCCGTGCCCCGCTGCCCGGGCCACTGCACTCAGCGCCCGGAACTGGTGCGGCGTCAGGTCATACGGGGCCAACTGCTGCATCCACCGCTTCCGCAGTCCGCGGAATGCCGTATGCATCAGTTCCCCCAGGGCCGCCGGATCGGCAGAAGCATCAGTCATGGAAACAGTCTACCCATTTCGTGGTAACCACATAATGAGGTAACCTCTGCATTAGCTGCCGAATCGCATCTCGCGGCAGCAACAGGAGGAACCATGGCTATTCCCGAAGCGGCCCCCGAAGGCCCCGGAAGCGGCAGAGGCCCAGGCGGCGGCCGCGGCCCCGCAAAGCTGAATCCCGCCGATCAAAAGCAACTGAACCGACACCCGGTTCACCTGCGGCGCATCGCCGCACTATTCGCCCCGCACAAGGGCACCATCGCCGTCGTCGTCCTGCTGATCACCGCCTCGTCGGTGGTCGGCCTTGCACAGCCGTTCCTGGTCCGCGCCGTGATTGACGACGCACTGCCGCACGGCAACACCCGACTGCTGCTGTTCCTCACCGCTTCCATGGTGGGCGTGGCAGCGCTGACCGCCGCCATCGGCGTCATCCAGACCTGGCTGGCCACCAGCATGGGCCAGCGCGTTATGCACACCCTGCGCGTTGATCTTTTCACTCACCTGCAGGCCCAGTCGCTCGGCTTCTTCACCCGCACCCGCGGCGGGGAGGTGCAGTCCCGGCTCACGCACGATATCTCCGGCATGCAGTCCGTGGTCACCACCACCGCCACGGGCGTGGCCTCCAACCTCACGACGGCGGTCGCCACCGCCGTCGCCATGGTGGCCCTCTCCCCCGGGCTGAGCCTGATCTCGTTGGTGGTGCTTCCGCCGGCCATCTGGCTCTCCCGGCGGGTGGCGATGATCCGCCGCGATGTCACCGACGAACGCCAGCGCGAGCTCGCCGCCCTGCACACCCAGGTGGAAGAAGGCCTCTCGGTCTCGGGCGTCCGCCTGGCCAAAACGCTGGGCACGGTTCCGCGCGACGCCGACCGGTTCCGCGCCCGCTCCGAAACCCTCGTGGGACTGGAACTGCGCAGCCAGCTCGCAGGGCGCTGGCGGATGGCCACCATGCAGATTGTCTTCGCAGCTATTCCGGCCGTCATCTACCTCGCCGCCGGCTTCCCCGCCACCAGCGGCGGCATGACCATCGGCACCCTGGTGGCCTTCACCGGACTGCAGGCCGGCATTTTCCGGCCGGTCATGGGCCTGCTGAACATCGGCGTGCAGTGGGTGACCGCCCTGGCGTTCTTCAGCCGGATCTTCGAATACCTGGACCTCGAGCCGCAGATCCGCCCCGCGGAAAACCCGGTCCAGCTGGACCCGGCAGCCGTCCGCGGCGACGTGCGGTTCGAGGACGTTCACTTTGCGTACGACGACGGCACCGAAGTCCTGCACGGCATCAACCTGGCGCTGCCCGCAGGGACCGCCACCGCCGTCGTCGGACCCACCGGCTCCGGCAAGAGCACTCTGGCATCCCTGCTGCCGCGGCTCAACGACACCGGCTCCGGCCGCGTCACCATCGACGGCGTGGACGTGCGCGAGCTGGCACCCGAAGACCTCGCCCGGATTGTCGGCGTCGTCTCGCAGGAGACCTACCTGATCCACGCCTCCATCCGCGAGAACCTGCTGCTGGCGGATCCGGATGCCACAGATGAGCAGCTCTGGTCCGCGCTTGCCGCCGCACAGATGGCCGACACCGTCGGCGCCCTGCCGGACGGCCTGGACACCCTGGTGGGTGCGCGCGGCCACCGCTTCTCCGGCGGGGAGCAGCAGCGCCTCGCCATTGCCCGCACCATCCTGCGCAATCCGCCGGTGCTCGTCCTGGACGAGGCCACCTCGGCGCTGGACAACACCACCGAAGCGCAGGTGCAGCTGGCTCTGGAGCGGCTGTCCGCCGGGCGCACCACACTGACCATCGCGCACCGGCTCTCCACCGTGGAGAACGCGGATCAGGTGGTGGTGCTCGACGCCGGGCGGGTCATCGAAGCGGGCACGCCGGCCGAGCTGCGGGCGGCCGACGGCGCGTTCGCCCGGCTTGCCGCGCATACCGCCACACTGGAGGACAACCTCAGCCGCTAATCTGCGCGGCGCCGGCCGCCCCGGCCGGCGAGGCCTGGCAGAGGCAGAACGGATGGCCTGCCGGATCCAGGAACACGCGGAAGGTCCTCCCCAGTTGCTGCTCGTGCTTGGTTGCCCCAAGCGCGAGAACCGCGGCTTCCCCTTCGTCCAGATCGTCCACATCGACATCGATATGCATCTGCTGGGGAACATGCTGGCCCGGCCAGACCGGCGGAGTGTAGTTTTCCACCTTCTGGAAAGCGAAGCGCTGGCCGGTGACGTCGGAGATTTCGGTCCAGTCGCCGTCGTACCCGTCCAGGTCCACCTTCCAGTCCAGGAGGGCGCCGTAGAAGATGGCGAGTGCCTCGGGGTCCGGGCAGTCGATAACTGTGCTGGGTACTCGTGCGATAGCCATGGCTGGAACCTTAGAGCACCCTGCCGCCGGCTGTCACGGGAATTTTTGCTCGCCAGCTAACCCGCCGGCGCCGGGCTTCAGTCATCCTTCCAGCCGACGCAGAGGCAGAACGGATGGCCGGCCGGGTCAAGGAACACCCGGAAGGTCTCCCCCGGCTGGTACTCGTGCTTGGTTGCGCCAAGGGCGAGGACCGCCGCTTCCCCTTCGTCCAGATCGTCCACATCGACGTCGATATGCATCTGCTGGGGAACGTCCTGGCCGGGCCAGGCCGGCGGCGTGTAGTTCTCCACCTTCTGGAAAGCGAAGCGCTGGCCGGTGACATCGGTGATGTCCGCCCAGCCGTCGTCGTCCACGCTCACCTTCCAGTCCAGGAGGGCACCGTAGAAGGTGGCGAGTGCCTCGGGGTCCGGGCAGTCGATGACAGTGTTGGGAACTCGTGCGATAGCCATGGCGGGAAGCTTAGGACCCTCTGCCGCCGGCTGTCACGGGAATTTCGGCTGCCGGTTTACATTTCTGCTGCCGGTTTCATGTGGCAGCCGTCGCCTAGCCCCGGGTCTGCATCGCGCGGTTCAGGGCAACCAGCGCCCCCGACGCCGCCTCCAGCGCTGCCCGCTGTTCCGCATTCAGCCGCTCGATGCCGGCACGGATAGGACCCGCCCACGCGTGGGCAATGACCTCGTTCTGCGCCCGCGCCTCCTCGGTGGGCAACAGAAGGCTGACCCGCCGGTCCGTCGGGCTGCTCGACCGCGTCACCAGCCCGCGCTCGGCCAATGTACGGACGGCGGCACTGGCATTGCTCTGCTTGAGCCCCATCAGCCGGGCCAGCTCCGTGACCGTCAGGCCGGGGTTGTCCAGTACATGCTTGAGCACGGCCAGCTCGGTGTTCGGCAGCGGCTCGATCCCGGTGATCTCGGGCGCCTTCCGGTGGATGTTCCAGGAAAGATCGCGCAGCAGGTCCGCAATTTCGCGCGTTGCCGCCGGTACGCCGTCGTTCGTCATGCCAACGATCCTAGCGCATATCTTAGTATATATATGTCTACATATGCTATGCTCGCTCGGCACTCAAACGGTTTTAGAAGAAGGTTTTTCATGACGAGCACCACGCTCCCCGCACCGCCCACCAAGCGGCCCAACGCCGGCATGCTGACAGGCATCCTGGCCCTGCTCACCGCAGTGGCCCCGCTGTCCATCGACATGTACCTGCCGGCCTTCCCGCACATGGCGCATGACTTGAACACGAGCGCCACCGGCATCCAGCTCACCATGACGGCGTTCCTGGTGGGCCTGGCCCTCGGCCAGCTGGTCATCGGCCCGCTCTCCGACGGCATCGGCCGCCGCAGGCCGCTGCTGATCGGCTCCTTCGTCGCCCTGCTGGCCACCGTGCTCTGCGCTGTTGCACCGAACGTTGAAATCCTGGCCACCGCCCGCTTCCTACAGGGCCTTGGCGGCGCCGCCGGCATTGTGCTGGCCCGCGCCATTGTCTCCGACACCTCCCGCGGAGCAGCAGCCGCCAAGCTCCTGGGCGTGCTGACCATGATCAGCGTCATTGCCCCCGTGGTCGGCCCGCTGGCCGGCGGCGCCATCATTGCCGCCGGCGGCTGGCGGATGGTGTTCTGGGTCCTCGCGGTTCTGGTCCTGCTGATGTTCCTGGGCGCACTGTTCGGCGTGAAGGAAACACTGCCCGACGCCGACCGCAACCGCGGCGGCCTCAAGACCACCTTCCGGGTGGCGGGCGAGGTGCTGCGCAACCGCAACTACACCGGCTACCTGCTGACCTTCTGCTTCTCGTTTGCCGGTCTCTTCGCGTACATCGCCGCCTCCCCGTTCGTTATCCAGAATGTCCTCGGGATGTCCGAGACCCGGTTCTCGCTGGTGTTCGCCATGAACGCCGTCGCCATCACCATCGTCAGTGCCGTGGCAGCCGCCCTTGCGGGCAAGGCGCCTTACCGCCTGATGATCGGCATCGGCCTGGCCGTGGCCGTCCTGGCTGCCGCCGGCATGCTGATTTCGGTGTCCAACGGCACCCCGCTGGTCCCCACCCTGGTGCTGTTCGCCGTGTTCCAGGGCTCCCTGGGCCTGATCTTCGGCAACGCCACGGCGCTGGCCCTTGAAGAGGCTGGGCACCACGCCGGCACCGGTTCCGCGTTCCTGGGCTCCCTGCAGTTCCTCCTGGCAGCCCTTGTGTCCCCGCTGGTTGGCCTGTGGGGCGAAGAGACCGGCGTGCCGATGGGCGTTGCCATGGTCGGCTTCCTGGTCCTGGCCGCCGCGTCCTTCCTGCTGTTGACGCGCAGGAACACGTCCGTGGAAGCTCCGGCCGAAGAGGCCGCAGTAGTCTAGGCATGCTCTTCCCGTAACAAAGAACGTGCCGCCCCTCCCGAAGGAAGGGCGGCACGTTCTTTTGTTCTCAGGGAGGGCCGGAGCCTAGCTCCGGACCGGTTCCTCCACCTCTGAGTGCTTCTCATCGACGTGCGGATGGCGGCGCTCCAGGGACGCGCCCTCGACGTCGACGTCCGGCAGGATCTTGTCCACCCACTTCGGCAGCCACCAGGCCTTGTCGCCGGCAAGATGCATCAGGGCCGGGATCAGCAGCATCCGCACCACGAAGGCATCAACGAGGACGCCGAAGGCCAAGGCGAAACCGATCGGCCGGATCATCGTGCTGTGCGAGAAGATGAACCCGCCGAACACGGACGCCATGATGATGGCGGCCGCGGCAACCACCGAGCGGCCGGCGCGGAAGCCCTGGGCCACGGCGAGGCGTGCAGGGGCTCCGTGGACGTAGGCCTCCCGCATGCCCGAACCGAGGAAGAGCATGTAGTCCATGGCGAGTCCGAAGAGGATGCCCGCCAGGATGGTCGGCAGGAAGCTCAGGATCGGGCCGGGGGTTTCCACGCCGAAGATGCCGGACATCCAGCCCCACTGGTAGATGGCCACCACGCCACCGAGCGCGGCGAAGTAGGACAGGATGAAGCCGAGCGTGGCGATGATCGGAACAAAGATGGACCGGAACACCAGGATCAGGATCAGCAGGGACAGTCCCACCACCACGCCGAGGTAGAGCGGCAGGGCTTCGCCCAACTTCTCGGAGATGTCGATGTTGCCGCTGGCGGAGCCGGCCACGCCGATCTCATAGTCGCCGTTCTCGCCCTCAATCGGGGACATGCCGCGCAGCGAGTTCACCAGCGCCTCGGTGGATTCACTCGTGGGGCCTTCTTCCGGGATGACCTGGAAGGCGGCCACGCTGCGGTCCTCGGAGGTGCCGATGGGGGCGACTGCCGCCACGTCGTCCTGGTCGAAGATGGCGCTGGCAATCTCGTTCTGGGCTACCAGTGCTTCCTCTTCGCTGGGCTCGCCGGGCAGCTCGGCCACCAGCAGCAGCGGGCCGTTCTGGCCTTCTCCGAACTTCTCAGAAACTGCAGCGTAGGCCCGGTACTGGGTGGTGTCGTGGGATTCGGAAGAACCGTCGGGAAGGTTCAGCCGGAGGTCCATGGAAGGCACCGCCAGCAGCAGCAGCGCGGCAATGGAGGCAACAACCGTGATCACTGCACGGCCGGTCGACATGGGCTTGGCCTCCGCGAGCTGGGGGCGGCCTTCCTTGGAGTCGGCGCCCTCGGCCGGGGTGATGGCAGCGCGTTCCTTGCGGCTGAGGATGCGCATGCCGACAAGCTTCAGCAGTGCCGGGGTCAGGGTGACCGCAACCAGGACAGCGATGGCAACACAGGCTGCCCCCACGGTTCCCATGAGGCCCAGGAACGGGATCCCCGTGATGTTCAGGGCGAGCAGGGCGATGAACACGGTGGCACCGGCGAACACCACGGCATTGCCGGAGGTGCCGTTGGCCAGCGCAATGGATTCCTGCAGGGAGAGGCCGGTCTTGAGCTGCCGGCGGTGTCGGTTGACGATGAACAGTGCGTAATCAATGCCCACTGCCAGGCCAAGCATCAGGCCGAGTACGGGGGTCACCGACGCCATTTCAACCACGCCGGAGAAGGCCAGTGCGCCGAGGGCGCCGATGCCGACACCGATCAGGGCGGTCAGCAGCGGCAGGCCGGCCCCGATCAGGGTCCCCAGCATCACAAACAGGACAATTCCTGCGATGACGAGGCCAACTACTTCACCGATGCCGAAGAGTGCAGGCACCGCGGCAGAGATCTCGGCGGAGTAATCGACTTTCACCCCGTCGATAGGCTCGTCTTCAAAGACGGCCACTAGTGCGTCCTTGGTTTCCTCCGTCACTTCCATCTGCGTATCCGTGAAGGTCACGTTCAGGATGGCGGCGCTGCCGTCCTCGGAAACCATGCGGATCTCCTCCGCCATGTCCAGCAGGGCTGCGCCCTGTTCGGCCTGCACCGCGCCGGCTTCCAGCTCTTCACTGCCGGCGTCCAGTTCCGCGCGCTTGGCATCCAGCTCGGCCTGCTGCGCGTCCAGTGCGGCCATCATTTCGGCGGGGGTGCCGGCCGCTTCGGCCTGCTGCCGTGCGGCGTCGAGCTGGGCCTGCCCGGCCTCCAGCTGGGAGCGGCCGTCCTCGATCTGGGCGCGGCCCGCCTCAACCTGCGCCAGGCCTGCCTCGAGCTCCTGGCCCTGCTTGGCACGGTCCGCCTCGGTGGCAAACGGATCAATGACGGCTTCCACGCCGTCCATCTCGGCGGCCTTGGTGACCCACTCAGAGATTTCCTGCTGCTGGGTATCGGTGAAGCGGGAGCCGTCCTCCGTCTGGACCATCACGGAACCAGAGCCGCCCGATGCCTGCGGAAGCTTCTCCTGCAGGCGTTCGGTGACCTGGGTGGTGGGCGTGTCGGGAATGGAGAAGGCGGTGGTGAGGGTGCCGCTGAAGAGCGTGTAGGCCACACCGGCCACCACGAGCACAGCGAACCACGCCGCCAGCACGGAGCGTGCACGGCGGGCTGCCGCTGCTCCGAGGCGGTAGAGGAATTCAGCCATTGAGAGTCTGTCCTTTAGAGGGATGGTTGGAGGAAACTACGGAACTAGGGCAGGGTTGGCCGGCTTGGCCGGCCGGTCCGGCGGCATGGCCGGACCGGACGGTATCAAGGAGCTGGTCCAGCATCGTCGCCCAGCTGCGCCGGGACTGCGGGGTGTCAACGGCGCCGGTGGCGCAATGCCAGTGGTGGTAGAGCACCCCCAGTCCGCTGGTCAGGGCGCCCACCAGAAGGTGCACGCTGAGTTTGTCGGCCTCGGGGTGGCGGCTAAGCATTACGGCCGAAAGCCGTTCACTGAGCTCGGTGAACGCCCGCAGGGCCATGGGATGTGCCGTCACCGCCGGGCCCCCGTCGCCAAGCACGCGGTTCAGGTAAGCCATGGGTGCCACCAGATCCGCGTTGCGGAACGCCTCGGCAATCTCATCCAGCACTGCCGGGCGGCCGACGTCGGAGGTCGGGACGGCCGTCAGGCTGGCGACGGCAGCGCTGAGTATGTCGCTGCAGACCTCCGACACAATGTCGTTGACGGAGGCAAAGTGGTTGAACACCGTGCGGCGGGAAACATCCGCGCGTTGTGCCAGCTCGTCCACGGTGAAGTCCGTGGCCTGGCGCTCGTCCATCAGCGCGGCCGCGGCAGCCACAATATCCTGCCGGTGGCGGCTTTTCAGCGCTTTGCGGCGATCTTCAACCGGGAGGATGGTAAGCACGCTTCTACACTACGTGCATCATTGCACTGGGTGCAAACGGTTCCGGAAGGCATCAGCTACCCTTCCGGCCTCCACAAACACCCCGTCACCCTGTTCCATTAAGACTGCACCGACATCCCACGGAGGAGACCCCATGAGCACAATCTTGGTTGCAGGCGCCACCGGCAGCATCGGGCATCTGGTTGTTGAAGAGGCCCTGAGCGAGGGTTACACCGTTCGTGCCCTGGTCCGCGATCCCGCCAAGGCAGCCCGGATACTCCCTCCGGCAACGGAGATCGCGGTTGGGGACGTAACCCGACCGCAGACCCTGCCCGCAGCAGTGGAGGGAGCGGACGCGATCATCCTGACGCTGGGTTCCGATGCCGGAGGCTCAAGCCCCGAGGACGTGGACTACGGAGGAGTGCGCAACCTCCTCGAAGCCCTGGCCGGGCGCCGGGTCCGCGTGGTGCTGATGACAGCCATCGGCGACACCAGCCGGGCCGCAGGATACGGCCATCTTCTGGACTGGAAACGCCGTTCCGAGAGGCTGGTCCGCGCCAGCGGCCTGCCCTATACGATCGTGCGGCCCGGCTGGTTCGACTACGCGGGCCCCGACGAGCACCGCCTGGTTGCCCTGCAGGGTGATACCCGGCGCACCGGAACCCCGGCCGACGGCGCCGTCGCCCGCCGCCAGATCGCCCAGGTACTCGTCCACGCGCTTTCTTCGGACGCGGCCGTGGGCAAGACCTTCGAGCTGGTTGCCGAGAAGGGCCCGGCCACCGAGGACTTCGATGAATTCTTCGCTCCGCTGGCACCGGACCGGTCCGGCTCCCTGGACGGGGTGCGGGACGAGGAGAACATGCCCCTGGCACAGGAACCCGAGCAGGTGCGGGCCGATCTGGCGGCGGTGGGCGGGGCCTGACGCGAAGTGTCTGGTCAGTACCGGGCGCCCTCGGGCTGCGGTGCGTTGTTGAGCATTGCCAGGTCCTCGTCACTGAGCACCAAGTCCCCGGCAGCCACGTTTTCACGCAGGTATTTGGGGGTTTTGGTGCCCGGGATCGGAATTACCCACCGGCCCTGCGCCACCACCCACGCCAGCGCCACCTGGGCGGGCGTCGCCCCCACCCGTTCGGCGACGTCGTGCACCCGTTGCACGATGGCCAGGTTTGCCTTGAGGTTCTCCTGCTGGAACCGCGGAAGCCTGCGGCGCATGTCATCAGCCGGCAGCTGGTCGAAAGAGGTGAAGCGGCCGGTGAGGAACCCGCGGCCCAGCGGTGAGAAGGGCAGGAACGCGAGGCCCTGTTCCTCGCAGTAGGATACGACGTCGGCAAGCCGGTCCCGGGTCCAGAGCGAGAGCTCGGACTGGACGGCGGTTACCGGGTGCACCGTCTGTGCCAGCCGGATCTGTTCCACGCTGGCCTCGGACAAGCCGACGGCCCGGGCCTTGCCGTCACGGACCACCTGGGCCATGGCGCCCCAGGATTCCTCCAGCGGCACCTGCGGGTCCACCCGGTGCAGGATGTACAAGTCCACGTGATCGGTGCCGAGCCGGCGCAGGCTCGCATCAATGGAGGCGCGGATGTGCTCGGGGCGGCCGTCCTTCTTCAGTCCGGGCATGGTCCCGGCGGCCGGGGCCTCGGTGCTGACCTCCAGCCCGACCTTGGTGGACAGGACCACCCGTTCCCGGTAGCCGTCCTTCAGGGCCCGGCCCACGAGTTCCTCGTTGGTGTAGGGGCCGTACACGTCGGCGGTGTCAATCAGGGTGGTGCCCAGTTCGACCGCTCCGCGGATTACCGAGATGGAGGTTTCTTCGTCGCGTTCCGCGTCCATGTCATAGGCGTAGCTCATGCCCATGCAGCCCAGGCCGATGACGCCGACCTCGGGTCCGTTGGTTCCTAGGGAAGTTGTGCGCATTGCAGTCTCCTTCGTGGCGGAGCGGACAGGTTTAAGGCTTAACGCTTACTTCCAGCAGACCGTCCCGGATGCGGGTGGAAAAGGACGGCTGCGGGGCAGTTGCCGGACCATGAACCGGCTCCCCCGAATCAACGGAGAAGGTGCTGCCGTGCCAGGGGCAGACGATACACAGCTCGTTTTTCACCTCCCGCAGTTCACCCTCGTGCAGGGGGCCGCCGAGGTGGCTGCAGGTGTCAGCCAGGACGGAGACCGCTCCGTCCGCGGCGCCGTCGGTCCGTTTGAGCACCATGAGGCGCACCGCTCCGAGCCGGGCAGGCTGGGGAACTCCTGACGCGAATGCGCCCACGGGCCCCAGCGAGTGCCACCCCTCCGGCACCTTCTCCGCGAAGTCCTCATTGCGGTTGACCCCCGCACCCTGCCGGTAGGACAGGTGTCCGCCCAGGAAGCCGCCCGCTCCGGTGACCGCCAGGCCGGTGAAGGCCAGGGCCCGGCCCAGTCCCGTCCGTCCCCTCCCGCGCGCCAGCCAGGAGGCGGAGTACAGGCCGACGGCGAGCACGTTGGCGCCCTGGTGCACAATCCCGGTGCGCTGCTGCTCGGTATCCAGCTGGGAGAAGTCCGCGGCGCCGGCGAGCGCCGTCGGACCAGCCGCAGCTACGCCCACGCCCACCAATGTCCGCGCGGCCCGCTCATTGCCGGGCAGCACGTCCAGCACGGCCGCGGACACCCACGCTCCCAGCGGCACCACGATCATCAGCGGGTGCAGGGGATGCCCAAGGGGGACGCCGTGCAGGACGTCCCTCACGGCAGGCCAGGGCATTACCGCCTTCACGGCCTTTGCCACCCATCCGGCTGCAGGATCCAGCCAGCCCGCGTTTTCCAGTTTGTCGGCAACAGTAACTACGGGCAGTCGGCGCATGGCCTCTCCTCATGGGGATAATCAGCTGGTG
The DNA here is from genome assembly GCF_025244825.1 of Arthrobacter jinronghuae. Taxonomy (NCBI): domain Bacteria; kingdom Bacillati; phylum Actinomycetota; class Actinomycetes; order Micrococcales; family Micrococcaceae; genus Arthrobacter; species Arthrobacter jinronghuae. Next base: position 3,460,330 of record NZ_CP104263.1, read on the forward strand.
GACTGCACAGGGTAGGCCCCGCCGAGGTCGTGCGCCACCGAAACCGCGGCACCGAGCCGCCGCCGGGCACTGTTGCGCCGGCCCCCGGCTCGGGGACCAAACCGGCCTAGAGCGCCTTCCCCGGGTTGAGGATGCCCAGCGGGTCCAGCGCGGTGCGGATGGTGTGCATGACCTCCAGGGACACCCCGCCCAGCTCCTCCTCCAGCCAGTCCCGCTTGAGCAGCCCGATGCCGTGTTCGCCGGTCAGAGTGCCGCCCAGCCGGTGGGCGAGGTAGAACATCTCCCCCAGGGCCGCTTTCGCCGGGCCCGTGGTCACCGAGTCCTCCGGGTCCAGCACGATCATGGGATGCAGGTTCCCGTCCGAGGCATGCGCGATGGTGAAGATGCGGACCCCGGTGCGGGCGGAGATTTCTTCGAGCCCGCTCACCACTTCGGCCAGCCGTCCCCGGGGAACGCCGATATCGCCGATGGACACCCGGCCCAGTTTCTCCAGCGAGGGGATGGCTTCCCGGCGGGCGGTGATCAGCGCGGCTGCATGCTCGTCGTCGACGGCCCTTTCGCAGCTGCCCAGCGTCGACAGGACGTCCATCACCACGTCCTGCTCAAGGAACGCCCCGTACCCGTCCGTCTGCACCAGCAGGAACGCTCCGCCCTTTGAGCGGTAATCCGTTCCCATGGCCATGTCCACCGCCTCCAGCGTTTGTCCGTCCATCAGCTCCATCACGGAGGGCTGGATCCGGGCGGCTACGACGGCGGACGCTGCCTGGGCAGCTGCGGTGACATCCGGGAAGAACGCGGCCACTGTGGCGGTATGCACCGGAAGCGGGCGTAGCCGCAGCGTGGCTTCGACCACCACGCCGAGTGTCCCCTCGGAACCGATCATCAGGGCGTTGAGGTCGTAGCCGCTGACACCCTTGATGGTTTCGCGGCCGGTCCGCAGTTCCCGTCCGTCCGCCAGGATCACGCGCAGGGCCAGCACCGACTCGCGGGTGACACCGTACTTGGCGCAGCGCATCCCGCCGGCATTCGTGGCAATGTTGCCGCCGATGCTGCAGATGGCGGTGCTTGCCGGATCCGGTGCATAGAAGAGTCCGTATTCCGCGGCAGCCGCATTGAGGTACGCGTTGAGCACTCCGGGTTCCACCACGGCCAGCTGCTCCTGGGGGTCGATGCGCAGGATCCTGTTCATGCCCGAAACGTCGAGCACCAGTTCCCCGGCCCGGGAGGACGCCGCCGCGGCGAGCCCGGTGCCGGCTCCGCGGGGAACCACGGGCATGCGGTGTTCGGTGGCCAGCCGGAGGGTGGCGACGACGTCGTCCGCGGTGCGGGCGAACACCACGCCGTCCGGCAGCGAGTCCGGAACGAAGCCGGACCTGTCGGTGCTCACCCGTTGCCGGTCCGCTTCCAGGACGGAAACGGAGGGAAAGCCGCTTAGGACGGTGCTGCCGGACCCGGCGGCGTTAGCGGGAACCGGGTCGAGGGAATGCGTGCTCACGGGATTTCTCCTTGTAGTTCGGTGGAGGTCGGGCAGGGGTCAGGGGACCATCCAGCCAAGAACCGAGGTGGACTGCAGCCAGATGAGCACGGTGATGAACGCCAGCAGGCCAAGGCTCCAGCCGATGAGTTTGCGCAGCAGTGTTCCTTCCGCCCCTTCCAGGCCGACGGCGGCTGAGGCGATGGCCAGGTTCTGCAGCGAAAGCATCTTGCCCATAACGCCGGCGGAGGAGTTGGCTGCGGCCATGAGCGTGGGTGACAGCCCGGTTTCGTTGGCTGCGGCCACCTGCAGGGCACCGAACAGGGAGTTCGAGGAGGTGTCGGACCCGGTCAGGGCCACGCCGATCCAGCCCAGTAGCGGGGAGAGCAGGGCGAAGAAGCCGCCGGCGGAGGCCAGGGCAACCCCGAGGGTGGTGGTTTGGCCGGAAAGGTTCATCACGAAGGACAGGGCCAACACGGAGCAGACGGTCAGGATGGTCCAGCGCAGCTGCTTCAGCGTTTCTCCGTAGACGCGCACTCCGCGGCTAGCCGCGATCCGGTACAGCACCATGGTGATGATGCCGGAGAAAAGCAGCAGGGTGCCGGTCGCCCGGATGTGGTCAAAACGCAGTGTCTGGGCGGCCGCCGGTTTGCCGTTGTTTCCGGTGACGTCGAGTCCCGGCCACAGGAAGGTGGTGCTGCCGATGGAGGTCAGCCAGGTCTTGACCACGGGAATCTGGGCAATGGAGAACACCACGATGATCACCAGGTAGGGGGCAATGGCCATCCAGACGTCGTGTCCGGATGGCCGGCCGGTGGCGGATGTGCTGCCGCTGGGGGCACGTTCTCCCTCCCCGCCGTCTCCTGTGCGGCCGCCGTCGGCGCCGGCACCCATGGCGGTTGCCCCGGCGCCCCCTCCGGTTCCGGCGCCGGCTCCGGCCCCTGGCGCTGAACCGCGGCCCGAGCCGGTGAGGGTGTCCGTTCCGACGGATTCCGTTTCAGAAACCGACGCGGTTTCCCCTGCCTTCTCGGCCTCCCGGGTTTCCCCGGTCATGCCGATGATCTCGGCCGGCTGCCAGACCCGAAGCATCAGGAGTACCGCCACTACTGTCACGACGGCGGCAACGACGTCGGTCAGTTCCACAATGAAGAAGTTCGAGGCAGCGAACTGTGCCAGCCCGAAGGCCGCTCCGGCGACGAGCGCAACCGGCCACGTCTGCCGCAGACCGCGTTTACCGTCCACCAGGAAGACCAGGATCAGCGGAACCACCAGCGCAATGAAGGGCGTCTGCCGTCCGGTCATGGAGGACAGCTCCTGCAGCGGGATGCCCGTGACGCCGTTCAGCGCGATGATCGGTGCCGCCATGGCGCCGAAGGCCACCGGAGCCGTGTTGGCCAGCAGGGCGACAACGGCGGATTTCAACGGCTTCATGCCTGCGGCCATCAGCATGGCCGCCGCGATGGCTACCGGCGCTCCGAAGCCGGCCAGGGATTCCAGCAGGGCACCGAAGCAAAAGGCAATCAGGATGGACAGGATGCGCAGATCGTCCGAGATGGAGCGGATGGTGCGTCCCAGGACCTCAAACCACGGCGTTGCCACGGTCAGCTTGTAGACCCACAGGGCGTTGATCAGGATCCAGAGGATGGGAAAGATGGCATAGAAGGCGCCAAGCCCCGTAGCTGAAAGAACCTGTCCCACCGGCATCCGCCAGCCCACTATGGCCAGGATGATGGACAGTGCCAGGCTGATCAGGGCCGCCTGGTAGGCCTTCATCCGGAATACGCCCAGCAGGACAAACAGAATCAGCAGCGGCAGGGCGGCCAGGATGGCGGACAGGGCCAGGGAACCAGCAATCGGATCGAGGGGCTGTTGGAACGCAGCAGCAGTCGTCACAAAAACTCCTTTGTTTTTGTTTCCACATCCACGGTGATGATGCGTTCGACCCTAGGCCCGCCCCTTGGCGGGGTCAACGGTTGGTGCCCACCCGGAACAAAATCGGGCTCCGTCAAACAAATGGGCTCCGTCAAACGGAACCGGGTTAAAACACAATCGCCGCCGCGGTTCCCTGCCGGTAAGGGCCAGGAACCGGGGCGGCGGTGCAGTGGTTACCTATTGCCGCGGATCGGGATTGCGCGGCTGCTCGCTGCCCATATCCGCAGCACCGAAAAGTTTCTCGGCCGGCGAATCGGTGTCGGAATTCGCGCGCGCCATCAACTCGGGATGATGAAGGTCCAGTGCGGGGCGTTCCGAGCGGATCTTCGGCAGCGAGGTGAAGTTGTGCCGCGGCGGCGGGCAGGAAGTGGCCCATTCCAGGGATCCGCCGAACCCCCACGGATCATCCACCTCGACCTTCTTGCCGTGCCGCCAGGTGGCGTAGACGTTCCAGAGGAAGGGAATCATGGACAGCGCCAGAATTCCCGCCCCTATGGTGGACAGCTGGTTCATTCCGGTGAAGTTGTCCTCCACCAGGTAATCCGCATACCGCCGGGGCATCCCCAGCACGCCCAGCCAGTGCTGGATCAGGAAGGTGGTGTGGAAACCCAGGAAAAGCAGCCAGAAGTGGATTTTTCCGAGCCGTTCGTTCAGCATTTTCCCGGTGAATTTGGGCCACCAGAAATAAAATCCCGCAAACATTGCGAACACCACGGTTCCGAACACCACGTAGTGGAAGTGCGCCACCACGAAATAGGTGTCCGAAACGTGGAAGTCCAGCGGCGGAGAGGACAGGATGATCCCGGTTAGACCGCCGAAGAGGAACGTGATCAGGAAGCCGATGCTCCACAGCATGGGGGTCTCGAAGGTGATGGACCCCCGCCACAGGGTGCCGATCCAGTTGAAGAACTTCACTCCGGTGGGCACCGCGATCAGCATGGTCATGAACGAGAAGAAGGGCAGCATGACCGCGCCGGTCACGTACATGTGGTGCGCCCAGACCGTCATCGACAAGGCTGCGATGGCAATGGTGGCAAACACCAGGCCCTTGTAGCCGAAAATGGATTTACGGCTGAAGACTGGGAAAATTTCGGAGACGATGCCGAAGAACGGCAGGGCGATGATGTACACCTCGGGATGGCCGAAGAACCAGAACAGGTGCTGCCACAGGATGGAGCCGCCGCGTTCCGGGTTGAAGATGTCCGCACCGAAGCGCCGGTCCGCGCCAAGCGCGAACAGTGCGGCCGCCAGCGGCGGAAAGGCCATCAGCACCAGGATCGCCGTAACCAGGGTGTTCCAGGTGAAGATCGGCATCCGCCACATGGTCATGCCCGGAGCGCGCAGGCAGACAATTGTCGTGACAAAGTTGACCGAACCCAGGATCGTGCCGAAACCGGATAACGCCAGCCCGAAGACCCACAGGTCACCGCCGAGACCGGGGCTGAACGCAACGTTGGACAGTGGCGTATAGGCAGTCCAGCCGAAGGACGCGGTGCCCTGCGGGGTGATAAACCCGGACAGTGCAATCAGCGAGCCAAACAGGAAGAACCAGAACGCCAGCGCATTCAGGCGCGGGAACGCGACGTCGGGCGCCCCGATCTGCAGCGGCATGATCACGTTCGCGAAGCCGGCGAAAAGCGGTGTGGCGAACATCAGCAGCATGGCTGTGCCGTGCATGGTGAAGAGCTGGTTGTACTGCTCCCGCGTCTGCAGGATCTGCATTCCCGGCTCAAACAGTTCGGCCCGGATGAGCAGTGCCATCACACCGGACAGCGAGAAGAAGACGAAGGACGCGATCAGGTACATAAACCCGATGGTTTTGTGGTCCGTGGAGGTGAGCCAGTTGACGACAATCCGCCCCCTGGACACCGGCACGACCCGGGGCGCTACAAAAGTTCCATCCGGTTCCGCGGTGTATTTCACTGTCGACATGGAACTATCCCGATCCGCCGAAGGGTACTGCCCTATCAGGAAAGACTGTGGTTGGTATCGTATGGCGGCGGCGGACGGCCCGCCAGACCCCTCAGAGAATCCAATGGCAGTGGCACGCGATGCGGCGGCTCCGTTCCGGAACCGGTGCCGCCCGGAGGAAGGGCAAGGCACAATGCAAGGATGGACAACCAGACCCGTTCGACCGAAACACCTCTGCCCCGGACCGCAGTTATTACCGGGGCAGGTACGGGGATCGGCCGTGCTACGGCCCGGGCTTTCCTGTCCGCCGGCTTCCGGGTGGTCCTGGCCGGCCGCCGGGAGGCCGAACTGCAGGAAACCGCCGCCGGATCCGACGCGGCACTTGTGGTGCCCGCCGACGTAACGGTGCCCGACGACGTCGAGCGGCTTTTCGCCGCGGCCGTCGGCGCATTCGGGCGGATAGACGTACTGTTCAACAATGCCGGGACGTTCGGGCCCACGGGCAGCATTGACGAGCTGAGCATCGAGGACTGGAACCGGACCCTGGCGGTCAACGTCACCGGCACCATGCTGTGTGCCGCTGCGGCCGTGCGGCATATGAAGGCCCAGTCCCCGCAGGGCGGCCGGATCATCAACAATGGCTCGGTCTCCGCGCACACGCCCCGTCCGCTTTCGGCGGCGTATACCGCGACGAAGCACGCGGTCACCGGCCTGACCAAGGCAATAGATCTGGACGGGCGCCCCTTCGGCATCACCTGCGGGCAGATCGACATCGGCAACGCCGCCACCGACCTGCTCACGGGGATCGGCGGCGGGCAGGGCGCGCTGCAGGCCAACGGCACCCGGGCGGTGGAACCCTCGTTCCCGGCCGAGGAGGCCGCTGCCGCCGTGCTGTTTATGGCCTCCGCCCCGGCGTCGGCCAATATCCGCTCACTGCTGGTCACCGCGGCCGGGATGCCCTTCGGCGGCCGCGGCTAGGGCCCCGCCCCTAGCTTTCCCGAGCCTTCCGGGTCTGCTTCTCGCTGGCCTTCTGCAGCGCCTCCACCAGCTCGTCCTTGGTCATCTTCGAGCGGCCGGAAATGTCCAGTCGGGACGCGAGTTCATACAAGTGGTCCTTGGACGCGTTGGCGTCCACTCCCCCGGCCGTGTCCTTGGACGAACTGCGCCCTTCGGCGGCACGGGCATCGGAGGGGCCCTTCTGTTCCTTTTCCTCCCAGTGGTCGCCCACCTTTTCGTGGGTGTGCTTGAGGGAGGCGTACGCCGTCCGCGCGGCCCGCTCGCCGTCGCCGTATTCCTCCACCGCTGAATCGTAGGTCTTGGCGAACGTGTCCTGGGCCTTGGCATCCGAGCGCTGCAGTGTCGAAGGCAGTTCGCTCTTCAATGCGTGGTCGTTCTTGCCGGTCTTAGGCATCGTCTTCCCTGTCCGTCGTTTTCCCTACGGTCTACCACCCTTCACGGCACGGGCTCAACCAAAAACTCCCCCTCCGCTTCCGGGGAATGCCCGGAAGCGGCGGAGGAGCTTGGCGGCAAGGGCACGTGCCCGACACGCGGGTTAGGCGGTCGCGGCGGCCTCCTTGATGTCGTTGTCGTCAATGCCGAGCACTTCCAGCTTTCCGCTCTTGCGGTCCGCCAGGTACTCCTTCATTTCCTTCTTGATCACGGGCAGCAGCAGGTACACGCCGAGCAGGTTCACGAACGCGCAGACAAAGAGCGCGGCGTCGGCGAAGCTGATGACCTGGCTGAAGGACAGGACGCAGCCGGCCACGGTGAAGAGCAGGAAGATGACCTTGTAGGCGATTTCCCGGCGCCGGCCCCGCCCGAAGAGGTATTCCCAGGACTTCAGGCCGTAGTAGGACCAGGTAATCAGGGTGGAGTAGGCGAAGAGCGCCACCGCGATGGAGAGCACGATCGGGAACCACGGCAGGACGGTGGCGAAGGCGTCGGAGGTGAGGATGACGCCGTCGGGCGCCGCTCCGCCGCCCTGGACCTGGTCAATGCCTGCCTGCAGGCTGGGAGTGGACGCCATGATGATGGCCAGTGCGGTCATGGTGCAGATGAGCACCGTGTCCACGAGCGGCTCGAAGAGCGCCACGAAGCCTTCACTGACCGGACGGCGGGTCTTGACCGCGGAGTGGGCGATGGCTGCGGACCCGACACCGGCCTCATTCGAGAAGGATGCCCGCTGGAAGCCGACGATCATGACGCCGATGATGCCGCCGGCGAAGCCCTCGGGACGGAAGGCGCCCTCGATGATTGCACCGAAGGCTGCCGGCACGTTCTCGATGTTGACGATGATCACGAACAGGCAGGCCACGATGTAGATGCCTGCCATGGCGGGCACCAGCTTGGAGGTGGTGGCGCCGATCGACTTGATGCCGCCCAGGATCACCACGGCGACCAGGACAGCCAGGACCAGGCCGAAGATCAGGGCCGCACCCGCGCTGCCGAGGAGGCCGTCGTCGCCGCCGGTGACGTTCTGGATCTGCGCGAAGGTCTGGTTGGCCTGGAACATGTTGCCGCCGGCCACACCGAAGATCAGGATCGCGACGGCGAAGATTCCGGTGAGGATCTTCGCCGGCCACCGGCCGAAGCGGGCAAAAGCCACGGGCAGGTACTTGAACGGACCGCCGCTGATCGAGCCGTCCTCATGGACCTCGCGGTACTTCACCCCGAGCGTGCACTCCGCGAACTTCGAGGCCATGCCCAGCAGCCCGGCCAGGATCATCCAGAAGGTCGCACCGGGTCCACCGAGGGCCATGGCCGCGCCGACACCGGCAATGTTGCCCAGGCCGACGGTACCGGAAAGAGCGGAGGTGAGGGCCTGGAAGTGCGGTACCTCGCCCGGATCATCCTGGGAGGAGAATTTGCCGCGGACCACCTGGGTGGCCACCTTCAGACCGCGGAACTGGATGAAACCGAAGTAGAACGTAAAAACGATGCCGGCGATGATCAGCCAGGCGACGACCGCGGGGAAGCTGAAGTCGCCGATGGTGATCGGGAAGAACACGATCCCGGAGAACACAGCTGTAATCGGTTCAAAGAAGGAGTTGACGGCGGCGTCAATGGTGCCGAGCAACCCACCGTCCTCCGATGCCGGTGCCATGGAAACTGCCCGTGCTGCGTTCACTGGATCGAACCCCTGTTTTCTGTAAGCGTGCTGTCGAATGCGACAACATAGCCTCGCTTAACCCAGTGGTATTGCACAAATCACATGCCGTACGTGAGACGGGGGTCAGCACTCCACCACGTTGACAGCCAGCCCGCCGAGCGCGGTTTCCTTGTACTTCGAGCTCATGTCGCGCCCGGTTTCCCGCATCGTCACAATGACTTCATCCAGCGAGACGCGGTGCTCGCCGTCGCCCCAGAGCGCCATTTTCGCGGCGTTCACGGCCTTCGCGGCACCGATGGCGTTGCGCTCGATGCAGGGCACCTGCACGAGCCCGCCGATCGGATCGCAGGTCAGGCCCAGGTTGTGTTCCATGGCGATCTCGGCAGCGTTTTCAACCTGCTCCGGGGTGCCGCCCAGGATCTCGGCCAGACCGGCGGCGGCCATGGACGACGCCGAGCCCACCTCGCCCTGGCAGCCCACCTCGGCGCCCGAAATGGAGGCCTGCTCCTTGTAGAGCACCCCCACGGCGGCGGCTGCGAGCAGGAAGCGGACCACGACGTCGTCCCGCTGCTCCGGTGTCGCGTTCTCCATGCCGGGGCCGTAATGGGTGGCGTAGAACATCACCGCGGGAATGATGCCGGCCGCACCGTTGGTGGGGGCGGTGACCACTCGTCCGCCGGACGCGTTTTCCTCATTCACGGCCAGTGCCACGAGGTTCACCCATTCCTGCCAGAATTTCGGGTCCCGGTTTGGATCCTCGGCGCGCAGCCGGGTGTGCCAGGCCGGCGCCCGACGGCGGACCTTCAGCCCGCCCGGCAGCAGGCCGGTGCGGCGGATGGCGGAGTTCTTGCACTCCTCCATCACGTCGCGGATGTGCAGCAGGCCGGAGCGGATGTCCGCTTCGGTGCGGGAGATTTTTTCGTTGGCCAGCATCACTTCGCTGATACTCAGTCCGCTGCCGGTGCAGTGCTGCAGCAACTCGACGGCGGTGCGGAAGGGGTAGGGGAGGTCGGACTTGCTGGCCTCCAGTTCCAGGGCATCCGCCCGTTCTTCGCCCTCGCGGACAATGAAGCCGCCGCCGACGGAGAAGAAGGTTGCCTCCTGCAGCACGGATCCGTCGGCGGCCAGGGCGGCGAACTTCATGCCGTTGGTGTGCCGCGGCAGCACCGTGAGCGGGTGCAGCACAATGTCCGCCTCGCCGTATTCCAGCGGGCAGGCCACGGCACCGGGAACCTGAGCGCACAGCTGCAGTTTCCGGGTCGCCTCAATGTCGGCCAGCCGCTGCTCCACCTGCTCGGGCAGGATCAGTTCGGGGGCGAAGCCCTCCAGCCCCAGCAGCACTGCAGTCATGGTGCCGTGGCCCCGGCCGGTTGCTGCGAGGGAACCGTACAGGTCCACCCTCAGGCCGGTGACGGCGGCCAGGCTGCCGGCGTCGACCAGCTCCGCCGCGAATACGGCAGCGGCGCGCATCGGGCCCACTGTGTGGGAGCTCGATGGGCCGATGCCCACGGTAAACAGGTCAAAAACGCCGACAGCCAAGGTAGTGCTTCCTAACGGTTTGCCGCAGCGGGGGCAGCGGCGAGATCCGCCACCTCCGGGTACAGCGGGTGGGCCTGCGCGAGAGCGGTAACGCGTTCGCGCAGGGGTGCCAGGTCGGTGTCCTCACCGGCGATGAGAGCCTGGGCAATGATGTCCGCGACTTCCCGGAATGCATCTTCGCCGAAGCCGCGGGTGGCCAGGGCGGGGGTGCCGATGCGCAGGCCCGAGGTCACCATGGGCGGCCGCGGGTCGAACGGTACCGCGTTGCGGTTCACGGTGATGTCGATCTGCGCGAGCCGGTCTTCGGCCTCCTGGCCGTTGAGGGCCGCGTTGCGCAGGTCCACCAGCACCAGGTGCACGTCCGTTCCACCGGACACGACGGAGATGCCGCCGGCAGCGACGTCGTCGGCCAGCAGGCGATCGGCGAGGATCCGGGCGCCGGCGAGCGTGCGCTCCTGCCGCTCCTTGAATTCGGGGGTGGCGGCAATCTTGAAGGCGGTGGCCTTGCCGGCAATCACGTGTTCCAGCGGGCCGCCCTGCTGCCCGGGGAACACTGCGGAGTTGATCTTCTTGGCAATGTCGGCGTCATTGGAGAGGATGATGCCGCCGCGGGGACCGGCAAGGGTTTTGTGCGTGGTGGTGGTGACCACGTGGGCGTGGGGGACGGGGCTGGGGTGCAGTCCGGCGGCCACCAGGCCGGCGAAGTGGGCCATGTCCACCATCAGGAAAGCACCCACCTCGTCCGCGATGCGGCGGAATTCGGCGAAGTCCAGCTGGCGGGCGTAGGCGGACCAGCCGGCCACGATCAGCTTGGGCTGGTGTTCCTTGGCCAGGGCCTCCACTTCGGCCATGTCCACGCGGTGGTCCTCTTCGGACACGTTGTAGGGCACCACGTTGTAGAGCCGGCCGGAGAAGTTGATCTTCATGCCGTGGGTCAGGTGCCCGCCGTGCGCCAGGGACAGACCCAGGATGGTGTCTCCGGGCCGGATCAGGGCGTGCATGACGGAGGCGTTGGCCTGCGCGCCGGAGTGCGGCTGCACGTTGGCGAAGTTCGCTCCGAAGAGGGACTTGGCGCGGTCGATGGCCAACTGCTCAATGACGTCCACGAATTCGCAGCCGCCGTAGTAGCGGCGTCCCGGGTAGCCTTCGGCGTACTTGTTGGTGAGCACCGAGCCCTGGGCTTCCATGACGGAAACGGCGGTGTGGTTCTCCGAGGCGATCATTTCCAGGCCCTGCTGCTGCCGGCGGAGCTCGTTGTCGATCTGCGCTGCGACCTCGGGGTCAACTACCGCGAGGGAATCGTTGAGGTAATCGCTCACAGGTCGCCGCCGTTCTTTTCCGCGTATTCCTCGGCGGTGAGGAGTGCACCCTCACTCGTTGCGTTCACGGTGAACAGCCAGCCGGCGCCGTACGGGTCTTCGTTCAACAGGGCCGGGTTGTCGATGGCCTCCTGGTTGATCTCCACGATTTCGCCGGAAACCGGAGCGTAGAGGTCCGAGACGGACTTGGTGGACTCAACCTCGCCGCAGGTCTCACCGGCTGTCACCGTGTCGCCGACGGCGGGAAGGTCAACATAAACGACGTCGCCGAGTGCGTCCGCTGCGACGGCGGAAATGCCGACGCGGACGGGGCTCGAGGAGTCTACCCACTCGTGCTCGGCGGAATAACGGAGTCCTGCGTTTACTTTGCTCATCTTGGGCCTCTCGGGAAGTCTGGTTGTTTCGTTCTCTGGTTCAAAGTCTAGGTTCCGAGTGCCCACGGGGCGGCATTCGCCGCCCCTTAGACACCTCGCTCGTTCCTCGCTCGGCGATGCGGGGCTACACGAACGCCGCACCGCGCGCACGTTCCGGGTACCTCAGGAGACCCACACACCTGCTTACGTGAGCGGTCCTGGGCACCGCACCACCGCATCGCCCCCGCGCCGCCGTCACGAGAATCTTTTTGTTTTTGGCGCTACTGCTTGCTGCGCTTATAGAACGGAAGCTCGACTACCGTGAAGGATTCAGGCTTGCCGCGGAGGTCGACATTAAGTTCCGTGCCGGGCTTCGTGAACGCCGCATCCACGTAAGCGAGGGCGATAGGGAAGCCGAGGGTCGGGCTGGGAGCGCCGGAAGTGACTTCACCGAGGACCGTTTCGCCGTCGCTGCTGAGCACCGGGTAATGGGAGCGGGCTGAACGTCGGCCGGAGCCCTTCAGGCCCACGAGGCGGCGGGCAGGTCCGGCGGCCTTACGGGCTTCGAGGGCGGAACGGCCCACAAAGTTCCCCTCCTTGGAGAGGGCGACGACGGGTCCCAGGCCGGCGGCGTACGGGTCCGTGTCCAGCGTGAGTTCGTTGCCGTAGAGCGGCATCCCGGCCTCCAGGCGGAGCGAATCGCGGCAGGCCAGGCCCGCCGGAATCAGTCCCCGGCCCTCACCGGCAGCCAACAGCGCAGACCAGAGGTCCGCGGCGTCGTCGTTGGGGACGTAGATCTCGAACCCGTCTTCGCCGGTGTACCCGGTGCGGGCCACGAGCAGGTCCAGGGTCCGCTCCCCCGCCCGGATGCCCACGGTGTCGGCAGCGTAGTACTTCATCCCCGTGACAGCTTCAGCCTGATGGGCGGGGACCAGGTCCAGCAGGATGGCTTCGGCAGCCGGCCCCTGCACGGCCACCAGCGAGGCTTCCGCCGAGACGTTGTTCACCGCGACGTCGAAGCCCTCGGCCCGGGACGCCAGTTCTGCGGCTACGGTGTCCGCGTTGCCCGCGTTGGGCACCACCAGGTAGGAGTCGTCGGCGAGGCGGTAGCTAATCAGGTCATCGATGATCCCGCCGTCGTTGTTGGTGATCAGCGAATACTTGGCGCGTCCCACCTTCACAACGGAAAGCTTGCCTGCCAGTGCGTAGTCCAGGAACGCCCCGGCGTCGGGCCCGGAGACCTCCACTTCGCCCATGTGGGAGAGGTCGAACAGCCCGGCTGCGGTGCGTACGGCCTTATGTTCAGCCAGCTCGGAGCTGTATTTGAGGGGCATCTGCCAGCCGCCGAAGTCGGTGAAGGAAGCGCCCAGCTGTTTGTGCGCCTCATACAGCGCTGTGTACTTCTCAGTCATGGAATGTTCCTTCTAGTTTTCGAAGTCTTCGATGGGCGGGCAGGAGCAGATCAGGTTCCGGTCCCCTGCGGCGCCGTCAATCCGGCCCACCGGCGGGAAGTACTTGTCCATGCGCAGGCTGCGCAGCGGGAAAGCGGCCTGTTCGCGCGGGTAGGCCCGGTCCCATTCATTGGCTGCCACGACGACGGCGGTGTGCGGGGCATTGCGCAGCGGGCTTCCCTCGAGGGTGAAGTCCCCGGCGCCCACCTGGTCGATTTCGGCGCGGATGGCGATCATGGCGTCGATGAAGCGGTCCATCTCGCCCAGGTCCTCGGACTCGGTGGGTTCCACCATCAGGGTGCCTGCCACCGGGAAGGACAGCGTGGGGGCATGGAAGCCGTAGTCCACCAGCCGCTTGGCCACATCCTCGGCAGTGACGCCGGTCTTGGCGGTCAGTTCACGCAGGTCCAGGATGCACTCGTGCGCCACCAGTCCGCCCTTGCCCGTGTAAAGCACGGGGTAGTACTCGTTCAGGCGGGCTGCGACGTAGTTCGCTGCGAGCAGGGCGTGCTTGGTGGCGCTGGTCAGGCCTTCGCCGCCCATGAGGCTGACGTATGCCCAGGAAATGGGCAGCACGCCGGCGGAGCCGAAGCGGGACGCGGAGACGGGGATGTCCTCGCCGCCGGTCCAGGTGGCGGCGTCGCCGGGCATAAAGGGCGCGAGGTGAGCCTTGGCTGCCACGGGGCCGACGCCGGGACCGCCGCCGCCATGCGGGATGCAGAAGGTCTTGTGCAGGTTCAGATGGGATACGTCGCCGCCGAACTCGCCCGGCTGTGCCAGGCCGACCAGGGCGTTGAGGTTGGCGCCGTCGATGTAGACCTGGCCGCCGGCCTCGTGGACCGCTTCGCAGACGTCGCGGACGTCGTCGTCGAACACTCCGTGGGTGGAGGGGTAGGTGATCATGATGGCGGCAAGGTTTTCGCGGTTCGCGTCGATTTTGGCGCGCAGGTCCGCGTGGTCGATGGCGCCGTCGTCGGCGGTGGCCACGACCACCACCTTCATGCCGGCCAGGACCGCAGAGGCGGCGTTGGTGCCGTGGGCGGACGCCGGAATGAGGCAGACGTTGCGCTGTTCGTCGCCGCGGGAGTGGTGGTAGCCGCGGATGGCCAGCAGGCCGGCCAGTTCACCCTGGGAGCCGGCGTTCGGCTGGATGGAAACGGTGTCATAGCCGGTGATGACCGCGAGCTTCTCTTCCAGGTCCGCGATCAGTTCGCGCCAGCCCTCGGTCTGGGAGTCCGGAGCGAACGGGTGGATGGACGCGAATTCCGGCCAGGTCATGGCCTGCATTTCCGCGGTGGCGTTGAGCTTCATGGTGCAGGAGCCCAGCGGGATCATGGTGCGGTCCAGGGCCAGGTCGCGGTCCGAGAGGCGGCGCAGGTAGCGCAGCATCTGGGTTTCGGAGCGGTAGGAGGAGAACACCGGGTGCGTCATGAATTCCGAGGTGCGCAGCAGCCCGGCCGGCAGGTCGAAGCCGTCCGCGGATTCCACGGTTGCGGCACCGAAGGCGGCGGCGACGTCGGCGATCACGGCCGGCGTCGTCGTTTCGTCGGCGGAGATGCCCACTGTGTCAGCATCGATCCGGCGCAGGTTGATGCCCTTCGCTTCGGCGGCGGCAATGACCTCCGCAGCGCGGCCGGGGACGCGGGCAGTAACGGTGTCGAAGAAGGACTCGTGCAGCAGTTCGACGCCGGCGGCCTTCAGCGCGGTGGCCAGCGTCCGGGCGGAGTCGTGGGCGCGGCGGGCAATCGCGGTCAGGCCCTCGGGGCCGTGATAGACGGCGTACATGGAGGCAACGATGGCCAGCAGCGCCTGCGCGGTGCAGATATTGGAGGTCGCCTTTTCCCGGCGGATGTGCTGCTCGCGGGTCTGCAGCGCGAGCCGGTAGGCGGGGGTGCCCGCCGAATCCTTGGAGACGCCCACCAGGCGGCCGGGCAGGGACCGCTCCAGGCCCTTGCGGACGGCCATGTAGGCGGCGTGCGGACCGCCGTAGAACAGCGGAACACCGAAGCGCTGCACGGAGCCGACGGCAATGTCCGCGCCCTGCTCGCCGGGAGGGGTGATGAGGGTGAGGGCCAGCAGGTCCGCGGCCACGGTGACGAGCGCGCCGCGCTCCTTCGCTTCGGCGATCAGTGCGGCGTGGTCGCGCACCACGCCGGACGCGCCGGGCTGCTGGAGTACGACGCCGGCCAGCTCGCCTTCGGGCAGGCTGTCGGCGAGGTCCGCAACAATGACGTCGAAGCCGAGCGCCTTGGCCCGGCCCTTCACCACGGCGATGGTCTGCGGGAAGAGCTCCGAGTCCAGCACGATGGCGCCGTTGCTGTGGGACTTGTTGGACCGGCGCATCAACAGCACCGCCTCAGCCACGGCAGTGGCTTCGTCCAGCAGGGACGCGTTCGCGATGGGCAGGGCAGTGAGGTCCTGGACCATGGTCTGGAAGTTCAGCAGCGCTTCGAGCCGGCCCTGGGAGATTTCGGGCTGGTAGGGGGTGTAGGCCGTGTACCAGGCCGGATCCTCCACCACGTTGCGCAGGATCACCGGCGGGGTGTGGGTGCCGTAGTAGCCCTGGCCGATCATCTGCACGGCCGTCTTGTTCTTCCCTGCGATGCGCCGCAGTGCCGCGAGGGTTTCCTCTTCGCTCTTCGCCGGGTCCAGGACCAACGGGAAATTCTGCCGGATCGCGGCGGGGACGGCCATGTCCACCAGACCGTCAAGGGAGTCGTAGCCGACAGTCTTGAGCATGGTTTCAACGGCGTCGGCACGGGCGCCGATGTGCCGGTCCACGAACGCGGCGGCAAGAGTGGAGGAGGACGGTTCTGCAGGCATTTGAGGCTCCAGGAAAGGCAGACGGGGGTACGTCGACGGCGACGGCTCCTCCCCGCTCTGTATTGGACCTGAGAGATTCCGCGGGTGTTCTTCCGCTTGCACCGTCGGTGAGTTTCCGGCACGGCCGGGAACTGCTTTCCAGAGTTGCCTCGCTGTGGCGGTACGGGGGCCTGAGAGATTCCCGGGGAGGGTTTGCTCCTACGGCGCCCGCCGATACTGATGCGCATCCGGCGGGACTCTCCCGCCACGGCTGATAAAGGCATATTCAGTTGGAACTGCTGATGTGACAGGGCCAACTTTAGCCTGCCCCCGGCACCGCCTCAACCCTCAGACACGCCCGGGCTCGGGTGCCTGATGCCGTCCGGAAAGGCCCCCGACCCCCGTGTGACCTGCAACGTCACAGCTGCCTGAATTTGACGGGGCCTGTTAACGGCTTCCAAACTGAAATGTCGGCGGCAGCGCCAACATCCAGCGTTGCCTTTTCTTAGGCGGCATAGGCGATTACGGCGGATGAGCTGCCGGCGGGTGCCTAAAAGAGAGATTTCAATGTCTGAGCACAGAACCCGCCCACCAAGCGACAGCGCTGTTCCCGCGCCGCAAAACAGGGCAGAGAAACCCCATCTCGCGCGTTCCCTGTCCAGCCGGCACATCCAGCTGCTGGCCATCGGCGGCGCCATCGGTACCGGTTTGTTCATGGGATCCGGCAAGACCATCTCCGCAGCCGGCCCGTCAGTGATCTTCGTCTACGCGATCATCGGCTTCATGCTCTTCTTCGTTATGCGGGCCATGGGCGAACTGCTGCTCTCCAACCTTCGCTACAAGTCCTTCACCGACTTCTCGGCGGACCTGCTGGGCCCCTGGGCCGGCTTCTTCACCGGTTGGACCTACTGGTTCTGCTGGGTGGTCACCGGCATTGCAGACGTGGTGGCGATTGCCCATTACGTCACCTTCTGGTGGGGCAACGCTCCCCTGTGGATACCGGCCCTGGCCTGCATCCTGCTGCTGCTGGCCTTGAACCTGCCGACCGTCAAGGCGTTCGGTGAAACCGAATTCTGGTTTGCGCTGGTCAAGATCATCGCCATCCTGACGCTCATCGTGGTGGGACTGGTCATGATCCTTACCGGCTTCACGCACGGCAACGGGGTTACCGCCGGCTTCGGCAACCTCTGGGAACACGGCGGCTTCTTCCCCACCGGCCCCATGGGCTTTGTCGCCGGCTTCCAGATTGCGGTGTTCGCGTTTGTCGGCATCGAACTGGTGGGCACCACCGCGGCGGAAACCAAGGATCCGGAAAAGAACCTGCCCCGGGCCGTGAACTCCATTCCGATCCGCATCCTGCTCTTCTACGTAGGCGCCCTGGTGGTGCTGATGGCCGTGATCCCCTGGGACGAATTCAGCGCCGATGAAAGCCCGTTCGTGGGTATGTTCACCCTGGCCGGGCTCGGCACCGCCGCTGCCATCGTGAACTTCGTAGTGTTGACATCCGCGGCATCTTCAGCGAATTCCGGGATATATTCCACTTCGCGTATGGTTTTCGGCCTGGCGCAGGAAGGCGATGCTCCGCGGCAGTTCGGCCGCCTGTCCCGGCGGAAAGTGCCCCAAAACGCCCTGTTCTTCTCCTGCACCTTCCTGCTGGCCGGCGTCGCCCTGCTGTACGCGGGAGAATCCGTCAGCGCCGCGTTCACCCTGGTGAGCACCATTTCGGCCCTGTGCTTTATGTTCGTCTGGTCCATCATCCTGATCAGCTACCTGGTGTACCGGAAGCGCCGGCCGCAGCTGCACGAGGCGTCGAAGTTTAAGATGCCCGGCGGCGTCGTGATGGCCTATCTGGTGCTGGCGTTCTTCGCGTTTATCCTGTGGACACTCACCACCCAGACAGACACCCTGCAGGCGCTCCTCGTGACCCCCGTGTGGTTCGTCCTGCTGGGCATCGTCTACGCCGTACTGCGCCGGACGCCCGTGCACCAGGCGCGGGTAGCGGCACACCACGACGACGTCGCCCGCGAACGCGCCGCACTCACGTCCGCAAAGCCGTAACCGGGCTCCTAGTACACCACCGTCCCCCGGGAGCTGACCGTTGCGCCGCCTCCCGGGGCACCGGCTTTGTTGCTGGCGTCTATCTCCAGCCCGAAGGTATTCAGCGGCACCTCCAGTGCTGAGACCAGGTGCGGCACCACTTCCTGCTGGATCCGTGCGATCACGCCCTGCACGTCCGCGTCGGAATTCACCGTCACCTTCATGGCCAGGTCCGGCTCGTCAGCACTGCCGCGCAGGCGGACGGTTGAGCCCACCACTCCGGGCAGCTGTTCCGTCTCGTGGCTGACGGCGGAGGCCAGCACCTGGGGATCACACACGGTGATGCCGTGTGCAGGGTCTTCCTGCAGTCGAAATGTCCCTGCCGGCCGGGACCGGGGAACCTGGGCCACAAGCCACCACAGGCCCAGGACGCCCAGGATCACTCCGGCAAGCAGCATGCCCCACGGCACGTACTCCCCGGCCAGGAACCCCTGGCCGTCGGTTTCGGACAGCACCCGGTCCGAACGGCCCGGGCTGCCGCCGATGAAGCGCTCCAGGCCTCCGGCGGCAATAAGTGCTGCCAGCACTCCGGCAGCAAGGAAAAGGACCCCAAGGATTATCAGCCACGTCCGGTTGGCTTTTCCTGAATGGTGCCTCATTGCCCTGCCTTCCTCTGCTGGTCCCGGCTGTCAGTCCCGCGTTCGAATGGTTGCCGTGACTTCCGGCACCGGATCCAGTCCGGTGGCGGCAAGGCGTGAGCGCACCCCGTCCACCACCCAGTGCTGCAAATCGGTGGTGCCGTGCAGCGCCGTCGTCACGTCCAGATGGACCTTGCGTGAGGACGCCGTCGCGGAGGCGGAGGCGACCCCGTCAATGTGGTCGCAGGTGGATGCCGCTAATCGCGCGACTGCGCGCCGGCTCATCACCACGGTTTCCCCGCCCCGGACCGACGGAACGCCGCCCGATTCCCCTGCTCCGGGCAGCCCCGGCATATTCACCGGTTTTGCCCGCAGCGGCAGCGCGGAGAAGTCCCCTGGGAGCATCCCGCACAGCAGCAGGATCACCCCGATCAGGAGCAGCACTACGGCACCGGTCCAACCCCGGGTGCTGTCCCAGCCGGTCTCAGAAAGCCAACGCACCGGTTCCGTCACGAACGCCGGCCAACTCCCCTGAATGAGGCGGGCGACGGCGGCCCAAACCAGCCCCACACCGAGCGCCAGCATCACGATCGCCGAAATTGTTGCGGGAACGGAGCGGCTGGGCCTGCGCCGCATGGACACCGGCGGCGGGATCTTCGCGCTCATTGCAGTTTCCTTCGACCGCGCGGATCCCGCTGCGGCGGCTTCAGCCAGGAAACCGTAATGTCCACCTGCCTCACCTGCACTCCGGTCAGCTCGGTGACCCGCTCCGTGATCCGGCGGCGCAGTTGTTCGGTTGTCTGACGCAGCGGCATCGGATACGGCAGCCCCACGGTGACCTTGAGGCTGGCGACATTTCCGGCCAACTCCACACTGGCATCCGGCCGTGCCGACAGATCCGCGCGGCTGCCGATACCGAGGAACCCTCCGGAGCTTCCACCCGCAAACGTCTCATCCCGGGCTACCTGGCTGGCCGTTTTCTCCAGCACCCGCCGGGCCAGGACGGTTTCCCCGCGGTCATCGACATCCCGCCCCGAAGGCAGCGACGGCGGCGCCGTGGGAATGCTCATCGGCTTGACGCTTTACCGAGCATCCCGGCGACGTCCACCTTCCCATCCGCCACCAACCCCACCAGCAGCCCGATCAGGCCGAACAGCAGCGTAATGAGGAAGGCCAGCCAACCGCCGAAGGCCAGCACGATTCCCAGCACCAGCCCGATTAACAAACACCACCGCGTTCCGGACATGGAGTCCTCCTTCTGCTTGTTGTACGGCCCTTACTCCAGGCTCTTGGACTGGCTGGAGGGCTGCTGGTCGTCCTGGTCCTCGTTCTCGTCCGGCAGGTGGACATCGGTGACATTCACGTTCACCTCCAGCACTTCCAGGCCGGTGGCGTTTTCCACGGACCGGATGACGTTGCGCCGGATACCCTGGCTCACCTCCACCACGGAGAAGCCGTACTCCACCACGATGCTGACGTCGATCGCCGCCTGGCGTTCACCCTTTTCCACCGTGACGCCGTTGCTGACGTTGGTCTGCGAACCCGGGATCCGTTCGGTCATG
Source organism: Arthrobacter jinronghuae (assembly GCF_025244825.1). Lineage (NCBI taxonomy): Bacteria > Bacillati > Actinomycetota > Actinomycetes > Micrococcales > Micrococcaceae > Arthrobacter > Arthrobacter jinronghuae. Next base: position 3,480,457 of record NZ_CP104263.1, read on the forward strand.
GAACTGAAAGCCCGCCGGGCGGCATTGCCCATGGCATAAACCCCCGGTACCTCGCGGGTGGCCATGCCGGCCAGCTTCTGCACCACGGTTTCCTCGATGGTGGTGTCGCCCCGGGGTGTGTGCAGCGGCCCGGTCCGGCGCTCGGCGTCAACCGACGACGACGCCGGGGAGCCGCCCTGCCCCTGGGGCGAGCCCTGCCCCTGGGGCGAGCCCTGCCCGGTCTGCATACTCTGGGCACCCTGCGGATTGGCCGTAGCGGACGTTGCCCCCGCTGCCTTTGATGGATCTGCCATGAGAATCGTCTCCTGCGTTCATTGCGGATGCACCGCGCGCGTCCCTTACAGAGTTAATGACGTGCCCAGACCTGGATCGTCACGGCAAACCCCGAACTTCGACTGCCTTTGGCCCAGTCCGTCCTGAGGTTATTCCGTTATGGCTCCCGTTCTGGGACACTCAACCCACGTCCGGCCGCTGCCGGACGGGACAGGGACACCATGGCAGGATCCGAGCTGCCGCATGCGGCGTATTACGGTATGAGTTCCCCGCGCGCCGGGTCAGGGAACGGTCCCGCCGACGAGGCGGCCCTGGTCGCACTGGCCCGCGGAGGAGACCTGCCCGCCTTCGAGTACCTTGTGGCCATTTACCAGCGCAGGTTGTTCCGGCTCGCCTACCGCATGCTTCGGGACCGCGGTGATGCAGAGGACGTCGTCCAGGACACGCTGACGGCCGGCTGGCGGATGCTCCCGACCTTGACCCGGGAGGAAGCCTTCGGCGGCTGGGTCTACCGGACGGCGACCAACCGCTGCCTGGATGTGCTTCGGCACCGCACCTCCCATCCACAGGACCTGCCGGGCGCCGATCCGCTGGCTGACGCGGCGGCCGTTGCCACCGCACGGGACTCGGACCGGGAAGCGGACCCGCACCACACGGCGGAGGTCGCGGCGGAATTGGAGTCACTGCGGCGGGCCCTCTCCCTGCTTCCTGCGGATCAGCGGGCCTGCTGGCTCCTGCGCGAGGTCCACGGGCAAAGCTATGCGGAGATCGGCGCTGCGCTGCGCATCAGCCCGCAGGCCGTGCGCGGACGGTTGTCCCGGGCCCGCGAACACCTGTCAGCAGCCATGACGCAGTGGAGGTAGTCCCTTGTAATTCCACGTGTCAGACAATAATATCCACGATACGGAAGAAGTAACCGGCATCACTTTACTGCTGTCCACCGGCATTGCCACAGGGAGAATCCATTATGGCCATTGAAGTAACCGACTCCTCGCCCGCCGAAGGATCGGAACACATCCTGACCCCCGAAGCGCTGGAATTCATCGAGGAACTCCACCGCCGCTTCCGCAGCACCCGCGACGAGCGCCTTGCCGCCCGCTCCGTCCGCCGCCAGGAAGCCGCCACCACCGGCCGGCTGGACTTCCTGCCCGAGACCGCCGACATCCGCAGCGGGGATTGGAAGGTGGCCGAGGCACCCGCCGCGCTGCAGGACCGCCGGGTGGAAATGACCGGCCCGGCGTCCCCCGCCAAGATGGCCATCAACGCCCTGAACTCCGGTGCCAAAGTCTGGCTGGCCGACCTTGAAGATGCCTGCACCCCCACCTGGCACAACGTGGTGGATTCGCAGGTGAACCTCTACCGTGCTGCGCGCAACGACCTCTCCTTCACCTCACCCGAGGGCAAGGAGTACGCGCTGCGCACTGATGCGCCACTCGCCGTCGTCGTAATGCGCCCGCGCGGATGGCACCTGCCCGAAAAGCACGTGCTGATCGACGGCGAACCCGCCGTTGGCGCGCTGGTGGACTTCGGTCTGCACTTCTTCGCCAACGCCCGGCAACTGCTGGACAACGGGCAGGGCCCCTACTATTACCTGCCCAAGATGGAAAGCCATCTGGAGGCCCGTCTCTGGAACGATGTCTTCGCGTTCTCCGAGGAGTATGTTGGCGTGCCGCAGGGCACCGTGCGCGCCACCGTCCTGATCGAAACCATTCCGGCAGCCTTCGAAATGGACGAGATCCTCTACGAACTGCGAGACCACGCCTCCGGGCTGAACGCCGGACGCTGGGATTACCTTTTCAGCATGATCAAGGTCTTCCGCGATGCCGGAAAGGCGTATCTGCTGCCGGACCGCGCCGATGTTTCCATGACGGCACCCTTTATGCGTGCCTACACCGAACTGCTCGTGAAGACCTGCCACCGCCGCGGCGCCTTCGCGATGGGCGGTATGGCCGCCTTCATTCCCAACCGCCGCGAACCGGAAATCACCGCGAGCGCGCTGGAGAAAGTGAAGGCGGACAAAACCCGTGAGGCCGGTGACGGCTTTGACGGTTCCTGGGTGGCCCATCCGGATCTGGTACCCGTGTGCCGCGACGTCTTCGACGAGGTCCTGGGCGAGAAGCCGAACCAGGTGGACCGCCAGCGCGAGGATGTGTCCGTGACGGCCACCGATCTGCTCGATGTCAGCACGGCCGAAGGCTCCATCACGGAGGCAGGGCTGCGGTCCAACCTCTATGTGGCCATCAACTACGTTGCCATCTGGCTCTCCGGCAACGGTGCCGTCGCCATCCGGAACCTGATGGAGGACGCGGCCACCGCGGAGATTTCCCGCTCCCAGGTCTGGCAGCAGGTGCGCAACAGCGTGGTGCTCGAGGATACCGGCGAGACCGTCACCGAGGAACTGGTCAGCCGGCTCCTGGCCGAAGAAACGGAGCGGCTGCGCGGGGAAGTGTCGGATGAGATGTTCACCGGTTACTTCGAGCCGGCCAGCCGGATCATCGGGGAGATCAGCCTGTCTCCGGACTACACGGACTTCCTGACCCTGCCGGCGTACGAGTTGATCGACTAGTCCTCCGGCACGCGGGCCTTGCCGGAGGACGGCAGGGCCCGCAGATAGCCGCTCCCCCAGCGGGTGATTGCGTTGTACGCCTGTGCGCGGACCGCCGGTGCGGACAGGAACACGTCATGCATCGCATTGGGGATCCTGTCCACGCTCACGGTGGAGCCCAGGGAGAGCGCGCGGTGGGCCACGACGTTGACGTCCAGCACGACGTCGGAGCGTGCCGCATCTTCCGACCAGCGCGGATGCAGGTAGCTGTTGTCTGACAGCAGCACCAGTACGGGCAGCTGCAGCTGCAGGCCCGCGGCGACCGTTGCCTGGGCGGAGAACACTGCATGCAGGAAAGCGACCGTGACCGGGAACCCCCGCACCGGACGCCATTCGGTGTCGTAATGCCATTCCCCGCCGAACGCGGCGGACACCGTCCGGGTGTAGATCCCGGGGTCGACCGGCGGCAACGGCCGGCGCGGGTGGTGCTGTGCCTCCAGGCTGACCAGCGGTGAAATAACCCGGCGCGCCAGTTCCGTGGCCTGGAATTCCAGCCAGGGGCTGTTCAGGATCAGGGCTGCGGCCCGGCCGGGGTGGCGCTGCGCCCAGAGCGCCAGGGTCAGGCCGCCGGTGGAGTGCCCGAGCAGGATCAGCGGCCTGGCGTCTGCAGCGTTCTGCCCCATGGCTTCCAGGGCTGCTCCCACATCCGCGTCATAGTCGCTGAGGTCCTGGACGTATCCGGGCTCCTCCCCCGGGCGCAGGCTCCGCCCGTAGTTGTGCAGGTCAACGGCGAAGAACCGCGCACCCTGCCCGGCCCAGTAGCTCGCCAGTTCGGTCTGGAAGAAGTAGTCCGACCAGCCGTGCACGTAGAGGACATCCGCCGTCGCGCCTGACGGCGCCGGGCCGGACTGCGGATCCGACGGCGTGTACCGGACCAGGGTGGCAATCTTGCCGCCGGGCAGGTCCAGGGTCAGCTGGTCGAATCCCTCGCCCAGGAAGTCCGGCTCCCACCGGCGCCGGGGGTGCGGTTTGCTCATGCAGAACCGCCGTCCTGTCCGAAGCGGATGACCTGGCGGATGGCGAGGCCGTCCGCCAGGGTGTCCATGGCCGAGTTGATGTCCTCCAGCGCAATGGTGGAGGAGACCAGTTCCTCCACCGGCAGTTTCCCCTCCCGCCACAGCTGCGCGTAAACCGGGATGTCCCGGGCAGGAACAGCGGAACCGAGATAGCTGCCGATGATGGTCCGCGCTTCGGCGGTCAAGGTCAGCGGCGTGATTTCGGAGGTCTGGTCCGGGGCCGGCAGCCCTACCGTGACGGTGGTGCCCCCGGGGGCTGTGATCCGTACGGCCGTTTCGAAGGCACGGGGATGCCCGGCAGCCTCGATCACCAGCGCAGGGCGGATACCGGCGTCGAGGGCCTCCTGCGGCGTGTACACCGCGTCGGCGCCGAGCTCCCGGGCGCGTGCCAGTTTCTCCGGCAATGAGTCGATGCCGATCACACTGCGCACGTCCAGCGACAGTGCGGTCAGCAGGGCCGCCATGCCGACGCCGCCGAGCCCGACAATCGCGACGTCGTCGTCCTTGCCCGGACGGGCCGGGTTCAGCACCGCGCCGCCTCCGGTGAGGACGGCGCACCCCAGCAGGGCCGCCACGTGGGGCGGAATGTCGTCATCCACGGGTACCACTGACTTCCGGTTGACCACGGCATGCGTGGCGAAGCCGGAGACGCCGAGGTGGTGGCGCACTTCACCGCCGTCCGCGGAGGTCAGGCGCATCCCGCCGTCGAGCAGCGTACCCGCATTATTCGCTGCCGACCCAGGGATGCAGGGCATCTTGCCCTCGGTCCGGCAGCCTGCACATTCACCGCAGCGGGGCAGGAAGGCCATCACCACGCGCTGTCCGACGGCGAGGTCCTCCACGCCCTCGCCCAGCTCCTCCACCTTGCCCGCGGCCTCGTGTCCGAGCAGCATGGGCAGCGGCCGAACCCGGCTGCCGTTCACCACCGACAGGTCCGAGTGGCACAGGCTCGCCGCCTCGATGCGCACCATGATTTCACCCGGCCCGGGCGGCTGCAGCTGGAGGTCCTGCACCACCACCGGCCGGGACTGCGCGTAGGGGCGCGGGGCGCCGATGGTCTGCAGGACCGCGCCGCGGATGGACCTGGTGCTGTCGGTGCCCATGAACTCTCCCTCGAGTAAATTTCGAACCGGGCTTCCGGTCCCTTTCGATACGCCAGCCCTATTCCACCACGACCAACCCGGGCCGTCCCGCTGTTTCCGCTGCCCGAACCGCTTCAACACGGCATCGGTGCCCGCCCGGCCGCCATTCCTTTGGCAAGATTAGGGCCATGAGTAAGAGTTCCAGGACCGTACCGGCGCTGCCGGACAAAGACACCCTTGCGCTGAAACGCGCGCTGGCTGCCGGCGACGTCACCGTTTTCGTGGACGGCACGGCGCTGCGGCTGCCCGACGCCGCCCGGGACGCTGTGCTGGACCTGCTGTCCCGACTCGCCGCGGGCGCCCCCGTGACGGTGTCCTCGGAGCCTGCCGCGCCGGTGGATCCACCGCTTCCGGCCGGGCCGGTGCCCCTGCTGACCACTTCCCAGGCGGCCGCCGCAGCGGGCATTTCCCACACCTACCTGCGCAACCTGACGGATGCCGGTGTTATCCCGGTCCAATACCGCGGCTCGCACCGCCGGATCCGGATGGAAGATGTCCAGGCCTGGCTCGAATCGCAGCAGGCCGCGAGAGCAGCCAAAGCGGCGGGCGAAGCAACGGAGAACGGCGCGGACAACACCGGCACCTGATCTCGGAAGCCGGCCGGCGGAGGAAAACCGGCTCCCGGTGCCCCTGCCCGGCCGCGCGGCAGGGGACCTATGCTGGGGATGTGTCGGCGGACACCCCGCCGGCTGACCCTACTGACGGAGCAATACTGTGATCATCGGTATCCCCAAGGAAATCAAGAACAATGAATTCCGTGTAGCAATAACCGCCTCGGGCGTGCATGAACTCCGCTCCCATGGCCATCAGGTGCTGGTACAAAGCGGTGCCGGCACCGGCTCGAACATTACGGACGCGGAATACACCGCCGCCGGGGCGCAGATTCTGGACTCAGCCGACGACGTCTGGGCCCAGTCCGCCATGATTCTCAAGGTCAAGGAGCCGGTTGCCTCCGAATACCGGCATTTCCGGCCGGGCCTGATCCTCTTCACTTACCTGCATCTGGCCGCCGAGCCGGAGCTGACGGCTGCGCTGCTCGAACGCGGAGTCACTGCGATCGCCTATGAGACCGTGCAGCGCGGCCGGTCCCTCCCCCTGCTGGCACCCATGTCCGAAGTAGCCGGACGGCTTTCGGTGCAGGTGGGGGCGCAGTCCATGATGGCCCCGGCGGGTGGGCCGGGCCTGCTGCTGGGCGGCGTTCCAGGTGTCCGGTCGGCCAAGGTAGTGGTGCTGGGGGCCGGCGTGGCCGGGACTAACGCGGCGGCGGCGGCCGTCGGCGCCCATGCGGACGTCACGGTCCTGGACATCAATATTGACCGGCTGCGGGAACTCGATGAGCTGTATGCCGGCCGGATCAAGACGGTGGCATCCAACGCCTTCGAGATCGAGCGGGCCATAGTGGATGCGGATCTGGTGATCGGCTCGGTGCTGATCCCCGGGGCCCGTGCTCCGAAGCTGGTCACAAATGACATGGTTTCGCGCATGAAACCGGGAAGCGTGCTGGTGGACATCGCGGTGGACCAGGGCGGCTGCTTTGAAGACAGCCATCCCACCACGCACGAAGATCCGACCTTCCGCGTGCACGGCTCCCTGTTTTACTGCGTGGCCAACATGCCCGGCGCGGTCCCCAACACGTCCACCTACGCCTTGACCAACGTGACACTGCCGTACGCAGTGGCGCTGGCAAGCCTCGGCGTGGCAGGCGCCTTCGAGAAGTACCCGGACCTCGCCCACGGCCTCAACATCGCCGGCGGCCGGGTCACCCACGCGTCGGTCTCTGCCGCCCACGGGCTGGAACTGACCTCGGAATGGCCGGATCTGGTGACTTCCTAGCGTTTCAGGCCGTCCGGTCCGCCGCGGCTGCGGACCGGACGGCGGCAATCAGTGAACCGGCGCGGCAGCCTTGGGGCTGGGGCCGCGAAGGACCGGCTGGCCGAGCATGGAAATGATGACGGCGCCCAGCGCCATCGGGATAACGAACAGGAAGTACAAGTCACCGGGCGTCCAGCCGCCGTCCATCAGGGTACCGGCCAGGATCGGCGAGATGATGGCGCCGATGCGGCCCATGCCGATCACCAGTCCCAGTGCCGTGCCGCGGACCTCACTCGTGTAGTAGGTGGGGCTGATCGCCAACATACCGGCGATGGGCGCGTTGGAGCCGAACCCTACCAGCGCTGCCGCGAACAGGGCCCAGCCAAGCGAACCGTTGGTCGAGTTGGCGAACACGACGAAAGTGGCGGCCCCGATCACGAAGAACACGGCCAGGACCTTGCGCATGGGGAAGCGTGCACCGAGCAGGCCCAGCAGGACGCCGCCGACAATTGCCCCGACGCTGAACAGCACTCCAGCATTGATGCCGTCCTGGGCGGTAAAACCGCTTTCCGCAATCAGCCGGGGCGTCCAGGAGTTCGCGAAGTAGAAGCTCGCCATAAGGACAAAGTAGGCCAGGGCCAGCAGGATGGTTCGGCGGGCGTTGTAGCCGGTAAGGACGTCCGCAAAACGGGATTTGTTCTGCTCCGCCAGCACGGATTCCGGCAGCACATCCACGGCCGGCTGCCGGATGGCCCGCAGGCTGCGGTTGACCCGTTCCAGTGCGCCTGCAGGCCGGCGGGTCAACAGATAGTCGACCGATTCCGGGAATACCTTCATCACCAGCGGAATCATCAGGATGGTGACGACGGCGCCGAACAGGAAGGCCGAACGCCAGCCGTATTGGCTGATCAAAACGCCGCTGATCAGGCCGCCGAGGACGCCGCCGATTGGCTGCCCGATGCTGACGAGGGACAGGGCCGTGGATCGGCACTTGGCATTGGAGAACTCAGAGGCGAAGACACTGATGGTGGACTGGAGCGTTCCAATGGCCACGCCCGTCAGGAGGCGGAGAATCAGCAGCACCGCATAGTTCGGGGCAAAGTAGGAGGCCAGCATGCCTGCGGCAACAATGCAGACACCGATCAGCAGCGTTTTCTGCCGCCCGATAATGTCCGCGACCGTCGAGACGAAGATGGATCCGACAGCCATGCCCACCAGTGCTGCGCTGAGCAGGTAGCCCAGCTGTGCGCCGTTCAATCCCCACTCTTCGACCACATGGCTGGCGCTGAAGGCCATGACCAGGACATCGAAGCCGTCGATCATGTAAAGGGTGGTGCAAATGGCGATAATAGCCACCTGCCGCGGGCTCATCCGCGAATCTTCGATCCGTTCCTTGATTTGCACCAAACAAAGCTAACTGAGAACTGCGTCACTGAAGGATTCCATGTCGCGGAACGTCGAAATCGTTACGGACCGGGCACCGGCCGGTCAGCTTCCAGTGAACCCTCGATCCCGTTTGTCCGGCGCGGATACTTCACAATAAGATGACCATTGGTCAAGACGTGGCCACAGGCTGTTTGCCAGCCGCACCCAACCTTCATACCTCTGAGGAACCAGTGCCGTTTCACCACGTCTGCCCCCGCGACACCTTTCTCCTAAGCGCCCCTAAGACCACGGTTACGGGCTTTTCGGTCAGCTCCCGCACAGCGTGGGCGGCAGCGTGACTCCGGCCCGCGGCGAAGAAGCAGCTTCGCGCGTCCCGTCCGGCCCCAACCCTGCATCCGGTTCCGAACCCGCCACGGCACCGGGCTATTTCCCCCGTCTCCTCTCGGCAGCTGCCCATGTAAAACACATCGCCTCAGACAGTGCACTGGATCGGTTCGGCCTCAACCAGGCCAGCTTTCACCTGCTTGAATGCCTTGCCTCAGCGGCAGCTACGGAAGCTGAGCTGGCCGAGGCGGAAGGCCAGTCCGAAACGGCTATTAGAGTCCACCTCCTGAAGCTCCAGTCCTCCGGATACTCCGTCCGGGACGAGTCCGGGATCTGGTCGGTTACCGACGCAGGCCTCAAGGCCATCGAGTGGGCAAATCTCGCCCAGGCGGAAACGACCCTGGACGACAGCCAGGAACTGCGGCAGGCGCTGCGCTCCCTCATCTCCTCGCTTGGGCTCGAGCAGCCCGACGGCGGGACGCAGAAGAAACTCTAAGCTCAGCTGGGCCGCGCGAACGCGCCCACCAACTCCTCCCATCCCTTCTCCAGGCGGGGCAGGCCCATGCCTTCCTCGCCGCGCAGGTGGAGAAGCAGGCCTGCATCAAGGAAGGCCATCAACTGGTAGGCGGCGAGTTCCGGGTCCGGAACCGTGCCGGTCAGGCGGAGCAGCCCGGCGAGGTGCCGGCGTGCAAGGCTTCGGGACGGATGCTGGTAGCGGGTCCGGGGATCGACGTCGGCCGCCCGGGCCAGCTCCCCGGTCACGTTCAGCGATGCCAACCGTGCCAGGCCGAAGGCCAACAGCCGGTCCCTGGGCGGTGCCCCTGGCCCCAACGGGGCCGGACCGAACTGGTAGGCGGTCCGGAAACCCTGCTCGGCATGGTCCAGAAGCGCCTGCATCAAGCCGGCGCGGGAGCCGAAGCGCCGGAATACCGTCCCCTTGCCCACGTGGGCCCGCTCGGCAAGATCATCCATCGTCAGGGCGTCGGCACCGCCGGCTGCAACGAGTTCCAGGGCTGCTTCGAGCAGGCGGTGGTGGTTCCGGGCGGCGTCCACCCGGATACCGGCTTGTGATGGTCCTCTCCCACTCATGCGGGCCAGTGTAGCGCCGCGGGGAATAAAATCGGACTGTAGTCCGCTTAAGGTCGTGAAGAAGAATCCGTGCCCGTGCCCCAGAAGCGGCACGGCCAAGACAGGAGTTCCAATTTTGAGCACCACCATCCTGACCCTCGTCGGCAGCCTCCGCGTCGGTTCCATCAACCGCCAGCTCGCTGAAGCCGCCGCCGCCGGCGCTCCGGAAGGCGTCGAGGTGAAGCTCTTTGAGGGGTTGGGCGACATTCCGTTCTACAACGAGGATATCGACGTAGACAGGCTCGTCCCCGAAGCAGCACAGGCCCTGCGCAACGCGGCCGCTGCTTCTGACGGCCTGCTGCTGATCAGCCCCGAATACAACGGCACCATGCCTGCCGTGCTGAAGAACGCCATTGACTGGCTGTCCCGCCCCTTCGGTGCCGGTGCCATCTCCGGCATGCCCACCGCCGTCATCGGCTCTGCCTTCGGCCAGTACGGCGGTGTTTGGGCACAGGACGATGCACGCAAGTCGGTCGGCATCGCCGGCGCCCGCGTGGTCGAGGAAGTCCGCCTCGCCATCGGCGGATCCGTGACGCGCTACGACGGCATCCACCCGCAGGATGACCCGGACACCGTTGCCCAGCTCGGCGAGGCCGTCCGCGTTCTCGCAGAAGCTTCTGTCTCCGCAGCCTAGGCAACGCAGACAGAAAAGAGGGACGGACCGTCACTGGTCCGTCCCTCTTCTGCGTTCGGCGTCCTTCTAGTACCAGACCTCGTCCGCCCAGGCCGCGTCCCTCAGGTATTCACGCGCCGGGCCAACATTCCAGGCTTCACCGTAGGGCGCCAGGACCCCGCTGTTCTGCAGATCAGCCAAGACGTCATCCGAGCAGCCAAGGACCGAGCCGAGTTCTTGCGCGTCCGCTACCACTACTTCTTCATGATCGGCCACCGGATGGGCCCCCTTCCCATTGCGCGCAGGTTCAGCGCTTATCGAGCAGAACTGATTCCCGTTCCGGACTCCAAGTCCGTGCGTACAATCCCATGGCCGCTTCCTCTCGGAGGCTCAGGCCGAGGCGGTTCAGAAGCATGTGTGCCTGATAGACCGTTAGGTGCTGGGCGCTTCGGCTCAGCCGGGCCTTGTCCGCCCGGTACAAATACGTGTCAATGCCCCGGAACCAGCGCCGCCGCCAGTTTTCGACGGCGGATTCCGCTGCCGTTGCTGCCATCAGCCGATGCGTCGGCATGACCTTCGCACCAACCTGGACCGTCATGGCCTGCCGTACACCGGCGGCCCGGGGACCGAACCCCGCCGTGCAGCTGCGCAGGTGGCTGTCCCAGTAGTAGTCCCAGGAGAGGCGGCGCCGGTCCGGCCAGGCTGATGCCCGGGGACCTTTCATCATGCTCCGCGCCGCATCAAACAGCAGGAGCGATCCAAGTGCCCAGCGGTTCTGGACCTTGGGAAAGCGTGCCGTGGCCCAACTCGCCAGATCCGAAGAGAGCTCAAAAACCTCTTCCGCGAGGGAGAGCCCCTCCACGCCGCCGTATTTCGCGAGGTCCGCTTCGATACGCAGGTCCTGCGGCTCACCGCCGCCCGGGCTGAGCCGGTCCGTAGCCGGCTCGCTGAACTGCTGGCTGGTTTCCAGGTGCCCGATGACACCGCTGGACTGGTTCTGCAGGGCCACCAACAGCGACTGCAGCCGATCCAACGTACTCGTAGGGGCGAGCACCCGGAGTTTTACGTGTGCGTTAGCCGGATCCGAGCACCGCGTGAAATACCAACGCTGCGCACCCAGAACCTGGGCCTGAGCCGCCAGCGGGGTAACCAGTTCTCCGATGATGCCGTCCGCAACATCAAAGCCCCCGGTATGAATTGAGAGCGACCACCAATGAGTACTCGGTTGCGTCCGTGAGGCTGGTCGAACTGCAGCTAGCTGGCTCATATGTGTCTTTCCCCTCGGGGTGCGGTTACCGCCACTGGGCGGCCTTTGCAGTTTTGTAGTTACTTGCCTTTGGCCCCTCCGGGGCCCTCAGTTAGAACCAATCCCAGCTCTTCATGATCGCTATCCCCCTTGGGTCTTGGGCTGATGCTCAGCCGGCGCCTTGATTTGACTCCGAAAGCTTCCCCCGCCGCTGCACGGCCTGTAAATAGCCTCCGCTGCCCGGTTCCTGACATGTCCGGATGTGGACCCTCCCGGTTCCTGCCTCCGGCTGCAACCGCCTCGGGATGCGCCACGACCTGAGGTTTTCCGCGGCAGGAGCCCTGGGCCGCCGTCGTTGGCATTAACCGGCCATGGCCTGAATTCCGAAGTGTGTTGCGGTCACAAAACACTTTTGTCACGTGCGGCCCGGAAACCGCGCTGGCTGGGTAGGGTAGCGGTGGGGGCTACAGCTGATGCGTTGAAAGGATTCGCCGTGCTGTCTCAGGTTTCGCTCGACGTTTACCGCTTTGCCGTAAGTCGTCCGGGGTGGACGGCGAAGGAGGCTTCCGAGGCCTTGGGGTACACCAGCAAGGTGATCGACGGTGCCATATCCGAACTGACCGCCAGCTGCCTCCTGCTGCAGCAGAACACGGGCGGCCCAAGCTACACCGCGGTTTCCCCTGATGTTGCCCTCGCCGAACTGGTGGATCCGGATGAACGGGCGCTGCTGGAACTGCGCGGAAGAATCAGTAACCGCCGGCGGGAAATGGCCGCATTGACCCCGGCCTACGTCGAGGCACGTAAGCGGCTGGCCGCCGATTCGTCGGTGGAGGTGGTCGAGGACCAGGAACAAGTCCAGCGGGTACTGATCGAGTATGGGCGCAGCGCCACCGACCGTGTCCTGATCGCCCGGCCGGGGCAGGGCGCCAACGCAGACATCCATGAGGAAAGCGTGCAGAAGGATCTGGATCTCCTGCGCGGCGGCGTTCGTAGGCAAACGCTGTACCACGCAAGCACGCGGGACCATGTGCCCACCCGCAAGGCAGTGGAAGTTATTACCCAGGCAGGAGGGGAGTTCCGCACCCTTCCCTACATGCCCCTGAGAACCCTGATTTTCGATGACAAAGTGGCGGTTGTTGCACGCGATCTGCACCCCGGCGACGTTGCCGGACTGGTAGTGCGGGATACCAACCTGATCCGCATTTTCGGGTTGCTCTTCGAGTTTGCGTGGGGCTTGGCCGAGCCGTTCCTGACTGACAATCCCGGCAGGGAGGGACTCACCAGCACGCAGCGGTCCGTCCTCACGGCGCTGGCCTCCGGTTACTCGGACGAAGCCATTGCCCGGCGGGTTGGCATCAGTGTGCGGACCTGCCGCCGCCACATTGCCTGGATGCTGGAGGAGTTGGGTGCCGAGAGCCGGTTCCAGGCCGGAATCAAGGCCCACAAGGCCGGCTGGATCTAAGGCTCCTTGGTGTACTAAACAGCCGTTGCCTGACGGTCAACTATCGGGGTTAGCATTGGAGGCATGACCCGCGAGGAATTCTCCGATGCCGTAGAACTGCCCGTTGACACCATGGCTGCTTTGGAACGTGCCGCCGGCTCCCACCGCCACGAGGTGCTGTTCTCCAACCGCGCCTTCCACATCAAGCAGTCCGCGGTACGGGATGTCTTCGACATTTCCATCCGTCCGGGCCTGATTTCCCTGGCAGGCGGGAGTCCCTATCTGCGTTCCCTCCCCCTGGAAGAACTGGGCCGGACCGCCCAGCGCATCATTGCCGAGCACGGACTGGAGGCGCTGCAGTACGGCGGCGGGCAGGGCATGGAAGAGCTGCGCAGGCAGGCATGCGAGGTCATGGCCGCGGAGGGTATTCTCGACGCCGATCCGGCGGACATCGTCATCACCACCGGTTCACAGTCCGCGCAGGACGTTGCAGCCAAGGTCTTCTGCGATCCGGGCGATGTGATTCTCTGCGAGGACCCCACTTACGTAGGGGCGCTGAATGCCTTTGAGGCCTACGAGGTGGACGTACGCACCGTTCCGATGGACGACGGCGGCCTCGTCCCGGAGGCACTCGAGCGGCGGATCCGCGAGGTGCGCGCCGAAGGCAAAACCATCAAGCTGCTTTACACGATCCCAAGCTTCAACAATCCCAGCGGCGTCACCCTGACCGCCGGGCGCCGCCAGGCGGTAGTGGAAATCTGCCGGCGGAACAACATCCTGATCCTGGAGGACAATCCCTATGGCCTCCTCCGGTTCGACGGCGAACCCCTGGCCCCGATGCGGGCAGGGAACGCCCAGGACGTGCTGTATCTGGGCTCGTTCTCCAAGATCTTTGCCCCCGGAGTCCGGCTCGGCTGGGCGCTGGTCCCCCGCCACCTTTACCGGCGGTTCTACCTGGCCTGCGAAGCCGTGGTCCTGTGCCCCTCGCCGTTGACCCAGATGCTGGTCTCCGCGTACCTGCGCGAGTACGACTGGATGGGCCACGTGCGCAGCTCCCGCAGCCTCTACGCCGAGCGTTGTTCCTCGATGCTGGCCGCGCTGGATGAACACATGCCCGAAGGCGTCACATGGACCCGGCCGGACGGCGGATTCTTCATCTGGGTGACGCTACCCGAGGGTGTGGACACCTACCCCCTGCTCTATGAAGCGATCGACGCCGGGACGGTCTTCATCCCGGGCGCCGCGTTCACCCCCGGCGAGGGCGCCTCGAACAAGCTCCGGCTGGCCTTCAGCGCTGTCTCCTCCGAGGACATTGCCGAGGGTGTGCGCCGGCTCGCCCCGATCCTGAGTGCCGCCGTCGCCGCCGTAAAGGTCCGCTAGGCACCCGCGCCAGTGCCGCCGGCCTAATCCAGGAGCAGGGCCGGCTCTTCCAGGATTGAAGCGACGTCCGCCATGAAGCGGGCCGACAGGTCGCCGTCGACCACGCGGTGGTCAAAGGAACCGCCGAGGGTGGTGATCCAGCGCGGCACCACCTCGCCGTCGACCACCCAGGGCTTCTGCTTGATGGTGCCGAACGCCACGATGGCAACCTCGCCGGGATTGATGATCGGGGTGCCTGTGTCGATGCCCAGCGAACCGATGTTGGTGACGGTCAGCGTGCCGCCGCGCATATCGGCCGGCGGAGTCCGGCCCTCGCGGGCCGTTGCCGCCAGGGTGTTGAGGGCGATGGCCAGCTCCTTCAGGGAGAGTTCCTGCGCATCCTTGATGTTGGGCACCATCAGGCCCCGAGGGGTGGCCGCCGCAATACCGAGATTCATGAAGTGCTTCACCAGGATCTCGTCGCCGGCCCAGGTGGCGTTCACGGACGGGTTCCGCGCGGCCGCCCAGATCACGGCCTTCGCCAGGATCAGCAGCGGTGAAACCCGGATGCCTTCAAAGTCCTTGGCTGCCTTCAGCCGCTTCACGAACTCCATGGTCCGGGACGCATCCACGTCGACGAAGATGCTGACGTGGGGTGCGCTGAAGGCGCTTTCCACCATGGCCTTTGCGGTGGCACGGCGGACTCCCCTGACGGGGATCCGCTCGATCCGCGAATCGGCGGCACCCGGGGACCAGAACTCTCCGGCCGACTCGCGCTCTGCTTCACGCTGGGCCTGGTAGCTGATCAGGTCCTGCTTGGTCACCTCGCCGCTGGCTCCGGTGGCGGTGACGTCCGCCAGGTTGATGCCCAGATCCTTGGCGGCCTTGCGTACCGGGGGTTTGGCCAGCACACGCTGGATCAGCCGGTTGACCCGGTCCTGGACTGCTGCGGTTCCGGACGACGCCGGGGCGGCTGCGGTTCCGGACGACGCCGGTGCCGGTGCTGCGGGAGCAGCGGGGGCGGGCGCAGGTGCAGCGGGAGCCGGTGCTGCGGCTGGTTCCGGCGTCGCCGCCGCACCCGGGGACACGGGGCGACGCGGGCGACGGCGCACGGCGTCCGGCTTGGGACCGGTGCCGGTCAGCGAGGCCGCCGGAGCTTCCCCTGCCGTTTCGGACGGTGTGGAATCGGGTGCCGCGGGAACTTCTTCCGGCGCAGCGGCTGCAGGCCCGTCTGCCGCCGCCGGCACCTTGGCCCCGGCGCCGTCGTCGACCGTCACGCTGATGATGGGCGTGCCGACGTCGACCGTTTCGCCTTCCGCAACCATCAGGGAAGAGACCGTGCCGGCGTACGGGGAGGGAAGTTCCACCAGGGACTTCGCGGTTTCGATTTCCACGATCACGTCGTTGACGGCAACCGTGTCCCCCGGCGAAACCTTCCACTGCACGATATCGGCTTCGGTCAGGCCTTCGCCCACGTCCGGCAGGCGGAATGTCTTTTCAGTCATTGCAACTCGTTCTTCGTCATGGGGTGTAGGCGGGCGGGCAGGCTCATCAGTAGGCGAAGGAGCGGTCCAGCGCCTCAAGCAGGCGGTCGATGTCCGGCAAGTAATGTTCCTCGACCTTCGCTACCGGGTAGGGCATGTGGAAGCCACCCACGCGGAGCACCGGAGCTTCCAGGGACAGGAAGGCGCGTTCGGCCACCCGTGCGGCAATCTCGCCGCCGATTCCGCCGAAGGTAGGTGCCTCATGGGTGACAATCAGTCGTCCCGTCTTGCGCACGGACTCGGTCACGGTGTCGAAGTCGATGGGCGAAATGGACCGCAGATCCACCACCTCGACGGACCGTCCGTCCTCCTCGGCCGCCGCGGCTGCCGCCAGGGCGACCGGGACCAGCGGCCCGTAGGCGACGATGGTTGCGTCGGTTCCTTCGCGGACAATATGGGCAGAGAACGGGTCCGACGTGGGTGCTGTGGTGTCGACGTCGCCCTTAAGCCAGTAACGGCGCTTGGGCTCAAAGACGATGACGGGGTCCTTGCAGGCAACGGCCTGCTGGATCATCCAGTAGGCGTCCTGGGGGTTCGACGGCGTGATGATGCGCAGGCCTGCAGTGTGGGCAAAGAGCGCCTCGGGGGATTCCGAGTGGTGCTCAATGGAGCCGATGCCGCCGCCGTACGGGATCCGGATGACCACGGGTGCGCTGAGCGCGCCCTCGCTGCGGGAATGCATTTTCGCCAGCTGGGTGGTGATCTGGTTGAAGCCGGGGAAGACGAAGCCGTCGAACTGGATTTCACAGACGGGCAGGTAGCCGCGCAGGGCCAGGCCGATGGCGGTGCCGATGATTCCCGATTCGGCCAGCGGCGTGTCCATAACGCGGTCCGCACCGAAGTCGGCCTTCAGACCCTCGGTGACCCGGTAGACGCCGCCGAGGGAGCCGATGTCCTCGCCCATCAGCAGGGAGTTCGGGTGGTTTTCGAGGGCTGCGCGCAGACCGGCGTTGATGGCCTTGGCCATGGTCATGGTGGTGCTCATGCGGTGTGCTCCCGGGCAGCGGGGTCGGTGGTGGCGGGGTTGGCGTCGTCGGCGCCGGCAAATCCGGCTTCATACCGGCGATGCTCATCCAGCTCTTCGCGGATCAAAGGATGGGCCTCTGCATAGACGTCGGCGAAGGCGTCTTCAAAGCCCGGCGCCTCCATCTGCTGGACGTTCTCGCGGAGCCGGACGGCCATGTTGCGGCCTTCCTCGCGGAGTTCCTCAAAGAACGCATCGTCGGCCAGGCCCTGGTTACGCAGGTACTTTTCCATCCGCAGCAGCGGGTCCCGGTCCAGCCAGGCTTCTTCGTCGGCGCTGAGACGGTATTTGGTGGGGTCGTCCGCCGTCGTATGCGCGCTCATCCGGTAGGTGAAGGCCTCGATAAGCACCGGACCGCCGCCCGAACGGGCGTGTTCCAGCGCCCAGCGAGTTACGGCGTGGACGGCCAGGACGTCGTTGCCGTCAACGCGCACCCCGGGGAAGCCGTAGCCCTGTGCCCGGTTGGCCAAGGGGATGCGTGACTGGACTTCGGTGGGCACGGAGATGGCCCAGTGGTTGTTCTGGCAGAAGAAGACCACTGGTGCGTTGTAGGACGCGGCGAAGACCATGCCTTCATGCACGTCGCCTTCGGAGCTCGCCCCGTCGCCGAAGTACGCGACGGTGGCGGCTTCGGGCAGCTTGGGGTTAACCAGCCGGTCGCGGGCCATTCCCATCGCATAGCCGACGGCGTGCGGCACCTGGGCGGCCAGCACCAGCGTGTAGAGGTGGAAGTTGGCCTCGCGGGGGTCCCAGCCTCCGTGGGAGATGCCGCGGAAGCGCCGGAGCAGCTGGGCGAGCTCCAGGCCCCGGGTGTAGGCGACGCCGTGTTCCCGGTAAGTGGGGAATACGTAATCCTGCGGCTTCAGGGCCCTGCCGGAACCGATCTGCGCGCCTTCCTGGCCGGTGAGCGGAACCCACATCACCAGTTCGCCCTGCCGCTGAAGCGCAGTGGCTTCTTCATCGAAGCGGCGGACCAGGAACATGTCCCGGTAGAACCCGCGGAGTTCCTCGGGAGTCAGGCCCTGGACATAGCTGCCATAGGTGTCGTCCTGCAGGAGCTCTCCGTCAATGGTGAGCAGCTGAACCATGTCCGGGACAGGGTTCGCATCCGGAGCGCCCATGAGGGATTGCTCAAGTCCGGCCGAGTCGAACTCACTGGCCGGCAAGTGTCCTACGTCCATGCCTTCTCCTTGCCTGGACAGCCGAAAGCCGCACCGCGCTGGAAATATTCTCCGCAGGGAATACATTCCCTGCATCGCATATAAGTGGAAGTTACCTTCCAAAGCCTAACGACGGCGCGGCTTCCGGCCCTACCTAAGACACGCTAGGAAACGCGTGGGCCTTTTGTATAAGTCGCACATAACGCGAGGAACCGCGTGTTTGCTTCCTCTTCGCCGATGGTCACTCTCACACCTTCGTTGCCGAAGGCCCTTACCGCCAGTGCCTGCTGCCCCGCCAGAGCTGCAAACCCGGGGGTGTCTTCCCCGAGGGCCAGCCACACGAAGTTGCCCTGCGCAGCCGGAATGGACCATCCCAGCGCCTCCAGCCCCTCCACCACACGGGTCCGTTCGGCAACGAGTCCTTGTATTCTCTCCACAATTTGGTCGTGGTGCCGGAGGGAGGCCACGGCAGCCTGCTCGGCGATGGTGGACACTGCAAACGGGACTGCCGCTACCCGGAGGTGCCGGGTGATCGGCGCGTGCGCAATGGAGTAGCCCACGCGCAGTCCGGCCAGTCCTGCACCCTTGGAGAAGGTCCTGAGCACCACCACGTTGGGGTGCTTGCGGTACATTTCGACGCCGTCGACGGCGTCCTCGTCCCGCACGAAATCCTCATAGGCTTCATCGATGACCACAATGATGTGGGTGGGAATCCGCTGGAGGAAGTCCTCCACCTGTGCCGTCGTCAGGACCGGGCCGGTCGGGTTGTTGGGCGTGCACAGCAGAATCACCTTGGTCCGCTCAGTGACTGCTTCGGCCATGGCTGCCAGGTTGTGTGTGCCGTCGGGGTTCAGCGGCACCTGGACGCTCTCGGCACCAGCCAAGCCGACGCTGATGGGGTATGCCTCAAAGGAGCGCCAGGGGTAGATAACCTCGTCCGCTGCTCCGTCCGGGTTCTGTCCGGCAAAGGTGGCGAGCAGCTGGTTCAGTGCTCCCAAGCTGCCGCCGCCGGTAACGATGTCTTCCGCGGGAACGTCCAGGAATGTGGAGAGTTCATTGCGCAGGGCAGTGGAAAGCGGATCCGGATAGCGGTTAACCGTTGCGGCCTCGTTTATCGCATCCAACACGGCCGGCAGCGGCGGGAACGGGTTCTCATTGGAAGAAAGTTTGTAGCTCTGAAGTCCTTCTACAACCACCGGCGGCTTGCCCGCGGCGTATTGGGGCAGCTTCCCGATAACGGGCCGTGGGGTGATGCCGGGTGCGGGAACTTCAGCTGCGTCGGTGTCATTCTCGGTAGTGGTCATGGCGTTAACAGTAATGGCCCGTTTTCTGCCAGCATGGGGGCATGTTCTCTCTGTTGCTGCGGATAGTCTTGAACGCCGTTGCCCTCTGGGTGGCCGGCTGGCTTTTGCCTGGCCTCACGGTGAGCGCGCCGACGGGGAGCCTCAGCGGCGATCCGGTTATCGATACGGTGCTCGCGTATCTTTTTGTGGGCCTGATTTTCGGCGTGGTGAACGCCCTGGTCCGCCCCATCGCACAGGGGCTGACCTTGCCGCTGGCCATCCTGACCCTTGGGTTGTTCCGCATAGTCATCAATGCCGCCATGCTCGAGCTCACCGCCTGGCTCAGCAGCTACACGCCTATCCGCTTCGAGGTTGATTCCTTCTTCTGGACCGCCATTCTGGGCGCAATCGTCATCAGCCTCGTGTCGCTGGTTCTGGATACGGTCACCGGGAGCCGCAAGCGAAGCCGGAGCCGTAGCTAGCCGCCTGAAACGGGACGTGAATCGGCTTCGGTCCGCCGGAGGCCAGGGCCGACGGGCGGCCGGTAGACCTTCCCCGGCCCCGGCGAAGGTCTCGGCACAACCCTCACTTCCCGCTGCGGCAGTTCTTCCCGGGAGAGACGGTACAGGTGCCTGGTTGCAACGCTTCCGGCTGCAACAGCGGCACCGAGGGATGCCACAGATGCCCGCAGCGAGGCATCATCACTGGCGTCTGCGAGCGCGGCACCCCGACGGTAATTCTCCAGCCGGTGCCCGGGACCCAAACCGGCGTCGTCCCCCTCCGGCGTGGCCGCCGGATTCGTCAGGGTCATGGTGACCCGGTCCGGTGTATCAGGATTGGGGGTGCCATCGATCCCGGATACCCAGTCCTGCACATGCTCCAGGTGCAGTGCGGGGATACCCGGGGGTAGATCGGCAGCTCCCGTGTGGCTGCCTGCGGTCAGCAGGAACGCCACGTTGTAGTCGCTTTCCTCAGCCAGGTACGCGGCAACGCGGGTGGCGTGGTCGCCGCCCTGGCTGTAGCCGGAAAGAATGACGGCGTCCTCCGCTTCAGCCCCGGCCAGCCGCAGGGCTTCCTGCACTCCCGCAGCAACAAACAAACTGTCTTTCAGGGACGGTTCGAAGACGCCCATGGCATCGAACGGATTCTCGCTTCCGGGGGAAATGCCGGGGCTCTGCGTACCGGGAATAGTGACAACGAATGTCTTCTTTCCGTCGCTCGCCGTGAGCGGCAGGACTTCGATCACGCCTGGCCTGTTTTCCCGCAACAGTACATCCGACCTCTCCAGCAGGCCGGCAGCAGTTCCGTCCAGGCGTACACGTTCCTGTGCACCCGGAAGCGCCGACACCTCCACGGGCCGCAGCTTCCCCCTCCCCGCACCGTAAAGCAGGAGCAGGGCAGCGCGCATCAAGTTTTCGGAGACCGGATCGGCAAGGACCGCTTCCGCCTGACGCAGAGTAGGGAACCCCTCGGCCCGTGGATACGGGCCGACTGTGGACCAGGGATTCGGTGGAATGAGAAAGAAATATGGCAGCCGCGCCTTGATCTGCCCTTCGGCTTCAGCATAGGCACGGGCGCTCTCCCGGACCCCGTCCGTAAGGGCGTCGACGGCGGAAGCGGAACTCCTCAAGGTGTGCGCGGCCTCCTGCATCCGCAACCGCACCCGGTCAGCCGACCCCGAGCCGCCGCTAACGGCCCCGACCTCCAGCCAAAGCTCCGTCACCCTCTGCCCAAGCAGCCGCAGGCGGTCCGTCGTCGATTCCAGCCTGCCGGCAATCCGGACCAGGTCCTCGTACTGGACCAGAAGCCCCGCGGCCCCTCCCCTCACCTGGTACATCCGCTCATCACAGGTTCCTATCTCTGCCATTGTCAGCTCCC
Organism: Arthrobacter jinronghuae; assembly: GCF_025244825.1. Taxonomy (NCBI): domain Bacteria; kingdom Bacillati; phylum Actinomycetota; class Actinomycetes; order Micrococcales; family Micrococcaceae; genus Arthrobacter; species Arthrobacter jinronghuae. The sequence continues at coordinate 3,501,691 of NZ_CP104263.1, forward strand.
CGTAGCCAACATGAGTGGATCCTGCAGCAGTTCACCGGCGGCGGACCGCAACTGCCCGGAAGCGTCAGGCATCTCCTGCACCGCTGCGGTCAGTCCATGCCGGAAAGCATCCGCCGCGCGAGACTCCCACTGGACAACTGCGGAGGCGGCAACCTCGCGCTCGAGCTCGTCGGTTTCTGCTGCAAACGCCAGTAGCAACCGCTGCGTCTCCGCCGCGTAGGCCGCAGCAGCCATTTGGTCCATCATTTCCTCCCTTGGGTGACGGATTGTCTCCATCCGGTATGGCCCCGGCCGAGGTTCCGGATACCGGGCCCGGCGAGGAGGGGTCCGGACGGGGACCCTCAAGAACGACGCCGGTCCGTCAAGGGTGCCGGGCCTGTCACCTGACCGCGGCGCCCCGGGCACCTCCAGTGGAAACGGCCAGGACCTGTTCCTTTCGAACCCTGGCTGTTGAGGGACAGTGGTCCGCCCAGGCGGATATGCAGAGCAGCGATGAGTCACACACCAACAGCGCTGCACCGGCATGAAAGAATTACCGCATGGCCGAATCCGAATCCCGTGTCTCCCTCGCTTCCGTAACTCCCGCTATCGCCCTGGGCCCGCTGGACGGCCGCTACCGCAGCGCCACCGCGCCGTTGGTGGACTACCTGTCCGAAGCCGCCCTGAACCGGGACCGGACCCATGTGGAAGTGGAATGGCTAATTCACCTGACCTCCAACGCCGTCCTGCCGGGCACTGCGCCGCTTACGGAAGACCAGCAAAGCCGGCTGCGGGAAATCGTCACGAGCTTCGACGGCAACTCCGTGGCCGAACTGGGCGAAATCGAAAAGCGCACCGTGCACGACGTCAAGGCCGTCGAGTACTACATTGCCGATCGGCTTCCGGCCCTCGGTCTCGAGAACCTGAAGAGCCTTGTGCACTTCGGCTGCACGTCCGAAGACATCAACAACCTTTCCTACGCGCTCGGCATCAAGGGCGCCGTCGAAAACGTCTGGTTGCCGGCCGCGCAGGACCTGGTGGACCAGATCGCCGCGATGGCGGAGGACACCCGCACCGTGCCCATGCTGTCCCGGACGCACGGACAGCCGGCCACCCCCACCACCCTGGGCAAGGAACTGGCTGTCACCGTCCACCGCCTCACACGCCAGCTGCGCCGGATCCGCAACGCTGAGTTCCTGGGCAAGATCAACGGCGCCACCGGAACCTACGCTGCACACTATGCAGCGGCCCCGCAGACCGATTGGCAGCAGGTGGCACGCAGCTTCGTGGAAGGCCTGGGCCTGGCCTGGAATCCGCTGACCACGCAGATCGAATCCCACGACTGGCAGGCCGAGCTCTACGCAGACATTGCCCGCTTCAACCGCATCCTGCACAACTTCTGCACGGACGTCTGGAGCTACATCTCCATTGGCTACTTCGTGCAGGTCCCGGTGGAAGGCGCCACCGGCTCCTCCACCATGCCGCACAAGGTCAATCCGATCCGCTTCGAGAACGCCGAAGCAAACCTCGAAATCTCCAACGGACTGCTGGACACGCTGGCTTCCACCCTGGTCACCTCCCGCTGGCAGCGCGACCTCACCGACTCCTCCTCGCAGCGCAACATCGGCGTGGCCTTCGGACACTCGGTGCTCGCCGTTTCCAACGTCGCCAAGGGGCTCCAGCGGCTGCACGTCGCCGAGCAGGTCCTGGCCGAAGACCTGGACTCCAACTGGGAGGTCCTCGGGGAAGCGATCCAGATGGTGATGCGCGCCGAAGCCGTAGCCGGCGTTGAGGGCATGGAAAACCCCTACGAACGGCTCAAGGACCTCACCCGCGGCCACCGCGTGGACGCCGAACGGATGAAGGAATTCATTGCCGGCCTTGGCCTTCCCGCCGAGGCCGAAGCCCGCCTGCAGGCCCTCACCCCGGCAAAGTACACGGGCATTGCGGACACCCTGGTGGACCACCTCAAGTAGGCTGCCGCGCAAAACCAAAACGACGACGGCGGGAGCCGGGCTCGCAGCCCGGCCTCCCGCCGTCGTCGCTAAGTAGCTAAATTACCGAAATCCCGGCGCTAGTCCGCCGCGGCGAGCTGGCCGCAGGCGCCGTCGATTTCCTTGCCGCGGGTATCCCGGATGGTGGTGGGGATGCCGGCGTCGATCAGGTGGTTGATGAACTCCTGGATGACCTCCGGCTCCGGCGACGTCCAGATGGAACCGGGCGTGGGGTTCAGCGGAATCGGGTTCACGTGCACCCAGCCGCGGCCGCGGGCGTTGAGCTTCTTGGCCAGCAGGTCCGCACGCCAGGCGTGGTCGTTCATGTCCTTGATCAACGCGTACTCGATGGAGACGCGGCGGCCGGTGACGCGGTAGTAGTTGTACGCGGCGTCCAGGGCCTCGTCCACCTTCCACCGGCTGTTGACCGGGATCAGCTCGTCGCGCAGCTCGTCGTCCGGCGCGTGCAGGCTCAGCGCGAAGGTGACCGGGATGTTCTCCTCGGCAAGCTTCTTGATAGCCGGCACCAGGCCCACGGTGGAGACGGTGATGTTGCGGGCACTCATGCCCAGGCCTTCGGGAACCTCGGCGGCCATCCGGTGCACGGCGTTCATCACGCGCTTGTAGTTAGCCAGCGGCTCACCCATGCCCATAAAGACAATGTTGGTCACGCGCTCGGCGTCGTGGCCGCCGTCGCGCCGCTTGCCGCCGAGGCCGCCTTCCTTGATCACCCGGTTGGCCTGGACAATCTGGTCCAGGATTTCCGCGGTGGACATGTTGCGGGTCAGGCCGGCCTGGCCGGTGGCGCAGAACGGGCAGTTCATGCCGCAGCCGCACTGGCTGGAGACGCACAGGGTGATCCGGCCCGGGTAGCGCATCAGCACGGACTCGACGAGGGAGCCGTCGAAGAGCCGCCAGAGGAACTTGATCGTGTCGCCGTTGTCGGTGGTCAGGCGCTTGATCTCGGTGAGCAGCGTGGGGAACATTTCACCCACCAGCTCGTCACGGCGCTCCTTGGGGAGGTCGCTCATGGCTTCCGGATCAGTGGTGTAGTGCTGGAAGTAATGCACCGACAGCTGCTTCGCGCGGAACGCAGGCAGGCCCAGGGACTTCAGCTTCTCCTGGCGTTCGGCCAGCGTCATATCGGCCAGATGGGCCGGCGGCTGGGACACGCGCGGCGATTTGAACTGCAGCAGCGGGCGGCCGTCGGGCTCCTTGGCCTGCTCCCAGCCCTCCGTGGCGGGACGGACCTGCGGCCCGGTGGCGGTGGGAACCGAGCGGACACGGCGCAGCTCGGACTTTTTGGCGGAGTTTTTATCAGGGGAAGAATCGACAGTTGACATCGCTACTATTCTCGCACGGTTCGCATATCCGGAACATTCCTTTTGCCGGGACGGCACACGGCCGAAACACGGGTGAAACCCCGCACTCCTAGCGTGGAAGCACTACCCCTGACGCTGGAGGCAGCATGTCGGATTTGCGACCCTTTTCCGGATTCCGTCCCTACTCCACCCCGCACCTGCGGATCCGCGAAGTGCCGTGGAGCAACCCCGTGGGCGCCGACCTGCGCGAGGCCCAGCAGGCCGAACTGGACGCCCGGTACGGCACGATGGAACACGACCCCAACCCTCCCCGCGCCGGCGATTCCGCAGTTTTCCTCATCGCCTACGAGCGCAGCACCGGCCAACCGCTGGGCTGCGGCGGGCTTCGGCGGCTGGATACCACGACGGCGGAGATCAAGCGCGTGTATGTCCTGCCGTACGCTCGCGGTTCAGGAGTGGCGACGGCGGTCCTCGGGGCGTTGGAGGCACGCGCAAAGCAGATGGGATTCGCGGTCCTCACGGCTGAGGCAGGCTCCGCCCAGCCGGACGGCCACCGCTTTTACGAGAATGCCGGTTACCGGGTGGTGCCGAACTTCGGCCCGTACATCGCCTCCGACGGGTCTACCTGTTATTCCAAAACCATCGGCGCCGCACTGGAGCACCGGTTCTAAGTGTCCCGGTTCCAGGTGTCCCGGGCCGGCTGCGAGCGCCGGACGGGCCTAGTAGTCGATCCGTTCCGACGCTGCTGCGGTCCAGGCATCGAACGGGGCCATCGCTGGAGTGCCTTCCACGGCCAGCTGGGCAACCTGCATGGAACGCTGCTCCTGCGGCATATCGAAGTACTCGTAGAAGGCGGCATCATCGAACCCCGCGCTGGCGGCGTCGTGCCGGTCTGCGGCAAAAACCACGCGGTCCACGCGGGCCCAGAGTGAGGACGCAAGGCACATGGGGCACGGTTCACAGCTGGTGTAGAGCACCGCACCCGTGAGATCGAACGTGCCCAGAGTGGCGCACGCGTTGCGGATGGCCGTTACTTCGGCGTGTGCGGTGGGATCGTTGTTCGCTGTCACCCGGTTCACGCCCTCAAACGCGGCACCTTCGGCGGTCACGACGACGGCGCCGAACGGTCCGCCGTCGTTGGCCACGTTCTCGGTGGCAAGACGAATGGCCTGGGCCAGGTATATGTCGTCCGACGTGCTGCTCATGGCTTCTCCCTTGGTCCGCTTATGCCAGGTAGATAGCCGGAAATGCCCGGCCCGCCTTCGCAGCAGTGAGACTAGCAGTTATTGCTGTGCGGACGAATATGGGCTGGTCATATTCGGTGGCACGGCGGCCGCCGGGCCGGGGAACGGGTACCCGTTGTCAGCAGCGGCGGGCAGTGGGAGTGTGAAGGAACAGCGTGTTACCCGCATATTCCCCGTGGGCTCTCCACCACGATGCGCGCCCGCGGGCTTCGAAGGAAGGACCCGTCATGGAACGCATGATTTTCCCCAACCTGCCGGTGGCAAACCTGAAGACGGCAGAGAGCTTCTACCTGGGTCTCGGATTCACGAAGAATCCGCAGTTCAGCGATGAACGCACCACAGCCATTGTCGTCTCGGACAGCATTGTGGTGATGCTGCTGCAGCAGGACTATTACCAGGAGTTCCTGCCCAAAGGAGACACACCGCACCTTGCTTCCGCCGGCAAGGAAGTGCTGAACGGCATCAGCTGCGACAGCAGGGACGAAGTGGACCGTTTCCTGGCCGCCTGCACCTCCGGCGGGGGTGCCCTTTACGCTCCGGCAGAGGAACGCATGCCCGGAATGTACAGCGGCTCGGCCACCGACCCGGACGGACACGTCTGGGAGTTCATGTGGATGGATCCCGCCAATGTGGAGCCGCCCGAGCGGACCTTCGAAGTGTCCTCCAACGCCACGGTCCAGGAGCAGAACTCCGCGCTTTGACCGGACCGGGATGCTGCCCGGCCAAAGCGTGAACCGCTTACTTGACCGCGCCCATGGACAGGCCGCGGACCAGCTGTTTCTGCGCCACCCAGCCGGCAATGACGACAGGCAGCGAAGCCAGCACGGACGCCGCCGAGAGCTGCGCCAGGAACAGGCCTTCACTGGTCATCTGGGACACCAGGAAGACCGGAACCGTAGCCGATTGGCCCGCGGTGAGGATCAGTGCGAAGAAGAACTCGTTCCAGGCGAAGATCACGCAGATCAAGGCCGTCGCGGCAAGGCCCGGTGCGACCATGGGCATCAAGACCCGCACGAGGGTTTTCATGAGCCCGGCTCCGTCCATCTGCGCTGCCTCAAGCACCTCGCCGGGCACTTCCAGGAAGAACGAGCGCATCATCCACACAGCGATGGGCAGGTTCATTGAGGTGTACAGGACCACCAGCGTCCACACGTTGTCCAATACCTTCAGCTGGCCGGCTATCACGTAGATCGGCATGATGACCGCGACAACAGGCAGCATGCGGGTGGAGATAAAGAAGAACAGCACGTCCGAGGTTTTCTTCACCGGCCGGATACTCAGGGCATAGGAGGCCGGCACCGCCAGAATGACCACCAGGATGGTGGAGACGCCGGTGGCAATCGCCGAGTTGGCGAAATAGCTTCCGGCCCCGCTGTCCAGCACGGCACGGTACTGGTCCAGAGTGGGAGCGAAGAAGAACACCGGCGGATCGGATGCGGCAGCGGACTCCTGCTTGAAGGAGGTCAGCACCATCCAGAGCACCGGCGAGAAGAAAATCAGCGCCAGCACCCACGTCACCGTGGTGAGGATGGGTGCGGAGTTGAAACGCCGGGCCGGTTTCCGAACGGAATTGGCGGCGGGGGTTGTTTCTTTCCCCGCGGGAGTAGGTGCAGCAGTCTGGGTAGCCACGTCGTTAGTCCTTTACGTCGAAGCTCTTGAAAATCAAGCGGAGGGCCAGGGTGGCCACAATGATGGTGGCAATGACAACCACCACGCCCATGGCAGCGGCCTGGCCGATGTCAAAGCCAAGGAAAGCCCGCTGGTAGATGTAGAACGGCAGGTTTGCACTGGCCGTCCCGGGTCCCCCGGCGGTCATGAGGTAGATCTGGTCGAAGGTATTCACCACATAAATGGCGCCAAGCAGGATTCCGAGTTCGATGTACCGGCGCAACTGCGGCAGAGTCACCGAGATGAACGTCCGCCACCACCCCGCGCCGTCCACCTGAGCCGCTTCCAGCACGTCCTTGGACTGCGCCTGCAGCCCGGACAGGACCAGCAGCATCATGAACGGCGTCCACTGCCACACCAGTGCCATCAGGATGGACACGATCGGGTGCTGCGACGTCCAGTCCACCGGAGGGATGCCCACCAGCCCGATCACCCAGTTCAGCAGGCCGTAGCTCGGATTGAGGATTGAAATGGACCACAGCAGGGAGCTGGCCACCGGCATGATCAGGAACGGGGTAATCAGGAGAGTACGCACCACTCCCCGACCGGCGAAACTGCGGTCCAGCAACAGGGCAAAGATGATGCCCAGCAACATCGCGAAGAAAACACAGGCCACGGTGAAGAGGACGCTGTTCAGAGCCGCCCCGCGGAACGTGGAATCGGAGAAGATGTCCACGTAGTTTGCCAAACCGACAAACTTGTTACCCTCCGGACGCAGCAGGTTCCAGTTCTGCAGGGAGTACCAGATAGTAAAGAGGAAGGGCACCTGCGTCACGATCAATGTGAAAATCAGGGCTGGCAACAGCGGCAGGCGCCGCCGCCATCCCTCGGCAGAGGACATTCCCCCACCCTCGCGCTCCGTTGCGGCCTTCCTGGCGCGGACCTGTTGCCGCTCTACCAATGTGGACATTTAACCCGCTCCGTCCTGGTAGCTTTCCGCCACCGTTTCGGCGTAGCCCTGGGATTGTTCCAGCGCTTCTTGGACTGTCTGCTGCCCGGCGATGGCTGCCGAAATCTGCTGCGCCACCCGTGTGCCCAGATCCTGGAACTCCGGGATACCAACAAACTGGAGGCCGGTGTAGGGCACACCGCGGACCATGCTGTTTTCCTGGGATGCCCCGGCCATGGCATCCAGGGTCGGCTCGGCATAGGCCTCGGCCACCTCGGCGTATTCCGGGATCTCATAGGTGGAGAGCCGACTGCCCGGCGGCACCCGTTCCCAGCCGATCTCCTCGCCCACAAGCCGGATGTATTCCTTGTCCGTCATCCAGGAAACAAAGTCCCAGGCGGCGTCCTTGGAGTTGCTGGTGGTGGGGATGGCCAGGGACCAGCTGTATAGCCAGCCGGCGGACTCGGTCTCCTTGACGGGTGCCGGCGCGTATCCGCTTTTCCCGACCACGAGGGAGGACGCCGGGTCCTCAATGGCGGAAACCATGGCCGTGGCGTCGTACCACATGGCCGTATTTCCCTGGCTGTAGAGGGTCAGGCAGTCCCCGTAGCCGCTGGTGGCGGCCCCGGCCTGCCCGTAGTTCTGCACCAGGTCCACGTAATCGGTGACGGCTTCTTCCACTACGGGCTCATCCAAACGGGCATTCCAGTCCTCGTCGAACCACCGGCCGCCGTAGGTGTTGATCATGGTGTCCAGCGGCGCCATGACCTCACCCCAACCGGCCAGCCCACGCAGACAGACACCGGACATATTGTTCTCCGGATCGTTGAGCGCTTCGGCGAAGCCGCGGATGTCCTCCCAGGTGGGGGTTTCCGGCATGGTCAGGCCGGCGTCGTCGAACAGGTCCTGCCGGTACACGAGGAAGGAGGATTCACCGTAGAACGGAACGGAATACAGGTCTCCTTCGTAGCTCAGCGCCTCCCGGATTGTGGGGACGAAATCGTCGGGATCATATCCCTCGGTGGAATCGGCATACTCCTGGAGATTGGTGATCCAGCCGTTTTCCGCCCACATCGGCGTTTCGTAATTGGAGATCATCACGACGTCGAATTCGCCGCCCTGCGTGGCGACGGAAGCAGTGATTTTTGCCCGTGCCTCGTTTTCCGGGAGGGACACGAAGCTGACGTCAATGTCTGGATACTGAGCCTTGAATTCATCCTGGAGCGTGATCGCGTCCTGCATCTGCGGATTGGAAACAATGGCTACGACAATTTCATCCCTGCCCTCCGCCTCGGAGCCCCCGCAGCCGGTCAGCACCAGGGCGGCTGCTGCCGCGGATGCCAGACCCGCTCGAAGCCGGTAACGGCGGTGGCTGTAATTCCCCCTGCTGCGTCGAAATCTCATCTGGTCACCTTTGCTCATTTGAGACAGCGGTTCCGCTCACGTGGGCGGAACACTACGTTCATCCATTCGAGCGGACAAGGGCTATCAGTGAGTTACCGGATCAATCGGCAAAAAGCACTTCCAGAGGCAACTGGCAGAGAAGAATGGCTTCGGAATGGGGCAATGAGGAATACCCGCGGCGGCAGTCCGGGAAACGTTTGCTGACTAAGCCGAGCCGGTGCGGGTGCAAATGGTATCCATAACCACTTCGGCAGCTCCCTCGCCGGGTTCGCTGCTCAACCGCACTTCGATTTCGGAAACAGCGGCCAATGAGTCTAGATGCGTGCCGCCGCAGGGAATGCTGACCGTGCCGTCGGGCAGTTCGCAGACCCAGCGGCGCATGCCGGTAAGAAGGTCCGATTCGCGCTCGATGCGGACCTCTGCGTCGGATGCCACCCACTCGGCCAGCGTCGCGTTCACGCCCTTTTCCACGGCTGCCAGGTCCGCCAGCAGAGCGTCCGGCAGGAAGCCCTTGCGGCGCAGGGACTTTCCCAGCCGGTAAACGTCCCGGGAGCCTCCAGGCAGAATCGTCGTTGTTTCGATGGCCAGGGCGTCGAAGTCCGGGTTGCCTGCCGCATCTGCCTGCACGTCCTTTTTCCAGGCACCCGCGAGCTGCCGGTTCAGGGCCAGGGATGCGAGATGGCAAGCGGTGTGCCCGGCCGAAAGCGCGGCCCGGTGTGCGCCGTCCACGCTGACTTCCACCCGGTCCTCCTCCGCAATGCCGGAGTCCCCCGGCAGCACATGTACCACCACGGACACCCAGCCCTCGGTGCCCTTGCGGACCGGAATGTCCCGTCCGAGGAACAGTGCGTCCCCGTCCGTGGCGCCCACCACACAGTCCAGCAGCGGCACCTCGTGGCCGCCCGGCGTCGTTAGCGTTGCCCGGTCCGGCCCTTGGTCCGGCCAGCCGGCGTCCACCGGGTGTACAGGAGTGGCGTCCAGGAGCACCGCAAGCCGTCCATCCGGCAGTGTCTCCACGTGGAGCACGGCTCCCGTGCCCGTCAGGGCTCCGGCGGGATAGGTGACGGCGGTATCGATTTTCGGCAGGCTCATCCGCCCCAGCGTACCGAACCGGACGGGAGAAATTGTGAGCCCCGCCACTGGATTACGCTGTGCGGAGGATCTGCGGTAAAGTTGAGACCACGCCGCGGGGTGGAGCAGTTCGGTAGCTCGCTGGGCTCATAACCCAGAGGTCGCAAGTTCAAATCTTGCCCCCGCAACCAAGAAAAAGATCCCGATCCGGAACCCGGATCGGGATCTTTTTTGTCCTGCCTGCCCTTAGCCCCGCAGCAGCGGAAGCAGCTCGGGCCAGGAACTGATGACGGCGGCGACGCCGGCCTCCTCCAGTTCCCGGCGGCGCTGTTCGCGTTCGGCCGGCGCTACGAAGCGGAGGTTTCCAATGACCTGGCAACCGGCAGCAACCGCGGACTGCGCACCGGGCAGCGAGTCCTCGATGGCCAGCGTTTCCCCGGCGGTGAGTCCCAGTTCCTTGATGGCCTGCAGGTACACGGCCGGGTCCGGCTTGCTCACCGGCGTCGGCAGGGAGTCTTCGGCACTGAAAACCCGCTCCGGCGCGAAGAACTGTTCAAGGTCCGTTGCTTCAAAGCACTTCTGCAGCCGCGACAGGGCGCTGGAGGAGACCACTGCCAGCCCGTAGCTCTTGGCGAGCGAACCCAGGACGTCGACGACGTCGCTGTCCGGTTCCAGCCGCTTGTTCAGGTAGTCGCTGACGACACGCTTTTCCTCCGCGATCCACCGCTCCAGGTCTTCCTGGCCGAGCTGGTGCTGCGGCTTTTCCCACTGCCCGGTACCGGCGGAGAGCTCCTTGGCCAGGGTCCGGAAGTTCTTGCCCGTGGTTGCCAGGCGCAGCTGCTCCGAGTCGAAGCGCTCCTCCATGCCCAGTTCGGCGGCGAGGTCATTGGTGACCCCCACGGAAGCTTCGAAGGCTATTTCCTCGGACGGAAACAGGTTCCCGTCCGCGTCGCACAGGATGGTGGTCACCGCTGCGGGATCGAGTGTCTTGGTCTGCGTAGACATGCTTAGTTCCTCTCAACTTTCAGGCTTTGTTTAATCGTCTCGCGGGGTCCGCGGGTCCGCAGGCTGTCGACTGCTTCCTGCAGTTCTGCGATGAAGCGGGCATCGCCGGCCAGCTCGCCGAAGATCGACTCGTCCGCCGCGAAGGCCGCGACGTCCTTGTTGGCGGCCACGGGGCGCAGGTCCTCCAGGAGTGCATCCTGGACGTCGATCGGATTTCCGTTGAGGTCCTCGCCGCCGAGGAACTCGATCCAGCCGGCAACAGTGAGGACCAGAAGGCGGTGCTCACTCCCGGCGGCGAGCGCTTCTTTCAATGAGGGCAGGACGTAGGAGGGCATCTTCGTGGAGCTGCGGCGGGCCAGGCGTTCCAGCTGGTCACTGATCTCGGGGTTGGAGAAACGGCTGATCAGCGTCTCGCGGTAGTCCGCCAGGTCCATTCCCGGCACATCTGGCAGGAGCGGGATGATTTCACCCATGAGCCCGCGCACATAGGCGCGGATCTCGTCGTCGCGCATGGCCTCGTCGCTGCTGCTGTGCCCCAGCAGGGAGCCGAAGTAGCCCAGGCCGCAGTGGCTGCCGTTCAGGAGCCGGGTCTTCATCAGTTCGAAGGGCTCGACGTCCTGCACCAGCTTCGCGCCGACCTGGTCCAGCGGCGGGCGCTCATTGCAGAACTTGTCTTCGATGATCCACTGCCGGAACGGTTCGGTCAGGACGGGCCAGCCGTCCTCGACGCCGAACTCCTCCGCGATCCCATCCCGGTCCTCGGGGGACGTGGACGGGGTGATGCGGTCCACCATGCTGGACGGGAAGCAGACGTTTTCCTCAATCCAGTCCGCCAGCTCGGGCTCCTGCAGGCGGGCGAAGGACACCACTGCGGTGCGGGTGGTCTTGCCGTTCTCCTGCACGTTGTCGCAGGACAGGATGGTGAACGGTTTGATGCCGGCCGCGCGGCGCCGCCGCAGGCCCTCGACGAGGTAGCCAAAGACGGTTTCGGGCGGCCCGTCGCCCCGCAGATCGCGGGCAATCTCCTCATCCTTGGGCAGGAACTCCCCCGTATGGGCGTCCACGTGATAGCTGGTGCCGGTGACGGTGAGTGTCACCAGGCGGGTACTCTCGGCAGCAAGCGCGGTGAGCACGGCTTCCGGATCTTCGGGCGCGTACAGGTAGTCAACGATGGAACCGACAATCCGGGCATGGTTGTGGTCTTCGCCCCGTTCAACCACGGTGTAGAGGTTGTCCTGGCTTGAAAGTACGTCCTTCATCTCGCGGCGGTGCAGTCCGACGCCGATGATCCCCCAGTCCTGGCTGAGGCCCTTGGCCGCAATCTCGTCAAAGTAAAAGGCCTGGTGGGCCCGGTGGAATCCGCCGACTCCGAAGTGGACGACGCCGGCGCGCAGCTTTTCGGGGTCATACGACGGCACCTCCACTGCGTCGCTTTGCAGCGGCAAGGTTGCCACGGCCAGCGGCAGCGCATCAGTCGTCGGACCGTCCGTGGATTCATTGGGTGTTTCCAGTGTTGCGTCAGTCATTCTTCTTTTCCTTGCTCATCATGTCCGTCATATGGACCGGATTCCCCCTGCTGAAGACGCAGAAAAAGGACCCAAAAACGGTGGAAATGGCTGCTTCCAGCCCAAATCTTTCCCACGGCCCGCTTCTGAACCCATCCTTCATAAATTATAAGGGTGCTGATGATCACAAAATGGCAGCAAGCTTAGTTCCTTCGGTCACACTGGCCGGAATTCCCGCCCTATACTGGCGTTTTCCGCACCGGGAATCGGTGTGTTCCGATTGGGGGAATCGTGACCATGGGTATTTCAGCCGGCCCGCGCCCAGCTTTTACGGCGGCGGGTCTGGCCTTGCTGGTAGCCGTCCTTGCCGGCTGCGGCACCGACCCGGCGGACACTGGCATCAGCAGGTCCACCGCTTCCAGCTCACCTTCCCCGTCCCCCGCAGTGAAATCGACGGAAAAAGCATCAGCGAAGGCCAAGCCCTCCCCGGCAACGGCGACGAAGAGTCCGGCACCGGCGTCGTCCGCTTCCCAACGCGGGCTGGGAGTCAAGGGCAACCTTGAGACGGCCCACGGAACCTACCTGCAGGTTTCGCCGGCGGAAGATGATCCGGCGTGGACCCTCGATCCGGCGCTGGTGGAGCCGAAGCTGCTTTCCCTGTACTCACAGGCGCAAATCGAGGAAGCGCACCGGAACAACCTGGCCTTTATGGTGGAGGAAGGGCTCGATTCCCCGCTTAACGGCGGCGCCTGGACGCCGGATCAATGGTGGGCCGCGAAGGGGCAGCGGATCGCTCCGGAGCTTCAAGGCATGGCTCGGCAGAGCCTCAGCGACGGTTCCCCCTTTGGCGGAGTCGTTATGCAGAGCACCTTCCACCAGGAGCGTTACGGCGATTCCTACCGGTATATCTACGAACGGGACCGGTCACGTTTCACAAAGCTGGACATCGAAGTCCTCGAGGTGTGGCTGGCCGACGATAACAAGAGCATCGTCACCGAGATTTCCGCAAACGCGGAAATGGAGGTCGCACCCGGTGCCGGCGAACCGGGAACCAACACACAGGTTATCGAGGCGTCCATGACGCTGTGTTCCCGGCCTGGGGAGACCGCAGGCGAATGGCTGATCACGGACTGGCGCAACCTCTTCCAGGTCACGGCGGGTTGAGCGTGGCAGACCATGCCGGGTTGGCCGCATGAGCGCCGTGCGGCCCCGACACTCGGTTCTTCCGGGCCGGTTTGTCCGGCTTGAGCCGCTCACCTTGGACCTGATCCCGGACTTGCACCGGGCCATTGCGGTGCCGGAGGTCTTCGCCGGTGGATACGGCGGCGGGCCGGCCGGGCTGCACCCCGATCTGGACGGGTTCACGGCCTGGGCCCGTGCCTATTACCCGTGGGACGAGCTGCCGTTCGCGGTGCGGCTGGTCGAGGGCAACACGCCGGGGGCGGTGGTGGGAACCAGCAGCCTTGCGGACCTGGACCTGCCCGGCGAGTCGGCGCAGCTGGGGTGGACCGCCTATGCTCCCGCTGTCTGGGGCACTGTGGTCAACGCGGAAACGAAGCTGCTCCTGCTCGGCTCCGCTTTTGCAGCCGGTTTCGGACGAATCAGCATCCAGGCGGACTCGCTCAACACCCGTTCCCGTGCCGCGATCAGCGGAATCGGTGCAGTTTTCGAGGGCGTCCGACGCCGGGACAAACGCCGCGCCGACGGCAGCTGGCGGGACACCGCGGTGTACTCGGTCCTGTCCGACGAATGGCCTGCAGTCCGCGCCCGACTCGAGGAACGGGTGGAACGGTTCGCAGCGGGTCTGCCCGATGCGCCGCCGCCGCTGGAGTAGCATCCCGGACAAAGCGGAAATACGGCAAAGCGGCCGGAAAGAAAAGGCGGAGTCTCCATGAGCACGAACTACGGCGATTATCAGCTTGGCATCTACATGAACGGCGCACGCGGGGTCCTGCCGGATCTGCCGATGAGCTTCGCCGGCATGGAGGAATTGGCCGAAAGCAGGATGGATCCCCGGATTCTGGGTTACGTGGCCGGCGGCGCCGGCAACGAGCACACCCAACGGGTCAATGTGGCTGCCTTTGAGCGGCTCGGCATCATGCCGCGCATGCTGGTCGGAGCCGCCCAGCGCAGCCTGGGCATCGATCTGCTGGGCGACCGGCTGCCTTCTCCCCTGTTCTTCGCCCCAGTGGGGGTGCTGGGTGCAGTGGCCGACGACGGCGACCTGGCGACGGCTGCCGCTTCCGCGGAGCTGGGCATCCCAATGGTTGCCTCCACCCTCTCCTCAGCTCCGCTGGAACAGGTCCGTGCAGCCGCCGGTGAAACACCCGGGTTCTTCCAGCTCTACCCGCCAGCCGACCGGGAGCTGGCGGAAAATCTGGTGCACCGTGCCGAAGCTGCCGGGTACTCGGGCATCGTCATTACCCTGGATACGTGGGTGAATGGCTGGCGGCCCCGGGACCTCAGTGCCGCGTACCTGCCGATGCTCTCGGGCCAGTGCCTGGCCAATTACCTGACCGATGACCGGTTCCGGAAGCTCCTGGCAGACCAGGGGTCACCGGATCCCGCCGCGGCCGTCATGCTGTGGGCCTCGCTGTTCGGGAATCCCACGATGACGTGGGAGGACCTGGAGTGGTTCCGGTCCATGACGTCGCTGCCGATCATCCTTAAAGGCATCTGCTCCCCCGAAGACACCCGGCGCGCGCTGGACGGCGGGATGGACGGGATCTACTGCTCCAACCACGGCGGGCGGCAGGCCAACGGCGGCATCCCGGCGATCGATTGCCTGCCCGGCGTCGTCGAAGCCGCCGACGGCGCACCCGTGCTCTTCGACTCGGGCGTGCGGTCCGGTGTGGACGCTCTGCGGGCGCTGGCACTGGGCGCGACGGCGGTGGGCATCGGCCGGCCCTACGTCTACGGTCTGGCGGCGGGCGGGCAGGCGGGAATCACCCATGTCATGCGCAGCCTGCTCGCCGAAGCGGACCTGACCATGGCGGTCAACGGCTACCCGGACCTGGCCTCGCTGCGCGGATCCCTGCACCGGCTCTAGGATCTGCGCGGCGAAGGGCTAGGCCTCCGGGAAGCCGTCCCGCGGCCACCAGCACGGGAGCAGGTAACGCAGCGTGGCCAGCCGGGCTTCGACGTCGTCGTCGTCGCTAACCACCCACTGTTCGAACCAGGAGGCATAGGCGCCGCCCAGGAAGGCCGCGGTCGCGTCCAGGTCCAGGGCCGGCGGCGGCACGTTGTGCGCCCGCCAGACATGCAGTGCCAGAAGAATCCGCACGTTTAGCTGGTCAGCGAGGATCCCGAGAAAAGTCTCGGTGTGGAAAAGTGCCCGGTAGACCCGCTGTTCGGCCTTGGTGTGCTGCACGATCTGCCGGATGGACTCGACGTACAGGTCCCCGATCTCCGCGATTGTCCGGCCGGTGCCGCGTTGGTCCAGTTCAACTGTGCCAAGCCGGTCCACGACGCCGGCGTATACCGAACCGGCGAAGTCGAAAATGTTCCGGTGGTGTCCGTAGAAGGTGGTGCGGTGCACCCCGGCCTGCCGGCAGAGTGCAGCCACGCTGATCTCCGCGAGCTCGTGGTCCCGAAGCAGCTCCCACAGTCCCGCCTCGAGCGCATCCCGGGTGCGCGTAATCCGCGGCTCATCCGACGGTGAGTACCGTTGCGGCTTTGGGCTGTGCAGTCCGGGCATGGGACTTATCTTCTCAGATACACGGAAGGGCCCCGCCGAAGCGAAGCCCTTCCATGCCGCGGCGCTGGGGGACGCCGCAAGCTTTTAGATATAACCGGCCCAGTGGTTCGCCAGGAACAGCACCGGTTCGTTTCTATCCTGCCCTATTCAACACCTGTAGAAGAACTTCCCAGCCTCGAAACCGTCGAATGTGACTGAGCAGACATCCGTCGGCGCGGACCGGGCCCGGCGGCCCGCTCCGCCGCACAGGGTCCCACCACCTGGTGCTCCTGTGAAAACTGGGACAACAGGAGGCAACAGATGCCCCACCCAGTGGGACGCTGTGCCCGGACCAGGCCCGGCGGCCCGCTCAACATTCCGCCTTACCTCCCCGCCTAACGGGCGTGCTTCGAACCCAGCCGCGGGGGAAGCGGGATGATGGCGGAGGTTCGCCGCCGGTACCCTGCGTAGTCCGGGTAGCGTGCCAGGGAAATGCTCTCGGTGAAGGCGGTGGACCCGGCGAAAAGCAGAGTCAGGAGGACCGGGCCCGCCAGCGTCCAATGCAGCCACTCCCCCGATGCGGTGACGGCGAAACCGTAGAAGAGCCACCATTGGAGCTGTTCAAAGAAGAAGTTCGGATGGCGCGAGTATCGGAACAACCCCGTCCGGAGAAAGTCGGCCGGCGGAATCCGACCGGCGGTCCGCAGGGCCTTTTTCCACTGCTGGAAGTTCCACTGCTGCTGGTCCGCCAGGGTCTCTGAAGCCAATGCGGCCAGAAACAGGACCGCCAGCAGCCAGTCCCAGCCCGTAAGCGCTCCGGGGTGTTGATAGACGGTCAGCACCGGCAGGGTCATCATCCAGACGACGACGTTCTGGTAGACGCTGATGAACAGCAGGTTGAAGGCCTGGAACTGCCACGGCTTCAGCCGTCGGCGCAGGATCCCCCACCGGTAGTCCTCCCCGCCCGGGGCGTACCCGCCCTTGCGGGCAAAATTGAACGTCAGCCGGACGCCCCACAGCGTAACCAGGACCGCCATCAGCGTCACCCTGTGGTCGCCGTCGGACGCAACGGCAAAAACCCACAGATAGGCCAGCGGAACTATGGACCAGATGCGGTCCGTCCAGGAATATTCCCGGGTGAGCAGTGAGAGCACCCAGGTTCCGGCGCAGGCAGCAGTGAATATCTCGAAACAAACGCGAACCGGGTCCATCCTCGGAGGATACGGTCGGTTTCCTGTCAGCGGGAGTCCTCTTAGCCCAGCAGCCGGTGCTCATACGCGAAGGCCACCATCGAAATCCGCGTAGCCAGACCCAACCGGTCCTGGATACGGCGGATATGCGTCTTGACCGTGGCCTCTGAAAGGAACACGCTGCCCGCAATGTCCGCATTGCTGAGCCCCTTGGCCACGAGCAGGAACACATCCTTTTCCCGTGCGGTCAGCTCGGCGATGGCCGCCGTGTCCGGTTCCGCCGGATCCGCGCTGCGGGTGAGATGCGCAAAGAGGTCATGGGCTGACCCGGGGGCCACCACGGAATAGCCCGCATAGACGGTCCGGATGGCGGAAAGCAGGAATTCCGGTTCGGCGCTCTTGAGCAGGTAGCCGCTGGCGCCGGCGCGGACGGCTTCCACCACGGCCTGGTCCCGGTTGAAGGTGGTCAGGGCAATCACCTTCGGCCGTTCCCGTCCGGCCTCGTCCGCTGCTGCCATGATGCGACGCGTTGCTGTGATGCCGTCCACCACGGGCATGCGCAGGTCCATCAGCATGATGTCCGGGCACACGGCTTCCGCCAGTTCCACGGCTTCCATCCCGTTGCCGGCGCTGCCGCAGTAGGCCAGATCCTGCTGCGAGCGGATCAGCATCTGGATGCCGGTCCGGAACAGCGGCTGGTCATCCACCAACGCCACGGTGATTGGTGCGGCGCCGGCCGCAGCCTCACTCATCTGCGCCAACCAGCTCCGCGGCATAAATCTCCGCGCCCGGAGCACTCAGGGCCAGGCCGTAGGGAAGGAACGCGGTTACCCGGAAGCTGTCCCCGTCCGGACCGGCCGTAAGCCATCCCCCGGCAAGGTGAGCCCGCTCCCGCATGCCGGGGATGCCGCGGCCCGTGCCAGCCGACGTGGTTGCTCCGGTGCCCGGCTTTCCGGGCTGATCCGGATAGGAGGCTATCTGCAGCGAAAGTCCGGGACCGCTCCAATCCAGATGCACGGTTACCCGGGTGCCTGTCCCGCCGTGGCGCAGGGCATTGGTCAAGGACTCCTGGACAATCCGGAAGACGGCCATCTGCTGGCCCTCCGGAAGTTCCACCGGGGTTCCGGATTCGGTGCGCTCCACGAGCAGGCTGCTGCCCTGCTGTTCCAGTAGTTCCTCGATATCCGCCAGCCTCGGCTGCGGGAGAGCGGACCCGCCGTCGCCCACCCCCTCGATCACGCGCTGGGCATCCGTCAGGGCGCGGCGGGCAGACGAAGCGATGTTCTCCAGCGCGTCAAGCACGGGCTGCGGCTGATCCTTGCCCAGATACCGGGAGCCGTCCGCCTGGGCGGCGATCACCGCCAGCGAGTGGGCCAGGACATCGTGCAGGTCGCGGGAAATCCGGGTGCGCTCCTGTTCCACGATCAGATCCACTTCGGTGGCCTTCAGTGTGTCCACGGCCGCCGTCCGTTCCGCCGACAGGGTGCGGCGCTCCTCCCAGCCCCGAAGGGCGTAGCCGGCCAGCCACCCAACGGTCAGGATGACCAGCAGGAAGGAGGAATACAGTATCCAGAAATCCCGCATGGTGTGCCACGAGACACCGTAAACCGGCAGCCAACCGACTCCTCCCGAGTAGCTTCTGTTCAGCATGAGGTAGGACATGGTGGCGGCGAGGAAAGGCGCGGTGGCAATTCCAGCCACCTGCTGCCACTTGCTTCCCGAGAACGCGGCGAAAAAGAGAACGACGGCGGAGCCCAGGTAAATGGGCCAGGTGTTGGGCTCCAATGGCGGTACCGCGCGGAGCAGCTGCGCACCAAGGACGGCAGCGGGAATGAGCATTGCAGCGTAGGCAAACCGTGAGGCAAGCCCTATGGCCAAGGTGAAGGCCAGCAGCGGGAACAGACCGGACCAGCTTAGAAAGTCTCCACCCATCCGGCCTGCCTCGCCGATAATCCAGAGCACCAGAAATACTGCAGCTGCCGCCGGGGCGCCCCAGGTACGCGTGTAATTCAGGAATTGAGTCATGGCCCCGAAGCTATCCCGCCCCCAACCGACTTTCGGATGAAACGGCAGTCTTTCATCCCAGGGGCTGGTAATCCTGCCCATTTGGTTGATTTCCGATAAACCCACCAAATTAAACGGCCGTACAATTCCCCCATGACGACCCTGATTACCCCCGACGTCCGTTTCCGGAACAGCTGGCTGGCCGCGGCCGAAGAATTCAACGGCGAACGGATGGACGGTTCCGGCGTCTACGGGGACACCTCGAAAGAGCGCATTCACACGGAAATTGCCGGGGACTTTCCTGGATTCGTCGACGGGCTGGTTAAGGAGCGTCTCCCGGACACACCGCGGCAGGACGGTTTTGTGCCCTGCACCTATCTCTGGCTCGTGGAGGGCGAGGAGTTTCTCGGTTCGCTTGCTATCCGGCACACCTTGAACGATTTCCTGTTCGAGCAGGGCGGCCACATTGGTTACAGCGTCCGGCCCTCCGCACGCCGGCGGGGGCATGCCACACGCGCGCTTCAGGCCGCCCTGCCGGTTGCCCGTGAGTTGGGCATTGCACGGGTGCTGGTCACCTGCACCGAAGACAACACCGGTTCACGCGCCGTTATCGAGAAAAACGGCGGCGTTTATGAGGACAGCCGGGACGGCACCCGCCGGTACTGGATCGACCCGGCCTAAAGACTGCGGGAGTTGGATCAGCCCGCTACCGCACCAGCCAGCGGCAGCAGCACGGTGAAGCTGGTGCGGCCGGGTTTGCTCTCGGCCTCGATGGTCCCCCCGTTGGCCTCAACGAGGGCATAGACAATGGCCAAGCCGAGGCCCGTGTTGCTCGTATTCCCCGTCCGGGCAGAATCGGCCTTGCTGAACCGGGAGAACAGTGAATCGATGAAGTCCGGATCAATCCCCTGACCGTCATCCGTCACCGTCAAGGTGGCCCAGGTTGCTCCCGCCTGCAATCCGATCTCTACGCGGGTCCCCCGAGGAGTGTGCTTATGGGCATTGGACAGCAGATTAATCAGCACCTGCCGCAGCTCGGACTCGACGGCGGACACCACTACCGGTTCATCGGGCAGCATCAGCGTCCACTGGTACTCCGGGGCGGAGACCTGCGCATCGCTGACTGCCTCCACGATCAGTTCAGTGAGGTCGACGTCGGCCCACTCGCCCCGTTGGCCCTCGTCCAGCCTCGCCAGCAGCAGCAGGTCCTCAACCAGCGCGGACATGCGCTTGGACTCGCTGTCCACCCGTTCCAACGCGGCACGGCCCGGTGGGCTGACATGTTCGCTGAGCAGGACCAGCTCCGTGTACCCGCGGATAGAGGTAAGCGGCGTGCGCAGCTCGTGGCTGGCGTCGGCAACGAACCGCCGCACCTTCGTTTCGCTGGCATGCCGGGCGCGCAGGGCGTTGGTGACGTGATCGATCATGCCGTTCAGGGCCAGCCCCACCGTTCCGACTTCGGACCCGGGGCGGGCCGCGGCGGGAGGCACACGGACGGGAATTTCCACTTCGCCGGAGGCCAGCGGCAGCTTGGAAACAGAGGTCGCGACGGCGGCCAGTTCGTCCAGCGGGCGCAGCGAGCGGCGGATGATCACCGTGCCTGCAAATCCGGTGACAAGCAGGCCGGCCAGGGACAGGACAACCATGGTCAGATCGAGCGAGGCCAGGGTGCTCTCCCGCTGCGCCGTTGATAGTCCTGTGACCAGCATTTGGTCGCCCGCCCCGGGCGGGGCGGGGAACGCATCCAGCCGGTAATGCCCGCTGGACAGGTTCATGTCCTGGGGGCCCCGGGCCGGATCCATTCCCGCCAGCAGGTCCAGGTCCGCTCCGTTCAGGGAAACGGCAGTGCCGTCCTCAAGCACAAGCACGGATCGGCGGACACCGCCGTCCTCGAAGAAGGCATTCAGGGAGCCCGGGCGTTGGCCGGGCTGGTAGTCGCTGCCGTCCCCGCGCGCCCCGGCTCCGTTGTTCGTACCGGCGGCTCCCGGGGCCTGCTCCTTTTGGGGTGACTGATACTCTCCCGAAGACTGGCCGGGGTGGAACCCGGCCCGGGCCGCAGCACGTTCCAAGCCGTCGTCGAGCACTCCGGTGAGATACCGGTCCATGGCCACGTGGCTGAAAATGCCCAACGCCGCACAGGTCACTGTCAGGAGTGCCAGCGTGGCGAGTATGAGCTTGGTGCGCAGCGGATGACTGCGTATCTGCGACCGACCGGCAGCCGGACGGTTATCCGAATGGATCATGGGGCTGCCGGTTTAATCACGTAGCCGGCGCCCCGGACCGTGTGGATCATGGGCGGGCGTCCAATGTCGATCTTCTTGCGCAGGTAGGAAATGTACAGCTCGACAATGTTCGCCTGGCCGCCGAAATCGTAGTTCCAGACGTTCGTCAGGATCTGCGCTTTACTCAGCACCCGCCGCGGGTTCTCCATGAGGTACCGCAGCAGCTCCCACTGGGTGTTCGTGAGGACAATATCTTCCCCGCCCCTACTGACCTCGCGGGTTTCCAGGTTCATCACCAGGTCGCCGACCACCAGTTCGTCCGAGCCCGACGCCGCGGCCCCGGAACGCTGCACCAGCCGGTGCAGGCGGAGCATCAGTTCTTCCATGCTGAACGGCTTGGTTACGTAGTCATCCCCGCCGGCGGCCAGCCCGGAGATACGGTCCTCCACCGCATCCTTGGCGGTAAGGAACAAGGCGGGAACCTGCGGTAGGAAGGCCCTGATTTTCTGCAGTGCCGCCAGCCCGTCGACCCCGGGCATCATTACGTCCAGCACCAGGACGTCAGGCCGGAATTCGCGGGCGGCCGAGACCGCACCGAGTCCGTCACCGGCAGTAACGACGTTCCAGCCCAGCATCCGCAGGCCCATGCTCACGAGCTCCGCGAGGCTGGTCTCGTCATCCACCACCAGAGCCCGGATCGGACTGCCGTCGGGGCGTGCGAGGCGCGGAAGATTGCCTGTGGGCGATTGGGACGAAACGTGTGCCATGGATGCGTCCTTTGGCTCGGTGCCGTGGCTGGGTCCAGCGTAAACGCAAAGTTCCCTTTGCGTCCCGGTATTTTTTTCCCTGCTGTCTCGACCCTGTGCCGGGCCTGTGCCGCGCCTGTGCCGGGCTTGTGGGACCAGTGGGATACCGGGCCACGGGACAGGGAATTGAACGCACCGCGGCCGCTTTATGGTTTAAGAGCACCGCAATATCCAGAAAAATCCAGCCGCACCGGAAGGACGCCATGAGCGAGGAACGCCGCAGCGAAATCGGAGAGTCCTCAGCACCGGTGGAGGACGAACTTAAGGAATCCTTCGACAACACGGTGACGGAAGGTGCAGAACGACTGCACCGCACCTTCCGGACCATCCTGGTGACCGGCGTGTTCGGCGGCATGGAGGTCGGCCTGGGCGTCATGGCCTATCTCGCCGTGATGCATGAAACCGGAGACCACCTTCTGGCGGGCGTCGCGTTCAGCGTTGGCCTGATCGACCTCTTCCTGGCGCACAGCGAACTGTTCACCGAGAACTTCCTCATGCCGGTCGCCGCCGTTGCTGCCAAGGAAGGCAGCATGAAACTGCTGGCCAAGCTCTGGGGCGGAACCCTGCTGGCCAACCTGGCCGGCGGTTGGATATTCATGTGGATAGTGATGCAGGCCTTTCCGCAGTGGGCGCCCACAGTGGCAACATCGGCGTCGCACTTTACCGAGGCGCCCTTCTCGCTCCAGACCGTGGCACTGGCGGTCCTGGGCGGCAGCACCATCACCCTGATGAGCCGCATGCAGCAGGGAACCACCTCGGATCCGGCAAAAATCGTGGCAACTGTCATCGGCGGTTTCCTGCTCGCCGGGCTCCAGCTTTTCCACTCAATCCTGGACTCACTGCTGATCTTCGGCGCCATCATCTCCGGAGCGGAAATCACCTACCTCGAATGGCTGGGCTGGTTCGGCTACACCCTGCTGTTCAATATGCTCGGCGGCCTGGTGCTGGTCACGGCACTGCGGCTGGTGCGTACCAAGGAACTGGTGGCGCAGCGGCGCAGGGAGGCGCCCGGTGACGCCGATGCTTCCCGGAGGAAGGCCTGAGCACGTGCGCCGTGCGGCGCAACCCAAGCACTGCGGCGGCCCCGAAAAGAAGGCACTTGCGCAGGGAGGATAAGCTGACGGGACAGCGTGGGGACCGCGAGCCGGACAGTCAATGACTAATCCGTCAACCTTTTCAGCAAGATCCGCACCTCCCGCCTGGAAATTGACTCCTTCTCTATTGCCCGCCCGCCCGGCCGTCACCCTTCACTGGTGACCGGCCTGGACAGGTCCAAGCGGTCTCGGGAGCCCGCTTCTAAAAGCATGCTCGGAACCATTTGAACAGAGGGACGTCATTTTGAATTTCACCGTCGGGCAGACCCTGGTGTACCCGCACCACGGCGCAGTCACCGTTACCGATATTTCCCCCATGACCATCAAAGGGGTGGAACGGGAAACCCTGACCTTCCGCGTCCACGCCACTGAATTGACGATCAAGCTTCCGGCGGACAACGCCGAAGATGTTGGCGTGCGCTCCGTCATTGATGACGCCGGCGTAGAGGCCGTCTTTGCGGTGCTGCGCGGACCGGTGGGGATGGAACCGGACAACTGGTCCCGCCGGTTCAAGGCCAACGAAGGCAAGATGTCCACCGGCGAACTGCGCCTGATCGCAGAAGTTGTCCGCGATCTGTGGTGCCGCGAGCGGACCCATCCGCTGTCCACCGGGGAGAAGCGGATGCTGCTGAAGGCCCGGCAGCTGCTCGTCTCCGAACTTGCCCTTGCCAGGTCCTCGTCGGCGGAGGACGCCGGCGACCTGCTGGATTCCGTCCTGATGGAAACGATTGCGGAACCGGAGCTGGCGACCAGCTAGCTCCGACTGCCGCTTCCCCTGCGTCTGCACGCCACGGCCGGCTTGCAGACGCACGGGAAGGCAGCGGTAACTGCTCGTTTTGGATCAGGGCGGGCAGGCGTTGTATCAAGGAGAGTAGGACGGTTTTCCGCTTCCCGCGGGGGCCTTCCGCTGCGGATCAAGAGAACTTCGAGGGCCTTGATGCGAGGGCCCGGAAAGGCGCCCGTGAACTTTCCCTGCACCTGCTTTTGCCAGCCCGTGCCCGGCACCGGCCGGCTGGGGATTGAGATCTATGACCCGTTCTGTCTGGTGCGCCAGCACCGGGTGGCGGCTTCCACCAACCATGAGCCCAACTACAGGCAGGGTAGCTGGTAGGCAGTTTGGCATGGTCTCTGACCACAACCTGAATAAAACCTTGGAACAGCAAACAGGTCCATCCTGTAATATTCCTTGGACTATGGATGACCCTCCCTCACATAAACCCTTGCCCCTCCCCGTCCTAACCGACCTGCAGACTGTGCCCACTCCGGCTGCACCGGCTATCGCGAGAGAGGGGCAGACCCATGTATGAATGGCTCATGGTCGGCGTAGGTTTGCTCCTCACCGTCGGCACCGGACTGTTTGTCGCCTCCGAATTTGCGCTCGTCAATCTGGACCGTGGGGACCTTGAGTCACGCCGCGACAAGGGCGAGAAACGCCTCAATCCCACGATCAACGCGCTGAAGATCACCTCCACGCATCTTTCCAGCGCCCAGCTGGGTATCACGCTGACCACCCTGCTGACCGGGTACACCTTTGAGCCTGCGATTAGTTCGCTGCTGCGCTCCCCGCTCACGGCGCTGGGCCTCCCGGAAGGACTGGTGCCGGGGATCGGTGCCGTCGCCGGCATTTTCCTCGCCACCATCTTCTCGATGATCATCGGCGAACTGGTACCGAAGAACTTTGCCCTGGCCCTCCCCCTGGCGACCGCCAAGCTGGTGGTGCCCTTCCAGACCGTCTTCACCACGGTGTTCAAGCCCGTAATCCTGTTGTTCAACAACACTGCCAATGCGATCATCCGCTCCTTCGGCATCGAACCCAAGGAAGAACTATCGGGTGCCCGCAGCGCGGAAGAGCTCAGTTCCCTGGTCCGGCGTTCGGCGCTGGAAGGCGTCCTGGACCTGGACCACGCCGTGCTCCTGAACCGGACCCTGCGCTTTGCCGAGCACTCCGCCGCGGACGTTATGACCCCCCGGGTCCGCATGCGGACGGTTCACGAGTCCGACACTGCGGAACAAGTGGTCGCCGTTGCCACGGCAACCGGCTATTCCCGCTTCCCCGTGATCGGACGCGATTCGGACGACGTCCTGGGCGTGCTGCACCTCAAGCAGGCCTTCGCCGTTCCGCTGGCCGCACGGACTTCCGTCACGGCCGCGGAACTGATGGTGGAACCGCTGCATGTACCCGAGTCCATGGGCGTTGACACGCTGCTGGGACTGCTGCGGGCCCAGGGCCTGCAGGTCGCGATCGTTTCCGACGAGCACGGCGGTACAGCCGGCATCGTCACCCTCGAAGACCTCGTGGAGGAAATCGTCGGCGAACTCGAGGACGAACACGACCGCGCGCGCGTCGGCGTCGTCCGCACGGGCCGTGCCATCACGTTCGACGCCGCGCTGCGGCCGGACGAACTCCTGGACCGCACCGGCGTCGAGGTTCCCGACGGCGAGGAATATGACACCATCGCCGGCTTCGTCACGGACGTGCTGGACCGGTTGCCGGAACTGGGCGACGAAGTGGAAATCGAGGGTGGCACGCTCCGCGTGGAGCGGGTGGTCCGAAACCATATAGAACGCCTGCGCTTCACCCCGTCGGGCTCACTGGAGACCCCGGTGAGCGCCCATGACCGCATTGTCGACTCGCTGACCAAGGACCTGACCCATGAGTGAATACCTGCCCGGAATCATCTGGCTCGTAGTGCTGCTGGTGGTCAACGCGTTCTTCGTCGGCGCGGAATTCGCCGTCATCTCGGCCCGTCGGTCGCAGATTGAGCCGAAGGCCGAAGCCGGCAGCAAGGCCGCAAAAACCACCTTGTGGGCCATGGAGCACGCCACGCTGATGCTGGCGACCAGCCAGCTTGGCATCACTGTCTGCTCCCTGGTCATCCTGAACGTCTCGGAACCGGCCATCCACCACCTGCTGGAGATTCCGCTGGGGCTGACTCCGCTGTCCGCAGACGCCATCGGCATTATCGCTTTTGTGGTGGCGCTGCTGCTGGTGACGTTCCTGCACGTGGTGGTGGGTGAAATGGTGCCGAAGAACATCTCGTTCTCCGTGCCCACCCGGGCTGCACTGCTGCTGGCTCCGCCCCTGGTGATGGTATCCCGCATTGTCCGTCCGATCATCTGGACGCTGAACGGCATAGCGAACGGCGTCCTGCGCCTGTTCAAGGTTGAACCCAAGGACGAAGCCACCAGCGCCTACACCTTGGACGAGGTGGCCAACATTGTGGAGCAGTCCACGCGTGACGGGGTGCTCTCGGACCGCAGCGGCACCCTGACGGCCGCTTTCGAGTTCACGGAGAAGACCGTGGCCGACGTCGAGGTTCCGATCAGCCAGATGGTGCTGCTGCACGAGACCGCCACCCCCGCGGACCTGCAGCAGGCCGTGGACGTCCACGGTTACTCGCGGTACATCCTCACCAACGACGACGGCGACCCCGACGGCTACCTTCACCTGAAGGACGTCATGGACCTCACCACGCCGGATGAGTTCGCCGCACCGGTACCGGCCAAGCGGATCCGCCGGCTGGCGTCCGCTTACCGGGGCAGCGAGCTGGAGGACGCCCTGGCCACCATGCGCCGGAGCGGCGCCCACGTGGCCCGGGTCTTTGACGCCAAGGGCAACACCACGGGCGTCTTGTTCCTCGAGGACATCATCGAAGAACTGGTGGGCGAAGTCCACGACGCCACCACCGTTTAACGCCTAGCGAAAGAGCTTCCACCAAGGCCGCCGCTGCTCCGGTTCCGGAGCGGCGGCGGCTTCTTTTTCGGCTTCCTCAGCCTTCCGTTCCCGCCAGCGCTGCACTTCCTGCTCGACGTCGCGGGTGCGGGTGATAACGGGCGGACCGCCTTCAAGCTGGCGGCGCGCATCGATGACCCGCGCATTGAAATCCTGAACGATCTCCCGAACCTGCTTTTCGGTCCATCGGGTGTCCAGCCGGGCGTCCAGTTCCGCGTCTTCCGTGCGGAGCAGGATGGCCCTGGGCCCCAATCCCGTCACGTTCTCGCGCTGCATCAGCCCCTTGATCCACCAGTCCGGATCATGGCCGTCACCCAGGTTCGGAATAGGTTTTCCGGCGTACTTCAGGTTGTCGAAGTCCCCCCGGGCCATGGCATCCCGGACCAGGTAATCGGCCTTCGCGGCGTCGTCCACCTTCCGGCGATTGTGCCGCAGCTTGTCCTCCGCCGCGGCCTGTTCCAGGTCTTCCTGGTCCAGGTCTCCGCCGGCCGCCGCGGCCCGCAGCTGCGCGGCCCGTTCCATCCTCCGCCGGTACTGCTCAACACCCCTGCCGTCCATGATCTCCCGCCGCCTAAGCTGTCCCGATTAGTGTTTCAACCGGTTCGGACCTCTTCGGTATTCCTACTAAGGAGAAACGGCAAACGCGACAAAAGCGTGCCCGTTCCCGGATTACTTCCGCAGCCTGCGCACGACGGCGCCGACGGCGGTGGCCGCCCCCGCGCCTGCCAGCAGCCACGGGCCGCCGACGAGGATCGGGTCGATCCACTGGTGGTTCACGTCCGCCCGCTTCCGGCCCGCCCGGGAGGAGAAGCCGTGGCGGGTGAACTCGCTCAGCACGCCGGTCTCCGTGATCGGGTTGTCCGGGTGCAGGGTAGCGAAGGACGCCAGATGGCTCTCCACCGCGTCCACCCGGTCCGCGGCGAGCAGGATCAGCCAGTGCGCGGCCCGGGCTTCACTGAACCGGCGGTAGGCGTACCGGCGCATCACGCCGGACAGTCCCTTGGGCGGGCAGGAGGTGCCGAACACGGGGGTGAGGAACTTGTGCTCGATGGACCGCTCCCGCGGATACTTTTCCTCCTGGCGCTCCGGGAATTCCCAGTGTGCGCCGCTGAGGGTCGGGTCAAACTGCAGCTTGGGCACCGCAGGACGGTCCCGGGGATCAAGGTCGACACCCCAGCCCGGGATCCGCGCGCGCAGTTCCTCGCTGGTGGGAGTCAGGGCCGGCTTTTGAGGCGTATAGGCCATTGCGGGGTCCTTCCTTTCAGGAGCCGGGGATGATGACGGGCTTGATGCAGTTATCCAGCTTCGCGGAGAACATGTGATAGCCCTCGGCAATGTGTTCCAGCGGAATCCGGTGCGTGATGATCTCGCTGGGCTTGAGGTAGCCGGCTTTGATGTGCTCGAACAGGCGCGGCCACTGCCGCTTCATCGGAGTCTGGTTCATGTTCAGGGTCAGGCCCTTGTTCATGGCGTCACCGAACTTCACGGCACTGAAGACCGGACCGTACGCGCCCATCACGGAAATGGTGCCCGCCTTGCGTACCGAATCGATCGCCCAGTTGAGCGCCACGGGTGAGCCGCCCTGCAGTTTGAGCTTGGTGGCGGTCACGTGCTGCAGGAAATTACCGTCCGCCTCTGCCCCCACCGCATCAATTGCGACATCGGCACCGAGATGGTCGGTGATTTTCTTCATCTGGACCACAATGTCGTCGTACTCGGTGAAGTTGTAGGTCTCGGCGTGGGCGAAAGTCCGCGCCTTTTCCAGCCGGTAGTCCAAGTGGTCAATGACGATGACCCGGCCGGCACCCATCAGCCAGGCTGACTTGGCGGCATACAGCCCCACCGGGCCGGCGCCGAAGACAATCACGGTGTCGCCCTCCACAATGTCCCCCAGCTGGGCGCCGAAGTAGCCCGTGGCCAGGGCATCGGTGCACATCAGGGCGTCTTCTTCATCCATCCAGTCGGGGATGATGGAGGGTCCGACGTCGGCAAACGGGACCCGGACGAACTCCGCCTGGCCGCCGTCGTAGCCGCCGGTGGTGTGCGAATAGCCGTAGAGGCTGCCCACGGCGGTGGCATTGGGATTGACGTTGTGGCAGTTCGAATACATCCCCCGCGCGCAGAAGAAACAGGACCCGCAGTAAATGTTGGCCGGGACCATAACGCGGTCGCCCACATTGAGGTTCTGCACGGACGATCCGACTTCCTCGACCACTCCGATGAACTCATGGCCGAAGGTATGCCCGATCCGGGTGTCGGGCATTAGTCCGTGGTAGAGGTGCAGGTCGGACCCGCAGATGGCCGCCCGGGTGACGCGCACGATGGCATCGTTGGGATGCTCGATCGGCGGCATGTCCTTCTCTTCCACCCTCACCTTGTAGGGCCCTCGGTACACCATCGCTCGCACTGGACAGTCTCCTCATCTGAAGCCGGATCTGGCCCCTTAACAATAAGCAGACTTAGTAACTTTGCAACCCTGGTCCCGGTCCAGCCGCCGGAAGCTTCACGGTGAAAACGCTCCCCCGCCCCGCCTCGCTGCTGAAGTCAATGCTCCCCCCGTGCTCTTCCACAATCCTGCGGGTGATCACCAGGCCCAACCCGGCCCCGGGGATGGCCGCGGTGAGAACCTGGCCGGACCTGAAGAACTTGTTGAAAACCTGTTCCTGCTCCGCCTGCGTCATCCCGATGCCGGTGTCGGCGACCTCAATCACCACGGTTTCATCCTGCCGCCTCGCCTCTACCTGCACCGTTCCGCCGCCGGGTGAGTACTTCACGGCGTTGGACACCAGGTTCTCCAGCACCTGCCGGATCCGGCCTTCGTCCACCACGGCCCGTAGCCCTGCCGACAGCTCGACGCCGATTTCCACCCCGTTGATCCGGGCGTGGGGGCGGAAGGAGTCGGCGGCGGCTGCGACAGTGGAAGCCAGATCCACTTCCTGCAGTTCCATTGCGCCGTTGTCGGACGCCACGGACAGCAGGTCGGAAACCAGCTGCAGCAGCCGCTCGGAATTCCGCACCGCTGCCTGCAGGGCCGATTCGACGGCGCCGGGCAACTGCTCTTCTTCCAGGGCCATATCCAGGTAACCGAGGATGGATGTCAGGGGCGTGCGCAGCTCGTGGGACACATTGCCCACAAACTCACCCTGTGCCGCCAGCGCACGAACCAACTGAGTGACGTCGCTGAACGCCAGGACCGAACATTTGAAGTCCCCACCGTCGACCACCGGGCGCGAACAGACACTGACCGCCATCTTGCCCTCGCCGGCGCCGATCCACATGATCTGCTGCGAAAAGGATTCTCCGGAAGCGGCACGGCGGATGGGGAGCAGCTCGTCCGGAAGCGGTGTGATTCGGTCGGGGCCGTAAACAGACCACGCTCCGGACTTGAAGTCGCTCAGGTCCTGGGCACCCAATATGGCCCGGCTGGCCTCCATATGGGCGTTCGCGAGGATCTCCCGGCCTTCGTCATCCACCACGAGCACGCCCACGTCCACCGTGTCCAGGATGGTCTTCAGCAGTGATTCCCGTTCCCTGGCCGCACGCTCGGCAACGCCGCGTGCGGCTTCTGCTGCTTCTGCCTGCTGGAGCGCGTCAACCAGGTCGCGTTCATACCTGCGCCTTCCGGGCATGGGGAAGACCGTGAGCAGGTCCACGGTGCGGCCGCGGTAGGCAGTCCGGACCGCAGAAATGTGAGCCGGCAGTCTGCTGTTACCGGATCCGTTGAAGTCGACACTGAGATACGTTGCTGGTTCGGCAGTGAGTGCTGCGCTCCAGCGTTGGTATTCCAGCAGGTCCTCGGGTGAAAGCAGGTCGGAAAAAACGGTGCCTGCCAGCGCACTTCGGTTCCTGCCGGTCCAAGCCGCGAAGGTGGAGTTTGATTCCAGGATGACGCCTTGCCCGGAAACCAGAACGTACCCGGACGGGGAACGATGGAAAAGGGTCGGCCAGTCCGGAATGGACGTTCGTCGGCGTCCGATGCGGGGAATACGGCGGGAAAACATGGGCATGCCGGACCTTTTGGAAGAACAAGTTACTCAGGGACAATTTCCCGGGACGCGCATTCGTCGAGTATTCGATTGAGGCTTGTGCCCGGCCAAACAATTTATCAGCATGCTTGTTTGATTCGTAATATGACGGGATTTCCCCATTTCCGGCCCCTGCGCATGGCTGCGGGTACCCCCGGATGTGCGTGCGCAAGCAGGAGATATTACTACTAATCGAGCGCTTCGGGATGGGTTCCGTCCGTCTTCGCAGCGAGGAACCTCGGGTGGTGGACACGGCCGCTGGATTGGGAAAGACTTCGATCCCCGGGACACGCTGAACTGGGTGTTCCGGGTGGGGTGGTCCAGCACTACCAGCACCGAAAGGATGGCCATGACTCAGCCAGCCGCAGTCCGAACTCCCTCCCGCCCCTCCCCCCACCTCACGTGGTGGAACCTGACTGTTGATGCCGGTGGTTTTGAACTGGCCGATCGGATCATCGGTGAACTTGTGACCCCCCTTGTTGCGCAGGCGAGGCTTTGCGGAACCAAGCGATGGTTCTATACCCGCCGCATGCAGCCGTCCAATGCTCAGGTCCGGCTTCGGGTACTTGCCCCCGCAGAAACCCTGGACCGGCTGCAGTCCCTGCTGGGGGCACTGCAGGAGCAGTCCGGAGATCCGGTGCGAAGTCTCACGGTGGAGCATGAATTCAGCGAACCGGTGCTGGACCGGACAATCGGCACGGACCCGCTGCTGCCGTCGGTCGAAGCAGACGTGGCCCGCTACGGCGGTGTTGACGGGCTGGCCTTGGCGGAGGAGGTCTTCGAGCTTTCCTCCGATCTCTGCCTCTGGGCAACCGCACGGTTTGCGAAGGCGCAGAACCGGTCGGCGCTGGCATCCCTGCTTCTCTTCGATTCGGCCTACGCCATGATGAAGGGACCGCGTGCGTCCACGTGGCCGGACCGCCGTCGGGTCTCCTGGGAGTACTACTGGGACAGCCATCTCCACAGCTGCACGGCCTCCGATCCGCGGGCTGCCGGAGTGCAGAAGGCCACGGGTGCGCAGGCCCAGGCCCAGTTGATGCCGGTACACAGGCTGATGATGGCCACAGCCTCAGAACCCGCCGTCACGAACTGGCGCCGGCGCTGGCTGCGGACCATTGACACCTATCTCTACCGGGCAGACAAGGCCGGAGCCAGCCGCAGTGCCCAGCACCTCACCGTGTACCAGGCGCACGGCCTGTTGAACCGGCTGGGATTCACGCTTCGCCAGGAGGCACTGATCGGGGTCTATGCCAGGACGTGGAGCAGGGAAAAAGAAACCGAGTTGGCGGAGGCCACCTAGGCGTGGGCGGGGCAGCGGCTGCGCGGACGGGGGTCGGGCTCGGGCGGCGATAGAATCAACGTATGAGCCTAACCGCGGACCAGCAGTCCGTTGCAGCTGAATTGCAGCAGCTTATTCTGCAGACCGAGTCGGTGGAGTTCTTCCTTGAGGGCTTCGCCATGCGTGCCGCTGAGCTTTTCAGCAGCGATGCCGAAGTCCTGGCCGGGGTGACCCTGCTTCGGAACAAGCAGGGCACCACCGTGGCCAGCAGCAGCGAGGCGGCGCGGGCGCTGGATGAAGTCCAGTACGGCTTCGGAGACGGGCCGTGCATGCGGGCCTCGCGGACGGGGCGGACAGTCATGGTGGAAGATGTGCGCACCGACCCCCGGTGGCCGGAGTACACGGACGCCATCCGGGACCGCGGTTTCCATTCCATCCTCGGCGTCCCGCTTCTCCTCGGTAACGACGGCGGTGCCGGGCTCAACCTGTATGCCCGGGACGCCGGTCACTTCACACCGCACATCATCCGGTCAGCCGAAACGTTCGCCGCTGAGGCGGCAGTCACCCTGCAATTGGCCGTCCAGATCGCCCGGCACAAGAGCACAGCCGATCACCTCCGCGCGGCCATGGAAGCCCGGACCACCATCGACCTCGCAGTCGGGATTATCATGGCTCAGAACAAATGCGGTCAGCAGGAGGCCTTCCAGATCCTGAGCGGTGCCTCCAGCAACCGGAACGTGAAACTCCGCGGCCTCGCCGAGCAAGTGGTGAAGTCCGTAACGTCGCAGGATGTGGAAACCCACTTCATCGACTAGGGCGTGCCTCCGGGACGCTTCAGGCTTCGTCCACCAGCGCAGCGACGGCTGCCCGGGCACCGCTGCGGTGCAGGGTTCCGAGGGCGGACAGGTACTCCTGCGCGAACCTTGCATCGGAAGACAGGTCCGCGAAGAAGTGCTGCTGCGAAATAAAAGCCAGCGGATCCTCCCGGTTCCGCTCCGCCGCTGCCATCACTTCATCACGCCGGTTATCCACCACCCGGATCGGTTCGCCTGCCTCGTCCACGCCCTCGGCGTAGCGTGCCCACGAGGCAATGATTGCGGCGGAACGAGAGATTTCGCCGCCCGCGGCCACATTCTCCCGGACCACCGGAACCAGCCATTTCGGAATCCGGTCCGAGCTTTCGGCGCACAGGCGGGCGAGGGTGTCCCGGACGTGTTCATTGCCGAAACGCTGCAGCAGCCTCAGCTTGTAGGCGCCCAGATCGACGCCGGGGACAGGGAGCAGGGTGGGGGTTGCTTCCCGGTCCATGTAGTCCAGGAGGAACTGCGCCATCTGAGGGTC
The DNA here is from genome assembly GCF_025244825.1 of Arthrobacter jinronghuae. Classification (NCBI taxonomy): domain Bacteria; kingdom Bacillati; phylum Actinomycetota; class Actinomycetes; order Micrococcales; family Micrococcaceae; genus Arthrobacter; species Arthrobacter jinronghuae. The sequence continues at coordinate 3,535,142 of NZ_CP104263.1, forward strand.
CCGCACGGCCTCGTGCACGTATCGGTAGCCCGAGAGATAGCCCAGGTAGGCCAGGGCCTGATGACCACAGTTCAACAGACGCAGTTTCATGTGTTCGTACGGTTCAACGTCCGCCGTCATGTTCACACCGGCGTCCTCCCACGGCGGCCTGCCCTGCGGAAACGCATCCTCCAGCGCCCACTGCTCGAAGTCCTCGGCCACCACCGGCCATGCATCCTCGACTCCGAATTCATCGGCCAGCAGCGTGCGGTCGGCGTCGGTGGTCGCCGGCGTGATCCGGTCCACCATCGAGGAGGGGAAGGAAACAGCCTCCTGCACCCACTTCCCCAGCTCCGGGTCCCGCAGCCGCGCGAACTCCCCGAAGGCCTTTCGGGCCACCTCTCCGTTGCCGGGAACGTTGTCGCAGGACATCACGGTGAACGGTTCCAGCCCCCGTTCCCGCCGGCGCCGCAATGCCTCGATGACGAGGCCGAAGACGCTCGACGGCACCGCCCCCGGTTGCAGATCCGCCGCGACGCCGGCATTTCCGGCGTCGAATTCCCCCGTGGTGTCACTGATGTTGTACCCGCCCTCGGTGATGGTCAGGGAAACGATGCGGGTGGCCGGGGCTGCCATTTTTTCAATGACCCCTTCGGGGTTTTCGGGGGCGAACAGGTACTCGGCAATCGAGCCGATTACGCGGGCTTCCAAGGCACCGTCGGGGTGCTTCAGGACCAGCGTGTACAGGCAGTCCTGACTGTCCATCACGGTTTTCATCGCGGCATCGGAGGGGAGCACACCCACGCCGCAGATGGCCCAGTCCAGGGCTTTGCCTTCGTTCATCAGCCGGTCCAGGTACATAGCCTGGTGTGCCCGGTGGAATCCTCCGACACCGAAATGCACGATGCCGGTGCGCAGACGGGAGCGGTCATAGCCGGACCGGGCAATGGACGGCGGAAGATGGGGAAGGGACTCGTCGCTGAGCTTGGTCATAACGCCACCTTAGGCCGGGGTGCGCCAATCTAGCAGATCGGCTCAGGCCCTCCCATAGAAGCCTGAGTGCCTCGCACTTACTCGACGGCCTGAGCGTCCATTTCGATGAAGACCCAGTCGGGCTCGGCGAGGATCGGGTCCATGACGGGGCCGCCGGCCTCGGCAATCCGGTCCTGGACCTTGGGCGGCAGGCCGTCCTGGCGGAGATTGTGCCTCAACCAGTCCTTGGCCGAACCGTCCAGGTAAGGCCACCAGCGTTCGATTCGGATAGGTTCCACAGCAGCCCCCTTCAGCGTTGCGTAAATCCACGGTGACACCGGCACTAAGGGGGCGCAAGAGGACAACGAAAGAGCTGCAGGGGAAGCTGCGGTGCTACCGGCAGGTAGCACCGCAGGACCGTGGAACTAGTCGCGGACGGTGATGGATTCCAGCGCCTCGCGGGCCTCTTCGGCCAGGGATTCGGGGATCGGGGCGCTCTTCGCTGCCTCTGCGGATGTCTGCTGTCCCTCCTCGCTGACCACATACTGGCCGAAGGTCCGCACACGCTCGACGAGGTCGGCGTCGTCATAGGAACTGCAGTAGATCTGGTAGGAAACCAGCACCAGCGGGTACGCCCCCGGCGCCGTCGTCCGCCGGTCCAACTGGAGCGCAATGTCGTGTTCCCCGCGGCCGGGGACGCGCTTGGACTGTTCGACGGCGGTGCTCGCCGCTTCCGCGCTGATCGGCACGAATTCGGTCCCGACGAGCAGGTTGGCGGTGCCCATGGAATCGTCGATCACCGAGTCGTCGGCGTAGGTGAGGGCTCCCTCGGTGCGTGTCACGGTGCTGACGACGCCGGAGCTTCCCTGTGCGTTCTCGCCCTGCAGCCCTCCCGGCCAGGTTCCGGACGGTGCATCCGGCCAGGCATCGGGCGCAACTTCGTGCAGGTATTCGGTGAAGTTCTCCGTGGTGCCCGAGTCATCCGCCCGGCTGACGGGAGTGATCCGGGTTTCAGGCAGTTGGACGCCCGGGTTGAGTGCGGCGATGGCCGGATCGTTCCAGGACTCAATCTCGCCGCGGAACATCCGGGCAATGGTGACGGCGTCCAGATTCAGCGACTCGATCCCGGGGAGGTTGAATGCCACGGCAATCGGGGAAATGTAGGCAGGAATGTCCAGTGCACCCTCCGGCCCGCAGACTGCCTTGGCGTCTGCCATTTCCTCTTCCTGCAGATAGGCGTCGGAGCCGGCGAAGTTCACCGCACCGGCCAGCAGTGCACTGCGCCCGGCGCCGGAGCCGTCCGGGGAGTACTGAAGCTGGACCTTGGGATGCAGCGTCCCGAAACCGGCAATCCAGGAATCCATTGCAGGGCCCTGGGCGCTCGATCCGGCGCCGGAGAGCACTCCGCTGAGGTTGGAGGTGCTGTTCTCGGCTGCCTCGCGCTGGGCGTCGCCGAGGGGATAATCGGATCCGCAGGCGGTGAGGGCAAGCGTTGCCAGCACCACCGTGGCCAGGGAACGGGCGGGGCGGATTGGGCGCAAAGGGTGTCCTTCCAAAGAAGCGGCTACGGCGTCCAACGCCGGGGAGGCAGATCCTAAAAGCTGCCCTTTCAAGGCTAGCGGGCAATCGGTCCCGCCTGCCAACCGAAAACCGACTTCCCTCTTGAGGAGTTCCGGGGCCTGCTGCCAGCATTGTGCCCGTGCTGATTGCCGCAGCGATTTTTGCCGTAGTAGCCGCCGCCGTCGCGTTCTACTTCTTTATGCTCGAATCCCTGCGCTGGGCCGAGCCGGAAACCGCGGCGATCTTTCAGCTGCGGGGAGCCAATGCCTCCGCCACCGCACAACTGGCGTACAACCTGGGGTTCTACAACCTGTTCCTGGCGGTGGGAGCAGGACTGGGTGTGGTTTTGCTTGTCGCCGGCAACGCCGTGGCCGGGCTGACGCTGATGACCTTCACCACCGCCTGCATGCTGCTCGCTGCGGTGGTCCTGGTGCTCAGCGACCGGAGGTTGGGCAGGCTGTCCCTGGTCCAGGGCGGTCCGGCGGCGTTGTCCCTCGCCTTTTCGCTGCTCGGGACCTGACTAGCCGCCCGCCGGACGAAAGCTACCGCGCAGCGGGGGCCGGCACCGCGTAGGCTGCCCGGGTCCAGAGGTGGAACAGGGCGTAGGAGCGCCACGGGCGCCACGGCTGCGAAAGCACGGCAGCCTCCTGCCCGCTTCCCACCCCGAGCGCCCGTTTCAGCACCAGGTCATCGGCCGGGTAGGCATCCCGGTCCCCCAGCACCCGCACGGCCAGGTAGTCGGCCGTCCACGGTCCGATCCCGGGCAGGGCCAACAGTCCGGCCCGCACGGCTCCCGGTTCCGCTCCCGGACGCAGCGGCAGGCCACCGGCCACGGCGTCGGCCAGCGCCGACAGGGTTCGGGCGCGGGCATGGGTGATCCGGACCGCGGATTGGATCTCGGCGGCCGGCACCGCCGCCAGCCGCTCCACCGTCGGAAAAGCGAACAACCCGTTCGGCCCGGGCTCCCCGAACGCCGCGACCAGCCGGGAGCCGAAGGTCCTGGCGGCCGCGAGGGATACCTGCTGCCCGAGGACAGTCTGGACGCCGGTTTCAAAACCGTCCGTGGAGCCGGGCACCCGCAGCCCGGGGTGCCGGTCCACCAGTGGTTCCAGCAGCTCGAAGCGGGAGAGGAACGGGTCCACTGCGCCCGGATCGGCGTCCAGGTCCAACCAGGTCCGGACCGTTGATATCAGGGCTGCTTCCTCCGCGGCGGGCAGTGCGGGCAGGTCGAGGACCACTCCGGCGTCGCTCAGGGACACTGCCACGGCGACCGGTGCCGAAGCTCCCCGCAGCAACCGCTCTACCGTAGCGCCGTCGTCGGTCCGGGTGACCCGTTCCAGGCCCGGTACCGCGTGCGCCTGCAGCGCCCTGGCGAGCGGTTCCCAGGCGAAGGGACCGCGGTGCTGCAGTGGGTGCCGCTGCCTGCCTGCCAAAGCCGCAGGCCCGGTCATGACAGCCCGGTCATGCGCAGCGTGATGTTGATCCGCCCCGCGGGCAGGCCGGATGCCGGGTCCGCCGTGCCTGCCAGCGTCCGCGGAACGCCGTGGTAGGCGAACCGGGAGGGACCGCCGAAGACAAACAGGTCTCCTGATTCCAGCTCCAAGTCGGTGTAGGGCCGGGTCCGCGTCTCGGTGTTGCCGAACCGGAAAACGCAGGTGTCCCCGATGCTGATGGACACCACCGGTGCGCTGGATTTCTCGTCCTTGTCCTGGTGCATGCCCATGTGGGCGCCCTCGGCGTAGTAGTTGATCAGCGCCGTATCCGGGGTGTAGTTCTCCGGCCGGAAATCTTCCCGCGCATACGTTCCGTCCGGCTGCCGGTAGGCCTCGCGGAGGGCATCGCGGCCCAGTTCGATCAGCCAGTCCGGCAGCTCGGCGACGCGGCCGCCCCCGACGTCGTCGGCCGTCCGCGTGTATTTGTAGGGCTGCCAGTGCCAGCCCAGGCACACGGTCTGCACGGACATGGTGTGCCCGCCGGGGAGGACGGCCGCGCGCATGGGTACCGGCCCGATGGCCCACTGCCGGCAGGCCTGGACAATGCGCTGCTGTTTCTCCGGCGGTAGCCAGCCCGGCACGTGGACGGCGCCGACGGCGGGTTCGGATCGTTCGCGGGGGAAAAGCGAGTTGCTCATGCGGCGGCTTCCAGGTCGAGGAGGATTTTCTTGGCGGCGGGACCGCCCCGGTAGCCGCCGGTGGTCCCGTCGGAGCGCAGGACCCGGTGGCAGGGGATCACCAGGGGCAGCGGATTGCGGCCGCAGGCGGTGCCGACGGCCCGGACGGCACCGGGGTTTCCGGTCAGTGCGGCTATGCCCGCGTACGTGGAGGTGTGCCCGTAACCGATCTTCTGCAGCGTCTGGACCACGGTCCGCCGGTACCCGGCGGTGAGCCGGAGGTCCAAGTCCAGGTCGAAGCTGCGCCGGGTACCGTCGAAGTACTCGCCGAGTTGGGCGGCGGGACGGGCCAGGCGCTCCGGAGCCTCGAGGATCCGCGGGCTGATCCGGGTGCTGAGGTCCTGGAGCACGGTATCCACCCCTTCACATTCGAACGCGACCCGGACCAGGCCGGCGTCGGTGGCTGCAAGGATGAGCCGGCCCACGGGACTGTCGATGACCGTGTAGGCAACGTCCAGCAGTCCGGCGAACTCGGCTCCTGCGGCCAGGCGGGAATGCAGGGTGGCAAGGACCGCGTCCTCGCGGGGGTCGGGGGCCAGGAGGCCGGTGTCGGTGGGGCCGGTGCCGGTGGGACCGGCGTCGTAGGGACCGGCGCCGTCCGTCTCAAAGGATGCCATGGCGGTCCTCCTCATACAGGGTGCGTAGTTTCTTGATGCCGTCTGCCGCGGACCGCCGGCAGGCGGCTTCGCTGCCGCCGAGCAGCCGCGCCACTTCGGCATAAGGGAGCCCGGCGAGGTGATGGTAGGCCAGCGCCTCGCGCTGGCGGACCGGCAGGGTTTTCAGGGCCGACCACAGTCCGTCCGTGTCCGCCTGCGGTGCCCTCACAGGTTCGGGGATTTCGTCCACCGGAACCGGGTTCCGGGCGGCGGAACGGTGCTGATCCACGGCCTTCCGCTTGGCTATGGTCACCAACCAGGCCTGGACGTTCGCACCCTCCGGCAGGTCCGGGTAAGCGCCCAGGGCGGCGAGGAACGTTTCGGACCACGCGTCTTCGGCCTGGTCCGGCCCTACGACGGCACGGCAGACGCGCAGCACGGCCGGACCGTGTTCGCGGACAATCTGCTCAAAGGGTTTCACTTCCACATACGGTAGACGTTTTCCGCGCTCCGTTTGTGAGCCGCCTGGTTAAGAAAGTTTCCCGCGTTCGACGCCGGTCGCTAGACTTCCCTCTACGTTGCACAGATCAAAGGAGATCACCCCCATGCACAACCTCGCCGGCATCCTGACCGACACGGTGGCGCGCTTTCCGGAGCGGACAGCCCTGAAGCTAGATGAAACCGTAGTCTCCTACGCGGCCCTCGACGCCATGAGCGCCAAGGTTGCCGGCCTCCTGGCCAGCCGGGGGGTGGAGCCCGGAGACCGCGTTGCGCTGGTGATGCCGAACATCCCGCAGATGGCGTTCCTGTACTACGGCACCCTGCGCCACGGCGCCGTCGTCGTTCCCATGAACCCGCTGCTGAAGGCCCGCGAGGTGGCCTACCACCTGCAGGACTCGGGTGCCCGGATTGTCTTCGCGTGGGAGGGCGTGGCCGCGGAAGTCTCCGCCGGGGCGGAAGAGGCCGGCGGCGTGGAGGTGGTCTCCGTGGATTCCGCCGCTTTCCTGCAGTTGCTTGCCGGTGCGGACAGCCGAACGGAAGTGGCGGAGGTGGATGACCAGGACACCGCGGTGATCCTCTACACCTCCGGAACCACGGGGCGGCCCAAGGGCGCTGCCCTCACGCACCGGAACCTTCTCACCAACGCCTATGTTGCCCAGTCCCTGCTGAACACGGTGGAGACTGATGTCCACTTCGGCGGACTGCCATTCTTCCATGTGTTCGGCCAGACCGCGGCCCTGAACTCGTCCGTCCTGTCCGGTGCCTCCATCAGCCTGCTGCCTCGCTTTGATGCGGGCAAGGCGCTGGAAATCATCGAGCGCGACGGCGTGACCATCTTCGAAGGCGTGCCCACCATGTACGTAGGCATGCTGCGCCACCCGGCGGTCAAGAACACCAACCTGTCCTCCCTGCGCGGAGCCATCACCGGTGGTTCCGCCATGCCGCTGGAAATCCTGCACGAGTTCGAGGAGGTTTTCGGCATCGAACTGCTGGAGGGTTACGGCCTCTCGGAAACCTCGCCGATTGTCTCCTTCAACGTTCCCGGCGGCGACCGCCGGCCCGGTTCCATCGGCAAAACCGTGGCAGGGACAGAGGTCCGGATGCTGGACCCGGACGGCAACGACGTTCCGGTCGGCGAGGTCGGGGAGCTGTCCGTCCGCGGCGACGGAGTGATGAAGGGCTACTGGAAGAACGACGACGCCACGGCCGCTGCCATCCCGGACGGCTGGTTCCGGACCGGGGACCTGGCCCGTTTCGACGAGGACGCCAACATCTACATAGTGGACCGCAAGAAGGACATCATTCTGCGCGGCGGCTACAACGTGTATCCCCGCGAGATCGAAGAGGTGCTCTACGAACACCCGGCCGTGGCCGAAGCCGCGGTCATCGGCATCCCCGACCCGCTGCACGGCGAGGAAATCGCGGCCGTTGTGGGGCTTCGAGAAGAGGCAGTTCCTGCTGACGACGCGGCCCGGGAAGAGCTGATTGCGGACATCCAGCAGTTCACCAAGGACCGGTTGGCCGCGTACAAGTATCCCCGGCTCATCGAACTGACCGATGCGCTGCCCAAGGGGCCCACGGGCAAGATCCTGAAGCGCGAAATCAAGGTCTCCGCACCCCTGGCGGCCGAAGCGCCCGGGGCATAGTCGGTTTCGGGCCTGGACACGGCCCCTACGGGGACTTTCGCGGGCCTGGACACGGCCCCTACGGGGCCTGGAACGGCGGCAACGAAATTCTCGGCTCGCAGAGCTCGCCGAGAATATTAAAGCCGCCTTCCTCCAGGCCCCTCCAGGACCGTTGAAGGTCCCACAGGGGCCCGTGCACGCGAACCTCCCCGTTAGGCGTAGGGCTCGACGTCGGCCGCTGCCTCCCCCGGAAGCCCGGCCGGTTCGTCGGAACGAACCAGCACAACGCCGGCAACGATCAGGCACCCGCCGGCCAGCTGGACGGGGCGTGGCAGCTCCGAAAGCAGCAGCCACGCCCACAGGACGGCGAACAGCACCTCGGTCAGGGACACGAACGACGCCACCCGGGAGCCGAGGGAGCGGGCCGCAATGATTCCGGTGACGTAGGCCAGCACCGTGGAGAACAGCACCAGGCCGATCAGCGGGACCCACCAGGCGGTCCGCCAACCTGCCAGGTCCACATCCGTGGTGCTGAAATCCAGGGACAGGATGCCGGTGAGGCCCAACGCGGCCATGGTGACACCGCCCACGAACATGCCTCCGGTGGCCAGCACCAGCGGCGGGAGGGAATCGTTCTGCTTGGCGGTCATGAAGAAATAGATCGCCAGGCAGACCGCGGCGGCGAGTCCCCACAGCACCCCTACCGGGTCAATGCGCGTGCTGCCGCCCAAATCCAGGACCAGCACCAGCCCCGCCACGGCGGCCACCGCGCCGAGGACCGTGCGGGTGCCGGGCCGGCGTCGTGTGGCAGCCCAAATCCAAAGCACCATCAGTACCGGTGCCAGGAATTCCAGCAACAGGGCCACGCCCACTGACAGGCGCTCCACTGCGTTGAAATAGAAGAACTGGCACCCGGCCACCCCGATGAACCCGAACAGCACAATGGTGCGCCAGTTGCCACGCACCTGTTCCCAGCGGCCGTGCAGGACGAGCGCAGTGGGAACCGCGAGGACGAGTGCCGCTCCGAGCATCCGGACAGCAACGGCACCGGTGGGGCTCCAACCGGTTTCCAGCAGCGACTTCGCAAAGGATCCGGACAATCCGAACACCGCCGACGATGCCAGCGCCACGAAAATTCCGGACGCCCCCGGCCGCAGCGCTGTTTGGCTGCCTTTTACCCGCGCCCGTGCCATGAATCTCCCTGCGGTTTAGTCCGGGATTACGACGGCGACGCTACCCGGCGCGGGGAGCGCTTTCAACATGCTTTCCCTACAGATAATTCGAGGCCTTGCGATCTCGGGAGAGGCACGCTATTCTCGCCATTATCTGCGGCAAGGGTCTCTGACCGTCGCAGATACTACTTATTGAGGACGCACATTACTGTGCGCACTTCAAATACTCGTTCAGCAGTTTCAGTCTCGTTCCCTCCGCATTCTCCATTTGCCGCCTTACCAGCATGGAAACGCCGGAGGTTGACGGTTTATGGGGGAAAATTTCATGCAGGAAAATACACGCAACATTTCGGCACGGGTCGGTGCCGTTAGCGCCGTAGCGCTTTTGGCGGTCAGTGGTGCATTCATTGCAGGCCCCGCGATGGCCGCAGAGGTGACACCGTCTCCGGGTCCCAGCGAGACCACCACGCCGTCTCCGACGCCGGCTCCTTCGGTCTCCAGCACGGCGACTCCGGATCCCACGGATACGGCCGCTCCGACGCCCACTGACACCGCCGCCCCGGCGCCCACCGGGACCGCTGCCCCGACACCCACCGGCACCGCCTCCCCGACGCCCACCGAGACCGCACCCGCAGTTCTGGCGCCGCCCACGACGAATCTGGCCGATGGTGATGTCATTAAGACGAGCCACCTCATCAAGGGAACAGCGCCGGGGGCCACCTCTGTGGAATTGTCCGTCAACGGAGCAGAGCCGCAGACCATCCCGGTAGCGGAAGACGGCACGTGGAGTGTCTTCGCGCCCACCTTCGTCGCGACGGGCGGGGAGACGCTGACGCTTTCGATAGTTGCCGTCAACGGCGACACCAGGTCAGCTGCCACCATCGTCGTAGTGACCCTTGAAGATGCTCCGCTGCCGGCTCCGACCCTCACCACCCCGTTCCGCGTCGTCGACACTCTGAAGGTTCTGACCGGCAACGGCGTGCCGGGGGCCACCGTCACGATCACGATCGGCGGGGACGAAGCAACACCGGTTACCGGCACAGCCACAGTTGGCGAGAACGGCAGCTGGGAGCTGACCCTCGAGACGCCCCTGGGCTACGGAGCCCATAACGTGGCCCTCGTGCAGTCGCAGGAAGGCAAGGATAGCTCTGAGGAAATCTCCAGCGTCATCCTCGTGGCCCCCGCCGCTCCGGTGGTCACCACCCCGGGCGAGGGCGCCGAAATCCCCGTCAACAAGCTGCCGGCAGCAATCACCGGTACCGCGGTGCCGGGTGCCGACGTCGAGCTCGTCGTCGACTTCGACCTCGACGGTGAAGCGGATGTGGATGAACTCGCGATCCAGGCAACCGTCGCCGATGCCAGCGGCAACTGGTCCGTCCCGATGAATCCTGTGGCTGAGGGCGCCCACAACATTGTTGCCATCCAGGCCGTCGGAGACGTTGTGTCCGATTTCTCCGACACCGGCTTCACCGTTACGGCTGCAGTCGTTGACCCGCCCGTCACCGTCAACCCCGTTCCGGTCGGAAACCCGGGAGCGGGCGGACTGCCCGACACCGGTGCGGCGAACCTGGGCCTGCTGGCCGGAGGCGGAGCAGCCCTGCTCACCGCCGGTGGTGCCGCCCTGTTGTTCAACCGCCGCCGCAATATGGCTTCGGAGTCCTAGGAATCCCTAAGCGGTAAACGAGGACGGGCCCCGGCAATAGCCGGGGCCCGTCCTCGTATTTATACCGTTTCCGCGAACCCCGGTGACGTTAGTCCCGGTTAATAGAAGGCACCACGGTTGCCTTGCCATCCCGGGTGATGACCGCTATTCTTTCGCGTGTCTGTGATCTCGGTTACCGGGCGCTTTAATTCCGGACGATCGAATTCACTGGCCGGATAACGGTCTTTCAGCGAATCGACCGGGATCAGTACAAACTCAGTAGTTTCAGTCTCATTACCTCCGCAATCTCCAGGTGCCGTACGTGCGCCTGCATGGAAACGCCGGGGGTCGATGTTTTATGGGGGAAAAATTTCATGCAGGAAAGTTCACGCCCGCTCTATGCACGGGTAGGCGCCCTTAGCGCCGCTGCCCTTCTGGCGGTGAGCGGCGCATTCATCGCCGGCCCGGCCATGGCTGATACCGGGGACACCCCGCAGCCGACCACGACCGAAACACCTGCCGCACCGCTGCTGCAGGGTACCGGAGAACTGGCACCCGGCCTCGAGGAGGCCCTCCAGCGCGATCTCGGGATGACCGTCGATGAATTCGTGGCTGCAGGCGAGCTGAGCCAAAAGGCCTCAGCTGCCCTAGCGCAGCTCAGGGCCACCAAGGGCTTTGTCAACATCGAAATCCGTGACAATGGCTTGGTTGTTACCGGCAGCGGCGAAGAACTCGAGGCACTCGCCGCGGAACTCGATGCCACTGTTGTTGAGCCCGCAGCCCCCGCTGAAGCTCCGTCCCTGCAGGCTCCCATTGAGCTTCTCACCCAGGCGCCCGAGGCGCCCGCGGCGGACGAAACAGAGACTGCGGTAGTTGAAGGAGGAGCTTCTGAGCCTGAGGCCAAGCAGGCCACCGATCTGCAAGACCTTCTGTCTGCCTACGCCTCTGCCGTGGGTACCGAGAACCTGAGGTCAGTCTCCGGCAGCCCGGAGCGAGGCTTCACCATCGACCTCGGCGACCCGTTCGCCATCGAGGGCACCCCTTCGGCGGCACGCACGGCTCCTGCCATGTCCCCGGAGGAATTTGATAAGCAGTACACGAATGTGAAGCTCAACCCGAACCAGCCCGAGGTGAAGCCCAAGGCTGACGACACCGTCGTCGGCGGCGCCGGCTACTACTCCGAGGTCGGCTCGAGCCGTTACAGCTGCTCCGTGGGCTACACCGGATACAACGCGAGTGGCGCCGAGGCCATTATCACCGCAGGGCACTGCGCAGACGGTGCTGGCAGCCAGACCTTCCTCGAAGTGACGACCGACGAATTCGGTACGGGTGAAGAGCTCGGTACGTTCGGATCGTGGTCGCACGACGGCACGGCGGAGGCACCCGGTACCGACATAGCTGTCATCGATAACATCAACACCGAGCTGGACCTCCGCGCGGAGACGGCCAACTGGGAAAACACAGAAGACCTCTCCGCCACTACGGTCAAGCTCAAGGGCACCACTTCGCCTGTCGTAGGCGCCCCGATCTGCAAGTCGGGCAGGACCACCAATTGGGACTGCGGCACGATCACTGAGCTGGGAATCGCCTCCGTATCAGGTGTCTGGGTCCACGGCTTCTTTACCGATGTTTTCGTGGACGGGGGCGACTCCGGCGGAGCGATGATCTCCGGCGAATACGGCGTGGGCATCACCAGCGGCGGGGCCGATAATGAACCCATCTCCTTTGCCGCTGATCTGGATACCGCGCTGGCCTCTGTCCCGGGCTACACGGTGGGCATCCACCTGGACGCACCCGCGCTGACCAGCCCGGCGAACAACGGCACCGTTGACACCGACGCGGTCATCACCGGCACCGCTCCTGCCGGCAGCACCGTAAACGTGACCATCGACGGCGAAGACGCCAAGGCAGAGACCGCCGCCGACGGCACCTGGACGATCAAGGCACCGACCCTGGTCCCAGCAGACGAAAAGATCACCATCACCGCGCAGGCCGTCAACGGATACAACAAATCGTCTGTCAGCGAATTCGAGCTGACGGTCAAGGAAGCCCCCCTGCCGGCGCCGGTCTTCACGACTCCTGCCACAGTGCTGCATTCCATTGAGACCATTGAAGGCACCGGCGTAGCCGGCGCCACCGTGGCTTTGACTGTGCCGGGCGACGCCGAGGAAGAGGACGTAGCTACGGCTGCGGTTCTCGATACCGAGGTCGACGACGAAGGCAACTGGTCGGTAACCCTCGAGGAACCGCTGACGTACGGCGTCTACGAGCTGTCCGCGGTCCAGGGCGGCATTGACGGCAAGGAAGAATCGGGGGCAGCGACGCTGAACCTTACGGTCGCACCCGACGCTCCGGTGATCACCTCCCCCACTGACGGCCAGGAGTTCGTTGAAGGTTCACTCCCCAACGAAATCACCGGTACCGGCACCGCCGGCGTCGAGGTGACCGTTGCTATCGATGGCAAGGCCCTCGAAGCCGTAGTCGTGGATGAAGACGGCAACTGGTCCGTTCCGATGGGCGATTTGACCGCCGGCGACTACGGGATCACGGCCGCCCAGACCATCAACAGTGCTCCGTCGGCCGATGCCTTCGCGGGCATCACGGTCACCGCAGCTCCGGTTGTGGTGGACCCCGCTCCGGCCGCTAACCCGGGTGGCGGACTGCCTGATACCGGCGCCGCCAACCTCGGTCTGCTTGCCGGAGGTGGAGCATCCCTGCTCGCCGCCGGTGCCGCGGCGCTGATGTACAACAAGCGCCGCCGGGTCTCCGTGGACGCCTAACAGCGCCAGCGGTAAACAACTGAAGCGGGTCCCTGCCAACGGCCGGGACCCGCTTTGACTTAAGCTACAGTCACGCATCAGGAGGAATCATGATCCGAAACCGGACGCCGCCGTCGCTCCACCTGCCTTCAGCCCGTTCCCTGGCCGGGGCCGCCGTGGCAGCCGTGATCGCCGTAGGCTCGGTTACCGGCTGCGCGCCGCAAGACGGCGGGCCCGGTACCCCACCGGATTCGCCATCCGGCACTGCCACGTCACCCACACCAGGATCGGATGCAACCATGAACTCGGATGGACCCGCTGCCCAGCTCCTGCTGCTGCACGCGCGCCTCAGGAACGAGCTGGGAGCCGAATACGCGGACGGCTGGATTGACCGCGGCGTTCTCTACGTCGCGGTGACCGGTCCGGAGGCCGAGGCCAAGGTGCGCGACGCCGGTGCAGAGCCGGTCCTCGTGGCGTTCAACGCCGACGAACTGCAGCAGGCCGGCAGCCAAGTGCAGACCTGGCTCGCGGACAAGCCCGTTCAGGACCTGGAAGTCCACTCGATCAGCACCAGCGGTCGCACCGGCACGGTGACCGTCAAGGTCCCCGCGGATCAGGTCACCGCACTGCAGGCGGCAGCCGACGAGCAGGCACCTGCCGGAGAAATATCCGTCATTGTGGAGGAATCAGTGGGAATGACAACCCCGATGTCCACAAAGTAGGGACAAGCTCCGCATAACCGGCGGTGGAGCCGCCTGCGGGCCTAGGGTTGATGGGTCAAGCAGGCGGCACTTCCTCCTATCTGCCTGGATCTTCGCCATGGAGCAAAAGCTGCTCGCCCTCGTCCGCCGCCGCACCGCCTGGATTGTCCTCGCTGCCTGCGCGGCGTACTGGCTGGTCCTGGCGGCCGGGTTCCTGGAGGCGCCGCTCGGCACCCCGCCCACCCTGATGTTCCTGTGGATGTACTGCAGTGTCATGATTGCCCTGGGAAGCGCGCCCGTAGCGGTGGCCGCCGTCGCCGCGTTGGTCCTGCACCACTCCGCAGACCGGGCCGGCGCGGTAAACGGAGCCGGTCCCGCCGCTCCGAAGGATAAGGGATATTCGCGGCGCTTATACCTTCTGCTCCATCGAGAGCTCAAGAAGCAGTAACAAAACAGGTGGTCCGGGCTATTGATAACCCGTGAGTGCTCTGGTGTCCTGATCAGGCGGTCCAGCAGCGGGCCGAACCTGCTGCTGAAAACCCGTGCTGCTCATGAGCGCTTTCTCCGGTGTTCCGTCCTCCCTGCTTCCATTTGAAAAAGCCCGCCAGGCACGCGGTGACCTGCAGCAGGCACTGCACAACGAACTTGTCCTCCGGTACCGGGAAATCGCGGAAACGGCTGCCGCCGCCTACGCGGGGCGGGGACGTGAGCTGGCGGACCTGCGCCAGGTCGCGTACATGGGACTAATCAAGGCGGTTCGCCGCTTTGACCCTGCCGTCGGCCCGCACTTTCCGGCCTTCGCGGTTCCCACCATTCATGGAGAGCTCAAGCGCTACCTCCGGGATCACTCCTGGGTAGTCCGGCCCCCGCGGCAGCTCCAGGACCTGCGGACCGCCATCGCCAGGCTGCAACCGGAACTCCTGCAGACGCTGGGGCGGGAGCCGTCGCTCCGTGAATTGTCCGAGGCGTTGGGAGTCACCACGAAAGCCGTTTCGGAAGCACTGAACTGCCAGAGCAGTCTTCGCCCGGAATCCCTGGAAGCGCTGGCAGACACCACCGGCGCCGAGCAATGGGCCGTAGCCGACGGGCGGCTGGAACGGGCCGAAAACCTTGCCATGCTCCGCCGCGCCGTGCGGAACCTGACGGATCAGGACAAGGAACTGTTGTTCCTGCGGTATTTCCACGAGGAATCCCAGCAGGCCATCGGAGAACGGCTGGGCCTGACCCAGATGCAGGTCTCCCGCGGACTGGCGAGGATTCTGGTGCGGCTGCAGCATGAATTGCTGGGTGCTTCCACGCTCAACCAAGCCGCGACTCCCGCGGTCGGGGGCAGTGCAACCGCCTGAACCGCCGCGCGGCCCGCACCTGCCCGCATACCGTACGGAGCCCTGTTACCGTTCCACCATGGATCCCGCCGCCGCTCCGAAAACCAGCACCCCGGAAAAGACAGTCCCGTTAGCCACCGTCCCGCCCAAACTGGCCAAAGGCGACCTGCTGCGCGTCATTGCTCCGGCGGCGAGCCGCGCCATGGTGGCCGAACACGATCACAGCGCACTCATCGAGCGCCGCTTCGCCGGCCTGGGCCTGCGGCTTTCCTACGGCCGCCACGTGGATGAGCGCGACATTTTCGACTCCACATCGGTCGCCTCCCGCGTTGCCGACCTGCATGACGCGTTTGCGGATCCGGAGGTCAAGGGCATCCTGACCGTCATCGGCGGCTTCAACAGCAATGAACTGCTCCCCTATCTGGATTGGGACCTGATTGCCGCCAATCCGAAGATCCTGTGCGGATACTCCGACATTACGGCGCTGCAGAACGCGATTTTCGCCCGCACCGGCCTGGTGACCTATTCCGGTCCGCATTGGTCCAGCTTCGGCATGCGGGACCATTTTGACCTAACCCAGCAGTGGTTCGTGGACGCCCTGGTGGACGGCTACCGGATGGAGCTTGCCCCCTCCGCGGAGTGGATCGACGATGCCTGGTTCCTGGACCAGGACAACCGCAGTCCCCGGCCGGGGAGCGGATGGTGGAACCTGCAGCAAGGCGCCGCATCCGGCCGTATTATCGGCGGGAACCTGTGCACGCTGAACCTCCTGCAGGGCACCGCGCAGATGCCTCCGCTGGCCGGCTCCGTGCTCATGCTGGAAGACGATGAAGCCACCGATCCCAGGACCTTTGCCCGTGACCTCACCTCCCTGCTCCAGCAGCCGGACGCGGAAGATATCCAAGGCCTGGTCATCGGCAGGTTCCAGGCGTCCAGCGGCATCACCCTGCCGCATCTGCAGGAGATCGCGGCGCAGCCTGCCCTGGCGGGCCTGCCGGTTCTGGCCAACGTGGACTTCGGGCACACCCAGCCGCAGCTGACCCTGCCGATCGGCGGCCGCGCGGAACTGACCGTGGACGCATCCGGCGGCCGGCTTCGCCTGAGCGACCGCTAGAGCGCCTCGAGCTTCTCCACGGCGGCCAGGACGTCCTCTACCGTGACCGCCAGCAGCGCGGGGTCCGGATCCGTGGCGAAGGTGTCTCCGCGGCGTCGGCTGCCGTCGGTCAGGGCGATGTGCGGCCCCGGCGGCGGACCCCATTCGCTGACCGGCGCCGGGCCGAACAGGACCACCGACGGCCGGGCATAGGCCGATGCCAAGTGTGCGGCTCCGGTATCGGCCGAGATCACGAGCCGGGACCGGGAAATCACGGCGGCGAACTCGTCCAGCCGAAGCTCACCGGCCACCACGCGCTCCGCCCCAAGCCCGGCGGCGTCGGCGACGGCGAGCGCCCGCTGCCGCTCGGCCCCGCTGCCCGTAAAGAGAATCGGGAAACCTGCGGCGTCCAGTTCACGGGCGACGTCGGCAAACCGGTCCGCTGGCCAAAGCCGGCTGCCGTAGGCCGCGCCCACATGGATCACTACCGCTTCCGGCGCGTTTTCCTCCGCCGGCGGCGGCTCCAAACGGTAATCCAGCGGATCCGCAGGGATGCCGTGCCAGGACAGCAATCCTGCCCACCGCTCCCGTTCGTGGACACCGTCCTTCCACGGCGGACCGTCCCACCCGGGTCCCGCATGACCGATCCGGCGACCGGGCTGCAGCGCCTCGATCCGGCTGCAGCTCTCCGGACCGCTGCCGTGCAGGTTCACGGCAACGTCGATTAGTCCGGGCGCGAGCGGAATGGGCACATCCAGGCCGTGCAGGGGAAGCAGGTCATCCACGGCCCCGGTGAGCGGCAGGATGGGACGCAGCCACTCCTGCGCCGCGTACCGGATGCGGTGCTCCGGATACTCCCGCCGCAGGGCCTTCAGCGCCGGAACCGCGACCAGCAGATCCCCGAGTTTCAGGGCTCGCAGCACCAGTAGTTCGGGACGGTCGGCCACCTCGGGCATGGGCGCAGTTTCCTTCCGGTCGGGTCGACTCCTGCCAGAACGTCCACATCCTGCCAGAAGATTGTGCCGCGGGATACGGGTGGGGCGGCAGTTCCGGCTGGCAAAGAAGTGATTCGCGCGGTGTTTAGTTCCCCTTCCGGCGGGGAACAGATGCGGTATGGGAATCTTCCGGCCGCCGCCGCGTGCCGTTCTGTTTGACCGGGACGGCACGCTCATCGTTGACGTGCCTTACAACGCGGACCCGGCGCGGGTGTGGCCGATGCCCGGCGCCGCCGAGGTGCTGGCCGGGCTGCGGCGTTCCGGCGTGCCCATCGGGGTCATCACGAACCAGTCCGGCATCGGCCGCGGATTGCTCTCCGCCGACGAGGTAGCCGGTGTCAACGCAGCAGTCGAAGATCTGCTGGGCCCGTTCGACGTCTGGGAAATCTGCCCGCATGCTCCGGGCTTCGGCTGCATCTGCCGCAAGCCGCGGCCGGGCATGGTGCTGCGGGCCAGCCGGCGCCTGGGACTCGATCCGGTGGAAGTAGCCGTGATCGGCGATATCGGTATCGATATGCGGGCTGCGGCCGCAGCCGGTGCGCGCGGGGTTCTGGTGCCCACCGTCGTGACCCGGGCCGAAGAAACCGCTGCGGCAAAGTTCGTGGCCCGGGACCTCGCGGGTGCGGTTGACCTGCTCTGGGGTCCCGGGTGAGCCGCCGGGTACTCGTGGCTCGGCTCGACGGGGCCGGCGACGTGCTGCTCGCCGGACCTGCCGTCCGGGCGGTGGCCGCGGCTCCGGGTGTGGAAGCGGTGCTGCTGTGCGGACCGCAGGGTGCGCAAGCCGGGCGGCTGCTGCCCGGCGTCACACAGGTACTCGAGTGGTCCTGTCCCTGGATTCTGAATCCCGCTCCGGCCCCCTCCCCCGCCCTGCTTCAGGACCTGCGGGAGGTAGTCGCCGCCTCCCGGGCCGAGGAAGCGGTGATCCTCACGTCCTTCCACCAGTCCCCGCTGCCACTGGCCTTGCTGCTCCGCGAAGCCGGGGTACGCACCGTTACGGGGGCGTCCACCGATTACGCCGGGGCGCTGCTGACGCACCGGCTCAAACCCGGGGAGGACTTCCCTGAAGACCAGCCGGAGGCGGAGCGCGCGCTGCGGATCGCTGCCGCCGCAGGTTTTCCGCTTCCCGCCGGCGACGACGGCCGGCTGCGGCTGGGACCGCTGCCCGATGTCTCCCACCTGGTGGGCACCGGACCCTACATCGTGGTGCATCCCGGCGCTGCGGTGCCGGCCCGGGCCTGGCCGGCGCTGCACCATGCCGCCGCCGTCGAGCTGCTCACCGCCGCCGGGTTCCGCGTGGTGGTCACCGGCGGCCCCGGGGAGAAGGAGCTGACCGCCACCGTGGCGGCCGTGGCAGGCCTGGATCTGGGCGGACGCACCGATCTGGCCGCGCTGGCGGCGGTCCTGGCCGGAGCGGATGCGGTGGTGGTTGGAAACACCGGACCGGCCCATCTGGCGGCCGCCACAGGCACTCCGGTGGTGAGCCTCTTCGCGCCCGTGGTGCCCGCCATCCGGTGGGCCCCCTACCGGGTGCCGCTGGAACTGCTGGGGAACCAGCACGCTGCCTGCAGCGGAACCCGTGCCCGGATCTGCCCGGTGCCCGGGCATCCCTGCCTCTCCGGTGTTTCCCCCGAGCAGGTGGTGGAAGCCGTGCAGCGCCTGGTCACCGGTGTGCCGTCGCTGCAGACCCACCGCGAAATGAGGCACCGATGAGGATCCTGTTGTGGCACGTGCACGGCGGCTGGATGGAGGCGTTTGTCCGCGGCGCGCACGAATACCTGCTGCCGGCTACCCCGGCGCGGGACGGCTGGGGGCTGGGCCGCGGCGGCCGCCCCTGGCCGGAATCCGTCGTGGAAGTGGCGCCGGAAGATCTGCGTGCCCAGCAGATCGACGTTGTGCTGCTGCAGCGTCCCGAGGAGATCGAGGCCTGCACCCGCCTGCTCGGCCGGCGGCCCGGCCGGGACATTCCGGCGGTGTATCTGGAACACAACACCCCGCGCGGCAACGTGCCCGAGACCCGGCATCCGCTGGCCGGACGGACGGACATCCCGGTTGTGCATGTCACGCAGTTCAACCGCCTGTTCTGGGATAACGGGAGGGCACCGGTACGGGTGATCGAACACGGCATCCCCGACCCCGGCTACCTCTACACCGGGGAGCGCCCGCATCTGGGGGTGGTGGTGAACGAGCCGGTCCGCCGCAGCCGGGTGGCCGGCACCGATCTCCTGCCGCAGTTTGCCCGGACCGCACCGCTGGAAGTCTTCGGGATGGGCACGGACCGGCTGCCCGGGGTGCTGGGCGGAGACCGGCTGCTGATCCGCGGCGACCTGCCGGTGACCAGGCTGCACCGGGAGCTGGCCGGCTGCCGGGCCTACCTGCACCCGATGCGCTGGACCTCGCTGGGGCTGTCCCTGCTTGAGGCCATGCATCTGGGACTGCCGGTCCTGGCCCTTGCGACCACCGAAGCGGTCCGGGCGGTTCCGCCGGAGGCGGGGGTGGCCAGCAACGATCCCGAGGAGCTGCTCCGGGCGGTGCGGATGTTCCTGGCCGAGCCCGAGCGGGCACGCATCTGCGGCCGGGCAGCCCGTGCGGCGGCGCTGTCCCGGTACGGGCTGGACCGGTTCCTGTCCGACTGGGACGCGCTCTTCGCGGACCTGCTGACCCAGGCGGTTTCCGCTGCATCGTTCAATCCGGCGGCGGGAACCGCACCGGCATCAACAGGAGGGGGGCAACAGTGAGAATCTCAATGGTGTCCGAACACGCAAGTCCGCTGGCCGCGCTGGGCGGCGTGGATGCCGGCGGCCAGAACGTGCATGTGGCCGCGCTGTCCGTGGCGCTGGCCGCCCGCGGCCACACCGTGCAGGTGTACACGCGGCGGGACGATCCCGGGCTCCCGGACCGGGTGCAGGTGCAGGACGGCCTGGAGGTAGTGCATGTGACCGCCGGTCCGGCCCTGCCGCTGCCCAAGGATGACCTGCTGCCGTACATGGGACAGCTGGCCGACGGCGTCCTCGCTGACTGGGGAACCGAACCGCCCGACGTCGTGCACTCGCACTTCTGGATGTCCGGCCTCGCCTCGCTGGAGGCGGCCCGCAACGCCGGGGACGAGGGCGTGCCGGTGGTCCACACCTTCCACGCCCTGGGCACCGTGAAAAAACGGCATCAGGGCGCCGAGGACACGTCCCCGCCGGAACGGGCCTGGCTTGAGCCCTCCGTGGGCCGGCGTGCGGACCGGGTGCTGGCGACCTGTTCGGACGAGGTCTTCGAACTCAAGGCCATGGGGGTGCCGACCAACCGGATTTCCATTGCGCCCTGCGGCGTGGATTTGTCCCTCTTCTCTTCCACCGGGCCGGCGGAACCGCGCGGACGGCGGCACCGGATTGCCGCCGTCGGGCGCCTGGTGCCGCGCAAGGGTGTGGACCTGGCCATCCGCGCCCTGGCGCTGCTGCGGGACGAGGGCCTGGAAGATGTGGAGCTGCTGATTGTCGGCGGTTCCAGTGACAGCGCCGGACTGGAATCGGATCCGGAGGCCCGCCGGCTGCTGGCCCTGGCCCGCTCCCTGGGTGTGGCGGACCGGGTGCTGCTCCGGGGCCAGGTTCCGCGCGAGCAAATGCCCGCGGTGCTGCGCAGCGCCGATGCCGTGGTGTGCGCGCCCTGGTATGAACCCTTCGGGATCGTGCCGCTGGAGGCGATGGCGTGCGCAGTGCCCGTTGTGGCCTCCGCAGTGGGCGGCCTGATCGACACCGTAGTCCACGGCAAGACCGGCCTCCATGTGCCGCCCCGGGATCCGGCCGCCCTGGCCGCCGCGCTCTCCGAGCTGCTGCAGAACCCCCGCTACGCCCGGCGGCTCGGCGCAGCGGGCAAACAGCGTGCCTCCGCCCGCTACTCCTGGGACCGGGTGGCACTGGACACGGAGAAGGCCTATCAGCTGGCCCTGGGCGCCGCCGCGAGGCCCGGACGGCTGCAGCCGCTGGGAGGGAAGGCGCTGTGAGCATCGAATCCCCTGTCACCGCTCCCGTCGTCGTGCCGGAGCAGGCCGTGCTGGACCACCTGGCCCAGGCGCAGCCCGCCCTGCTCTCCGTCCAGCGTCAGGCCCGGCACCTGACGGAATGGGGTCTTGAGCTGGCGGCCCGCCTCTTTGCCGGGCACCGGCTGCTGACCGCGGGAAACGGCGGGTCCGCGGCCGAAGCCCAGCACCTGAGCGCGGAACTGGTGGGACGGTTCGACGGCGAGCGCCGCCCGTTTTCCGCCATCGCCCTGCATGCCGAAACCTCAGCCGTGACGGCTATCGCCAACGATTACGGCTTCGACCAGCTCTACGCCCGGCAGGTGCAGGGCCACGGCAGGCCCGGCGACGTGCTCATCCTCTTCTCCACCAGCGGCGCCAGCCCCAACCTGCTGGCCGCGGTGCAGGCCGCGCACAGCGCAGGGCTGCGGACCTGGGCCCTGACCGGCCGGGTGCCGAATCCGCTCGCGGCGGCCTGCGAGGACTTCATTGCCATTGATGCGCCGGCAGCAAATGCGCAGGAGGCCCATCTGGTGGCCCTGCATGCCCTCTGCCGGTCCTTTGACGCCGAAATCGAACGGCTCACCAATGCAGGAGGAACCGCGTGAAGACAATAGTTGTGGTGGGTGATGTCCTGCTGGACACGGACATTTCCGGCTCGGCCCGGCGCCTCTCCCCCGACGCGCCGGTACCCGTGGTGGACGTGGACGACGTCGGACGCCGGGCAGGTGGAGCGGGCCTGGTGGCACGCCTGCTGGAACGGGACGGTCGGCGGGTCCACCTGGTGACGGTGCTCTCCGACGACGACGCGTCCGGACAGCTGAGGACCGCGCTGGCCGGCATCCCCCTGACCTGCGGACCGTCCGAGGCGCCCACCCCGGTCAAGACGCGGATCCGGGCCGGCACCCACGCCGTGGTCCGCTTCGACCAGGGCTGCTCCCCCGCCCCGGTCCCGGCGGTCACTGCACAGATGCTGTCCGTGGTCGCGGCAGCCGATGCAGTGGTGGTCGCCGACTACGGCCGCGGGCTCACGGCCAATCCGGCCCTCCGGGACCTGCTGGGAACCCTGGCCCGGCGTATTCCCGTGGTCTGGGACCCGCATCCGGCCGGGGCTGATCCGGTGCCCGGGGTCGCGGCTGTCACACCGAACCTCGCCGAGGCCCTGTCCGCTGCCGGGGAGGCACCGGGCGGGGTTCCGGCGGCACTTCGCGCGGCGGAAAAGCTGCTCACCCGGTGGCAGAGCCAATCCGTGGTGCTCACCATGGGGGCGCATGGCGCGCTGGCACTCCCCGCCGCGGGCCTGGCGCAGATCCTTCCCGCCCCGAAGATTTCCGCGGAGGACACATGCGGTGCCGGGGACCGGTTTGCCGCTTCCCTCACCGTGCGGCTGCTCGACGGCGACGGGCTGGAAACCGCCGCCGAAGCCGCGGTGCAGGCGGCGGCCTCCTTCCTGGCCGCCGGCGGCGTGGCCGGACTGGAGGCGGAGGACCCCCTGCAAATGTTCGTCAGCGGGACACCGGACGCGATGGCGACGGCGGCGCGGGTCCGGGAGCGCGGCGGAACCGTGGTGGCCACCGGAGGCTGCTTCGACCTGCTCCACGCCGGACATGCCCGCACTCTGCTGGCGGCCCGGGGGCTGGGCGATTGTTTGATTGTCTGCCTGAACTCCGACGATTCCGTCCGGCGGCTCAAAGGTGAGCAGCGCCCGATCATCGGTGCCGAGGACCGGGCGGAACTGCTGCAGTCACTGGAATGCGTGGACGGGGTCCTGGTCTTCGAGGAGGACACCCCGGCGGCAGTGCTGGAGCGGCTGCGCCCTGACATCTGGGTCAAGGGCGGCGACTACCGCGAAGACCAGCTCCCGGAGGCCGCGCTGATCCGATCTTGGGGCGGGGAAACCGTCACCGTCCCCTTCCATCCCGCCCGTTCCACCACCGCACTGGCCTCCGCGCTGGCGAAGGTCGGCTGAGCAAGCCGCTCCCTGTTTCCGCTGCCCCTACCCGTTCCGCTCCGTTCCGTTCCGCCGAAAGGAAGTCCCATGAGCCTGTCCCCCGTGGCCCCCGCGCCGGTCGCCCTCCCCGGTCCTTTGCCGGATCCTGTGCCGGTCCCGGACCCCCTCCTCCCAACTCTTCCCCTTCCCGCGGTGTTCACCGGCCGGGTGCTGGTTACCGGTGGCGCCTCCGGGCTGGGTGCCGCCGTCAGCGCCGCCGTGACCGCCGCCGGCGGCAGCGTGGTGGTGCTGGACCGCGATATCAGCGCCGTCACGGAGGTCAAGGCCGTGCAGGTGGACGTGGCGGACCGCGCCGGCGTGGAAGCGGCCGTACAGGAGGCAGCGCAGATCCTGGGTGGACTCGATGCCGTGGTCACCGCCGCCGGCATTGACCGCTGCGGCCGGCTTGAAGACGTGGCGGCGGAGGAATGGGAGAAGGTCATCGGCGTGAACCTGCTGGGCACCGTCTCCGTGGTCCGCGCCGCACTGCCCTATCTGGCCGCCTCCCACGGCCGCGTCATCACCGTGGCCTCCACACTGGGGCTCAAGGCCGTCTCGGATGCGACGGCGTACTGTGCCTCCAAGTTCGGGGTGATCGGCTTCAGCCGGGCCCTTGCCGCCGAAACCCGCGGCCGTGTGGGTGTGACCACCATGATTCCCGGCGGCATGAAGACGCGGTTCTTCGACGACCGCACCGAGCAGTACCGCCCGCAGGACGATTCCCGGCTCAATGATCCGCGCCGGGTGGCCGACGCCATCCTGTTTGCCCTGTCCCAGCCCGCCGGCTGCGAGGTCCGCGAAATGCTGATCTGCCACGAGGAGGAGGATTCCTGGCCCTGAGCCTGGCCCGGCGCGTGCCGGTCAGGCGGACGACGGCGGCGCCTTCCGTCCGCGGGTCCGCACGGCGACGCCGGCGCAGAGGATGACGGCCAGCCCGCCCAGCACGGTGGCCCAGGTCAGCTGCTCATGCAGGAGCAGGGCGGCCCAGCAGATGGTCAGCACCGGCTGGGCCAGCTGCACTTGGCTGACCCGGGCCATGGGGCCGATGCCCAGGCCGCGGTACCAGGCGAAGAAGCCCAGGAACATGCTCACCACCCCCAGGTAGGCGAAGGCAGCCCATTCCCCCGGGCCGCCGGCAGGGGTCCTTCCGGCCAGGCTGAGCACAGTCAGCCCTGCCATCACCGGCGAGGCGAGCAGCAGCGCCCAGGAAATGGTTTGCCAGGCCCCCAGCTCCCGGGTAAGGATGCCGCCTTCGGCGTATCCAACCGCTCCGGCGATCACCGCGGCGAACAACAGCAGGTCCGACGGGTGCAGCCCGGCCAGCCCGCCGCCCTCGAGGGCCGCGAACCCGACGGCGGCCGTTGCCCCCACGGCTGCCATGACCCAGAATCGGCGGGGCGGACGCTCATGCGTGCGCAGGACCGCTATCACTGCGGTGGCGGCGGGCAGGAGGGCGGCGACAACGGCGCCGTGGCTGGCCGGAGCGGTGGCGAGCGCGAAGGATGTCAGCAGCGGGAAGCCGGCAACCACGCCGCCGCCCACCAGAGCCAGCCGCGCCCATTGTGTGCCCCGCGGCAGGCGCTGCCGGGTCAGTGCAAGGGCGGCCGCGGCAAGCAGTGCGGCGACCACTGCCCGGCCCGATCCGACAAAAAGCGGCGCCATGCCGCCCGCCACGGCGAGGCGGGTGAAGGGAAGCGTGAAGGAGAAGGCGGTGACGCCCAGCAGGCCCCACCACAGGCCCTCGCGGCTGGTCGGTAGCACTGTTGGCAGCGCGAGAGTAGCGCTATTATCTGGCTTCATGGCCGATAGTAGCAGTGCGAACCGGATCGTGGCAGACCTGCGCGCGTGGATCTCCGCGGCTGCTCCCGGGTCGCAGCTGCCGTCCTCCCGGGAGCTCGTTGCACGGCACGGAGCCAGCCCGGTCACGGTGCAGAAAGCGCTGCGGACGTTGGCATCCCTTGGCCTGGTGGAAAGCCGGCCCGGTGCTGGGACTTTCGTCCGCGCCCGCACCGTTGCCCGTGCCCATGACTACAGCTGGCAGACCGCCGCCCTAGGCGCTCCGCGCAGCCTGCCCACCCTCTCCAGCGCCATGCGGACAGTGGCGGATGACGTGATTGCGCTGCACTCCGGCTATCCGGACCCGGAGCTGCTGCCCGGACGCCTGGTCCGGGCAGCTTTCGCCCGTGCTGCCCGCACCGACGCCGCCCTCTCGCGCTCCCCCGCCGCGGGCCTGCCCGAACTGCGCGCCTGGTTTGCCGCCCAGCTGGGCACGGGAGCCCCGGCGGGCGTAGCCCCTCCGGCAGCCTCCGACGTCGTGATCCTCCCCGGCAGCCAGATCGGGCTCAGCGCCGCGTTCCGTGCCCTGGTGGGACCCGGCCGGCCGCTGCTGATGGAATCCCCCACCTATTGGGGTGCCATCCTGGCCGCCGCGCAGGCCGGGGTGCAGGTAGTCCCGGTGCCCAGCGGAAGTGACGGTCCGGACCCGGACGCGCTGGCCCGCGCCTTCGCACAGACCGGAGCACGGGCCTTCTACGCCCAGCCCGTCTTCGCCAACCCCACCGGCGCCTATTGGTCACGGCAGCGGGCCGACCAGGTGCTTGAAACGGTACGGCGGCACGGGGCATTCCTGATCGAGGACGACTGGGCTCACGACTTCGGCATTGCCGCGGAGGCGGCCCCCTTGGCCGCCCGGGACGACGGCGGGCACGTGGTGTACCTGCGCTCCCTCACCAAAAGCATTTCCCCGGCGGTGCGGGTGGCGGCCGTCATTGCCCGCGGCCCCGCACGCGAACGGCTGCTGGCGGATTTCCAGGCCTCCTCCGTGTATGTCAGCGGAATACTGCAGGCGGTGGCGCTCGACGTCGTCACCCAACCCGCTTGGCGCACGCATCTGCGCCAGCTGCGGCCCCAGCTGGCAGGACGGCGGGACCTGCTGATTGATGCGCTCCGGGAGCACGCTCCGCTGGCCCAGGTGGAGGCGGTCCCCAAGGGCGGACTCAACCTGTGGGTGCGCCTGCCGGATCACACGGACCTCGCCGCCCTCACCCGCGACTGCGAAAGTGCCGGCGTGCGGGTGGCACCGGGAAACGAGTGGTTCCCGGCCGAGCAGGCCGGTGCCTATCTGCGGCTGAACTACTCCGGGCCGAATCCGGGTGCGTTCGGCGAGGGGGCGCGCATCCTGGGGCGGGTCATGGAGCAGCACCGGCAGCAGTAAACGTTACGGCCCGGCCCGCCCGACAGTGTCCCGCTGCGACACTCCCCCAATTCCGTCCGTGCGGTCGTCCGCCGCAACCGTTCCGTTCGGTTCCGGCTCCCAGCGCAGCAGGTCCCCGGGCTGGCAGTCCAGTACCTCGCACAACGACGCCAGGGTGGTGAACCGCACCGCCTTGGCGCGGCCGTTCTTCAGCACGGCCAGGTTCGCCGGGGTGATGCCGATCCGCTCGGCAAGCACGCCCACGGGCATTTTGCGCTTCGCCAGCATCACGTCGATGTCCACAACGATCGGCATCAGATCACCCCGCCGAGTTCTGCGCGCAGGTGGCTGGCTTCGGCCGCGGTGTCGACGGCGGACGCCAGCAGCGCCCGCATCACCAGCACCAGCAGGGCGCCGGCCGCAACGGTCACCCCCATTCCGCCAATCAGCAGGACGATGCCGGGGGCGACTGCTTCTCCCGGTGCCAGCACGGCCCCCAGTGCAAAGAGCAGCAGGGCCGCCGCCGAGAGCGCGCCAATCACCACATCCACATAACGGAAGGCCGCCGAGGAAAACACCGTTCCCCGCCGGACCATGGTCAACAGCCGCCAGGCGCAGACCAGGCAGGCCTGGAAGGCGAGGATCCCCAGCACCACAATCACCAGGACCGGCACACGGACGGCTTCGGCGCCTGCCTCGGCCAGGTCGACGCCGAACAGCGGCACCAGCACGGCCTGCACAAACAGGGTGCCGAGGAACACCAGCACCAGCACGATCCGCAAAGCCAGGATGGTTGCTTTTCCCATCACGCTCTCCCTACGGGACCACTTCGATTGAAGGACAATCAATACTTATCGACAATCGAGAGGTCCCGCAAGGGGTTCCGGTAACCAGGGATGCTTACCGGAGCGATTGGCTGAGCGACTCACCCTCCCCGGCCGTGCACCGGTCTGGCGTTCGCAGGGGGTTCCCCGACCTCCTGGATGGTATGGCCGCCGCAAGCCGTCTTGGTTATGCTGGCCCGCTCGATGCGCGACACGGTGAACCAGCGCATTGCGTTGCGCAGCCGGCACCACCCAACTAGGTACCACTGGCCGTTCGTGGAGGCGAAAAGCACGGGTTCGACGTCGCGGGTGGTCGTGGTTCCATCTCTCGATGTGTAGCGAATGCGGATTACCCGCTGCTCGGCCATCGCCTCCTCCAGTGCCGACCTGATTGTGCGCGATGACGGGGGAACGGCGTTGACCCAGACGCGGCCGGCCAACTCGTCGGCTCTTGCTCGGGTTCCGGGATCGAGGACGTCCAGGATCTTCTGGATGCCGGCGGCTGCCAGATCGGCGTAGGGGGCATCGGGTGCAGCGGACACGGCCGCCAGGAGCGCCACGGCCTGCGCCGGGGACAGGCTGACGGGCGGCAGCGACGCGCCCACGGCCAATCCGTAGCCACCGCCCGGACCCGGGCGCGACCATACGGGCGCGCCGCTGTTCTCGAGCGCAGCGAGGTCTCGCTTGACCGTGCGTACGGACACACCGAACTCTCTGGCCAGCCGCTCGGCGGAGCTCCCCCGTGATCCATTGCGGCGCAGCATCTCGGACAGGGCATGGAGCCGTTCTGCTCGCTTCACCGGTCAGCCCGGATCAAATTCATGCCACAAATAGTGACATACACCTGCCCATAGCGGCTACGAGGGTAGGGATATGACAACTACTACGAGCAGTCCCTCAATCATTCTCATCGCCGGCCACTGGCTGGGCGCTTGGGCATGGGATGAAGTCCTTGACCACCTGAACACCGACAACCCGCGTGCAATCGCGATGACGCTGCCAGGCCTCGACGGGGACGACCCTGAGCGAGCGGCGAAGACTCTCGACGATCAAGCCGCAGCGATCCTGGACGTCGTTGCCCGGCTCGGAGAAGATCAGCCCGTGACTATCGTCGCCCACAGCGGGGCGAACTACCCCGTCAGCCTTGTCCTGGACCGGCACCCTGAGCGTGTTCATCGGGTGGTGTGGGTCGACTCCGGCCCTGTGGCGGCGGGAAGCGTCTTCGCCCCGGACCTCCCGGCGGGGGTGGAGGAGCTTCGGCTTCCATCCCTCGACGTCCTGGCACAGCAGGCGAGCCTCGAAGGCCTGGACGCAGAGGTCCTCGAGCGTTTTCGGTCCCGGGCCGTCCCTGAGCCCGGCCCCGTCCTTCGCCAGCCCGTCGAACTCACCAACGATGCCCGCCGCAAGGTCCGGACCACCCTGGTGTGCTGCTCGATTCCGGGCGCGCAGGTGCTGGAGCTGGCCCGCTCAGGCCATGCCATGTTTGCCGAAGTCGCGAACATCCAGCACCTCGACGTCGTTGACCTCCCGACGGGACATTGGCCGATGTGGAGCCGTCCCCGCGACCTTGCCGAGGCCATCCAGTCAGCGGCTTCTCGAACCAGCTGAACTGCACGTACAAAGGGGCCAGCACACTAAACGACGACGGCGCCGCCCGGACTCGCAGGGAGTCCGGCGCGGCGCCGTCGTGCTTGGTGCTAATTAGAGCTTGGAAGCAACCAGTCCGGTCAGATCGACCAGGCGGTTGGAGTAGCCCCACTCGTTGTCGTACCAGCCGACGATCTTCACCTGGTTGCCCATAACGCGGGTCAGACCGGAGTCGAAGATGCAGGAGGACGGATCGCCCACGATGTCGGAGGAAACAATCGGATCCTCGGTGTAGGTGAGGATGCCGGCCCAGCGCGGATCCTGTGCAGCCTTGGCGTAGGCGGCGTTGATCTCTTCGACCGTGGCTTCCTTTTCCAGCGTGACGGTCAGATCCGTGACGGAACCGGTGGGGACCGGAACGCGGATGGCGAAGCCGTCCAGCTTGCCCTTCAGTTCCGGCAGGACCAGGCCGATGGCCTTGGCGGCACCGGTGGAGGTCGGAACCATGTTCAGGGCTGCGGCGCGGGCGCGGCGCAGGTCCTTGTGCGGGCCATCCTGCAGGTTCTGGTCTGCGGTGTAGGCATGCACGGTGGTCATGAGGCCCTTTTCGATACCGAAGGCATCGTTCAGGACCTTGGCCAGCGGGCCCAGGCAGTTGGTGGTGCAGGAAGCGTTCGAGATGACGTCGTGCTTCTCGGCGTCGTAGTCACCGTCGTTCACGCCCATAACCACGGTGAACGCGTCACCCTTGGCCGGTGCGGAGACCAGGACCTTCTTGGCACCGGCGGAGATGTGCTTGCGCGCATCCTCGGCGTTGGTGAAGAAGCCGGTGGATTCGATGACGATGTCCACGTTGAGGTCGGCCCAGGGCAGGTTGCCCGGATCGCGCTCAGCGAAGACCTTGATGGTGTGGCCGCCGACCACGAGGTTTCCGTCTTCGACGGTGACCTTCTCGGCCAGGCGTCCGGCAACCGAGTCGTACTTGAGCAGGTGGGCCAGCTGCGCGGGGTCGCCGAGGTCGTTAACTGCGACAACCTCGAACCCTTCGCCGTGCTGCAGGGCTGCCCGCAGGTAGTTGCGGCCAATCCGACCAAAACCGTTGATTCCGACGCGTACCGTCACTGGTGCCTCCTTGATGCTGAAACTAAATTTAGGAACTAAATTTATTGTCTCCTATAATTATGCTGTTATTACCGCCACACGTCAAAGGCCACTTCCATGGACGCCTCCGCAAACACTCCGCAGCTGCTGCGCCGCACCAACCTGCGCGCCGTGCTGGAGGTGCTCCGTGCTGCCCCCTCCGCCACGGGCACCGACCTGATCAACGCCACCGGCCTGACCCGCGCCACCGTGATTGCCGTGTGTGACGATCTGATTGCCCGCGGCTGGGCCCGGGAAACGGATTCCCCGCGCATCGATCGGCAGAAAGGCCGGCCCGCCCGCCGGTTCGAATTCAACGAGAGTGCCGGGTACGTCCTGGGGCTCGACGTCGGCATCGCCACCGTCCGGGTGCTGGTCGCCGACCTCGCGGGCGCCGTCGTCGGAGAATCGGAGGCCCGGTTCCCGCGTCACGGCGGAGAACCGGAACAACGACGGCGCGTGGTTACCGAGGCCGTCGATGCCGCCCTGCAGGACGCGGGGATTTCCTCGTCGGCCGTGCTGTGCGCCGGGATGGGGATTGCGGCGCAGGTGACCGGCGCGGGCGACGTCGCCCCGGGACAGGAGGTGGCGCCGATGTTCGATCTCGGACTGAGCTCCATCTTCAGCGATTCCCGCGGCTGGCCGCTGCTCGTGGAAAACGATGCCAAGCTCGCGGCCCTGGCCGAACGCTGGCGCGGGGTGGGCGCGGGCGAAAACAACCTGGCGGTGATCCTGGCCGGCGAGCGCCTGGGCAGCGGCATCATCGAGTCCGGCCGCCTGCTGCACGGCGCGTCCGGGGGCACCGGCGCCATGGGGGCACTGGAATTGGTGGAAGGGGTGGGCAATGAGGACGGCATTGCCAAGCTCGCCCGCCTCTGGGGCAGCGCCGCGCTGAAGGAAGGGCACAACGGCCGGATCCGCGAACTCGTGGGACCGGACACCAACCGCGCCTCGGCCCGGCTGGTGTTCGAAGCGGCCGAGGCGGGAGACCCGGTTGCCGAAGAAATCCTGGACCGGATTGCGCGCCGGATGGCCCGGGTACTGGCGCTGGTGTCCTCGTTCTTCGATCCGCGGCTGATCGTAATCGGCGGCGCGGTGGCGGCGTCGGCCACTGCCCTGCTGCCCGCCATGACGCGGGAGCTGGACCGGTACGTGGTGACACCGCCACGAGTGGCCGTCTCGAACCTGGGCACCATGCTGGTGCCCACCGGTGCGGTGCGCCTGGCCCTGGACTACGTGGAGACCCACCTCCTGGACCTGGTGCCCGAGCCGCGCCGGGAGTAGTGCCGGAGGCCTACCGCAGTTCCTGGATCCGCAGCTGATTGCCGGCCGGGTCCCGCAGAGCGCAGTCCCGGGCGCCCCAATCCTGTTGCATGGGCTCCTGGACCACCTCCGCGCCTCCGGCGACGGCGCGCTCGAACGCCGCGTCCAGATCGGCCGTTGCCAGCAGCATCCCGGCATAGGTGCCCTTGGCCATCATTTCCTCGATGGTCCTGCGCTCGGCGTCAGTGACTCCCGGGTCCGCTGCAGGCGGTTCCAGCACAATGGAGGTTCCCGGCTGGTCCGGCGGACCTACCGTAATCCAGCGCATGCCGCCGTAGCCGACGTCGTTGCGCACTTCGAAACCCAGCACATCGCGGTAGAACGCCAGCGAAGCATCGGGATCGGTCTGGGGAAGAAATACAGCATTGATGGAGATATCCATCGGACTCACCCTCTCCGGGGCGGCGAAAACCGCCCTTTCCTGATCGGTCTTTGCACCGTGCGGCTCACGCACCCCGGCAGTTCCAGCCCCTGCTCTGCCGCCAGCCGCCGATAGGTTCCCGGCGGGACCCCCACCAACTCGGTAAACCGGGTGCTGAAGGTACCCAGCGAGGAGCACCCCACTGCGAAGCACACGTCAGTGACACTCCAGGTACTGCAGCGGAGCAGGGTCATGGCCCGTTCAATGCGCCGGGTCATGAGGTACGAATACGGGGACTCCCCGTATGCCAGGCGGAACTGGCGGCTGAGGTGGCCGGCGGACATAAATACTCCGCGGGCGAGTGCTTCGACGTCCAGAGGTTTGGCATACTCGCGGTCGATCCGGTCCCGTACCCGCCGCAGCCGGGCGAGGTCCGCCAGCTGGCGGGAGTTTTCCAACGACCCGCTGGATCCCCCGTACTTGTCCACGGCTGCTGATACGACACTCATCGAATGCTTCCCCTGCTGCTGTCCTGTCCGGTGTTTCCTCACGCTACCGACGGGCGGACGGAGGGCGCTTCTTGATTCCTGATCGGTTTGTCGACGGGGCCCTTTTTTGACATGGTTCCACTTCAGCGAGCGGCAGGATACCGAAAACCGCACGTTGGTTTCCGAACAGCCCGAGCGCACTGCTTCGATGTGGTTGTTCGGTTGCTCCACACGCAAAAGGGCCGGGTGCCTCTGCACCCGGCCCTTCGAGCTGCGTGGACTACGCTGGGGCCGATCCGTCACCGCTTTCGCTCTCGGATTCCCGGTCCTCATCCGGCCCGCCGTCGCCGTCGCGGGGGCCGTCATGGTGCCGGCCGTGGTGGCGGCCGCCGTCGTCCCGGCCTTCACCCGCCTCGGCGTCCTGGTCCTTCCGGTCCTTCTGGTCCCGAGCTTGGCCGTCCGGATCCTGTTCCTCCTCGCCGTCGGTGTCCTGATCCTGGTTCGGCCCCTCGGCATCCTCCCGGTCCGGACCCCGTCCGTCGCCGTCGCGGTCCTGGTCACCGTCGCGGCCGTCGGCGTCGGCGTCGGCGTCCCGGCCCTCCTCGTCCTGGGTGTCCTGGCCGTTGGTGTCCTGGCCGTTGGTGTCCTGCTCGTCCTGAGTGTCTTGCTCGTCCTGCTCGTCGAACAAATCCCGGCTCTCGTTGTCCCCGGCGTCCTGTTCCTGGGTGGTGGAGCCGGCCTGCTCAAACTCCGGGTTGTCCGCCACAGCGGTACCCGCAAAGAAACTGGCAACCAGCAGGCCCACACCGGCAAGGGCGCCGCCGCCCCATGCGATGACTTTCCGAGCTCCGCTGCCTATACCCATGGTGCTGTTTCACCTCCGCGTAAGTGGTTCGCTGACAGTTCTATCCTCGAACTTGTTTCTTTGAGAATTCTTAAAAGCCGCTGAGGGCCAGCGGCACGGAGATGCCGGCGCAGGCTCCGAACCAGCAGGGCGCCATATATGCACATTGACGCATATAACGAAAGGGTGCTGCGGGGCCGGGGCGCTGCCTAGAACGCCACCTTCTGCAGCAGCCGGCGCAGTTCGCCCTGCTCGGCGGCGGAGAGCTGCGCCACCGAGGTTTCGGTGGCACCATCCACCACCTCCCGCGCGTGTGCGTAGAGGGCCCTCCCATCCTCGGTGGGCACAATGACCTTTGAGCGGCGGTCCCGGGGATCGGTCTGGCGTTCGACGGCGCCGCGGCGCTCCAGCTCGTCCACGATGGCCACGATCTGGCTGGGGTCCAGCACCAGGAACTGGCTCAGCTCCCGCTGCGTTGGCGCCGCTCCGCTGCAGGCCAGGGACAGCACCGAGTAGTGGCGCACCTTCAGCCGGAGGTCGGCCAGCCGGCGGTTGGCCTCCGCCGACCCGATGGACGCGGCGCGCGCCATCAGGAACACGGGTTCGGCACCGAGATCGGTAGCGGCGAAGCGCGCTGCGTCGGCAACGCCGTCAGGGGAGGTGCTCATGGAGTGTTTGATCCTTCGGCAGGGGCACGGTAGGACCCCATCCTAGGAGACGGACGCGGCTTCCAATAAATGAGGATCATAACTGTTGACTTTTTCAACGGTATGCCGTGGAATGGATCCAATCCCGCAACGTGGCCGCAGTCACACCACCTGCTGGCTGGCCCAAGCAAAGGAGCTTCCCATGACCAACGATTCCACTGGTGCACTTGCCGGAAAGGTCGCCGTCGTCACCGGCTCCGGCCAGGGCCTCGGACTGGCCTACGCCGCCGAACTCGCCCGCCAGGGTGCCGCCGTCGTCATCAATGACGTGGTCCAGGAAACGGCCGACCGCGCCGTCGAAATGATTACTTCCGCCGGCGGCCGGGCCGTCGCCGTCGTCGCCCCGGTGGGCACCACTGAAGCCGCCACCGCCCTGGTGGACGGCGCACTAGCCGCCTTCGGCCGCCTGGACATCATGGTCACCAACGCGGGTGTGCTGCGGGACAAGTCGCTCCTGAAGATGACCGACGAAGATTTTGACCTCGTGATCCAGGTCCACCTGCGCGGAACATTCACCTGCGCCCGCGAGGCCTACCGGTACTTCAAGGAAAACAACGTGGCCGGCCGGATCATCACCATCGGCTCCCCCACCGGCCAGTACGGCAACTTCGGGCAGACCAACTACGCCGCGGCGAAGGCCGGCATTGTGGGTATGGTCCGCACGTGGGCTCTGGAAATGCGCAAGGCCGGCGTCACCGCCAACGCCGTCATTCCCGTGGCCGCCACCGCCATGACCGAGACCGTCCCCTACTTCCGCGCCGCCGTCGAGGCGGACCACCGCGGCGAGCCGATGCCGGACTTCTTCCGCAAGGACCTGGGTTTCGGCACCTCCGCCGACGTCGCCGGGCTGGTCGCATATCTGGCCTCCGACGACGCGGCTGGGATCACCGGGCAGGTCATCGGTGCCGGCGGTGACCGGCTGCAGATCTTCTCCCACCCGGTACCCGTGGTCACCGAATACCGTCAGGGCGGTTGGACGTTTGAGGCCCTGCGCGAGCAGTTCCCGGCGCTCATCGAGGGAAACCTCCAGCCCGTCGGCGAGAACATGCCTCCGCTGCCCGAAGAACTTGAACCGCAGGCCCGGTAGGGACGGAAACCGCTATGCGCTATGAATACGGCCTGGACCTCGCGTCCCTGGACGCCATCGACATGCACGTGCACATCGAGTGCTCCGACCACGGCCACGCCTCGCTGCCCGCAGCCCTCACCGAGGCTTCCGCCAAGTACTTCAAAGCCGAAGACCGCAGCCCCTCCCTGGACACGATCGCCGAGCGGTACCGCGAATGGCGGATGGCCGCCGTCGTCTTCACCGTGGATGCCACCACCGCTCTGGGGCACGAACCGAACTCCATAGAGGAAATTGCCGAGGGAGCGGCCCGCAACAATGACGTGCTGATTCCCTTCGGTTCAGTGGATCCGCTGCAGGGCAGCCGTGCCGTGGACCGTGCGCGGATGCTGGTGGAGGACTACGGCGTCAAGGGCTTTAAATTCCACCCCTCGCTGCAGAACTTTGATCCCTCTGACCGGCAGTTTTATCCGATCTACGAGGCCATTTCCGCCCTGGGCGTCCCGGCCCTGTTCCACACCGGGCAGAACGGCATGGGGGCGGGGCTGCCCGGTGGCTACGGCATCAAGCTCGCGTATTCGAACCCCATGCTGCTCGACGCCGTCGCCGCGGATTTCCCGGAACTGCAGGTCATCATGGCGCACCCGTCCGTGCCGTGGCAGGACGAGGCCAACTCCATCGCCACCCACAAAGCCAACGTCTGGATGGACCTGTCCGGCTGGTCGCCGAAGTACTTCCCGGAGTCCCTGGTCCGGGCCTCGAACTCCATGCTGCAGGACAAGGTCCTGTTCGGCACCGACTATCCGCTGATCACCCCGCAGAAGTGGCTCGGTGCCTTCGAGCAGCAGAGCTTCAAGGATGAAGTACGCCCGAAGATCCTCAAGGACAACGCGGTGCGCCTGCTCGGGCTGGATACCGCGGCCGACGCGGCTGCCGGCGCTGCCAGCGCAGGGGAAAGCGCATGACCGGGGTGCTGACCGAGCCGCGCCTGTACCCCGACTGCGACCCGCTCAACGTTGAGGGGCGCCTGACCGAGGCGGAAAAGGCACCGCTGCGGCGCCTGCGGCAGGTCCTGGAGGACTCCGCCGGGCCGCTGCTGGCGGAATACTGGGAGGCCGGGGAGTTCCCGTACCAACTGGACGGCCCGCTGCGGGAGCTGAACCTGATGGTTCCGGAGGAACTCATTGCCGACGGCGCCGAGCCCCGCGCGCTCTACCACGGCTTCCGGATCTTCGAACTGGCCCGCACCGACGCCTCGCTTGCCACTTACTACACCGCGCAGGCCGGGCTCTTCCGCACAGCCTGCCGGGTGGGCGGAACGCCGGAGCAGTTCGCGCAGTGGGACCCGTTGATCACCTCCTTTGAGATGACCGGCGTGTTCTGCCTGACCGAGCCTGAGCACGGTTCGGACATTGCCGGCGGGTTGGCGACGTCGGCACGCCGCGACGGCGAGGAGTGGATCCTGGACGGGGCCAAGCGGTGGATAGGCGGGGCGTTCACTGCCGACTACCTGGCGGTCTTCGCCCGGGACGGCGCCGACGGACAGGTCAAGGGGTTCCTCGTGGACCGCGAAGCGCCCGGGGTGCGGCTCGAGAAGATCCGCGGCAAAACGTCGCTGCGGATGATGCAGAATGCCGATATTTACCTCGACGGCGTCCGTGTTCCTGAATCCCGGCGGCTCGGCAACGTGAACTCCTTCAAGGATGTCGCGGCGATGCTGCGGGCCATGCGGTCCGACGTCGCCTGGATTGCCACCGGCATCCAGGCCGGAGCCTACGAAGCTGCCCTGCGGTACGTGCGCAGCCGCGAACAGTTCGGCCGGTCGCTGGGCAGCTTCCAGCTGGTCCAGGAAAAACTTGCCCGCATGCTGGGCAACGTCACCGCGTCCCTGAATCTGGTGGCAGGCCTCGCGGAGCGCCAGCAGGAAGGGATTTTCCGGGATGAGGATTCCGCCCTGGCGAAGATGTGGATCGGCCTGCACATGCGGGAAACCGTTGCCCTGGCCCGCGAAGTGGTCGGCGGCAACGGGATCACCCTGGCCACCGACGTCGCCCGTTTCCACGCCGACGCCGAGGCCGTCTATTCCTACGAGGGAACCCACGAAATCAATGCGCTGATCGTAGGCCGCGCAGTCACCGGCAAGAGCGCCTTCGCCTGACACGTTCCGCCGTATCCGTCCAGCAACCTAGGAGTTTTCCATGACTGAAGCACCCGCCTCCGCCCAGACCGTCGTAGCGTTCGAAGAGGTCAAGGACCTCATCGGCAAGAACCTCGGAACCTCGGCCTACCGCGAGATTACACAGGGGCAGGTAGACCTGTTTGCCGATGCCACCGATGACCATCAGTGGATTCACGTGGATCCGGAGCGGGCCAAGGACGGTCCCTTCGGCGCCCCGATAGCCCACGGCTTCCTGACACTGTCGCTGCTGATCCCGATGTGGGGCGAGCTGTTCGACGTGACGGGCGTCAAGACAAAGGTCAACTACGGCCTGGACAAGGTCCGCTTCACCTCACCGGTGAAGGTCGGTTCCCGGATCCGGATGACCGCCGTGATTGCCGAGGTCCAAGAGGTCAAGGGCAACGGCCTGCACGTGGTCGCTGACCTCACCATCGAAATCGAGGGCCAGGAGCGCCCGGCCGTTATCGCCCGGTTCCTCAGCCGGCTGTACGCCTAGCCGGTCGGGGCGGGGCGGCCTGAGGGCCTGGCCGAAGGGCTACCGCCAGTAGTTGTTCGCGGCCGCAACGGTCGCGAACTCCGTGGCCACCACGTG
Source organism: Arthrobacter jinronghuae (assembly GCF_025244825.1). Lineage (NCBI taxonomy): Bacteria > Bacillati > Actinomycetota > Actinomycetes > Micrococcales > Micrococcaceae > Arthrobacter > Arthrobacter jinronghuae. Next base: position 3,572,529 of record NZ_CP104263.1, read on the forward strand.
TGAGGCCGCGATGATGCTGTCCGGGTTATTGGCATAGGCATCCCGGATGATGTGCTCCACCTGCCCGTCCGGCTGAATGGCGAAGGCAGTCTGCAGCGCCAGGTTGACGGCCAGTTGCCGCCCTTCCTCCGGCGTTGCGCACTTAAGCGAATTGTTCGGAACAAGCTCCATGGTGTCCGTCCTGTCTTTTCAAAGTCCGCCGGCCTGCCGGTTCGGCGCACGCGGGCGGATACACCCGACGGCACCAGTCTCGCCCCGCACTGCCCGGCGCTCAACCGTTTCCGTCGCTTTACCCTCCCCTGGAGCTAGGACGGCGGATTGCAGGCTACGTCCCGGCGCGCTGCTTCAGGACCGCCTCCACTGCGGCACCCACTGCCTGCAGCAGGATCGAGGCCAGGGTTCCGCTCCGGTGTGAGGTGGCATACCGTAACCGCATGCCGGTTGTGGAAACCTCTACCTCCCTGGTCCGGCGGGAGCGGTGGCTGGCAAACCGGTTTTGGCTGGTCCTTCCGCTGCTGCTGCTCAATGCCGCCGTGACGCCCCTGCTGCCCGCCGGGTATGGCACGTTTTCGCAGGAGATTCCCGCGGCACTTGCTGCGGCGGAAAGCCTCCTCCGGATGCTGGTTGCTGCCGTTCCCCTGCTGATGCCCCTGACCCTCCGGGGGCAGCGGCCGGTCTGGGGCCTCTACGCCACCGGAGTCCTCGTGTATGCGGCTGCGTGGGCCGCCGTCATCGCCGCTCCGGACAGCCGCTGGAGCACCTCGCTGGCCGGTTTCACCGCACCGGCCTGGTCCTCGATCCTCTGGTTGGCCGGCGTCGGCGCGCATTCGTCCCTGCGTTTTGTTCCGTGGTACCGGCCCTGGATGTATCTCGCCGCCGCCGGTCTGTTCGCCGGTGTGCACACCACGCATGCGGTGCTGGTATGGGTGCGGCTCCAGGGATGAGCAGCCAGGACGGCGGGTTGCAGGCTACGTCCCGGCGCGCTGCTTCAGGGCCGCCTCCACTGCGGCAACCACCGCGTACAGCAGGATCGAGGCCAGGGTCACGGCGACGACGGCGGCCCACACCTGGTCATACCGCGCCCGGGACACCGCGGAGACAATCCCGTAGCCGATTCCCTGCCCCGTGGCGAGCCACTCCGCGAGCAGCGCCCCGGTCAGGGCCCCGGGAATGGAAACCCGCAGCGCAGTGAACAGGGCCGGCACCGCAGTCGGTACCGCCACCTTCCGGAAGGCATCGAACCGGGTGCCGCCGTACACCTGCACCACTTCGAGCATGGCCGGTGAGGCGGAGCGCAGGCCGAACACGATAGTGACGAGCGCGGGGAACAGCACCACAATGCCGCCCATCGCGGCCACCGCAGCTTCCTGCCGGCCGAAGACCAGGATGATCATCGGCGCGAGTGCCACCAGCGGCACCGAGCGCAGGAGCATGGCCAGCGGCATCAGTGCGTGCTCCACCCCGCGGAACAGGGTGAAGACACAGGCCGCGGCGAGCGCAGCCAGCATGCCCGCAGCGAACCCCATGCCGGCGTCGAGCAGTGTCTGTCCCAGCTGACCGCCCACCAGGGCACGGTTCTCCGCGGCCTCCGGGTCAAGGACCAGGAAAGTCCAGACCTCCCACGGTCCCTTGCCGATGTAGGCGGACACGTCGAAGACCTTCAGCAGCCCGATCCAGAGCGCACCAACCACGGCCAGTGAGACGGTCAGGCCCAGCAGCATCCGGCCGACGGACCGGACCAGCGCGCCCATCACAGGCCGCCCACCCGGACACCCGGCCCGCCGGAGGCCCACGGAACAACAAACCGGGACAGGAGCCCCAGCACCGCGTAGGCGGAACCGGCCAGGGCGGCACAGGCACCCGCCACGCCCCATACCCGCGCCACTTCCAGGGTCTGCTGCGCGTTGACCATCGCGGGCCCCAGTCCGCGGTCCACTCCCCCCACGTACTCACCGAGGATGGCACCGAGCAACGCGGCCGGTGCGGCAATTTTCAACGCGGCCAGGACCGACGGCAGGGCGGCAACAATGCGGACCTTGAGCAACTGATGGATCCTGCGGCCGCCGAAAACCGTGACGATGTCCAGGCAGGCACGGTCCGCCGCTTTCAGGCCGGCCAGTGCGCTGACCATCGTGGTAAAAAACACCGACAGTGCAGCCAGTGCCACAGCCGTCCCGGACGACTCCCCGGACCGCGGCGGGCCCAGGACAATAAAGATCACGGGGCCGACGGCGACCACCGGCAGGCAGTAGCTGACGACGGCCAGCTGGGTGGCGAGCTGCTCGAGCCGCGGAACCAACAGCACCAGGAACGCCAGCAGCAGGGCCAGGGCGTTGCCCCACAGATAACCGGCACCGGCTTCGGCCAAGGTCACCGCGGCATTGCGCCAGTAGAAGCCCCATCCGTCGGCACCCATCTGGGCGAGCACCTGCCACGGGGTAGGGATGGCTCCGGGGCCGCCGTCGCCCGCGGCACCGATGCCGCTGAGGAAGGTGGCCGCACCCACCCACCAGAGGACCAGTACGGCAGCCGCGCCGGTGGCCCCCACGGCCCACGGCGGCAGGCGGGTCATGAGGCCTCCGCGGAGGACGGTCCGCCGAAAAGCAGCTCGGAGGCGTGATCGTGCAGGGCGTGGAATTCGGGGGTCCGCATCATTTGCGGGGTGCGCGGCCGCGGGAGGTCCACGGAGATGACCTCCTTGACGCGGCCTGGACGCGGACTCATCACCGCCACCGTGTCCGAAAGGAAGATGGCCTCGGAAATACCGTGGGTGACCATCAGCGTCGTGGCGGGCTTCTCGGTCCAGATCCGCAGCAATTCAAGATTCAGCCGTTGACGGGTCATGTCGTCCAGGGCCCCGAAAGGCTCATCCAGCAGCAGTACCGACGGTTTCAGAACCAGCGCCCGCGCAATCGAGACGCGTTGCCGCATGCCGCCGGAGAGCTGCGCGGGCCGGGCCTTTTCGAATCCCTCCAGTCCCACCAGATTGATCAACTCGCGGATATACGCGTCGTCCGCTGCATGGCCGGCAACCTCCAGGGGCAACCGGATATTCGTGTACACGCTCCGCCACGGCAGCAGCGCCGAGTCCTGGAAGGCGATGCCCAGTTCATGGCCGCGCCGGAGATCCTGAGGCGACTTTCCGTCTACGAGGACTTCCCCGGTGGTTGGTGTTTCCAGTCCCGCCAGGATCCGCAGCACTGTGGATTTTCCGCAGCCGGAGGGACCCAGCAGGGAAATGAAGGATCCGCGGTCGGTGACGAGGTTGGTTTCCGCCAGGGCCGTCACCTCTTTCCGGCCCGCTCCGAACGTTTTGCCAAGGTTCGTTAGCCGGATTCCCGTCCCGCTGCCCGGCCGGGCAGCTTCCCCGGGTGTGGTTGTGCCCGGGGAAGCCGGGGCGAGGGCGTGTTCGGACTGCATTTACTTCAGCTCCGGGTTTTCCTCGTACACCTCGGCCAGCAGGCTCATGTCGAACACCTGCTCGGCGGTGAGGTCATATCCGGCCAGTTTTAGGATTTCCAGGTTCTCCTCGATCAGTGAGTCCGAGATGGTGAACAATCCGTTGGCCTCGGTGTCCGCCGTTACAACAAGCTTGGTGTTCTGTTCCTCGGCCTGCCGGGTTTCCTTGGCCATGTCCAGGTTCAGGTCCGTGCCGTATACCTCGACGGCCAGCCGTGCGGACTCCTCAGGGTCGGCGACGGCGTCCTTCCATCCCTGCGCGGTCGCCTTCAGGAATGCCTTGAGTTCCTCCCGGCGGGTTTCAATGGCTTCGTCGGTGGTCACGAAACTCTCCGCGATGAACGGGAGGCCGTTGTCGGCGAAGGGTAGTACGGCGGTTTGGTGCCCGGCCTGCTCCAGCGTCAGCACTTCATTGGTGAGGTAGCCGAAGAATCCGTCCACATCCCCGTTGACCAGCGGCTGCGGGTCATACTGCACCGGAACCTTTTCCACGGACCCGGGATCGATCCCGTTGACCTCCAGCAGGGCGTCAAACAGTGTTTCGTTGACGCCGGCCTGCACTCCGATCCGTTTGCCGGCAAGGTCCTCCGGAGTGGTAATGGGCAGCGAATCCAGGGAGATGATGACGAACGGGTTCTTCTGATAGGTGGTGCCGATGATTTTCAGCGGTGCGTCCTGCTCCGCGATGACCGGGGCCACCCCCATGGGGCTGGAGGTTCCCACCAGGGCGCCGCCGGAGAGGACCATGGTTTCCGTCGAGGTGCCGCCGGGACCGCCTGCTATGAGGTTCACCTCGGAGAAGCCTGCATCGGCGTAATAGCCCTTCTCCTCGGCGAAGTACTCACCGGCGAATTCGGCGTTCTTGATCCAGGACAGGTTCACGTCCAGGGTGTCGTACTCCGCGTCCCCCGCGTCGGCGGATCCGCCACAGGCGGTGACCATCAGAAGGCTGGACGCGGCAAGTGCGCCGAACAGGATTCGTGCGTTCGCGGCGCGTGTGCGCAGCCGGGGCAGGACGTTCATGGGTACCGCTTTCAGTAGGTGCGGGGTGATGAATCCCGAGCCTAGGAACGCTTTGTTTCTGCAACGGACACCCCCTGTTACGGTGCGGTATCGGTCCGTTACGGTGCCGTAAACTCCCTTTCCTGCGCTGGCTCCAAGGGGATCCCGGCGTTAGCCCAGCAGCTCGTCGACGTCGGCCCACACCTCTGCTGCCCGCACTTCCGCCACAAACGAGTCGTCATGTTCGCACCGCTCCGCCGTCCAGCCGACCTGCGTGACGTCGGCCTTGCAGGTGGGGCACTCCGACACCCAGGACATGTGCACCCGGTGCCGGGTGCGGCCCATCGCCCCGGCGTTGACGACGTTGCCGAACCAGTAGATGCCCACCGTGGCGGCTCCAACCGCCTGCGCCAGGTGCCGGGGCCCGCTGTCATTGCCCACCATCACCGCACTGGCCTGCAGCAGGGCTGCGAGCGTGCCGATGCCCAGTTCGCCGGCCAGCGAGCGGACGGGCACCTCGGGTCCGGCCGCCGCGAGCGCCCGGTCCACAACCTCCTGCGCGAGGCCCCGGTCGGCGTCGTCGCCCACCACCACCACCTGGCAGCCCCGGGCGACGGCACGCACCGCCACCTCCGCGAAGCACGACGCCGGCCACCGCCGCCGCGGGTCCGTGGCCCCGGGATGCAGGCTCACCAGGTTCCGGTCCGGCAATAGCAGGGCCCGCGCCGCTGCTGCCTCTTCAGGCAGGACGGGCAGCTGCGCGTCGAGGCTGACAGGGGCGGCTCCGGCGAGCCCGGCCACTTCCAGGGCCCGGAAGACCTCGTGCTGGTAGTAGATGTAGGGGATGTTCCGTTCCAGGGCGGCGGCATCGGGGGTGCGGGTCCCTACTGTGTGCCGTGCCCCCAGGCGGAGCAGGAAGGGGTTCGAGTTCCGGCCGCCGCCGTGCACCTGGACGGCCAGGTCGAACCGCTCCCGCTGCATCCGGGCCAGGAACGCCTCGACGGCCTCCGGGTCCTCCGGTCCGGAGGCAATGCCGGGGGCGGCTGGCAGGACCTCCACCCGCTGCACCGGTCCGGGCCGGTTCGCCAGGAGGGCGGCGTGCAGCGCAGTGCCAAGCAGTGTGATGGATGCGGACGGATACGCGGCGGCGAGCGCTTCGACCGCAGGCAGGGCGAACATCAGGTCCCCCAGCCCTCCGCCGCGCAGCACGGCGATTTTCTCCACATTCGGAAAGGGCACGGCCAGGGGGCCGACCCCGCGGACAAGTCCCGGCCGGTCCCCCCGGGGCTGCAGCGGCCCGCACTGTTCCGTGGTCTTCTGCTTCATTGGGCTTCCTTTCGCCGAGGACCCGCGCGCGCGGTCTGCCCCGTGGGCACTCACCATAGGTGCTGGCGACGCCGGACCCAAGGGAGGTGTTTACTCCAGGTGAGCCGGGCCCGCACCTGCTTGCCCCGCCTGTCTGAACCCGCCGGAAACGGGGTATGGGAGCTATACAACGCGCGAGAAGGAGCAGCATGTCCACCACCATTCAGCCGCCGGCTCCCCCGCCCGCTTCCCCGCCCGCTTCCCCGATGGACCCCAACGGTTCCCTCGAGCCGATCACCATTTTCGATCCGCGGGACGGAACCCTGGTGGGTCGGATGGAGCAGGACGGACGGGACGGCATCCGAGCCGCCGTGGCGGCAGCCCGCGGCGCCCTCCCCGGGTGGGCAGGCACCGACCCCGGCGAGCGGGGACGCCTCTTGCGCGCCGCTGCCGCTGCCCTGGAACTGCGGGCCGCCGAAATGGCCGCGTGGAACACCCGCGAGACCGGACGGCCGGAGACTGAGGCCCTTGCCGGGGTGCAGGCCGGGGTGGCCACGTTGGAGCAGTACGCCGAACTCGGTCCGGTGCACCGGGGGCACAGCCTCCGCGGTGCCGCACTGGCTGCGGATTACACGGTAACCGGGCCGCGCGGCGTCGCCGTTGTGCTGACCCCCTGGAACGACCCGGTGGCCGTGGCCGCCGGGTTGATCGGCGCGGCGCTGGCCACCGGGAACACGGTAATTGCCAAGCCCAGCGAGCGTTCGCCCCACACCGGGAAACTGCTCGGGGAAATCCTCGCCCCGGTGTTCCCCGCGGGTGTCCTGACAACACTCGCCGGCGGGGCGGATGTGGGTGCCCAGCTGAGCATGGAGGCAGGGGTGGACGTCCTGGCGCACGTGGGTTCCAGTGCAACCGGCGCGAGGATTGCCCGGGCGGCTGCGCTGACGGGAGCCCACGTCATTCTTGAGAACGGCGGCAACGATCCGCTGCTGGTTGATGCGGATGTGGACCCGCGATGGGCGGCCGGACAGGCAGCTGTCGGGGCATTCAGCAACAGCGGCCAGATCTGTACCTCGGTGGAGCGCATCTACGTGCACCGGAACATCGCGGATGCGTTCTGCGCCGAGCTCATTGCCGAAGCGCGGCGACGTAATCGGGAGGGTGCGGTGGCGCCCCTTGTGGATGCCCGGCTCCGCGACACCGTGCACCAGCAGATAACCCAGGCGCTGGTCCGCGGCGCCACGATTGCGGAGGGCGGCGTGTTGCCGGAAGGACCCGGTGCCCACTACCCCGCGACCGTCCTGCTGAACTGTTCGGCCGGGATGGAGGTCTTCGACGCCGAAACGTTCGGCCCCGTGGCCCCCATCCAGGTGGTGGACAGCTTCGACCACGGGCTCGCCCTGGCAGCTGCGGGGCCCTACGGACTGGCCGCCACTGTCTTGACGGGCAGCATTGCTCACGTGCAGCAGGCAGTGGCGGCCCTGGACGTGGGCACCGTGAATATCAACGCCGTCTTCGGCGGCGCCCCGGGAGGCTCGGCGCAGCCCCGGCGCCGGAGCGGCCGCGGCTTTGGCTACGGCCCGGAACTCCTGGACGAGTTCTCCCTGGTAAAGGTGGTCCACGTCGGTTCCCCGGGCACCGCGGCACCGGGAATACCGGAGTGACGGACTTCCGGAACCCCGGGGAGGTTCGCAGCCTCGCGCCAGGGCTGCCTGACCGTCTCGCGGCAGCCTCCCTGCGCATAGCGGTCATCGGCGACGTGATGCTGGATGGCTGGTGGTCCGGGGTCACCGAACGGTTCTGCCGGGAGGCGCCGGCACCCGTGGTGGATGTGCAGCGGAAGGACTACGCACCCGGCGGTGCGGCAAACACCGCCATGAACCTGCAGGCCCTCGGTGCACGGGTGCGGCTTGGCGGACTGACCGGCACCGACGCCGCCGGGGACCGGCTGCGCAGCATTCTGGCCGAGGCGGGCGTGGACCTGCGCGGGCTGGTGCAGCACCCCGATGCCGCGACCGCCACGAAGGACCGGATTGTCGCCGCGGAACAGGTACTGTTCCGGCTCGACGACGGCGGGCGGTTCCCGGCCGAGGCAGCAGAACTGCTGGCGGCCTCCGTGCCTGCATTGCTGGCGGACGCCGATGCATTGGTGGTCTGCGACTACGGCACCGGGCTGCTGCACGGCGCCGTCCGAGACGCCCTGGTGGCACTGCGCGGCGGTCGCCTCACCGTCGTGGATGCCCACGACGCCGCGGGCTGGGCCGCTCTGGCGCCCGACCTGGTCACACCGAATGCCGCCGAAGCCGCGCAACTGCTGGGCGGGACAAAGCCGCTCGGGCCGGACCGTGCCGCAGCGGTTCGCACCTATGCACCGGACCTGCTGGCCGCCGCCGGTGCGGCAGCGGCAGCTGTCACCCTGGACCGCGACGGCGCGGCCGTGATCGGCGCCGACGGCGGGTTCCACCGCACCTGGGCGCGTCCCGCTGCCGAAAAACAGGCGTCGGGAGCAGGTGACACCTTCGTTGCCTGCCTGACACTGGCTCGTGCCGCAGGGCTGCCGCTGTCCACCGCTGCGGACCTGGCGCAGAACGCCGCCGATATTGTTGTCCAGCGGCCCGGGACCTCCGTGTGCAGCACCGCCGACCTGGAAAAGCATCTGGACGGCTTTGCCGACACGGCGCTCAGCCAGGCGGATCTCCTGGCCCGGACCGCCGTCGAACGGGCTGCCGGGCGCAGGATTGTCCTGACCAACGGCTGCTTCGACGTCCTGCACCGCGGGCATACCCGGTACCTGAACCAGGCCAAGCAGCTCGGTGACATCCTGGTGGTCGCCCTGAACAGCGACGCGTCCGCCCGCCGGCTGAAAGGACCGGGCCGTCCCATCAATCCCGTCCATGACCGGGCCGGGATCATCGCAGCGCTCAGCTGCGTGGACTACGTGACCGTGTTCGAGACGGACACCCCGATTCCGCTCATCCGGGAACTGCGGCCGGATATTTACGCCAAGGGCGGGGACTACTCCGCGCAGATGCTGGCGGAGACCCCGGTGGTGGAGGAGTGCGGCGGCCGGGTGCTGATCCTGGACTACGTCTCCGACCACTCCACCACTGCCTTGGTGTCCCGGATCCGGTCGGGCGGCACCGCGAATGATGCCGGGGAGACCGGCGGGAACCCTGCGGGCAGCGGCGGCATTGCCGCAGGCGGGAACAATCCCGGGGACCCGCCGTGACGCGCCGCTGGTCCGGGGACTGGGCCGGCCCGCCCGGTTCGGGCAGCGCGGCGGAGGTGGACGTGCTGATTCCGACCCGCAACCGGCCGGCCGAACTCGCGGTCACCCTCGCGGGGCTGGCCGCGCAGGACGGGCCGGACTTCGCCGTCGTTATCAGCGACCAAAGTACCGATGTCCCGTCCTGGAACCATCCGGCCGCGGAAGCGATGGTCCGGGTCCTGGAGGCGCAGGGCCGTCCGGTCCGGCTCCTGAGGCACCTGCCGGCGCGGGGGCTGGCCGAACAGCGGCACTTCCTGCTGGGACAGTCCGGTGCTCCGCAGGTCCTGTTCCTGGACGACGACGTCTGGCTGGAACCGGACATGCTGGCCCGGCTGACGGCGGCCCTGGCGTCGTCCGGCGGCGGATTCGTGGGGGCGGCCGTGCAGGGACTGTCCTATCTCGCCGACCGGCGGCCTGAGGAACAGCAGCCGTTCGAGGTGTGGGAAAACGGACAGGTGCAGCCGGAACGGATTCGCCGCAGCCAGCCGGGCTTCTCGCGTTGGACCCTGCACAACGCGGCGAATCTGGCGCATGTGGCTTCCGGCCTCGGCATCCCGCCGGGAGAATGGCGGTTGTACCGGATCGCCTGGGTGGGGGCCTGCGTCCTCTATGACCGGCAGGCACTGCTTGAGTGCGGAGGCTTCGGATTCTGGGACCAGCTGCCGCCCGGGCACGCCGGGGAGGACGTTGCAGCCCAGTGGCGGGTGATGGAAAGGTTCGGCGGCGCCGGGATGGTTCCCTCCGGTGCAGTCCACCTGGAGTCACCGACCACGGTTACCGACCGGTCCGCTGACGCCGCCGAGCTCATCCTGGGCACCGCCGAGTACAACCCGTCCATCAGCAACCACAAAGGAGAACGCATGGCCGAGAAACCCAGCCCGATTGACGTGCAGAAAACCCTCGGAGGCCTGGACTATCCGGCCTCGAAGGAGGACATCGTGAAAAAGGCCGAGGGGGCGGGCGCCGAAGGCACCGTTCTGGAGGCGCTAAAGAACCTGCCGGAGCGCCAATACGACGCACCGACGGACATCAGCAAGGAGATTTTCGACTAGCCCGGCTGCTCAGGCGGTGGGATCCGTGGGCCGGGGAGACTCGTCGTCGTCCGTGTGAGCCGCGGGCGGGGTCGGCTTGCCGACGTTTCCCGCACCGCCCGGGATGTTCGCCGAGCTGCGGTGGATGCCCGAACCCTGGCTGAGGTGCTCGGGGTTCGGCTTCTCCGTCATCAGCAGCAGCGAGGAAACCAGCAGCGACGCGATAAACGCAATGCCGACGGCGATGAGCCCGAGGTCGAACCGCAGCTCCTGTTCCGCTCCCCCGGTGGCGAAGATCATGGTGGCAAGGCCCGCAATCAACGCCAGCACGGCAGAGAAAATCAGCGGTGCCTTTACGGAGTTCCGCCTCTGCGGTCCACCGGTTGAGCTGTTCGCCACGATCATTGCCTCCTGCTGCGTTGGGGTGGCGCGGATCGGTGCGTAAATGCACCGCGCGCGATACCTAGTTTACGGCCTATGCCTGCTCGTCCACGGCGGCGCGGGAATCATGCCGGGCGCCCAGCGCGGAAATGGCCACGATCACCGCAATGATGATCGCCGCGCCACCGGTCACGCCGAGCAGCGCCCGGACGCCCAGGTCGTAGACGAGCGGCACCAGGACGCCGGCCACGAGGGCGGCGGCACCAGTGATCAGCCAGTCACGGGCCGGCAGGAAGCCGGTGCGGTTCCGGACCCAGAGGGTGAGTTCCAGGATTCCCCCGAGAATGAGGGCCGCGGCGGCCGACACCCGGAATGCTTCGGCCGAGGCGAAGACCAGCGTGGCGGCACCGGCAAGAACATAGGCAGCGGCTTCAACGAGCAGGAAGGTCCGAACGTTGCCGTGTCCGCGGGCCGCGGTAAGCATGGGCCAGAGTGCGACGCCGGTGAGCAGCAGATACGTGCCGCCGGCAATCACCAGGACAGGCTCGGTGGGATCCTGCCAGAACACGGTCAGCACGCCGTAGACTGCTGCGACCATTGAACGGACCAGCATGGGTCCCCAAGGTGCTCCGGGATTGGATGCGCCCACTGCAGAGCCTCCGCTTTCACTTTTACGTCATATCGGTGGCCGGTTGGCCACCGTCAAGCTTAGTCGCTCCCTGCACCGGACACGGCACCGGTCACCATCCAGGCGTCCCGCCGGGTCCGCCAGGACAACGTGATTCCGCGTGCGCTCATATAGCCGAGGGCGAATGCCGCCCACAGCCACGCGATCCCTCCGGAACCGGACAGGTCCGCAGCGTGCACCCAGATCAGCAGGGGCAGATAGGCGGCCAGGTTCAGCACGCCGGTGAGGGCCAGGTATCTGGCATCCCCCGCCCCGATCAGCACTCCGTCCAGCACAAACACCAGCCCGCAGATCGGCTGGGACACCGCGAGGATCCACAGCCCGGCGGTCATGGCTTGCTGCACTCCGGCGTCGCCGGTGAAGAGCACGCCTGCCACCGGCGCCACCAGCGCCAGCAGCGCGCCGGTGATAACGCCGAAGCCCACACCCCACACAATCATCCGCCGGGTCAGTGCGCGGGCCGTCGCCGTATCTCCGGCACCCAGTTCCTTGCCGATCATTGCCTGCGCCGCGATGGCCAGCGCGTCCAGCGCGAACGCCAGGAAGGTAAACACGGTCATAACCAGCTGGTGGGCTGCGAGGGATTCCGGCCCCTGCGCGGTGGCTACCAGGACTGTGGCAAGCACCGCGGCACGCAGGCTCAGTGTCCGCAGCATCAGCCACGAGCCGACGTGGGCGGTGGCCCGGATCCCCGCGACCGCGGGACGCAGGGGTACACCGTGGGAGCGTGCCATCCGCGCCACCGCGATCAGGTAGAACACCGCCATGCCCCACTGCGCGATGCTGGTGCCCAGGGCAGACCCCGCCACAGACAGGGAGAACCCGTAGACGAGCAGGTAATTCAGTCCGATGTTCACGGCGAAGCCAGCCGTGGCGACCACCAGCGGGGTACGGGTGTCCTGCAGCCCGCGCAGTACCCCGGTGGCGGCCAGGACCACCAGCATCGCGGTCAGGCCCGGCATTGAAAAGCGCAGGTAGTCGACGGCGTAGCGGTGCACGTCACCGGTGGCACCCATGGCGCTGCACAGCTGTGGAGCGAACAGGTACCCCGCGGTCGAAAGCACCGCGCCCAACACGACGGCCAGGGCAATGCCGTCCCGTCCTGCCGCGAGCGCCTCAGGCTGCCGGTTGCCGCCGAGGTAGCGCGCCACCGTTCCGGTGGTGGAATAGGCCAGGAAAACCATCAGCCCGACGGCGGTCTGCAGCACCGTGGAGGCCAGGCCGACGCCGGCCAGCTGGGCCACGCCGAGGTGCCCGACGATCGCGGAATCCGCCAGCAGGAACAGGGGTTCGGCAATCAGCGCGCCCAGTGCCGGGAGGGCCAGGGCCAGGATCCGGCGGCTGAGCCGCCGGGAGGAAAGGTCCGCTTCGGTCTTCACACCTTCCAGCCTACGTTTTGCGCAGGCCCCGCATCGAAAGCGGGCGCTACTCCCCGCCGTCGTCGTTACTGCGTAGGACCAGGACGGCCACCAGTGCCGCAGCCAGCAGCAGCACCCCGACGAAGAGCACCAGGAACCGCCAGCCGCCCTGCTGGAAGTAGTAGCCGCCCACCCAGCCCAGCAGGCTGGACCCGGTGTAGTAGAAGAGGTTGTAGAGCGAGGATGCCTGCGCCCGTCCCTCCCGGGCGAGGAGCGGAGTCCAGCCGGAGGCAATGGAATGCGCGGCGAAGAAACCGGCGGTGAAGACCAGCAGTCCGGCGACGATTGCCGGAAGGTTGTCCGCCAGGGTCAGGGCAAGGCCCGCCGCCATGCCGCCGAGGGACAGCAGCAGCACCGGCTTCCGCCCGCCGCGAAGCCGGGCCGCCAGGGTACCGGCGGCCCGGGAGGACCAGGTTCCGGCGAGATATGCGAGGAACAGGGAGCTCGCCAGGCTCTGGGGCAGCCCGAAGGGTGGCTCGCCCAGCCGGAAACCCAGATAGTTGTAGACCGCCACGAAGCCGCCCATCAGCAGGAAGCCCTGTGCATACAGGGCCAGCAGCCGCGGGCTGCGGAGGTTCGCCGCCAGCCGCGCAGCCAGTCCGTGTCCGGGGGCGGCCCGGCGTACGGGCACAAAACCGTGCTGGCGGGGTGCGGTAAGCATAAAAACGGCTGCGGCTCCGGCGGCCAGGAGGCTCACGGCGGCTACACCCACCCGCCAGTTCACCAGTTCCGCCAGGGGTGCGGCCAGGATCCGGCCCGCGAGGCCGCCGATGGTGGTGCCCGAAACGTAGGTCCCGGCAGCCACGGCGGCATGCAGCCTGCTCACTTCCTCGCTCAGGTAGGCCAGCGCCACCGCCGGAATCCCGCCCAGTGCCGCCCCCTCGAGGAAACGGAGTCCCAGCAGCACCGGCAGATTGGGGCTCAGGGGAACGGCCAGGCCAAGCACTACCGCGGCCAGGATCGCCAGGCGCATGGCCGGCAGCCGGCCGAACCGGTCCGCTGCGGCGGACCAGGGAATCACCGTGACGGCGAGTCCGAGGGTGGCTGCGGAAACCGTCAACGCGGCCGAAGACGCAGAGATACCCAGATCGGCAGCGAGTTCGGGCAGGACTCCCTGCAGCGAGTACAGCTGGGCGAAGGTAGCTACACCTGCCGCGGCCAGTCCCACCAGGACGCCGCGGTAACCGGGGCTGCCGCGCCGGTGCCCGGTGAACTGGCCGCTGAACCCGGTCGCGTCATCGCGTCTTGTCATGGCTGGTCAGTTCCCGCCAGTTCCGCAGCAAGGTTGCGGCGGGCGCGTTCCTCCCAGAGCTGCCGTCCGACGGGCGTCCGGTAGAGCGGGTCGGCTGCGGCAAGCTGACGGACCACCCGGCGTCGTCCGGCAGTGAAGTCCTCCGCTGAAAGGTGCGCGTATTCAGCGCGGACTGCCTGCAGATACGCGGCATAGCCCGCTGGTTCGCGGGCCAGCACTGCCAGGTCCGCGTCCGTGAGCAGCGACCCGTTGCTGTCCGCTGCAGCCGGGTCATGGCCGGCCGTCAGGCGGACCAGCCGTGCGCATTCCGCGGTCTCTACGGCAGGCACACCCGCGCCGGGCAGCAGCTGCTCGGCCAGCCGGGCCGAGGCATCCTCGTCCGCGCCGGCCCGGCCGGTGTACACGGCGTCATGGAACCAGGCCGCTAGGGCCACGGGCCGGGGAATTTCACCGCCGGCAAGCAGGTCCAGAGCCTCCAGGACCTGCAGCAGATGCCTGCGGTCGTGGTAGCGGCGATGCGGTTCATTCCAGAGCTGAAGCAGGTATTCGCCCAGCTCCGGTGTCCCGGGCAGCAGCCGGTTCCACCGGTGGCGCAGCGGGGCGGCAAGGGCAGAAGGACGCTCCCGTGCCGGGATCCGCAGCCCGCTGGCGATGAGGATGCGGACCAGATCGCCGCAGCTGACCGGCACGGCCCCCAGCGACACAAGCGCGTCATAGCGTTCCCGGGGCACGTCGTAGTGGTCGCCGTCGAACGCCCGGTCCGAGATGCCCGCCTCCCGGGTGAACGCGTGCAGCTCGTCCAGCCCGGAGTTGGAAATCAGGTGCGAGAAGAGGGTGTTGTGCGCCGGCCACATCGGCGGATCGATGTAGATCATGGACGCCGGGATTCCGGGTGCAACAACAGCATCCTGTATGTCTATCGCACCCGGGGCAGCAATTTCCATGCGGCGGTGCGCATCCGTTGGGCGTCCGGTCGGCCGGTCTTTGGGAACGCCCTTGTTCCAGGGCACCCCCGGTGCTGGAATAACCGCATGGATGCCGTGCCCGAAGCGATGCCTGCTGCCATGTCCCCCGCCGGATCACCCGGCGCCTCCACCGTGGTCGCCATTGGAACCCGTAAGGGGCTGTGGCTGGCCACGAGCCGCGACCGTCGAAACTGGGAGGTGCGCGGGCCGGAGTTTGCCATGACGGAGGTCCCGTCCCTGGCTTTCGACGCCCGCAGCGGGACCCCTCGCCTGCTGGCCGGTGTCCGGTCCGAGTGGTGGGGCACCAATGTAGCGATTTCGGATGACCTGGGGCGGACCTGGCAGGAACCCGAGCAGGCGGCCATTGCCTTTCCCGAGGACACCGGCGCCTCGCTGGAGCGCATCTGGCAGCTGGCACCGGACAGCGCGGACCGGCCGGGCGTGGTCTGGGCGGGCTGCGAACCGATCTCCGTGTTCCGCTCCGAGGACGGCGGGAAACACTTCGAACTGGTGCGGGGATTATGGGACCACCCGCACCGCACCCAGTGGGGCGCCGGCTACGGCGGCCCGGCCGCCCATACGGTGCTGCCGAGTCCAAGTGACGATTCCGTCCATGTGGCGATCAGCAGCGGCGGGGTCTACCGCTCCGATGACCGCGGCCGGAGCTGGGGTGCGTTCAACACCGGCATCATCGCGGATTTTATGCCGGAGAAATATCCCGAGTTCGGACAGTGCGTACACAAGGTTGCCCGGGACGCGGGCAACCCGCAGCGGTTATACGCCCAGAACCACGGCGGGGTGTACCGCAGCGACGACGCCGGCGGACAGTGGTTGTCCATAGCGGACGGCCTGCCCGCGGATTTCGGGTTCGTGATGCTTGCCCACCCAACCCGCCCGGATACCATCTGGACAATTCCGCTGGGTTCGGCGGGGGAACGCAATCCGCCGCAGGGCCGCCCCGCGGTGTACCGCAGCACCGATGCAGGCGGGAGCTGGGAACGGTTCGACGCCGGTCTGCCCGCCTATGATTTCAACGCCGTGCTGCGCGATGCTGCCTATGTGGACGACGCCGATCCTGCCGGCATCTACTTCGGCACCCGCGGCGGCGAGGTGTATGCCAGCGCCGACGAGGGTGAGAGCTTTCACCTGGTAGCGGCCAATCTTCCGGATGTGCTCTGTGTCCGCGCAGTTGCGGCCTGACGCTCCCGGCCGCACCGACGTCGAGCTGTTGCTCCCTGCGGCACTGGCCGACGCCGCGGACGGGCGGCGCATGCTGACCCTTCGTCCCGCGCTTGGTGCAGGGACACCGGAAAACGTCACGGTTGCGGATGTCCTGGCGCTCCTGCAGGCGGATTTTGCGGGCGTGTACCGGCGGATCTGTGACGAAACCGGGGAGCTGCGCCGCTATGTGAACCTGTACCTGGACGGAGAGGACGTCCGGGACCTGGAGGGTGCGTCCACCGTGCTGCCCGCCCGCGCGGAGCTTCTGGTCCTGCAGTCGATCGCCGGCGGGTGAGGAAAGTTAAAGGAAAGTTAAAAAGGAACGGGCGCTATACGCATTTGCGTAAAGCGCCCGTTCTGCTTCGATTCCCGCACTAAGGCGGAACAGCTACCGAAGACTCACTCTGCCCTAATTAGGCCGGCAGCTGCAGGGTCTGACCGGTGAAGATCAGGTCCTGGTGGATAACGGTGTCCAGGTTGGCGTTGTACAGCGCCTGCCAGCCACCTTCGATGCCAAGCTTCTCGGCGATCCCGGAGAGGGTGTCACCGGACTGGACGACGTAGGTCTCGCCGGACAGGGCCGGGGCCGGGGTCTGAACCGGAGCCACGGCTTCAACCGGGACGCTGGCCGGTGCCGGAGCAACGGTCTGCGGCTGTACGTAGGTCTCGACCGGAGCGGCCTCGACCACCGGAGCAGGCTCGGTGTAGGTCTCAACCGGAGCGGCCTCGACCACCGGAGCGGGCTCGGTGTAGGTCTCAACCGGAGCGGCTTCGGCGACAGGAGCCTGCTCAACCGGAGCCTGGGCAGCCTGCGGGTTGGCAGTAGCGCCGGTCAGGCCCAGCTTGGCGGTGCAGGCAGGCCAGGCGCCGGGGCCCTGTTCAGCCAGGACACGCTCGGCTACGGCAATCTGCTGCTCGCGGCTGGCGTTCGCTGCGTCGCCGGTGCCACCGAAGGCTGCCCAGGTGCTGGGGCTGAACTGCAGTCCGCCGGAGTAACCGTTGCCGGTGTTGATGGACCAGTTGCCACCGCTTTCGCACTGTGCGAGAGCGTCCCAGTCCATGGAGGCTGCGTTGGCCGGAGCGGCCATTCCTACGAGTCCTGCAGCGCCAGCACCGGTGATGGCGGCGGTAGCCAGGCCACGGCGAACGATACGACGGATCTTCTGGTTCTTCATAAGTCTTTTGCTCCCATGGGTTCCACCTGCGCTCATCCCGTCCCCGGGCGTCTGCACGCCGTCGCCTTCCCCAAAGTGATAGAGGTCTTCGTCAATGCCACGCAGCGGCGACGTGCAGTGGACGCGTGGCATCAGGCTTACTGGTTTGAGGCCGCACCAGAATTGGTGCCGGCCGCCGCCGACTTCGATCCAGTCAGGCGGTCCAGCCCTCGATCAGGGCCTTAACCAACGTAGGGGAGTCTTTTATCGAGATCAAATCGATATCAAGTATGCACGAATCGTTATCTTTTCCAGATCCGCGCAAACAAGCGCGAGAAGTAGAATCCAGGCCCGGTTTTGTAGTTTTTGTCACATTCCGGTTTTGGGGGTTTAGAACACCTTTGCCGTGGCCTGGATCATTTTAAAGTGGTGACGAAGGCCACTAAAAGACGGCAACCTCTAACTCCTGGCCGGAATCGATCCCCACTCCGCCATCAACCGCCTGCCCCGACACCGGATGCCCTTATCAGGCCCCCGCGATCGCGCTCCGATGATGGTGCCGAAGTGCCGGATGGTGCAGGTGGCCCAGCCGGGCAGCCAGGCCCGGAGGAGGGCGCAGCCACCGCGTTTTTCCGCTTCTGGACAGTGCAGGCGGACGGGTCTAACGTTGGTCCTCGTGCTCACATTCTTCAATGCGCTCAAACGCATTCTGGTCGGGCGTCCTTACGGCAACGAACGGCTCTCGCACACCCTCCTCCCCAAGCGGATCGCGCTCCCTGTTTTTGCCTCGGACGCCCTCTCATCTGCTGCCTACGCGCCCGATGAGATTCTCCTTACCCTGGCGCTGGCCGGCGTCGCTGCCGTCACCCTCTCCCCCTGGGTGGGGCTGGCCGTCATCATTGTGCTGCTCACGGTGGTCGCCTCCTACCGGCAGAACGTGCACGCGTATCCGTCCGGCGGCGGTGACTATGAAATTGCGAGCACCAATCTGGGCAAGCCCGCCGGCCTGACCGTCGCCTCCGCACTGCTGGTGGACTACGTGCTCACCGTCGCTGTGTCGATGTCCTCCGCGGCGTCCTACCTTGTGACGGCCATCCCCGCGCTGCACGGCACCCAGGCCACCATCGCCGTGATCGGCGTCGCGCTGCTGGTTCTGGTGAATCTGCGCGGCATCCGGGAGGCCGGCGCCTTATTTGCCGTACCTACCTACATCTTCATGGCTTCCGTGCTGGGTATGTGCCTCACCGGCTTCCTCCAGTTCCTCAGCGGAAACCTCCGTCAGGCCCCTTCGGCATCCTTTGAACTGGTGCGGGAATCAGGTTTCGACGAAGGGCTGGTAGGGCTTGCCGGCGTCCTCCTGCTGCTGCGTGCCTTTTCCTCGGGCGCAGCCGCACTCACCGGCGTTGAAGCCATCAGCAACGGCGTCCCGACGTTCCGCAAACCCAAGAGCGCCAATGCCGCCACCACTCTGCTGCTCCTGGGCGTGATTTCCGCAGCAATGATCGGCGGAATCATCGCCATGGCCAACCTCACCAAGGTCCACGTAGCCCAGGACCCGGCCACCCAGCTCACGGCCAACGGTTCCCCCGTGGGCGAGGACTACGTGCAGCATCCGGTAATCAGCCAGTTGGCGGAGACCATTTTCGGCGACGGCAGCATCGCGTTCTACCTTGTCGTGGCCGCCACCGGACTGATTCTGGTCTTTGCCTCCAACACCGCGTTCAACGGCTTCCCCGTGCTGGCCTCGATCCTGGCGAAGGACGGGTTCCTGCCCCGCCAGATGCGCACGCGCGGGGACCGGCTGGCGTTCAGCAACGGCATCATTTCCCTGGGCCTGGGCGCCCTGGTGCTCATCGTGGCGTTTGACGCCGATGTGACCCAGCTGATCCAGCTCTATATTGTCGGGGTCTTCGTTTCCTTCACCGCCAGCCAGCTGGGCATGATCCGGCACTGGACCGGCAAGCTGCGCACCGAACGGGACAAGGACGTACGACGCCGGATGCAGCGTTCGCGGGCGATCAACTCCATCGGCTTCGGCATGACCGCCCTGGTGCTGCTCATCGTCATCATCACCAAATTCACCCACGGTGCGTGGATTGCCCTGCTGGCCATGGCCGTGCTCTACGTGATCATGTACAGCATCCGGGTCCATTACGACACGGTTGCCCGCGAGCTGGCGCTCAGCGCCGACGACCACGGTCTGGCCCTGCCGTCCCGGGTCAATGCGGTGATCCTGATTTCGCAGGTCCACAAGCCCGCCCTGCGCGCCATTGCCTATGCACGGGCGTCCCGTCCCTCCAGCCTGAACGCGATCATTGTGGATCTTGATCCGGAGGACACCCGCCGCACACTGGCCGACTGGGAGCGCCTGCAGATCCCAGTGCCGCTGACGGTCCTCTCCTCGCCGTACCGGGAGACCATCTCCCCCGTGCTGGCGTACCTGCGCGATGCCCGGCGCAACGCGCCGCGGGAACTGTTCGTGGTCTACATTCCGGAGTACGTGGTGGGCCGGTGGTGGGAACAGCTGGTGCACAACCAGACTGCGCTGCGCATCAAAGCCCGGCTGCACTTCGAGCCGGCCATCATGGTCGCCTCCGTGCCATGGCAGCTGGCCTCCAGCCACGATACCCATGGCGAGCCGGCCGGCGGCCCCGGCGCCTCAAGCCGGGGCTAGGCGCGGCCGGCCAGGATTGACCGGTAGGCGTACTCAGTAAGCCTGCCGTCCTGCACGGCCTGCTCCACGACCGCAAAGGAACGCGGACCGGCCTCGTTGCTGTACGGGAAGTGGATGAGCTCTGCAATGAGCTCCCATTCCTCGGTAATGGAGTCGATGAGATCGCCGGGTGTCTCTTCAGCCGACGGGCCTCCGCCCAGAACGGTCCACGCGTCGTCGGGCACCCGGTAGGCCTGCAGCCGGTCCAGGTCCGCCTCGAGTGCCTCCAGCGAGTCGTACTCCGTCTGCGCCACGGGGGGAACGGAACCGTCCGGTGTCGCCAGCTGGCTCACGAAGGTGCTCTCGGAAGACGGGTAGATGGAGGTGGGGACGGGTTCGCCTTCCTCCAGGTACGCCGGCAGCTGGGACGGCATCCAGTACCAGGCGTCGCCCTGGTCCGGGCCGCCGGGCTGGTCCCGCTCGCTGATCCAGCCACGGGCGGTGAGCAGCGCCTCTGCCTCATCGCTGAAGTAGGCGGTTTCGCCCCGCAGCAGAGCATTGACTTCATGCTCGGCGCGGCGGGCCTGCTTCTTTTTGGAGACGGCTTTCTTGCGGGGCTTGGACTTGGGCATGCTGGATCTCCTGGGGCGGTGGGGGAAGCGGTGGAGGAGCGGTGAACGCGGCGGCTAGAAGCCGCTGCCGCCCTCAACCGCCATGTTCGAGAAGCGTGAGTAGTGGCCCTGGAACCCTACAACGATGGTCTTGGTGGGGCCGTTACGGTGCTTGGCCACAATGACGTCGGCCTCGCCGGCACGCGGCGATTCCTTGTCGTAGATGTCCTCGCGGTGCAGCAGGATGACCATGTCCGCATCCTGCTCGATGGAGCCCGATTCACGCAGGTCGGAGACCATGGGCTTCTTGTCGGTGCGCTGCTCCGAACCTCGGTTCAGCTGCGACAACGCGATCACGGGAACTTCCAGTTCCTTCGCCAGCAGCTTCAGTGCACGTGAGAACTCGGAGACTTCCTGCTGGCGGGATTCCACGCGCTTGCCCGAGGACATCAGCTGCAGGTAATCCAGCACCACGAGCTTGAGGTCATGGCGCTGCTTCAGGCGGCGGCACTTCGCACGGATTTCCATCAGGGACATGTTGGGGCTGTCGTCAATGAACAGCGGCGCGTCATTCATGCGCCCCATCGTGGTGGCGATCTTGCCCCACTGTTCGTCCTTGATGGTGCCCTTACGCAGGTCCTGAAGGCCGATGGTCGCTTCAGCCGAGAGCAGACGCATGGCGATTTCGTTGCGGCCCATTTCGAGGGAGAAGAAGACGGTGGTCATGTTGTTCTTGATGGCCGCGGACCGGGCGAAGTCCAGCGCGAAGGTGGACTTGCCGACGGCGGGGCGGGCAGCGATAACGATCATCTGGCCCGGGTGCAGGCCCTGGGTGAGCTCGTCCAATTCGTAGAAGCCGGTGGGCACGCCGGTCATGCCTTCGCCGCGGTGTCCGGCGGACTCAA
Organism: Arthrobacter jinronghuae; assembly: GCF_025244825.1. Classification (NCBI taxonomy): domain Bacteria; kingdom Bacillati; phylum Actinomycetota; class Actinomycetes; order Micrococcales; family Micrococcaceae; genus Arthrobacter; species Arthrobacter jinronghuae. The sequence continues at coordinate 3,593,842 of NZ_CP104263.1, forward strand.
TCTCGTCCACCGTGCCCTCGATGATGTCCTTCAGGGGCACGTAGTCTTCTGCAGTCCGGCGTTCGGCCACAGCGTAGATTTCGGCCTGGGCAGCGTTGACGATGTCATCCACTTCCATGCCCTCGTTGGAGTAGCCCAGCTGGACAATCTTGGTGCCTGCGCCAACGAGCCGACGCAGAACCGCCCGCTCGCGCACGATTTCGGCATAGAAACCGGCGTTGGCCGCGGTAGGAACGGACTGGATCAGCTCGTGCAGGTAGGCCGGGCCGCCGATCCGGCCAATCTCGCCGCGCTTGGTGAGTTCATCAGAAACGGTGACGGCGTCGGCCGGTTCCCCGCGGCCGTAGAGGTCAATGATGGCCTCGTAGATGGCCTCATGGGCAGGACGGTAGAAGTCGAGTCCGCGCAGGACTTCCACGCAGTCTGCGATGGCGTCCTTGGAGAGCATCATGCCGCCAAGCACCGATTGTTCTGCGACCAGGTCCTGCGGCGGTGTCCTCGCGAAGTCCGGACTTGATGTTGATGCCGGGGAGTCCGTATGCGTGAGCGACACTGTGACCCTTTCAATAAAGGCTAAGACGTTTCGATCCCTGCCCTGCCGGAGGGCTTGTCTATCTCTATCAGCCCGCACTGACTTTCGGCCGGAACGGCGGCGGCGGTGCTGACGGATCCGAGCCGGCGGACATGCGTCTGAAGAAGGGATTCACCGCAACCGTATGCCTCCTTCGCCCTGCCGACAAACGAGTTATCCACAGGTCCTGTGGACAGTCTGTGCATAACGCGGCGTGTCTTGTGCACAGGCTGGGCATAAGCATGTGGATAAATCTTAGTTTTTTCCACAAAAGGGCCTCTGACTAGGGCAAACGCTTGTCCACACCTGTGTAAACAAACTATTTTTCCGCCGCGCCGGGGCGCCGGGGCCGTGTTGACAGGAGCTCCAAACAGGCCTAGGGGTGCCGAAATCCACAAATGTCCCCCGCGATATCCACAACAGCCGCCTCAGCGGACCATGCATTGCGGAGGGCTGCGGCCGGAGCTTGGAGAAAGGCGGCCGCGGCAGCGGTTCTCCACACAAAAGCACCCCCCGGCCCAGAGGGCAGGAGGGTGCTTGCGTGTCTGCGTCAGACGTTAGCCTGCAACGACCTCGAGGTCGATGACGGCTGCAACATCGTTGTGCAGGCGGACGTTGGCCTGGAAGGAACCAACCGACTTGATGTGCGTCGGGAGTTCAACCTTGCGCTTGTCGATGGCGCCGAGACCGGCGGCTTCGACAGCAGCGGCAACGTCGGCGGGCTTGACGGTACCGAAGAGGCGTCCGGACTCGCCGGCCTTGACGGTCAGCTTGACCGGCTTGGCGGAGAGAGCAGCAGCCTGCTTCTGAGCATCTTCCAGGGAAGCGTGCTCGCGGGCAGCGCGGGCAGCCTTGATGGACTCAACCTGCTTCTCGCCACCCTTGGTCCAGGTCAGAGCGAAGCCGCGGGGCAGGAGGTAGTTACGTGCGTAACCGTCCTTAACCTCGATGACGTCGCCGGCAGCGCCGAGACCGGTTACTTCGTGGGTCAGAATGAGCTTTGCCATGAGTTAGGTTCCTTTCCTTTAGCCGCGGCCAGCGCCGGAGTAAGGCAGGAGAGCAACTTCGCGGGCATTCTTGATTGCCTGGGCGATCTTGCGCTGTTCCTGCACGGAGACGCCAGTTACGCGACGAGCGCGGATCTTTCCGCGGTCGGAAATGAACTTGCGCAGCAATGCTACGTCCTTGTAGTCGATGACAGTGATGTCAGCGGCCTTCAAGGGATTGGACTTTGGTTTGGGCTTGCGAAGTTCAGCCTTAGCCATCGTGGAGCTCCTTATGTCTAGTGGAGCCCGTGGATACATTTTCCACGGGATGGGCTCGACGGCGGTTGCCGTCTGAGGATGGCGCCCGAAGGCGCCGGGTGAAGGGCCGCTTCTCCCGAATGGGGGTAGCCGCTCTTCGAATGAAGAGGTTTAGAAGGGCGGATCGTTCGAATCCGGGCCGCTGCCCCATCCACCGGAGTTGCCGCCCGCAGGGGCGCCCCAGGGATCGTCAGCCGGTGCGGACTGCGCCTGCTGCTGCTGGCCGCCGCCCCAACCGGAGTTGGAGTTGCCGCCGAAGCCGCCGCCACCGCCGCCGTTGTTGCCGCCGAAACCGCCACCACCGCCGGAGCGCTGGGTGCGGGTGACCTTGGCAGAGGCATAACGCAGCGAGGGGCCGATTTCGTCGACCTCAAGCTCCATCACGGTGCGCTTTTCGCCTTCTTTGGTTTCGTACGAACGCGACTTCAGGCGGCCCTGGCAAACTACGCGGGTTCCCTTGGTGAGGGACTCGGCGACGTTTTCAGCAGCTTCACGCCAGACAGACGCGCGGAGGAACAGCGTTTCGCCGTCCTTCCACTCGTTGGACTGACGGTCGAAGGTCCGCGGGGTCGAAGCAATGGTGAAGTTCGCCACTGCCGAACCGGACGGAGTGAACCGCAGTTCCGGGTCGTTGGTTAGGTTACCGACGACGGTGATTGTTGTCTCGCCTGCCATGAAAGCCTCCTGATATCAGTACGGGTTGCCGAAATTATTCTGCGGAAACCTTTGCAGCGTCCTTAGCGGCCTTCTTGGCATCCTTCTTCGAGATCTTCTGCTCTTCCGGGCGGATGATCTTGGTGCGCATGATGGTTTCGTTAAGGCTCAGCTGGCGATCAAGCTCGGCTGCTGCTGCAGGCGTACCGGTGAAGTTAACCACCGCGTAGATGCCTTCAGTCTTTTTCTGGATTTCGTAGGCCAGTCGACGACGGCCCCAGATGTCTACCTTGTCGATGGTTCCACCATCGTTGCGGACAACATTGAGGAACTTATCGAGCGAAGGCTCGACGGTACGCTCTTCGACCTCGGGGTCGATGATTACCATCAGTTCATAAGCACGCATTTGTGAACCCACCTCCTTTGGGCTATACGGTCACGGCATTTCCGTAACAGGAGGTTCTTTTGCGTTGTCTCCCCCACGGCTTGCAGCTGATCCGCAGCGGGGGGAATCTGCCGACCGAAGCCGACAGCACAGACTTTCCTATCCTATCCGATTTCCCGGGACGGGATTGACACGCCGGGATCCGGCGGTCCTTCCGGCGGCCCGTCCACCCGGGATCAGGCAGCCCCTGCCGCGAAGAACAGCTGCGCCACTGCGGCCAGGCGCCGGGGGTCCTCTACGCCTGCCATTTCCCGGGCCGAATGCATGGAGAGGACGGGGATCCCGACATCCACGGTCCGGATTCCGAGCCGGGTTGCGGTCAGGGGTCCAATGGTAGAGCCGCAGGGAACGGAGTTGTGGGAAACGAATTCCTGGTACGGCACCTCGGCGGCCGCGCAGAGGCTCGCCCAGCGGGCCATGCCCGGGGCGTCCGTGGTGTAACGCTGGTTGGCGTTGATCTTCAACAGCGGCCCGCCGTTGAGCACCGGGTGGTTGACGGGATCGTGCCGCTCCGCGTAGTTGGGATGAACGGCATGTCCGACATCAGCGGAAATACAGAAGGACGCGGCCATCGCCCGGGCACGGTCCGCCGTCGTCGCGCCGAGCCCGTCACCGATCCGCAGCAGTACATCTTCGAGGAACGGGCCGGCAGCGCCTGACCGGCTGCCGCTGCCCACCTCTTCGTGGTCGAACGCCGCGAGCACGGCAACCGGCGCCGTGGGCGCGACGTCGGCCGCGATAAGTGCGACGACGCCGGCGTGGACTGAGGAAAGGTTGTCCAGCCGCCCCGAGGCGAAGAACTCCCCCTCGGCTCCGAAAACCTGCGGTGCCTGGGTGTCTGCGGCAACGATGTCGTAGCCGCCTATCTCCTCAGGTGCCAGGCCGGCCTTGGCCGCCAGCAGCGCCACGAGGTCGGACGTAGACGGGTCCCCCAGTCCCCAGACCGGGTTCATGTGCTGTTGCTTGTCCAGCTTCAAGCCCTCGTTCACGGCCCGGTCCAGGTGGATGGCCAGTTGCGGAAAGCGCATCAGCGGGCCGGTCTCCACCAGCCGCTCTTCGCCGGCCAGGGTGACCATCCGTCCGGCGAGCTGCAGCTCCCGGTCCAGCCAGGAGTTCAGCAGCGGGCCGCCGTAGACTTCGACGCCGGCCTGCAGCCAGCCGAGCCGTCCGGTGGTGGGCCGCGGCTTGAGCTTGAAGGACGGGGAATCGGTGTGGGTACCAAGGATCGAGAACCCGGTGGCGGGGCCGGCGTCCTCCGGCGTGACCCAGGCGATGAACGCGCCGTCCCGCACCACAAAGAACTTTCCGGCCGAGCGCGGGAAATCTTCGGTCTCGAATACTTCCGTGAACCCTGCCTCCGCCAGACGGCGCGCTCCTTCACGCGCAGCGTGGAAGCTGGAGGGCGAGGCGCTGACAAACGCGCCGAGGTCATTTATGTGGGCCAATGCGTCAGACATGCTCCGATTCAACCAGAGCCCGCCGCCCCGGCGTAACCATCGGCCTTCGCGGGCGTAAAGAACCCCCGGCACGAGCATTGCCGGGGGTTGTGGAGGAATTGTTCGTGAGACTTGATTCCGGCAAGGGTGGCGGCGGCCGTTCTTCCGCCGCCGCCCTTGCCGAAGTTCAGTGCCCTAGACGTCCCGTTTCTTGGTTACGACCAGGGAAGCGATCAGCAGTACAGCTGCCCAGGCTGCGAGGACCAGGCCGCCCTGCAGCTGGGTGAGGGCTCCGTCCGCAATCGGGCCGGCCGTCACCAGCTGGGTTCCCGCGTTGCTCGGCAGGAACCGTGCGGCGTCCGGAATCCAGTCCGCCAGGTTCTCCACGATGGCCACAACGAGGGGCAGGACAAAGATGATGCCGATGGCAGTCACCACACCTCCGGCTGTGTTCCGCAGCAAGGTTCCGATTGCCATGGCAAACACGGCGATCAGCGCCAGGCACGTTCCGGTGTTGAGGATGCTGGCAAGCACTCCGTCATCATCCAGGGACAGGGTGAGGTCCGCGCTGCCCAGGATCGGCTGGGCCACCAGGAAGGAAATGAAGGCGGCACCGGCGCCAACCACGAAGGAAATCAGGGCGATAAGCAGGTTCTTTGCCAGCAGCGCCGGAATGCGCTTCGGAACAGCACTGAAGGTGGAGCGGATCATTCCGGTGCCCCATTCCGAGGCGATAAGCACCACCGCGAGGGAAGCGATGAGCAACTGGCCGAAGAAGAGTCCGCTGGCGGGGATCTCCGGAACCAGGCTGTCGGCCGCAGGCGGCCCGGCCTGCGCTGCTTCCGGGCTGCCGGCGCCGCCGCCGAATTCATTGACAATCTGGGCTGTGCCCCAGGCAGCGAGAGCTGCGAGTCCGACCATCACCACCACGGTGATGGCCAGGAGGATTACGGTGGAAGGGACCGTAGTGATCTTGATCCACTCGGATTTCAGGACCCGGAGGAAGCTCAGCCCGGAGCCGGAGGAGGCCGCCGGCGATGACGCGGGATTCTTGGATGTTGTAGCGGTACTCATGGTTCTAGTTCCCCTTCCCGGAGGCAGTTCCCGCGGCGGTTAGCTCCTGCGGGAGGTCCTGGGACCGGTATTCGACGTCGTCTCGGGTCAGCTCCATGTAGGCGTCCTCGAGGGAAACCTGCAGGGGCGTCAGTTCGTACACCAGGATCCGGCGGTCCAGGGCGGCCTCGGCGATCGTGCGTGGTCCCGCACCCGTGACCTCCAGCAGCCCGGATTCCTTCTCCACGCCGCTGACTCCCGGCCCGGCCAGCGCTTGGAGCAGTTCGCCCGGGCTGTCCGTACGGACCAGGACGCGGACCTTGTTCTGGCCGGCAATGATCTCGGCGATGGGCGCATCGGCAATGATCCGGCCGCGGCCGATCACAATCAGGTGGTCCGCGGTCTGCGCCATTTCACTCATCAGGTGGGACGAGAGGAACACGGTGCGGCCTTCCGCGGCCAGCCCCCGGGCCAGGTGGCGGACCCAGAGGACACCTTCCGGATCGAGTCCGTTGACCGGCTCGTCCAGGATGACCGTGTGCGGGTCTCCCAGCAGCGCCGATGCAATTCCAAGCCGCTGCCCCATGCCCAGGGAGAAGCCGCCTACCCGTTTCTTGGCTACCGGGCCCAGGCCGGTGAGCTCAATGACTTCGTTCACCCGCTTGGCGGAAATGCCGTGGGTGGCCGCCATGGCCCGCAGGTGGTTGTACGCGCTGCGCTTGGTGTGGACGGCTTTCGCGTCGAGCAGGGCACCGACCTCGCGCAGCGGTGCCTTGTGCCGGGCATAGGGTTTGCCGTTGACCAGCACCCGGCCCGAAGTTGGACGGTCCAGACCCACAATCATGCGCATGGTGGTCGATTTACCGGCCCCGTTGGGACCCAGGAAACCGGTGACCTTGCCGGGCTGGACAGTAAAGGAAACATTGTCGACAGCGGTTTTGCCGCCGTAGTGCTTCGAGAGGCCGGATGCCTCGATCATGGGTGATCCTCACGTTGGGAAGCAAAAGCTGGGGGGTCTACCTCCACCATAGGGGGCCGGCGCCGCAACGGGACCGGTCCAAGGGATGAATCAGGGGTCCCCCTTAGGGATGACTAGGGATTTCCCCGACCGTCCTCATGGATATCCCGGGACTGGTACTCGACCTCTCCGCGGGTCAACTCCATATAGGCGTCCTCCAGGGATGCCTGCCGCGGGGTCAGCTCAGTGACCAGGATCCGCCGCGACAGCGCGGCTTCGGCAATGCCGCGGGCGGACAGCCCGAGGATTTCGAGCTGACCCGGTGCCGGGCGGCGTACTTCCACGCCGTCCGAACCTATTGCCGCTGCCAGGGCATCGACGTCGTCCGCGCGCACCAAGGTGCGTTCACGGCCGGTACCGGCGAGGACCTGGTCCATGGGCGCATCCGCCAGGATCCTGCCGCGGCCGATCACGATCAAGTGGTCAGCGGTGACTGCCATCTCGCTCATCAGGTGCGAGGAAATGAACACCGTGCGGCCCTCCGCGGCCAGGCCCCTCGCAAGATGGCGGACCCACTGCACGCCCTCCGGGTCCAGGCCGTTGACCGGCTCGTCGAAGATGAGCGTGCGGGGATCTCCCAACAACGCCGCCGCGATTCCCAGCCGCTGGCCCATCCCCATGGAGAAACCGCCCACGCGCTTGTTGGCCGCCGCACCGAGGCCCGTCAGTTCGATGACCTCGGTGATGCGTTCCTTGGGGATGCCGTGGCTGGCGGCGAGCGCCCGCAGATGGTTGTAGGCCGTCCGCTTAGGGTGGACAGCCTTCGCCTCCAAGAGCGCACCGACCTCCCGCAGAGGCGCCTTGTGCTCGGCGTAAGGCCGGCCGTTGACCGCCACGCTGCCGGCGGTGGGATAGTCCAGCCCCATGATCATGCGCATGGTGGTCGACTTACCTGCCCCGTTCGGGCCGAGGAAGCCGGTGACCTTGCCGGGCTGGACATCGAAGGTGATGCCGTCGACGGCAGTCTTGCCGCCGAAGACCTTAGCGAGACTGCGGGCCTCAATCATGGTTGATCCTCGTTTCCAAAAGGCTCCGGCCCGCTACCGGGAGCTGATCGACTCGAACTTCCGCACTGCCAGCGGCACGAAAATCACGAGCATTACAACCGCGCCGATCAGCACCGTGGCAACGGCGTTCTGCATCGGCCAGGTGTCCGGCACGGGGGCGGTGCCGAGGTTGCCGAACAGCTCCCGCACGGCCTGCACAAGTGCCGAGACCGGGTTCCAGTCCGCAAAAGTCTGCAGCGGGCCGGGAAGGTTGGAACTCTGCACAAACGCGTTGGAGATAAAGGTGATGGGAAACAGGATCATAAAGGACGCGTTGTTGATTGTCTCCGGTGAACGCACCGACATACCCAGCAGGGCCATGACCCAGCTGAAGGCGTAGGAGAACAGCAAAAGCAGCGCGATGGCGGCCAGGAACCGCCCGGGTGTGGTGTTCACCCGCCAGCCCACCAGCAGGCCGGTACCCATCATGATGACCATGGAGATCGCGTTCAGCGCCAGGTCGGCGTTGGTCCTGCCGATCAGCACCGCGGACGGGCTCATCGGCAGGGTCCGGAACCGGTCAATGATCCCCTCCTTCAGGTCCTGTGCCATGGCGGAGCCGGAGAACGTGGACCCGAACACCACGGTTTGGGCAAAGATGCCTGCCATCAGGAACTGGGTGTAGTCCGTTCCCGCAACAGCAATGGACCCGCCGTAGACCTGGCTGAACAGCAGCACGAACATGATCGGCTGCAGGACGGCGAAGATGATCATGTCCGGTGAGCGCTTGATCTTGATCAGGTTCCGCTTGGTGACCGTCCAACCGTCCCCGATCCAACGTGCCGGAAGGCTTGGGGTGCCGGCCCGGATGCCGGTGGCCGATACTGCCGCACTCATGGGCGTGCCTCCTCTTTCTCCGTTTCGCTGTCCGCTTCGGCCGGCTTGCCGGTGAGCTGCAGGAAAACGTCGTCCAGGGTTGGGCGGCGGATGCCGGCGTCATGCAGTTCGATGCTGCCGGCCTCCAGCTCGGACAGGATGCGCTGGAGCGCGGCGGGACCGTCGACGACGGCGACCTCCAGCGTGCGGCCGTCGCCGGAAACGTGCGGATCCCCGGAGCCGTGCCGGCCCAGGATGGACAGCGCTTCGTCAGCATCCTCCTGGCGATGCAGCGCCACCGCCACGCGGTGCCCGCCGATCTGTGCCTTCAGGTCATCGGAGGTGCCCTCGGCAATAACCTTCCCCTCGTCGATCACGGCCACCTTGTCTGCCAGCTGGTCCGCTTCCTCCAGGTACTGTGTGGTCAGCAGCAGGGTGGTCCCCCGGGCCACGAGGTCGGTGATGACGCCCCACAGTGCGATCCTGGACCGCGGATCCAGCCCCGTTGTCGGTTCGTCTAGGAACAGGACCCGGGGTTGGTTCACCAGGGCGCCGGCGAGGTCAAGGCGGCGGCGCATGCCGCCGGAATAGCCCTTAACTGGACGGTTGCCGGCGTCGGACAGCTCGAACATGTCGATGAGTTCGATTGCCCGTTCCTTCGCGCGCCGGGCGGGCAGGTGGTACAAATGCCCCACCATGTCCAGGTTTTCGATCCCGGTGAGGTTTTCGTCCACGGCGGAGTACTGGCCGGACACTCCAATGATGCGGCGTACTTCCTTGGGGTCGGAGAGGACGTCGATGCCGTCAATGACGGCCGTGCCCGAATTGGGCCGGATCAGGGTGGTCAGGACCTTGACGGCCGTCGTTTTCCCGGCCCCGTTGGGGCCCAGCAAAGCCGTCACCGTTCCTTCGGGGACAGTGATATCCAGTCCGTCCAGCGCTTGCACGGGACCGGATTTCGAGGAGTAGACCTTGGTCAGCCCCTCGGCGGAAATCAACGGCGCGGACTGTGGTGAAAAGGACATGCGTCGAGGGTAGGACCGGGGAGGCCCGCCGCGCCCGTCCTTTGCGGACAGAAACGGTCCGCAGCTTTAGGCGGATTCGGGTTCGGCCTTCTGCTCGGCGGCGGCAGGAGCAAAAGCAATGGATACCAGCATGGCCGCGCCCACCACCAGCAGGGCGTTGCGCACCCCCCAGTGCTCGCCCAGGAAACCCAGCACCGGCGGGCCGACAAAGAAGGCCATGTAGCCGATGGTGGACACCACGGATACCCGGCCGGCGGCATGTACGGGGTCCTCCCCCGCGGCGGACATGCCCATCGGGAAGCCCAGGGCCGCACCGATGCCCCACAGCACGGCGCCGAGGGCGGCGAGCCCGAGGTTCGGGGCGAAAACGAAGAGCAGCAGGCCGGCGAGCGAGGCGCTCATGCACACCCGCAGCGCCGGTACGCGGCCCATCCGGTCGATCAGCCGGGCGCCGAACCAGCGGGTGAGGGTCATGGCGGCCACGAAAATACCGAACATCACGGCACCGGCGGACTCGCTGGTGCCCAGTCCGTCCACGGTCGCCTTCGCCACCCAGTCATTTGCCGCACCTTCGGTGAGCGCTGCGCCCATAACGACGACGCCGATCAGCAGCGTCCGCCCCTCCCGCCAGGCGCCGAACCGGGAGGGGTTAGCCGTCGCGTCGGCCCCGCCGGCGGAAGCATGGTGCGGCAGCTGGAGGAAGTTCCGCGGCACGATCAGCACCGCGATGCAGACCACCGTCAGGATTCCCAGCAGATGCAGGGACAGCGAGATTCCCGCCCAGGAGAGCACCGCACCGATCATGGCGCCCACGAACGCCCCCGCGCTGAACGCGCCGTGGAACTTGGGCATCACTGTCCGGCCCACCCGGCGTTCGACGTCGGCACCCTCCAGGTTCATGGCGACATCCCAGCCGGCAATGCCAACGCCGAAGACCAGGAGGCCGGCACCGGTCAACGGAATCGACCCCAGACTGAGTCCGGCGGCAATAGCCAGGGAGGCCGCCGACGTCGTAATGCCGCCGGCCCGCACGGTGCCTGCGGTACCGATGCGCTGCGCCACCGAACCGGCCAGCGGCAGCGCAGCCACGGATCCGATGGCCGAAAAGAGCAGGAGCAGGCCGACGCCGGCGGCACCGATGCCCAGATCCTCGGCGGCGGCCGGAATGCGGGCCGCCCAGCTGGCAAACACCAGGCCGTTGAGGCCGAAGATTACGAAGACGGCAATGAGTGCTTTATTCAGGGCTGTTTCGTGCCGGGGGGCGGCATCGTTGAGGGGCTGCGCACTGTTTTCGTTCACGCCAGTATTGTCCCCTACCGCACGCGCTCCACGCGTTTCTCGTCCCAGACCGGAGTCTCGGACTCGTAGACCCTGCCGTCGGAGCCGAACACCAGGAACCTGTCGAAGCTGCGGGCAAACCAGCGGTCGTGGGTGACCGCCAGTACGGTCCCCTCAAACGCGTCAATAGCCTTTTCCAGCGCCTCGGCCGAGTGCAGGTCCAGGTTGTCGGTGGGCTCGTCCAGCAGGAGCAGGGTGGCGCCGGACAGCTCCAGGAGCAGGATCTGCATGCGTGCCTGCTGGCCGCCGGAAAGGGACTCGAACTTCTGCTCCGAAGAGGAGGCCAGACCGTAGCGGTCCAGGGCTCCCGCGGCTGCCTCGCGGCCCAGCCCGGACCGGTGTTCATCGCCGCGGTGCAGGATGTCCAGCAGGGTCCGTTCGGCGAGGTCCGGGCGCATCATGGTCTGGGCGAAGAATCCGGGACGGATGCGGGCACCCAGCTTCACCGACCCGGCATGCGGTACCGGGGCGATCTCCACCTCCGACACCGGCTCGTGTTCCCGATCCGGATCGCTGCCGCCCAGTGCCAGCAGGCGCAGGAAGTGGGATTTTCCGGAGCCGTTGGAGCCGAGCACCCCCACCCGGTCGCCGAACCAGATTTCCGTACTGAACGGTTTCATCAGTCCGGTCAGTTCCAGCTTCTCGGCGACGACGGCGCGCTTGGCCGTGCGGCCCCCGCGCAGCCGCATCTTGACGTTCTGTTCAACGGGCAGGGCTTCCGGCGGGCCGGCTTCGAGGAACTTAGCCAGCCGGGTTTGGGCGGCGTGGTAGCGGTTGGCCATGTCGGAGCGGAACGCGGCCTTGTTTTTGTACATGTTGACGAGTTCCTTGAGCTTGAGATGCTCCTCGTCCCAGCGCCGGCGCAGTTCCTCGAACCGGGCGTTGCGGTCTTCCCTGGCTTTGACGTAGCTGCCGAACGCGCCGCCGTGGATCCACGCGGAGGCGCCGTTGATGCCCGGCTCCAGGGTCACGATGCGGGTGGCGGCATTGTCCAGCAGCTCCCGGTCGTGGCTGACGAACAGCACCGATTTCTTGGAGGCGGCAAGTTTTCCTTCGAGCCAGCGCTTGCCGGGCACGTCGAGGTAGTTGTCCGGTTCGTCCAGGAGCAGGAGCTCGTCGGGGCCGGCGAAAAGCGCTTCCAGGACCAGCCGCTTCTGCTCGCCGCCGGAAAGGGTTGCGGCCTTGCGGTACTGCGCCCGGTCGAAGGGCAGGCCGAGCGCGGCCATGGTCACCTCGTCCCAGACGGTCTCCTGCTCGTACCCGCCGACGTCGCCCCATTCGGTGATGGCGGTGGCGTAGCGCATCTGGGTGGGCTCGTCGTCGTGCTCCATCATGGCCAGCTCGGCGGCGTCCACTTCGCGGGCAGCGGCAGCGAGTGCCGGCGGCGCGGCCGAGACGAGCAGGTCGCGGACCGTGCTGTCATCCCGGACCTGCCCGACGAACTGGCGCATGATGCCCATGTTCCCGGACCGTGAAACCGTGCCTTCGTCCGGCAACAGGTCCCCGGCGATAATCCGCAGCAAGGTGGTTTTCCCGGTGCCGTTGGGGCCGATCAGGGCAGTCTTATGCCCGTCGCCGACCTTGAAACTGACGCCGTTGAGCAGCTGCCGTCCGTCGGAGAGGAAATAGTCAATGTTGGATACGTCGAGGTGCGCCACGTACCCATCTTCCCATTTCGTCCGTCCCGCCCTCCGGTGGCCCGGTGCCGCCGTCCGGGCATACGATGAAAACCCTTGGAATTTCAAGGAAAACCTCAAGAAAGCAGGACCGAAATGATCTTCATTACCGTCAAGTTCCTCGTCAAGCCCGAGTGGACCGAGCGTTGGCCGGAACTGACCGCAGGGTTCACCGAAGCCACCCGCGCAGAGCCCGGCAATCTCTGGTTTGACTGGTCCCGCAGCCTGGAAAACCCCAACGAGTTTGTCCTCGTCGAGGCGTTCAAGGACGACGCCGCGGCCGCCCACGTCCAGAGCGACCACTTCCAGCAGGCCATGAAGGACATGGTCCCGGCGCTGGTGGAAACCCCGAAGATCATCAACACCGTTATTGAGGGCGAAGAATGGTCGCGGATGGGTGAGCTGACGGTCGAGTAGGGCTACGTCCCGTCCGGAGCGGGAGTGCTGTCAGTCAGCGAAGGTGAGGGACAGTTCCTCGCCGTTGATCTCCACACCGGCGTACATCCAGTAAAGCTGGTAGCTCTCCCGCTGCGGTTGCCACGAGTCGCCCCGGTTCACTTCGGAGTCCAAGATGAATTCCCCGTTCACGGCCCTCACCGAAAACGGTCCCGTGGGATCGCTTTCGATGGGGTCGAGGGTGGGGGCAGTCTGCATGCTCCAGGAGATGTTCCGGTAACTATCCGGATCCTCGGCCTCCCACTGGTTCGGGCAGCCCTTCGGCATCAGTTCCGTGGACTTCATGCATTCTTCGAGGTGGGCCGTTATCCCGGCCTGAATTTCCTCGCGGCCGGCGTCCGTCAGAACCGGTTTCAGGTCAACGGTGGGTTCCTGCGCAGCAGCAGTGCCGTCCCGGTTCAGCCGCACGCTCACCGACTCGTCAGGATAATCGGCGTAGGGACTACCGGTAGAGGCATCCAGGGTGTAATCGCCGGGCAGGAAACTAAACATCGTGCTGCTTCGGAGCAGCTCCATGTCCTGGCCGGGAATGTCCACACCGTTGACGGCCACGGCAGTTGCATCCCCCCGCAGTATGTAGTGCACCGCGGCGCTCTCCAGGCCGATGTTCAGCTTCCATTTGCGAAAGAACAACGCCTCAGTGCCATCGCTGCGCAGGTCCAGGGTTACCGCTTGGGTGTCGTCGCCCTGCTCGATGTCGACGCTGATGTCAGCCTTGCCGTCGGTGACCACCACATCCGTCACTTCGAAGCCGGTGATCGTGTTTTCCGCCTTGGCGTAGACCTCATCGGTCATCAAGGAGAAGTTCTGCCAATTGTGTTCGGGACCCATGCCGACGGCCCGTTCCACGTCCCCGTCGACGATTGCCTGCAGATACTCTTCTGCCAGCACCTGCGGGCCGTACACGTTCTCGTTCAGGTGCTTGAAGCCGAAGTACCCTCCGACGATGAGGGCCACCAGCACTGCCGCGGTAACTCCGCCGGCGATCATCAGGGTTCTACGCTGCTTGGGGTCCGCTTGGGGCGGCGCCTGCCCCTGCTTGGCGCTCTGTCCGGGCGTCGGCGGCCACTGCTGCTTTGGCCAGTGCTGCTGGTTTTCGGTGCCGGCACCGGGCGTCGGCGAGGCTGGATATACTCCGGCCCCCGTCCCGTAGTAATCCACCTTGTTGTTGTCCCCCATGACTTGCTCCCCCGGTTCAGTGACCGGCTGCGCGGCCGGCACCCGATAACTTATCGGGTTTATGACGGAGGTAACAATTGCGGCCCCGCCGGATCCGGCGGGGCCGCCTGCTGCTATTGGGGGAACAGGATGGAAATGGCGTCCCCCAGGATGTAGACCTCGGCCGGCAGCGAGTAGAGCTCTACCGTGCCCGTTTGCGGTTCCCAGGAGTCGCCCTGCTTCATCTCGCAGTCCAAGGCAAAGGCCCCGTCGACGGATTCCACCCTGAACGGTCCGGTCGGGTCACCCTCGATGCTGTCGTACCGGGGTGCCTTGGTCATGGTCCACTTGATATTGCGGAAGTTGTTCGGGTCCTGGTCATCCATCTGGTTCGGGCATCCCTTGGGAATCAGCTCCGTGGACGCGACACATTCCTCGATGTGCGCAGCGGTTTTTGCCTTGATCTCCTCGCGCGCCGCGTCCGTGATCTCCGGGGTGAATCCGACCCCCATCAATGCTTCCTGGCCGTTCAGGCGGACGGACATTTTCTCGTCCTCGCCGTAGCTGATGAACTTCGTTCCGGTAGGTGCGTTGAAGGTGTACTCGCCCGGCAGCACGGCCAGCTTTCTGCCGTCCTCGGGCAGTTCGATGCCTACGCCGTTTACGGCGGGTTCGGAGGCGTCCGCGTCCAGACTGTACTTCAGCGACCAGCTGCCCAGCGGGGCATCCAGCTTCCACTTCTTGAAAAGCACGGCCTCCGTCCCATTCTCTGACAGCTTCAGCTGCATGGACTCGGTATCGTCCCCCTGCTTGACGTCAACACTCACGTCGGCAGTGCCGTCGTCGTTGACCTCCACATTGGTCACTTCGAATCCGGAGATCCGGTCGGTCGCCTTGGAGTAGATCTCATTGGTCATGAGCGAGTAGTCCAGCTGGTCCTTTTCGTCCCCGCTGGCGGGAGCCATTTCCATCGCGCGTTCCACGTCCGCGTCGACGAGTGCCTGGAGGTATTCCTCTGCCTGCACCCGGGGGCTGTAAGTCGTCTCGCTGAGGTGTTTGTAGCCGAAGAACCCGCCAACACCGAGAATCACCAGCAGTCCAGCGGCAACACTGCCGGCAATGATCAGGCCTTTACGCCGCTTCGGGTTCGGCTGCTTCGATGCCTGTCCCGGCAGTCCGGGTCCCCCGGGTGGCGGAGGAGCCGCCTGGGGCCATTGCCCCTGCGGAGCCGGTGCCTGCGGAGCCGGCCCCTGCGGAGCCGGTGCCTGGGGAGCCGGTGCCTGGGGATTGGGCTGGTGCGGCTGCTGTGGGTGCTGCTGCTGCTGGATGCCCGGGCCGGGCGGCGGCGGCGGAGCCCCCTGGTTCCCCTGTGCGCCATCAACCGGGCTGCGGCTATCCATTTGTCTGTCCCCCATGACTTGTTCCCCCAGTTCAAGTACCCGGCTGCGGTGCCGGTACCCGATAACATACAAGGTTCTATGGCATGGATCACAATCTCAGGCAGTGTGGATCCCGGGCGCCAAGGAACCCCCGGTTGACCGGGAGGCGGAGGTCCTAACGGGCTCCGTGCACGGGTTCCAGCGACGGCATCGGCAGCCCGAACACGTCCTTCAGTGCCAGCTTCGCAGCATGCAGGCCACCCATCCCGTGGACGCCCGGTCCCGGCGGGGTTGACGCCGAGCTGAGGTAGACACCGGGAAGCGCCGTGCGCCACGGCTTCGGGGACAGGACCGGACGAATCAGCATCTGGGCCAGCGTCACCGCCCCGCCGCCGAAGTCCCCGCCCACGTAGTTGGCGTTGTACTGTGCCAGGTCCGCCGCCGTCGTCACCCGCGAATCGACAATCACATCACGGAATCCGGGCGCGAAACGCTCGATCTGCGCCGTGACCGCTTCTGTCATGTCCACCGTGGATCCGGCGGGCACATGGCAGTAGGACCAGAGCACGGAACGGCCCGCGGGCGCCCGGGTGGGATCGAAGCCGCTGGGCTGGGACAACAGGACATAGGGGCGGGCAGGGTGCCGGCCGGCCGCGACGTCGGCCTCCGCTGCGGCCAATTCCGCCCGGGTGCCGCCCAGGTGGGCGGTGCCGGTGCGGGACATCTCCGGATTGGCCCAGGGGACCGGGCCGGAGAGGATGAAGTCCACCTTGCAGGCAGCATTGCCGTAGCGGAAGCGTTCCAGCGCCCGCGCATAACGCGGCGGCAGGCGCTCCCCGCCCAGCTCCAGCAGCACCGACGGGGAGACGTCGAGGATGATGGCCCGGGAGCCCGCCACCTCGTCCAGGGAGGTGATGCGGTGGCCGGTGGAAATCTTTCCGCCGTGCGCCCGCAGATCGTCGGCCATCGCCTCGGCGATGGCCTGGGAACCGCCTACCGGGATGGGCCAGCCGACTGAATGGGCGAGGGTGCCCAGCATCAACCCGCCGCCAGCGGAAGGCAGCGAGGGCATTTTCCCCACCGGATGCGCCGCTACGCCGGAGAGCAGCGCCGGCGCCGCGTCTTCCAAGAACCGCCGGTTCCACAGCGGCGTGCCCTGGTCCAGGGCGGCCAGTCCGAAGCTTGCCAGCGCAATCGGATCCCGGGGAACACTCAGGAGGGAACCCATCAGCAGTTCGGTGATTGCCTCGCTGCGCCGGACCAGCGGCTCCATCAGCCCCCGGTAGGCGGCACCGTCCCTTCCGAGCCCCTCCACCGTCCGGTCCAGGTTCCGGTACGCCAGGGCGGCGCGGCCGCCGTCGAGCGGCGAGGCGTAGGAAATCTCCGGCACCACCAGGTTAATCCGCCGGTCCAGTCCGAAGCTGCGGAAGAACGGAGAGGCCAGGGCCATGGGATGCACTGCGGAGCAGATGTCGTGCAGGTGGCCGGGTTCCATCAGTTCCTTGGTGCGGCTCCCGCCGCCGACCGTGGACTGGGTTTCGAACACCTCGACCTCGAGGCCGGCGCGGGCCATGATGACCGCCGCCGCGAGTCCGTTGGGACCGGCCCCGACTACACTGACATCGCTCATTAGGCCGCCTTTTCGCCCTTCCGTCCGGTGATCCGGCCTGCAAGACCCTTGGCGGAGGCCGGCAGGCTGCGCAGCTTCGCGGGCGCCTCGCGCCGCAGCTTCAGAGCGTTTGCCACCAGAGCGTACCGCAGCGGATGCAGGGGAATGTCATAGGTCGTGGGGATGGTGACCACCGTCTTGGAGAAGTTCCGCTTGAACGTGGTGACGTTAATCAGGCTCGGGTAGTTGTCACTGACGATCCCGGTCAACCCGCACGCCGTGTTGCCCGCTTCCTTGAGGACCTTGAAGGCCTCCCAGAGCAGCAGGTAGGGCGCATTGGTCTTGCGGGCGCTGTGCGAGCTCGCCGCGAAGTAGTAAACGGAGTAACCGCGGTACTCGGTGGTGATCAGCCAGGACACGGCCTGTCCGTCCATGTACGCCACCATGAGGCGCAGATGGTCGCCGAGTTCGGTAAGCAGGGTTTCGTAGAACGAGGACTCGAAGCTCGAGAAGCCGTCCCGCGAAGCGGTTTCCTGCATGATCGGGAACAGTTCCGTGCGGAACACCTCTGCCCAGCGGGCGCGCTCGATGGTCTGGACCTTGACGCCCAGCTTCTCCGCCTTGCGGATCAGGTTCCGCGCGTTGGACCGGAACGACGCAAAGATTTCGTCCGTATCCGGAGTCAGGTCGACGACGATTTCCCGTTCGTACCAGCCGTGTTCCAGCGGACCGGTGACGGGCGGCTGCGGATGCGCGATCTGCATCCGGATATACAACGGGTCCACGGCGGGATCGGTCCGGAACTGTTCCTGCACAGTGGACACGAGCCGGGCTTCGGCGTTGTGCGTGCGCGTGGTGAACCAGGTGGGACCGTTGACGACCACGAGGGACGGCCGCAGCCGCCGTTCGGAGCGAAGGTAGCTGGCGGTGGCAACCAGGGTGTCGCCGTCGTAATAGGCCCAGATGCCGTACGGGCTGCGGCCAAGCTTCCGCTCAAAATCCGCCCAGTAAGGGGTTTGCTCCAGCGGGATCACCACATCGGGGTGCGCGGCGGCGAGCGCCTCGAACGCCTCTTGGGTGAGCTGCTCGGAACGGTATGGAACGGGGGTCACTGTGCTTCTTTCGCCGGGGCCGCATGCGTTTCCAAGGATACCGGCCTTCGCCGCCGCAGGGCCCAGCGGTCGGGGGCACCGTCGAACGGTCCGCCCTGCGGATCGTCGACGCCGCCCCGGCGAACGGGGTCGCCGTCGGGTTCCAGAATGTCGGACACCACCCGGTACATCAGATAAGCGGTGGCCAGCACATGGCCCAGAACAGCCAGCACGTAGTAGGGCGAATCGAGGTTGTTCTCGGCGGCGCCGCCGGAGGTCTCTTTCGCGAGGTACATCCAGATAGCCCACCAGTGCATCACTTCGAAGAACTGCCAGATCAGGAAGTCGCGCCACCTCGGCCGGGCCAGGGCGACCAGCGGAATGAGCCAGAGAACAAACTGCGGCGAGTAGACCTTATTGGTGAGGATGAAGGCCGCAACAATCAGGAAAACCAGCTGCGCCAACCGCGGCCGCCGTCTGCATCGCAGCGCCAGCACGGCGATTCCAAGGCACGCCAGTGCAAACAGCAGGTAGGCCCATAGATTGATGAATTCGGGTCCGACGCCGGTTCCGCCGGCCCGCTCCACGGTCAGGTTCCAGGCGAACCAGATGGAAGAGTAGCCCGCCGGGCGGTCCTGGGTGAACGTGAGGAAGAAGCGCCAGGACTCGTAATCGCGGAGCAGGAACGGCAGGTTGACGGCCAGCCAGGTTGCTGCCGCAGCCGTAAAGGTCAGCACCGCCGGGCGCAGGCGGAGCGTCCGCAGCGCGAGCACCAGCACGGCGCCGAGAATCAGCACGGGGTAAAGCTTGAGCGCGGTTCCCAGCCCGATCAGCACGCCTGCTGCCACCGGACGGTTCCGGGCAAAAGCCAACATGCCGGCCGTGGCCAGCATCACTGCGAAAATGTCCCAGTTAATGAAGACGGACAGGATCGCCGCCGGGGCTACCGCCACCATGGCAGCGTCCCACGGGCGGCGCCCGGCCAGGCGCATGGTGGCTATGACCGTGGCAATCCATGCCCCCGTGGCCAGGAGTGCGTTGACGTCGAAATACTGCAGCGACCTCAAGGCCGTGCCGCCTTCGCCGGGCACCACCAGGGCGGCGGCACCGGCCAGGAGTCCCAGAAGGACCGGATACTCAAAAAGCGCACCCTCCGTAAGGAACGGGAAAACGCCGTCGCCTATCCCCCGGGTACGGAAGAGTTCCGGCCAGTCCGAATAGCAGGCGGCGTAAAACTGGTCCGGGGTGCCCCAGCCGCCCACACGGCAGGGTGTCTTAATCAGGACGGCCAGCAGTGCGGAGACGATCGTGAATAGGACCAGCACCCGTTCCACGGTGAAGAATCCGGGCGAGACGATGCCAGGGGCGGCATGGCGGCCCAGGGGACCGCCGATGCCTTCCGTGAACTTCCTCAGGAACGGATCGTTGCGGGAGGGCGCCACAATGCGCTGCGGACCGCGCCGGGAGTTGGGCTGCATGGGTCCAGTATCCACCAGAGCGCGTCCCGTTCGGCCACGGCGGGGACCGAGGGGAAACGGACGGGAACGAGGGAAAACGGCCCCCTGGGAACCCGGCGGTCCGGGCCGAACGGAAGATGTGATGCCAAGCACGTAGACTGTGGAGGTTGTCTGCGCCGGGGGCGCAGCGTTCAACATTTTTCTTCAAAGGAGAACCGTGTCCGAGAACCCCATCCGGGTCGCAATTGTGGGTGTTGGAAACTGCGCAGCTTCGCTGGTGCAGGGTGTCCAGTACTACCGCAGCGCCGATCCCAACGAAACCGTCCCTGGCCTGATGCACGTGAAGTTCGGCGACTACCACGTCAATGACGTGCAGTTCGTTGCCGCTTTCGACGTCGACAGCAAGAAAGTCGGCCTCGACCTGGCTGACGCGATCGGCGCAAGCGAAAACAACACCATCAAGATTGCCGATGTGCCGCAGACCGGCATCACCGTGCAGCGCGGGCACACCCTCGACGGGCTCGGCAAGTACTACCGGGAAACGATCACTGAATCCGATGCGTCGCCGGTGGACATTGTTGCTGCCCTTCGGGACAACGCAGTGGACGTTATGGTCTGCTATCTGCCGGTCGGCTCCGAGCAGGCTGCCAAGTTCTACGCCCAGTGCGCCATCGACGCCGGCGTCGCCTTCGTCAACGCGCTGCCCGTCTTCATTGCCGGCACCAAGGAGTGGGCGGACAAGTTCACCGCTGCCGGCGTGCCGATTGTCGGCGACGACATCAAGAGCCAGATCGGCGCCACCATCACGCACCGCGTCATGGCCAAGCTGTTCGAGGACCGCGGCGTCATCCTGGACCGCACCTACCAGCTGAATGTCGGCGGCAACATGGACTTCAAGAACATGCTCGAACGCGAGCGCCTGGAATCCAAGAAGATCTCCAAGACGCAGGCCGTCACGTCCAACACCTCGGCCCATCTGAAGGCCGACGACGTCCACATCGGCCCGTCGGACTACGTCGCGTGGCTCGATGACCGTAAATGGGCCTTTGTCCGCCTTGAGGGACGCAACTTCGGCGACGCTCCGGTGTCCCTGGAGTACAAGCTGGAAGTGTGGGACTCCCCCAACTCCGCCGGCGTCATCATCGATGCAGTGCGTGCCGCCAAGATTGCCCTGGACCGCGGTGTGGGCGGGCCTATCCTCTCGGCCTCGAGCTACTTCATGAAGTCGCCGCCGGAGCAGTACAACGATGACCTGGCCAAGGAAAAGGTAGAGCAGTTCATCCGCGGCGAGGTTGAGCGCTAAGACCCCCGGCGGCAATGCCCCTGGTTCCGGACGACTCCGGAACCAGGGGCATTGCTGTGTTCCACCCTTTAAATCAGTCCGCTGGGCGTGCCGTCCGCGGCTACGTCCATGCGCAGCGCTGCCGGGTTCCTGGGCAGTCCGGGCATGGTCATGACGGCGCCCGTCAATGCCACCACGAAGCCGGCACCGGTCTTGATGATCAGGTCCCGCACATGGAGGGTGAATCCGGCCGGCGCGCCGAGGACCGTGGGGTCGTCCGTGAAGGAGTACGGAGTCTTGGCCATGCAGACCGGCAGGTGCTCCAGGCCCCGCTCTTCGATCTCCTGCAGCCGGCGCCGGGCGGGGGGAGAAAATTCGACGTCTGCGGCCCCGTAGATTTCCCGGGCCACGGTACTGATCTTCTCCGCCACCGGCAGCTCATCCGGATACAGGAACCGGAAATCGGAGGGCTGCTCCAACGCCCGGAGCACAGCTGCCGCCAGGTCGTCGCCGCCGGGGCCGCCGCCGCCCTGCGCCCACACATCGGCCACCGCGGCCGTCACGCCCTCCTCCGCGCACCAGTCAATGAGCCAGCGCAGCTCCGCCTCGGTATCCGTGATGAACCGGTTGACCGCCACCACGGGGTTGATTCCGAACCGGCGGATATTCTCCAGATGCCGGTGCAGGTTCACCGTCCCTGCCTGCAGAGCAGGCAGATTCTCCGCGGCCAGATCACTCTTGGGTATTCCGCCATGCATCTTGAGTGCACGGACGGTGGCCACCACCACGACGGCGGCCGGGGCGACATCGGCCACCCGCGCCTTGATGTCCAGGTACTTCTCCGCGCCGAGGTCGGCGCCGAAACCGGCCTCCGTGACGACGACGCCCGCAAGTCGGCGCGCTGTGGCCGTGGCAATGACCGAGTTGCAGCCGTGGGCAATGTTGGCGAACGGGCCGCCATGGACGAGTGCCGGCGTTCCGGCCAGGGTCTGCACCAGGTTTGGTTTCACCGCATCGCGCAGCAGCAGCGTCATGGCACCCTGTGCACCGAGGTCCGCAACGGTGACCGGCCGGCGGTCATAGGTGTAGCCCACCGTGATCCGGGACAGGCGGTCGGACAGGTCCGATAGATTCCGTGCAAGGCAAAAGACGGCCATTACCTCCGACGCGACGGTGATGTCGAAGCCGTCCTGCCGCGGGACCCCCTGGGCCGGACCGCCGAGGCCGATCACGATGTCCCGCAGGGCGCGGTCATTCATGTCCATCACCCGCTTGATGGTGATGCGCCGCGGATCCAGCCCCAGCTGGTTTCCCTGGAAGATATGGTTGTCCACCAGTGCGGCCAGAGCGTTGTTGGCTGCGGTGATTGCATGGAAATCGCCGGTGAAGTGCAGGTTGATGTCCTCCATGGGCACCACCTGGGAGTAGCCGCCGCCCGTGGCGCCTCCCTTCATCCCCAGGACCGGACCCAAGGACGGCTCACGCAGGGCAATCATCACGTTTTCGCCTGCCCGCTGGAGGGCGTCGGCCAGTCCCACCGTCACAGTGGATTTGCCTTCGCCGGCGGGCGTGGGACTCATGGCCGTAACCAAAACCACCCGACCGCGCGCCGGACTCTCGGGCAGGAGGGCCGGGTCAACCTTCGCCTTGTAGCGTCCGTAGGGTTCCAGCGCGGCGTCGGGAATGGACGCACGGCGGGCTATCTCGGTGATGGGCAGCAGGCGTGCCGCCCGGGAAATCTCGAGGTCCGAGGGCGTATCGGCACCGACAGTCATCTTCTGCCTTTCCACTGTGCCGTCAACGAAAACCCTTGGCGGCAGCTGGTCGTATGGATGCAAGACAAGCTATCAGCAGGGAGGCGGCGGCAGCAGCCTGTGGAGCTGCCCAGTGCTACTTGCGCACGGAGCGGCTGGCGAACTGCTCGGCCGCCTCACGGTAACTTTCCGCGGTCAGCATGGCGGTCCGGCGCCAGCCGAACGCCTGAGCGTGGGCGGCAGCCCCTTCGCCGAGCGCACGACGGCGGTCGGTGCCGTCGTAGAGTGCCTCCAGTTCGGCGGCCCAGCGGCCCGGGGCATGGCCGTCAACAAGGACGCCGCTGCATCCGTTGCGCACGGCCTTGGGCAGCCCGCCCACATTGGCGGCGAGGACGGGGGTGCCGCAGGCCTGGGCCTCGAGGGCCACCAGGCCGAACGATTCGCTGAAGGAAGGCACGGCCACGACGTCGGCGGCGCGGAACCAGGCAGCGAGCTGGTGCGGCTCGACCGGCGGGCGCAGGGACACCGTGTCCTGCAGTCCCAACCGGCGGACCAGCGGTGCCAGGTCAAGCACCGAGGAGCCGCTGCCGGCGCCGAGGATGCTTACGCGCAGGGGGATGTCCGGCCGGCGGCGGCGCAGCTCGGCGGCGGCCTCCACCAGAATCTGGGGGCCCTTCATGCGCTGGATCCGGCCGGCGAAAACCACATGGAAGACCCCGGGGAGGAATCCCAGCCCTGCCTGCACTCCGGGCCTGCCCCGTGGGGAAAACACATTCAGGTCCACGCCCGGTGCCACCACGTCGACGGACTCCGGATCGGCTCCGTAAAAGGTTTCCAGCTCGGCGGCCTCGGTGCTGGTATTGGCTATCAACCGGGTCGCACCGCGGACTATCTGCTCCTCGCCGTCAATCCGGATCTGCGGCTCGAGTGCTTCACCGGGCTGCCCCTGCAGGTTCTTGACCCGAGCCATGGTGTGCATGGTGTGGACCAGCGGGAGGTCCCACTGCCGCGCCACGGATAGTCCTGCGGCGCCTGAAACCCAGTAATGGGAGTGGACAACATCGAAGCCGCCGTCCAGCAGGAACGGCTGGGCTTCAGCCACCGCGCCGGCCAGATCCAGGTACGGCAGCTCTTCCTTGGCCACCTTGCGGACGGGACCGGCAACCACGTGGCGGACCTTCACTCCGGGGGCCAGGGCAACGTCGGCGGTCTGCAGCGGGTCCGTGGCCCGGGTGAAGATCTCCACCTCGGTACCTGCGCGTGCCAGTTCCAGGGCAACGGACCGGACGTAGACGTTCATGCCGCCGGCATCGCCGGACCCGGGCTGTTCAAGCGGGGAGGTATGAAGGGAGAGCATGGCCACACGCTTGACCTGGGGCACTTCGCTCCCTTCCTGACCGTTAACTTCTCTATCGACTTTATAACGCCGCGGGCTCGAGCTTTGTTTCCTGTCAGCCAGAACACGTCCGTCCCCTCGCCGGATGCCGGACACGGCACTGCCCGGCATCCACAGGGTGCCGGGCAGCGACGGTTGAACAGGTCCAGGCGGGACCTTCGATTATTTGACGGAATTGAAGTAGTGCATCAGCAGGTGACCTTGTTCACCGGTCAGGGCCGCGTCCATCCGGGCGTGATGGACGGCACTGGACCGAAGGTAGGAACTCCGCAGTCGCTTGAGCATTGCGTACACCCCCTTGGCTGCACGTCGCAGGACAGGAGCGGGTTGTTCCGGCGGCCGTGCGCGGGGCAGCAGCGACTCATCAAGGCTGGCGGCAGCATGTAGCCGGCTCTGAAGTCCGGACCGGGGGCCGGGTTGGTTGGTTTTGGGCAGAGTGGTACCGGGCAGGGGTAATTCAGGCATTGGAATCTCCGACAGGAAGGCCCGAAAAAGGGCACAAAAGAATAAGGGGATAAAATAACGTCGAAATGACGCAGGGAGCCAATAAAGGACGTTAAAGCGACGTCAAGGCGATTTGCGGGAAATACCCGACCTTAGACGCGGCAATGTCTTTCAAAGGGGAATGCCGGCTACCGTTCCGCGGCTAATCCACTACACGGGCCCGGCCAGCTCCCCACGAAAGGGGAGGGGCGATGGAAGAGCGTGTGTGGAGCTGGACGGGAGTGCCTGGCGCCGGTGGCGGTGGACTGTTTTGCCGGGCCGGCAGCGTTTACGCTGAAACGGGCCAGCTGGCAGTTCCGGCAAACCGGGAAGCGGCGCGGGGCCGACCGGGGAGGACCGAGGTTGGTACCTGGGACTTCCGGAAGGACGGCCGGAGATTGCTGCCGGTTTTGCCGCCGGTAACTACGATGTGAATTCCATTAGTGTTCATCAATCTCCACCTCCTGTTCGCGGTACCCGGGGTACTGGACACTGACGTAAAGCTGCAGAAGCAGCTCCGTAAGCAGGGAATCCAGTTCGGTCTATTGCGGACGATTAATGTGCCCGCAAAAGAAAGGTACAACAGACTTCACGGCCCTGCCAAGCACTTTCTCCAAATTCCCTGAAAAACTTTTATTCCAGGGTCGTGCGGGCAGGGCCGTGTCGCAGTACTAGAGGTTCCAGCCGACAACGGCAGGCGTGTGCTTGTCCCAGCCGAGGGTGCAGACCGCTGCGGTGCTGAGCGCAAAATGCCGGCCCATCTCAGGGGCAAGGCCGAGCCAGCGGGCAGCCAGGATACGCAGGAAATGGCCGTGGGCCACGAGCAGGACCTTCTCCACCGGCGTCGCCTCGGGGTCGCGGTCCATTTCGGTGCCGCAGCCGGCCTGCACGGAGGAGATGATGAGGTCGGCCCGTTCGGCAACCTGCGCCAGGGTCTCTCCGTTGGGCACGCCGTCCTTCCAGATCAGGTAGCCGGGGTTTTCTGCGCGGACCTGCCGGCTGTTGCGGCCCTCGTTGTCCCCGTAGTCCCACTCGTGGGCGTGCGGAACCACCTCGGCGTCGGGGTAACCCACCAGTTCTGCGGTGCGGCGGGCACGGATCAGCGGGGAGGTCAGTACCCGGTCAAAGGTCACCGGACCGATCTTGGCCCGCGCGGCCTCAGCCTGGGCCTCACCCTCGGACGTAAGGGGGATATCGGTCAGGCCGGTGTAGTTGCCTTCCCGGGACCATTCGGTTTCCCCGTGGCGCAGCAGCCAGAGGCGGGGCAACCGGGTTCCGGACGGAGTCAGGTCCGGGACTGCCGGGCCGAAATTTTCCCCGTTGCTCATTTTTCGCTGTCCTTCACGTTCGTACCTGATGCTTCCGGTTCCCGCTGGGGTTCCTTTTCCGTTGTATCAGGTGCTGTGCCAGCGGCAGCAATCTGGTTCTCGGGCTGTTCCGCCCACCAGGCGCGGAGCAGCTCAGCTGTTTCAGCCTCGCTCCGCGGACCGTTTTCCATCCGTTCCTCCAGCAGGAACCGGTACGCGCGGCCCACCACCGGTCCGGGACGGATCTGCAGCAGGGCCATGATCTGTTCGCCGTCCAGGTCCGGACGGATCGCGGCCAGCTCTTCCTGCTCGGCCAGGGCGGCTATGCGCTGCTCCAAATCGTCGTAGGCGAAGGCCAGCCGCTCGGCCTTGCGCCGGTTGCGGGTGGTGACATCGGAACGCGTGAGCCGGTGCAGTCGCTGCAGCAGCGGACCGGCGTCGTTCACGTAGCGGCGCACCGCCGAGTCGGTCCAGCCTGCATCACCGTAGCCGTAGAAGCGCATGTGCAGTTCCACCAGCCGGGCCACGGCCTTGATGGTGTCATTGTCGAACCGCAGGGCCTTCATCCGCTTGGCGGTCAGCTTGGCGCCGACGGCGTCGTGGTGCAGGAAGCTCACGGACCCGGTCGACTCAAAGCGGCGGGTGGAGGGTTTTCCGACGTCGTGCATCAGGGCCGCGAAGCGCAGCACGAAATCCGGTGCCGGCACCGGACCGTCGCCGTCGGTTTCCAGTTCGCACGCCTGGCGGAGGACCGTCAGGGAGTGCTGGTACACGTCCTTGTGCCGGTGATGCTCGTCAATCTCGAGGCGCAGCGCTGAAACCTCAGGCAGCACGTGCTCGGCCAGGCCGCTCTCCACGAGCAGGTTCACGCCGGTCCACGGGGCCTTGCCGCAGATCAGCTTGGTCAATTCGTCCCGGACCCGTTCGGCGGAGATGATCTCGATCCGCCCGGCCATGTCCCGCATCGCTTCAAAAACGTCCGGCGCCACTTCCACCCCCAGCTGGGAGGCGAAGCGGGCGGCCCGCATCATGCGCAGCGGATCGTCGGAGAACGACGTCGACGGCGCACCGGGGGTACGCACCATCCCCGCATGCAGATCGCGGGCACCGCCAAAGGGATCCACCAGTTCCATCGACGGCAGCCGCAGCGCCATCGCGTTCATGGTGAAGTCACGGCGGAACAGATCGTCTTCAAGCTTGTCGCCGAAAGCCACGGCGGGCTTGCGGGAGTCGGGATCATAGGCATCGGCCCGGTAGGTGGTGACCTCCACCTGGAAGCCGTCCTTGCGCATCCCGATGGTGCCGAACTCCCGGCCGATCTCCCAGTAAGTGTCGGCCCAGCCCTTGATGACCCTGATGATGTCGTCCGGGCGCGCGTTGGTGGTGAAATCCAGATCCGGGGAAACCCTGCCCAGGAACAGGTCGCGGACGGGGCCGCCAACGAGCGAAAGCTCGTACCCGGCATCCTCGAAACGCGCCCCGAGTTCCGGGATCACCTCGGGTAACGGGGACTTCAAAGCCGAACTATCAAAAAGGTGCACCATAGTGCTTTAAGCCTGCCAGATAAAACGGTGAAGGCCGACAAGGGGTGAGAGCTGGAGCGCGGACACGCCGAGGGTTCCCGCTTCCTCTCCGGCAGCCCGCATAACAGTCATCATCCCCCGGCAAAGATCGTTACAGTGGGAGTATGGCCCATCCCGTACCGAGCGCCCCCAAGCGGACCCCGTTGACTGCGTCAATGGGCGGCGCCGGTGCGCATTCGGTGCATACCCCCCTCCCCACGGTGGAGGAGGTTTCGGCCGGCGGGATTGTGGTCGACACCTCAACGGAGCAGCTGCACGTCGCGATTATTGCCCGACTGAACCGCGGCGGCCGGCTGGAATGGTGCCTGCCCAAGGGCCACCCCGAAAACGACGAAGACAATCAGGCTGCCGCCATCCGCGAAATTGCGGAGGAGACGGGCATTGACGGCCGCATCCTGACGGCACTGGGCAGTATCGACTACTGGTTTACGGTCAGCGGGCACCGGGTGCATAAGACGGTCCACCACTTCCTCCTGGAAGCCTGCGGCGGGCATCTGACCATCGAAAATGATCCGGACCACGAAGCCGTGGACGTCGCCTGGGTTCCGCTGGCGGAGCTCGGCCGGCGGCTCTCCTTCCCCAACGAGCGCCGCATCGCGGACCTCGCCCGCGAGATCCTCCCCCGCTACCTTTGACTCCCCCGGGGCGCAGCGCCGTTTGAGGCAATCCGGACCGGAGGTGAGAACATAGGGTCACGATGGCCGAAAAGAACATAGCCCCCAGTACTACGCGTTCGAGTGTCGTGATGGCATCGGGAACACTCGTTTCCCGTGTCCTTGGACTGGTCCGCACCGCCCTGTTGGCAATCGCCATCGGCAGCACCGGACTGGTCACCGATATCTTCAGTTCAGCGAACGTGCTGCCGAACTTTATCTACCTGATGGTGGCCGGCGGCGTCTTCAACGCAGTGCTGGTCCCGCAGATCATCAAGGCGAGCAAGCGGCCTGACGGGGGCGCCGAGTACGTTTCGCGGATCCTCACCCTCTGCCTCCTCGTGCTGGCCGGCATAGCCCTCGTGGCCACGCTCGCTGCACCCGTGATCCTGTCCACGGTCTTGTCGCTGAGCCCGGACCAGCTGGCCCTGGCGACCACCTTCGCCTACTGGCTTTTCCCGCAGATCTTCTTCTACGGCGCCTACGCGGTGATCGGGCAGATCCTCAACGCCAACGGCAGGTTCGGCGCCTACATGTGGGCGCCCGTGGTCAACAACATCATCGCGATCGCCGGCCTTCTCGTCTTCATTACGTTCATCGGCAGGGAGGAGACGTCGTCGTTCTCTCCGGAGAACTGGACTACCCAGGCCACCGTCATCCTGGCCGGCAGCACCACCCTCGGCATTGTGATGCAGGCACTGATCCTGCTGGTCCCGCTGCGCCGCCTTGGACTGGGGCTGCGTCCCTCGTTCGGGCTTCGCGGGGTGGGCCTGCGGGAAACCGGGAAGGTGGCCAAGTGGACCATCATCACGATGCTTGTGGGCAACGGCGCTTACCTGGTCTATACAGCCGTGGCCACGATCGCTTCCGAAGCCCGGCCCGAATACCAGGCCATGGGCCGTGAGATTGCCGGTCAGCTGAACCTGGAAACGGCGTCGATGCTGTACATCATTCCGCACTCCGTCATCACGTTGTCCCTCGCCACGGTGCTCTTCAACCAGATGTCCCACGCCTACTCGGAGAAAAACTACGACGGCGTCCGGGCGACCCTGTCGCAGGGGCTGCGGGCCATCGGGGTGGCCACCGTCTTTTGCTCCGCGGTGCTGATTGTCCTGGCCGGACCGATCAGCATCTGGTTCAGCGGCGGATCGAATGTCTCCGCCGCGCTGCAGGCCCAGGTGCTGGTGCTGCTGGCGATCAGCGCACCGTTCCTCAGCGCCACCTTCCTGATGAACCGTGCCTTCTACGCCAACGAGGACGCGAAGACCCCGCTCGTTATGCAGCTGATTCTTTCGGCCTTCGGCATCACGCTTGCCCTGGGGGCAGCCACCTTGCCCGCCGACCGGATCATCTTCGCCCTGGCCATCGCCTATTCCTTGGGCAACGTCGCGGCCGTCGTCCTCAGCCACATCTTCCTCCGCCGCAGCCTCGGCGACTACGGCGGCGCCCGGGTCTTCGACGTCCACGTCCGGCTCGTGGTTGCCGCTTTGGCTGCTTCCGCCGTCGGTTCGGCCGCCTTGGCTGTGCTGGGCGGCTACTCGGCCGACGGCTTTGCCTGGCAATCGCTGCCTTCCGCCACCGTAGTCCTGGTGGTCTGCGGCGCCCTGATGGCCGTGGCGTACTACCTCATGCTGCGCGTTCTGAAGGTCTCCGAGCTGGACGCGTTCCTGGCACCGCTCCTTGCCAAACTCCGGCGCACTCCCTAAAGTGCCGCTTCCGGCATTCTGTGACGGCACGGGTAGCATGGGAACAAAGCAGGCAGTTCAGGGCTGCGGCAGCCGGCCGCGTTCCGTGTCCGTGAACGAACATCCGAGTACGCAATGTCAGATAAGCCTGACGCAGTCTTATTGCCGTTTTCATGGGAGGAACACGTGCCACAGTCCGTAGACGTCGGTTCAGTACTGGGCGGGCGTTACAAGGTGACAGCCCTGGTACTCGCTTCAGCTGAGCAGGACATGGTGCTCGATGGTGTGGACCAGGTCCTGAACCGCTCCGTCAGCATCCTCGTAGCCGCCCCCGTGAATGCCAGCCAGGTCTCGGCCAGCGCCCGTGAAATCGCCACCGGTGAACGCCACGGCAACGTCCAGGTGCTGGATCTGGGTGTCAGCGACGGCCGTACCTATCTGGTCACGAATACTGCCAGCGCGGCGGATCTCCTGGATCTCGTGATTGAGCGGGATGCCCCCTACGTCGAGCCTTTCTTTACCGACACCCTCGGCTCGGAAATCTTCGGTATGCCCCGCTCCCGCGAGCCGGAAACCGTTGAAGAAGACCGCTACGTTGAACACGAGGAGCGTGAGCCGCGCAAGCCGCTGCTCTCCGGTGCGCACAAGCCCAAGCTCCCCCGGTTTGGACGCAGCGCCGCTGCTGCTGCTGGAGCCGGCGCCGGGGCCGCTGCGGCCGAGCGCGACCTTCAGTTCGGCGAGTCAGCCGACGCTCCGGCCGAGGCCGCCACCGGCGGTGCCAACGTCCCCCCGCCTCCCGCTAACCGGCCCAGGCAGTCGGCCGCCGAAGCGCAGCCGGCCAAGGTCACTAAGTGGGAAGATGACGAGCCCCGGGCTGCACCGGTTCCGGAACGGAACTCCCGCTCGGCGTCGACCTTCCCCAAGTCCGCCCTGGCGGCAGGCAGTTACGACGATGACGGCTACGGGTACGGTGATCCGGACGAGGACTTCGAAGAGGACAGCGCCGAGGAGA
Organism: Arthrobacter jinronghuae; assembly: GCF_025244825.1. Classification (NCBI taxonomy): domain Bacteria; kingdom Bacillati; phylum Actinomycetota; class Actinomycetes; order Micrococcales; family Micrococcaceae; genus Arthrobacter; species Arthrobacter jinronghuae. The sequence continues at coordinate 3,624,529 of NZ_CP104263.1, forward strand.
AACCGAACCGCAAGTCCGGCCGCGTGCTTATCGGCGCGATCCTGAGTCTCGTGCTTGTCCTCGCAGTGGTCCTCGCCGTTTCCCAGCTCGGGAAAATGGGCGATATGTTCGGGTCCAACCCGGAAGCCGGTGCCTCCACGGAACCGACGCAGGAGGCTGCGCAGGCCGCCCCGAGCGCGGACGCCGCCGCACCTGCACCGGCACCCGAGATTGCAGGCATCACCCGTCTGGTTCCGGGCAATCCGCAGCTCGATTCCGCCAACGACGGCGCCCTGCCGCAGATCATCGACGGCAACCCGTCCTCTTACTGGTCCAGCTACGTCTATGCCAGCGACACGTTCGGCGGGCTCGCCCCGAGCCTGGCCATGGTGGTGGATCTGGGTTCGGAATCGGCGATCAATGAGATCAACATCACCCAGCTGAACGGCACGGGTGGCAGCTTCTCCGTAATGCTCAACGACACTCCGGATCTGGAGGGTGCGACGTCGGTTGCCCAGAGCGGCTTCACCGGTCCCACCACCAGCATTCCGGTGCCGAAGACGGACGGGCAGGCTGCTTCTGCCCGCTACGTCATCGTCAACTTCACGCAGCTGCCCCGCCTCAGCGGGGTGCAGGCCGCGTACCCGTGGGGACTTAGGATCGCCGAAATCGGCGTGTCCTGACCCCTGCGCTCGGATCCTTCTGCCCAGCCGTGACGAGCCTGTCCCCGCCGGGCCTGCCGGAATAAGCTGGGCCCGGTATTCGTTGTGCCGGGTGATCCACATAGGAATCGGTCCTTTGGGATTCGATCTCGATTTTTAGTTCAACACTGTAGTTCTACAAGGAAGAGGTTCACCGCCCCGTGAGCACCGAAAACCCCGTAGCCAACGACGGCGCCGCCGCTGCCGGCGACGTCCGCGAGGTCATCATCGTCGGCTCCGGCCCCTCCGGATACACTGCTGCCGTCTACGCAGCGCGCGCCAACCTGAAACCGCTCCTGATTGCGAGTTCAGTTACCGCCGGCGGCGAGCTGATGAACACGACCGATGTGGAGAACTTCCCCGGCTTCCCCGAAGGCATCATGGGACCGGATCTGATGGCCAACTTCGAAAAGCAGGCCGCTCGATTCGGGACCGAAATCCTTTTCGAGGACGTCACAGAGGTAGACCTCACCGGCGACATCAAAACGGTAACCATCGGTACGGGCGAAACCTTCCGCGCCCGCGCAGTCATCATCTCCACCGGGTCCGCGTACCGGGAACTGGGACTGCCGGACGAAAAGCGCCTCTCCGGGCGCGGTGTCAGCTGGTGTGCCACGTGTGACGGCTTCTTCTTCAAGGGCCAGGACATCGCCGTCATCGGCGGCGGGGACTCCGCTTTGGAGGAAGCACTGTTCCTGACGAAGTTCGCCTCCTCGGTAACCGTGGTGCACCGCCGGGACAGCCTGCGTGCCTCCAAGATCATGCAGGAGCGTGCCCTTTCCCACGAGAAGATCCGCTTCGCTTGGGATTCGGAAGTAGCCGCTATCCGCGGCGAGGACAAGGTCACCGGCCTGGTGCTGCGCAGCACCAAGGACGGTTCCGAATCCGAGCTCAACGTCACGGGCGTGTTCGTGGCCATCGGCAACGACCCCCGGGTGGATCTGGTCCGCGGCCAGCTTGAACTCACCGAGGAGGGCACCATCGCCGTCCTGGGACGTACCTCCAAGACATCCCTTCCGGGCGTCTTCGCGGCCGGCGACGTCATCGACCCGACCTACCGGCAGGCCATCACCGCCTCCGGCTCGGGCTGTGTGGCCGCCGTCGACGTCGAACACTACCTCGCCGATCTGGGCGATTCCGTCTCCACTGCGGCGGAGGTCCCCACCCCGCCGTCAGAGGCTGTTTCCGAACACGCAGCCCTCTAATTCCGTTCCTCGCTTAGGAGAGCAAAAAATGAGCAGTGCAAAAGCAGTAACCGACGCTTCTTTCGGTACCGATGTCCTGACCGCAGACAAGCCCGTAATCGTGGACTTCTGGGCTGAATGGTGCGGCCCGTGCCGCATGCTGTCCCCCATCCTCGACGACATTGCCGCGCAGTACAGCGACAAGGTGGACGTAGTGAAGGTGAACGTGGATGAAAACCCCGCGATCGCCGCGCAGTACGGCATCACTTCCATCCCCGCCGTTTACGTGTTCCAGGGCGGTGAGGTTGCGGCGACTTCCATCGGCGCCAAGCCGAAGCAGGTCCTGGAGCAGGAATTCGCGGCCTTCCTGAAGTAAATAGCAATGACTGTGCATGGTGAAAGCCTGCGGAGGCTGGATGCCGGCCGGCGCGTGGTAGCGCTTCGTGAAGCGTTGCTGCGCGCCGGCGTCACCCTGTCCTACCTGGCACCGGACGCCGTTAATGATCCAACCGTTTTCGATGACCACGTAGACGCCGCGGTCCGGGCTTTCCAACAGAGCCGAGGCCTGATTGTCGACGGCGTTGCCGGTCCGGACACCCAGCGGGCCCTGTCCGAGGCGCAGTTCCGCTTCGGCGACCGGACCCTGAACTACGTTGAGGGCGGGCAGCTGCGGGGCGACGACGTCGCCGAGCTCCAACGCCACCTGTCCCACCTCGGGTTCTACTACGGTCACATTGACGGCAGTTTCGGAGTGCGTACCCGCTACGCAGTGGCCGAGCTGCAGCAGAACCTGGGGCTGCCGGGCACTGGCGTGTGCGACCGCGACACCATGCTGTCCATGTCCCGGGTGAACCGCGCCATCTCGCCCAGCCAGGCATTCGCCCTGCGCGACTACGAACGGCTGGACCGCTCCACCGCGGCCCTGCGCGGACGCGTTATTTCCGTAAACATCGGCCGTTCGCAGCTGGTGTCCCGGCACTGCGTCGAGCGGCTCACCGGTGATCCGCTGACCGAACTGCTGGTCACCACGGATATCGCCGGGCGTGTGGAACGCATCCTGCGTGAATTCGGTGCCCGGCTGGTTCCGCAGCAAAGCGGTGCCGCATCCGAATCGGGATCTCCGCGGAACGTGCCCAGCCTGAACCTGGATATCCACTGTGACTGGCTGAACCAGCAGGCCGCCTCCGGCATGGCTGCCTACTACTGGGGCCTGCCGGGTACCGGTGAAGCACGCTCCCCCATCGGCCACCGGGCCGCCGTCCTGCTCTTGAAGGAACTAGGCGCCCGCACCGACTTGGACAACCTGGGCGTGCATGCCCGCACCTGGGACACTCTGAAGGTGCCGGGCGTACCGTCCGTGGGGCTCGATCTGGGCTACCTCAGCAACGCGCACGACGCCGAGCGCCTCGCCGATCCGGTCTTCCGCCAGACGGTTGCCGATTCAATCGTGATTGGTATCCAGCGCCTGTACCTCCTCGAGGAGGAGGACCAGCCCACGGGCACCCTGGCCCTGGACGATGTGCTGAAGTTCAATCCGGCGGAAGAGCCGGCTGCGAGACGGGTTTCCGGCCTCTAGACAGTCCGGCGTTTCCTATGGAAACCCGGTATTGAGCGCGGAGATCCCGCGTTTTTCACTCTCCGTGAGGTTGGAGCGCCCGCTCTGCAGGACATCCTGAGGATCCCGCCGGGCCTGTCAGCTAAGGGCATTGTGCGCTGATGAATCCCTGTGCATGGCCTTCCCCGGCGGTCGGGGGGCGGTTCAGGCTTTCATAGATCTGGAAACCTGCTCCCTCCAGCACCGCGGCTGTTTTCGGGATGTCGTGGAGGTAGGCCGTAAGTTCCATTTCTTGTCCGTAGGCCTTTGTGATTCTGCGGGGCCCTAGCCCCGCATGGAAACCCAACAGGAGCCGTCCACCGGGGCGCAGTATCCGCCGGAACTCGGCGAAAACCTCCGGTAGTGCTGCAGCCGGGGTGTGGATAATCGAATACCAGGCCAGCACCCCGTGGAATGATCCGTCGGCGTAGGGCAACGAGGATATCGCAGCTATCTCAAACCGCCTTCGCGGATGGGCTTTCCGGGCCTGGCGGACCATACCTTCCGAAATGTCGCACCCTTGGATAGCCACTGGCACCAGTGCGTCGAGATAGCTAATCATCCGCCCGGCGCCGCAACCCGCATCCAGGACGGCGGCTCCGGCCGGCAGTGAGAAGGCAAACCTGCGCACCACGGCCAGGTCCAGCTCATCCTCCGGCCCCCCGGCCCCGCCCGGCGTCGGGATCAGTTCCGCGTAGGCCCGCGCAACGGCGTCGTAGGCCCGGGCGACCGCACCCGGGACGCCGAGCAACCCGCCATCATTCATCGCACCAACGTACCGTGCCGTGTGCCATGCTTCTGGCATGACGGTCCCGGGTATGACTGAGGAGACCATCCTCGTCTCGGGACCGATGATGCAGTGGCAGGATTACACCGGTTGCCAACGCTTGGCGGTTGTTGGCGCCGCCGTATTCGAAGGGCTCGCTGCCACCCCGGCAGAGGCTGACGCCTTGCTTCACTCGGGGGAGATCCGGTTGGCTCCTGCCACGAGTACGGCGCCGTTGGTTCGCTTACGGGGGTTTGCTCTGCCTCCATGCCCGTACTGGTGGTGCAGGACCGCCTGTCCGGGCGCACCGCTACGTGCAGGATGAATGAAGGTCCAGGGACGCAGGCGCTTACCTTCGGATCCCAGGGACCAGCGGTTGACGACAATCTGGTCCGAATCAGGAACCACGTGGCACCGGCCTTGGCGCAGATCCTCCGGGAATCTCCGATACCGCTGCTGCCCATCATGGCGCAGGCGCTGGCGATGGGCGATGAACTCCACGGCAGGCAAACCGCTGCCGGGCTTCTGTTCCGGAATGCCGTCCTGGAACGCATCCTCCGGCGTCCGGGCGATGGCCCGGAGGCCGCTTCATTGCTGGCGTACCTCGACACAGCGGAATTCCATTTCCTGCACGTCGCCATGGCAGCCGCAAAGGTGATTGCAGACGGAGCAGAGTCAATTCCGGGCAGTTCCATCGTCACGGCCATGGCAATGAACGAGAAGGAGTTCGCGGTCAGGGTTTCCGGCGTGCCGGGTCAGTGGTTCCGTACACCCCTGCCGCCGATCGCCGGGTTTTCCGGAAAACTCATAGCGCCTTGGACGTCCGCTGATCTGGGGTACAGCGGTGGCGACAGCCTGATCATGGAAACACTGGGGCTGGGCGGCGCCGCTGCGGCGGCGGCTCCCGCGCTGAGTCCGGTCTCCATCGGGACCCCGGCGCAAATGATGGAACTGACCAGCTCCCTGTATGCGGTCGCGTCGACGGAGCATCCGACGATGCGGATTCCGGCGCTCGGCGGGCGCGGGGTCCCCTGGGGTATGGATGCTGCCGCCATTGCGGGGCTCCGCCTCGTACCTCCGGTGCACATCGGGGCGACCCTGCGCAGCGGCGGACTCGCCGGCGCGATTTTCTTCACTCCGCCGCTCCAGCCCTTTATCGACGCGGCCGAACGGCTGCAGTCAATCCGATAACCGTTTCACGTGAAACAACACGCTCCCCGGCGCCGTGTAGCCCTGGGTGCCCTGGGTGACCTGGGTGCCCTGGGTGACCTGGTCAAAATAAGCCCCTGCTAAACCGTCAGGGGTTGGCTTCGCGGGCATTGCCTGGTTGCCGCTCTAGCTGCGTTTCGGGTGGGGAGTCAGGATGGATCGCCATAAAAAGCGAGTAGTGTGTGCTGCCCTCAGGAGGTTCTTCGGCTTCGAACTCATCCAGCAGAGCCTGGAGGCGTTCGAGGAGCCGGGCATGTCCCTCTTCGGTGAGACGTATACCTAGCCGGGAGATTTGGACCTGTTCCGACGCGGGGACCTGTCCGACCTCGGAAACAAACGCGCCGATAGCTGCGCCCCGCAAGCGGAGATCCCGGCCATCGAGGTTTAACTGCCATGACTTGTCCGTGGCGCTGTAAGGGATCTCGTATGCGCCACTCGGCCCGGACCGCGCCTCCTGCGGTTCCAAGAAGCCTACTGAGACGAGCTTGCGGACGTGATAGAGCACTGTCGCCGGATTGGCTGCGAGCCTGGTCGCAATTTCCTTGTTGGTCAGCTGCTCTTTCCTGCAGAGGCGCAAAATGCGGATACGCATTGCCGATGCAAGGGCTTTCGCCTCTTCCTCGCTTGCTGACCGCCGAGGGACCGTGCCGCTCTCGTCTGTCATGTGTGCACAATACCAGAAGGCCTATTGACAAAGATCAATCGATTGGTCAGAGTCAACCGCATGACGACTGAAGACGGCGACGCGGCTGTGGCCCCTGGTGGGGTCCTACGGGATCACGACTTCCGATTCCTGTTCTATGCCACTTCCCTGAGCCAGCTAGGGCAGCAGGTTTCGGGCTTGGCGCTGCCACTCGTGGCGGTGGTGACACTGACGGCCAGTGAATTCGAAGTTGGACTGCTTTCGGCCATGGGCACCGTTGCGTTCCTGTTGATCGGACTGCCCGCCGGAGTATGGGTCGATCGGCTGCGCTACCGCCAAGTGCTCGTCTCTTCGGACCTGATTCGGGCGGCGGTCCTGCTCACTGTTCCGCTCGCCTGGTGGCTTGGGGTACTCACAGTCTGGCAGCTTTACGTCGTGGCGTTGCTTATCGGCGTTTTCAGCGTCTTCTTCGACGTCGCTTACCAAAGCTATCTGCCGCGGCTTATCGGGCGAGACCATTTGGTCGAAGGAAATGCCAAGTTGGAAACGGTGCACTCAGTTGCCCAACTTGGGGGTCCGGTCGCAGCCGGCCAGCTCATTGCCTGGCTGACGGCGCCCATTGCCCTGGCCTTGGATGCAATCGCGATGGGATTGTCCGCGCTGTTCATTGGGCGCATGCGTCACCGGCAGCCCAAGCCAGAGCCAGTGCCGGGATCCCAGCTGGGCAGGGACATCGCAGAGGGCCTGCGTTTCGTTCTGGGCAACCCCCTGCTGCGGGCCATTGCTGGTGCCACAGCATTGTTCAACCTGGCCTTTGCCGCGTACATGGCGATGCTGGTGTTCTTCCTTCCGAGAGAGCTTGGCCTTGGTGCGCACCAAATCGGCATGGTCTTTTCGGTTCTTGGGATTGGCGGCCTTGCCGGCGCGCTGGCGACCCGGCGGCTAACCCTGTGGCTGGGTGAAGGACCTGCCATCTGGCTGTCCATGGCTGTGACAGCGCCTTTTGCTCTTCTGTTGCCTGCTGCGGGAGGCGGATGGTCGGTTTGGTTGGGCGCGGCTGGACTGGCCGTGGCCAGCTTCGGCACGGTGGTCTACAACGTCACTCAAGTGAGCTTTCGGCAAAGTCTGACCCCGGACCGCTTGCTGGGCCGCATGAACGCAACCATGCGTTTCCTGGTCTGGGGTACTCAGCCCGTCGGCGCGTTGCTGGGCGGAGTGCTTGGGCAGCTGTATGGAGCGGAGGCAGCACTCTGGATCGCGGCGGCGGCCGCCTGTGTAGCCTTCCTGCCGGTCGCGCTGTCACCCCTGCGAAGAATGCGGAAGCTACCCGATGAACAGCCCGCATCGGCCAATCCTTCCGCCGGATAGGCGTTCTTGAGCCACCGGGCTCCACCATCCACCCTGTCCTCGTTTCACGTGAAACACGGCGTCGAGGGCGGAACTGGTCAGCGCGGTGCGGTGCGGTGCGGTGTTCGGTGTCCGGTGTCCGGTGTCCGGTGTTCGGTGTTCGGTGTCCGGTGCTGCTTCGACCAGGTTAAATGAGGAACACATCCAGCCTCAGACAAGGACGCCCCCCACTGGCGACGTCCGGCAGCACTTAGCCGAAGCGCAGCCAGGCTCGATCGGACGCTTGGAAGAATCACAGGAGCGGCAAACACTCGACGGCTACAAACCCTAGCCGGCCAGGAGAAGCTCAACCGCGGACGGCAGGCCGAGCGGGTCTTCGGAGGCCCCACCTCCATCCACACGTTGAGCACGGACTTGGCTTTAGCGGGACGGCCGCCCGACGTACTTTCCGGCACGGGGACAAGCTGGCGGTATCCGGCGCGGCACTTCTCCAGGTTTGGAAAGATACCGAGCCGCTACCCGTGGTGCCGCATGCGCCAGCCGTCACCTGTGTTCTCGGTTCAGTAGTCGTCTGCGTCTTCGCGAACGTATTCAGGAGCGGCGGTGTTCAGTTGTCTCCATCTTGGCTAAGCAACTGAGGCGTCGTGTGCCGTTACCCTGGAACCTCCGCCCTGACGCCTCGGCGACACATGACACGGGATAACACCCAACCGACTCCACCAGTCACGTGAATCCTTCATGCCGGCATCCTGCTAATTGCTCCCCTGTAGTTCCAGCCTCGAGCTTCGGTGGAAGTAGAGTCCGTGGGGCCCTTCTCGGGCACCTAGGGCCCGTTTCTTGTCAGCACCAGACCAATAGGTCTGCTTGGCTGCAGTTCGAATCCGCACCCCATAATCGACGCCAAGTTAAAGCGGGATACTGGTCGGCAACCGCAGGGCCGGCGGCGAGGCAGAGCCTGCTCATAAACCGCCAGGCGGGCTGCAGTCCGCCTGGGTGCACAGAACCCCCCTGCTGGGTGGTCCATGACTTCACGGGGGAATCCCTCGGCCGCACGTAGCCCTCCTGTTCCTCGCGCCCACGTCTCGCCCGCTTAGGTGCAGCGGCCCGGTGAAGGGCAGCCTCTCCACCCCGCCGGCTGGTGTTTCACGTGAAACGCCGCCAAGCGATGACGCCCGCTTCCTACAATCCCTGCATCATCTGTGCAGCGGTAGTGCGGACTGACGGGCTGCTAAACATCCCGTCCATTCACCTCGCTTTCCACCATGTCCGGTGGACGCATGCCTTTCTCATGGGCCTAGCTAAGTGCCCCCCCCTGACCACACGCCCGCGTGGTTTCACGTGAAACAGTCCGGGGCTACTATGGGAATCCGGGGCTACTAAGGGAATACGAACAATTCGCAGCGTGGCGCAGGCCCAATACCCAATGACGGACCGCTGCGCTTCACGTTTACCGCCAAACCGAATGAAGGACCGCTGCGCTTCGCCCGCCCCACATTTACAGCGCACGGTTTCATCTGGGTTCCCGCTGTGTGGCACAGCGCCAGGACCTCGATGCCGGTGGCGGGGTATGTTCTTAAGCCATCGCCCTGTCCCTATGAGTCAGTGAAGGACCGTGTTCAACCCTTGACAATGGCCGTCAACAATACCGCCGATGACCACCCAGATACCCGTACATGAGCGATCACCCGGCCGGACAGTGCCCGCATGACTTCGGAAGGCCCTGCGCTAAGGGGTGCCGGCGTCCTCGCTGTCTGCAAGCACGTCGTTTCACGTGAAACAGCCCAAGTCTTGCGGCTCGTCTCAGCCTCCAGCAGGGCGGCAATCAGCTGGTGCCGTGTAGCCGTGCCGGCCTTTGAGGGGTTCCGCAGCGCCCAATTTGCATACGGAGACCTGCCGGTCCACAGCCATAACGGGTTTCATCAACCCTATAGTAGTTCGTAACCGCACCAAACCGCGGAACCGGTCTATCCACGTCGAAGGTACCTCGGACGTGCTGGGGCCTAAGGTTCAGACGTGCTGGCGCCTAAGGTTCACTAGCACCGTGGGTTTCGCCGGAGGGATTGGCCGGCGCCCAGGCATTGCGCGCACCCGACTCTAGGGAGCCGCAATTACAACACGTGGACGTAGCCGACACGACCTCAATCGGCTCAGTACGCCCCTCCGGGCATGTATTCGCCCAGTCGGGTGGTCGAATGGAGGGCTGCGGCAGAGGAGGCGCGAGACCACAAGGTGTAGGTATTGCCGCCGTAGCTGGAACTGGGTTTCACGTGAAACCTAGCATTCGCCGATGCGCCTGACCTGCAATCCCGCCCTTCAGGCCAGGGATCAGAGACGCGGAGCAAGGTCCCTCCCTTGCCAAGTCTGTTTCACGTGAAACGTCGAGAACCGGGACCGTGGTGGAGACTGCCTGACACTGACGGAGCTACCGCCCAGTGTGTCGATGTGCGGTACATGCGTCCCGGGGCGAGCATCTGACACATCAACAGCGCAATAAGACGGGCGGCAGCGAAACAAACCGGCCGCCTGCGGTCCGTAGAGCCGCTCAACCGTTCGGTCGCAGTAGCGTGGGCGGCCGCCGAGCTTGCACGGTGACAGCCGATCCCGGCAAACCAGCCCATGCGACCTTTCCTCAAAAAGCACTAAGGGCCGGTGTTTCACGTGAAACACCGGCCCTTTAGGCACCTCGTTGGGCTAGGAACTACTCAGCGGGCGTAGAGAGGACACCCATAATACGATTCAGGTCATCCACGCTGGCGAACTCGATACTGACCTTACCCTTCCGCGCACCAAGGGTGATCTTCACGTTTGTGTCCAGGCGGTCAGCGAGGGACGTCGCCAGATAATCCAGCCGTTCGTGCCGGGCGCCGATCTTTGGCTTCGATGTCTTGGCTGGCTTCCGCAGGCCGTCCGCAAGCGAAACGATCTCTTCGGTGGCACGAACGGAGAGGCCCTCGGCTACGATCTTCTGCGCCAGCTTCTCCATCTCAGCAGGATCCCCAAGCCCGAGCAATGCGCGTGCATGCCCAGCAGACAGAATTCCGGCGGCTAAGCGGCGCTGAACCAACGGAGGAAGCTTCATCAACCGCAGGGTGTTGGTTACCTGGGGCCGGGAGCGGCCGATGCGATCTGCTAGTTCTTCATGGGAGCAACCGAAGTCATCCAGAAGCTGCTGGTATGCAGCAGCTTCTTCCAGCGGGTTCAGCTGGCTGCGGTGCAGGTTCTCGAGGAGTGCATCCCGGAGAAGGTCAACATCCTGGGTGGACCGGATGATAGCCGGCACCGAGGAGAGTCCTGCTTCGCGCGACGCACGCCAGCGCCGTTCACCCATAACAAGTTCGTAGGGGTGCTCCGCATCGCCCTCGAGCGAGGGACGAACGACAATCGGCTGGAGTACGCCGATTTCGCGAATGGAATGTACCAGTTCGGCCATGTCTTCTTCATCGAAGACCGATCGAGGCTGCTTACGGTTCGGATGAATCGAATCAATAGGAAGCTCGGCGAACGTTGCACCTGGCACCTGAACCAGGCCTTCCTCTCCGCTGTAATCCGGGGTCGATGTTTCACGGGAAACATTCGCATCCACCGGGCCAACAGCATCCTGAACCGCTTCCTTAGCCGCATCCGCCGGAGCAGGCACCGGAGCGGCCTGAGTGGCTTCAACCGCAGCCTTAGGACCGTCGGAGGGCTTGGTCTTCGCCGCACCCTTTACGTCGCTCTGGGTGGCCTTGGAAGCCGCATTGGCGCCCTTGTTGGTGGAACCCAGGGCGGGGGCCGGGGTGGACCCAGCAACCGTCCCTGCGGCCCCTGAGTCGTCGGGTTTGGCAGCCGGAGCAGGGCTGGGAGCCTCTGCCTCCGCAGGCTTGCGGGCTTCCGGACGGGACGCGGAGCTGCGCGTGGTCGACTTCTTTGCCGGACCGCGAAGCGCTTCCTTGTTAATGCCTGCGCCCCTGCGCGGACCCGTACCGCCGAACTGGGAGCGGGACTCATCCGCCGCAGCAAAGAACAAATCAGCCGGACGCCCAGGAGCAACGGTTCCCTGGTTCGGGTTTTCTGTCTCCGCAGGCTCCGCACTGCTAGGAATCAAAGCTCCCAGACCGCGGCCTAAACCCCGACGCTTCTCGGCCATGGGTAAGTCCTTCCCTTATGCCAGCACTTCAAGCGGCACGGATTGATTGTGAGAGTATTCTATGGCGCGGAAGCTAGCTGGCAGCCGAACCCCGCCGGGGTGTCACTAGGCGCGCTGGGCTATCTCGGCTGCCGCTTCCAAATAGGAAAGCGCACCAGTTGAAGACGGGTCATACGTCATCACGGTCTGCTGGTAGCTCGGCGCCTCCGAAACGCGTACCGAGCGCGGAACGACCGCGCGCAGCACCTGCTCGGGGAAGTGTTCGCGTACCTCGGCGGCAACCTGTGCGGCGAGGTTCGTTCTACCGTCGTACATGGTGAGCAGAATCGTGGAGACAACCAGATCAGCGTTCAAATGCTTTTGGATCATCTCGATATTCTTCAGCAGCTGGCTGAGGCCCTCGAGCGCGTAGTACTCGCACTGGATCGGGATCAGGACTTCCCTTGCCGCTACAAAGGCATTGACGGTGAGCAGACCGAGGCTCGGCGGGCAATCAATGAATATGTAGTCCAGGCGCTCCAGCCCCTGCTTTTCCCGTTCGGCCGCATAGACATTGATGGCGCGGCTCAAACGCTGTTCACGCGCAACCAGGGAAACCAGTTCGATTTCTGCCCCGGCGAGGTGGATAGTCGCCGGCGCACAGATGAGGTTGCTGATGTCCGGGCACTGCGCAACCACATTGGCCAGCGGAAGGTCATCGATCAGTACATCGTAGATGCTCTCCACGTCAGCACGGTGGTCGATGCCAAGGGCCGTAGATGCGTTTCCCTGCGGATCGATGTCGATAACCAAAACGTTCTGGCCGGCGGTCGCCAGGGCAGCAGCAAGGTTGACCGTGGTGGTCGTTTTCCCCACCCCGCCCTTCTGGTTGCTCACCGTCATGATGCGCGTCTGGGGCGGCCGCGGCAAAACGCGTCCGCGAAGCTTCTCCCGACGCCGGTTTTCACTGGCCAGTTCCCGCGCCAGCGGGGTGCTCTCGTCCATCAAATCCATAACGTCTTCCGAGGTCGCCACAGGAGCGGCTCCTTCGGATACACCACCTTCGATAGCTCGGGGGGCCTGCACGAGTGCGGCACTGCTTTCAGTCTGGGCGGGTTCCAACTGCTCGGCCGGTTCCAGCGACTTAGCGGGTTCCGGCGACTTAGCGGCTTCCAACGACTTAGCGGGTTCCAGCCGCTCGGCCGGCACCGTTTCACGTGAAACGATCGCTGGCTTTTCCACAACCACTTGTGGTTGCTTTCTACCGAACGAGGCGGACAGGGCAGAACCGAGTGCGGCGAAGGGAGGAATTCGTTTTGCGGCAGAATCACGCGCACTCACCTGGTCATGCTCACTTTCCAACATAAAGCGTTAAGGCATTAGTTCATCTAGACTATCCGCTTCGCGGCCATTCCCCGGGACCGGCATGGGTGTGTGCATGAAAGCTAAGGTGTCGGGCTCCTCACCCCACGGTTATGCGTACCACCGTGGTGGGTTCTTCAAGGACGTCTGCCCCTACGGTCAGCACCGCAGTATCCCGTCCGCCCAACTTGCGGATTGCTTTCGCGGCCTTCTGCACTTCTTCTTCGGCGCTGCGGCCCTTGATGGCCAGCACCTGGCCCCTGCCATGCAGCAGGGGCACCGTCAGTCCGGCCAATCCGCCGAGGGCCGAGACAGCCCGGGCCGTGGCTACATCCACGTTTACCTCGTCGACTACCTGTTCTGCGCGGCCGCGGATCACGCGGACATTGTCGAGTCCAAGATCCGTGACCACCTCATTGAGCCAAATGACCCGCCGCTCAAGCGGCTCTATGAGCGTCATGCTGAGGTCGGGCCGCGCAATGGCCAGGCACAGGCCGGGCAGCCCGGCACCGCTGCCCACATCGGCAACGGTGGCATTCGCAGGGATCAGCTCGGCCACCACAGCGCAGTTCAGGACGTGCCTGCTCCAGAGCCGCGGAACTTCCCGCGGGCCGAGAAGGCCCCGTTCCATGCCCGACGTCGCGAGGTGCTCTACGTATCTTTGAGCCAGTTCCAGACGGTCACCGAAGATCTTCCGGGCGGCGTCCAATTCTGCGGGAGTTGTTTCAACCACTTACTTGATATTCCTTGTCTGCACTGCCGGGTGGGGTAACTAAGAAGCAGGCAGGGAAACGACGATGTGGCGGTCCGCGCCTTCACCTTCGGATTCACTGACCAGGCCAAGTTCAGCCACGGCGTCGTGAACAATCTTGCGCTCATAGGCGCTCATGGGTACGAGCGCCACTTCCTGCCCGGTTTCCTTGGCACGCTTGGCTGCGTCCTCAGCTATGGACTGCAGCTGTCCGCCGCGCTCCTCACGGTAGCCAATGATGTCCAGGACCAACCGCGAGCGGTTTTCCGTGGCCGTCAGCACCGACAGCCGCGTGAGTTCCTGCAATGCCTCAAGCACTTGACCATCCCGCCCCACCAGGGCCTGAAGAGCGGCGTCGTCGCCTTCCTCGGACACTACGGAGATGTACGTACGGCCGTTCCGGACCTCAATGTCGATATCCCCGTCAATGTCGGCGATATCCAGGAGTTCTTCCAGGTAGTCGGCGGCTACGTCGCCCTCTTCCTCAAGCCTCCCGCTGCGGACCTGTTCAGGTTCAGCAGCGTCTTCCAAGGGAACTGCGGGATCGTCAATGTGCTCGGTGCTCATTTTCTCTTCCTGTTCTTCCTCTGAGGCTGGGTGCGCTGGCCTTTCGGTGCTGCGGGTACCTCTACGGGCGTCTCGCCCTTTTTCTCACCGAGGAGCGGAACCATCGGCAGACCCTTGCGGGCACGGCGCTCGGCGAGGGCCTTTGCCGCCGGCGAGCCGGGGGTAGGCATCCGCCGGATGACGAAGAACTGCTGTCCCATGGTCCACAGGTTGGTGGTGGTCCAGTAGATGAGCACGCCAATGGGGAAGTTGATGCCGCCGACGCCGAAGACGATGGGCAGTACGTAGAGCATCATCTTCTGCTGGCGCATGAACGGGCTGGCAAGGGCCTCTTCGGACATGTTCTTGGACATGATCTGCTTCTGCGTGATGAACTGCGAAGCGGTCATGGCCAGGATCATGATGATCGAGAGCACTACAACCGAGAAGTGGCCTTCGTCGCCGAAACCGTGCAGGAGCGATGAGGACAGCGGGGCACCGAAGATGGTGGCCTCGTCGAACTGCTGGATGGCGCTGTGCGACAGCGCGCCCTGGCCCTCGCCCGCGGCATTGGACGAGGAAATTCCGTTCAGCACCTGGAACAGGGCAAAGAAGAACGGCATCTGTACGAGCATGGGCAGGCAGGCCGCAAACGGGTTGGTGCCGTGCTTCTTGTACAGGGCCATCTGCTCCTGCGTCATTGCCTGACGCGAAAGCTGGTCGGTCTTGCCCTTGTACTTCTGCTGCAGCTTGCGCAGATCGGGCTGCAGGGACTGCATTCCGCGCTGCGCCTTGATCTGCTTGACGAAGACCGGAATCAACGCGGCGCGGATCACGATCACCAAGCCGATGATGGACAACGTCCAGGTCCACCCGGATGCGGCATCCATCCCGAGGAAAACGAATCCCTCGTGGAAGATCCACATGATCCATGACACTACCCACTTAAAGGGGAACAGTATCGTCTCGAAGAAACCCATTTACTCTCCTCAGGCCGCCGAGCGGCTGTCTTCGTCAGCTGGAATCACGGGGTGATTCAGCACAATGATCCTCGGGACATTCGTTGAGTCCCAAATCCGGTGTCCATCAGGTACGTGGTCCACGCCGCCGCCGTTCCAAGGATGGCAGCGGATAAGCCGTCGGAAAGCCAGCCAGGAACCTTTTACGGCTCCGTGGACGGTGACTGCTTCGAGGGCATAGGCGGAACACGAAGGGAAAAATCGGCAGACCTGGCCGTAGAGGGGCGAAACGGCCTTCCGGTACGCCATCAGCAGGCCGATGAGGAGCATGCGCGGGAGGTTCCATAAGAAACGGGCAACAGCAATCAAGGCCCTCAACGGAATAGATCCGGAGTCCCTCATCGCTGGCTCATCCTTCCTCACCTGACATGTCTAAAGCTGCGAAAGTTTGGCTATGCAGGCGTTCAAGGCGCTGTGGTAGTCCGCACTTAGTGCCGGCCACGACGCCGACGCGGAAGCAGGCAAGGCCCGCACCACCACGTCAAACCCGGTGGGGTGGAGAGCGAGGCTCTGCGCTGCCGCTTCCCTCAGTCTTCTCTTAACGAGGTTGCGTGTCACCGCGTTCCCGACGGATTTGGCCACTATAAAGCCTATGCGGCTCGGCTGGTCACCCGTAGGAAGCGCATATAGCACTACGTTCCGGCGCCCACTGCGGGCACCGGAACGTACAGTACGAGAAAAATCTGCCGATACCCTTACCCGGTTCCGTACGGCCAGCATTAGGACCACCTGGAATCCGGGGTAAAGCTGCTAAGAGGCAGCATCGACAAACTTTGAGGTTATTTAGGCCGACAGTTCGGTACGGCCCTTGCCACGGCGTGCGGAAAGGATGGCACGGCCGGCACGGGTACGCATGCGAAGGCGGAAGCCGTGCTTCTTGGCACGACGGCGGTTATTCGGCTGAAAAGTCCGCTTGCTCACGGTAGTTACTCCAAGACAATCTTGAGTCGCGCCGGCACTTGTTGCGACAAGGGGGAAGAACAAGCGGCGCTTTGTTTCATGTGTCTGTCTGTACTCGCCCGGACCTGGACCCTGATTTCCAGAACCCCTGCAGGGCATGTGTGAGTACAGATAGCAGACACA